>JAEWAF010000036.1 GCA_023391815.1 Pseudomonadota bacterium
TCGGCACGGTACTGACGTCCGGTGAAGGAACGCACTACAGGCCAGGCACCCGATTGGGCGTGCCCTGGCTCGGCTATACGTGCGGCCGCTGCGAGTATTGTTTGAGCGGTCGCGAAAACCTCTGCGACAGCGCCGCGTTCACTGGATATCAGCTCGATGGTGGATACGCCGAGCATGTCGTCGCCGATGCTCGCTACTGTTTCGAACTGCCCGCCGGCATCGATGATGCTCATGCGGCCCCACTGCTGTGCGCGGGGCTGATCGGCTACCGGTCGTGGCGTATGGCTGAGAACGCGAAGCGCTTGGGAATCTATGGCTTCGGCGCGGCCGCGCATTTGATTGCACAGGTCGCGACCTACAAAGGCCAAGAAGTCTACGCTTTTACACGCGCCGGCGACGTCACTGCGCAGAAGTTCGCGATGCAGCTCGGGGCACGCTGGGCCGGCGCCAGTGAGGATCTACCGCCGGTGCTCCTCGATGCCGCAATCATCTTCGCACCGGTCGGCGAGTTGGTGCCACTAGCGTTACGCGCTGTGTGCAAGGGTGGCAGCGTGATCTGCGGCGGCATACATATGAGCGACATTCCCTCGCTGCCCTACTCGTTGCTCTGGGGCGAGCGCTCCATTCGTACAGTGGCCAACCTGACACGTCGCGACGGCATGGAGTTTCTGGCGCTGGCCGGTGAGATCGGCATTCGGCCCAGCATAGAAACACTGCCTCTGAACCGAGCCAACGAGGCATTGGAGCGCCTGCGCAAGGGCGCGCTCAGCGGAGCGGCAGTACTGATTCCTTGAACAGCTCGACCTTCGAACCCACCGCAACAATGGACTAAGCTCGGACGCCCGCAAGACCGCGAGAAGATCATGAGCGAAGCCGACCCTCCATTGCGCATAGACGAGCTGCTGGTTCCAGCAGCGTTCGGACATGAGGTCTACGACCTGCGCCTGGTGGAAACTCATATTTCCTGGATCATCCTGACCGGCTCGTTCGCGTACAAGATCAAGAAGCCGGTGAAGCTCGACTTCATCGACACCTCCACCCTCGAGCGCCGTCGGCACTATTGCAATGAGGAGCTGCGACTGAATCGGCGTCTGGCACCGGAGCTGTATCTCGCGGTCGTTCCGATCACGCGTGAATCCGGCCGAGCGCGCGTCGACGGCGCGGGCCCAGCGATCGAGTACGCGGTCCGTTTGAAACAGTTTTCCCGGGACGCAGAACTGCCGGCGTTACTCGAACGCGACGCCGTCTCCCCGACAGAAATGCTTCAGCTGGGGGAAACCCTCGCCGACTTCCACATGAAGACGGAAGAAGTCGTCGATTCGCAGGCGCCAGAAGCGACCCGGCGCATGCACGACACGGTGCTCGGCAATTTGGAACAACTGCTGGAGTACACCGAACGCCGGCAAGACGTCCCCGAACTGCGGCAGTTATGGAATTGGACGCGCGCCGCGATGAACACGAACGAGACAGCGTTCGAAGCACGCGCCAACGCGCATCGGATCAAGGATTGCCACGGCGATCTGCATGCCGCGAATATCGTCAGATCCGAAGGCCGGCTGATACCGTTCGACTGCATCGACTTCGATCCCTGGCTGCGATGGATCGACGTCATGAACGACATCGCGTTTCTGATCATGGATTTGCACAGCCACGGCCGCGAGGATCTGGCGGCTGTGCTGTTGAACCGCTATCTGGAGATCACCGGCGACTACGAAGGAGTTCTGCTCCTACCGTTCTATGCTGTGTACCGTGCGCTCGTACGAGCCAAGGTAGACGCGATAGCGGCCGAACAATCGCCTCGTCTCGTCGAGCAGTACACGAAGCGAATGCTCCGACGAGTACGCACGGCCCTCGAATTCACCAAGCGGCCTCGGCCCCTGCTCCTGCTGATGCATGGCATGTCTGGCTCCGGCAAATCCTGGTTGAGCGAACAGATGGTCGCGCCGTTGCGCGCGCTGCGTGTCCGATCGGACTTGGAAAGAAAGCGATTGCTCGGCGCGTCATCGACCACAGCAGGCTTCAAACAAGGCAACTACACGCCGGAAATGAGCCACCGCGTGTACGCAAGACTCATCCAATGCGCAGAGAGCTGCCTGCGAGCGCACTTCAACGTGATCGTCGACGCCTCCTTCCTCGACGGCGCCGACCGCGATCTGTTCACGTCGCTTGCCGATCGCATGAATGTGACCTGTGCGTTCATTTCGTGCCAGGCCGATCCCGCGACACTGCTGAAGCGCGTAGCCACACGAGCCGAGCGTGCTGACGATGCATCCGAAGCCGATCAGTCAGTAGTCCAGGCCCAGCTGCGTCACGCCGAGCCGCTCAACACCGGGCGTTACCCGATCATCGAGGTCGATACTCGCAACGTCGACGCCGTCGCGAGCGTCGTCGACGCCATTCGCCACATTCAATGACCGCTGCGCTCGCCACGACGGCCGGTTTCAAACAGCATCCAGGTCCGTCGTTCGGCTTCGTCGATCCAGCCTTCGATCAGGCTGGTGGTGGCGAAATCGCGATGATCGGCACAGAGCTCGTGGACTTCTCGTAACCGGCTGACCAGCGCTTTGTTGTCCTCGCGCAGCTCCGCGAGCATGTCAGCGGCATCGACGAAATCGGCATCGTTGTCCTGCACTCGCTGCAAGCTGGCGATGTTTCCGATGGAACGCAGCGTCGCACCGCCGATCTTCCGGATGCGCTCGGCGATCGGATCGGTCATCTCGAAGATCTGGGTCGCCTGCTCTTCGAACAGCAGGTGGTAGTCGCGGAAATGCGGGCCGCTCACGTGCCAATGGAAGTTCTTGGTCTTCAGATACAACGCGAACACATCGGCCAGCACGGCGTTCATCGCCGCGGCGATATCCCGAGTCGCTCGCGCTTGCAGATCGGTCGGCGTGACGAGCGACGCCTGTCGGCGACGAGTCAGTTCATCTCGTGAAGCGGAGTTCCTGGTAGTCATTTCTTGACCTCGTGGAAAGTGCCCATGATGTGCTGGCTGCCGGTCATCGCCTCCGCCGCGGTCGCATTGATCCGCCTGGCGGTGACTTCCGTGCATTCGCCGGGTTGCAAGGTGGCTTCCTGGTCGTCGTAACGCAGCTTCATGGAAGCGGTCTCGCCACCCGTCTTGACGCACACCTTGTAGTCCTTGGCGGTCTGGCTGTTGTGAATGGTCTTCACTTCATGGCCGGTCAGATCGAACTCGCCGGGCGTGACCGCCACCATTTTGTCCATGGTCGCGTCGGTCTTTTCTCCGGCAAACGCCGCCGAGAAACCAAGCACCGCCAGCGCCAAGACCCATTTCACAATCATGGCCGTATACCTCGTGCTCGTGTTCGCATCGACGCCCGTCACGTTGGACGCCACGGCGCTCGCTTGCAATCGGAACATCGTGCATCGCCAACGGGCTATTCTGTAAGCGGATGCCGGCCGAACCCGTCGCTGGCAACGCCGCGGCGCATCTTCCGGAGAGGATCACAGTGCGGCCATTCATGAGCGCAATCACCGCCCGCCTGCCAGCAACCTGGCATTCCTGGGTCGCGCCAGTACTGAGCGTGATCCTGCTCTGCGTGGTGATTCTGGTGGTGCATCGGGAGATCGAGCACTTTCATCTGCGCAAGATGTTCGCGTACATGCGCGAGATCCCGGCCTCGGATCTGATCGTCGCCGGTCTGTGCACCATCGCGAGTTACGCCGTGCTGAGTCTGTTCGACTTCACCGGCCTGCACTACATAGGGAAGCGGTTGCCTTATCCGCGCGTGGCGCTCAGTTCCTTCATCTCTTATGCAATCGCAAGCAATGCCGGCGCAAGCGCATTGACCGGCACTGCGATGCGCTTGCGTCTGTACACACCTCAAGGTCTCACCGGCACCGAGGTGGTGACGTTGCAGGGATTTTGCAGCCTCACGACCGCGCTCGGGCTCGGCACTCTCACCGGACTGTCATTGCTATTCGCGCATGACCGGAACGTCGCGATCTTTCAGTTGTTCGGCCCATGGATTTGGATTCTGGGATTGCCCTTGCTCGCGGCGATCGCCGCGTACGTCGCGTGGGGCGGCCTGGCCAAGCGTGGCGTTGTATTTCGCGGCTGGTCGCTGCGGCCGCCGGGCGCCGTGATCGCCCCGCTGCAAGTAGTGCTCGGCACTCTCGAGCTGTCACTCGACTGCGCGGTGTTGTGGGCGGTGCTGCCATCCGATGCGCACATCGGGCTGCCCGCCTTTATCGGTGTATTCGCTCTGGCCGTCGCAGCGGGACTCGTCAGTCACATGCCGGGTGGCCTGGGTGTGTTCGAGTCGATCGTGTTGCTGGCATTGCCCGACGTACCGCGAAGTCAGTTGGTCGGTGCGTTGGTAGCCTATCGAGCGTTCTACTACTTAGCGCCGCTGATCGCGGCCGGGACGCTGTTTGCGGCGCTGGAACTGTATGGACATCGACACCGTGTCGGCCGGGTCAGCTCGCTTCTGACCGCATACGTCTCACGTGTCTCGCCGCAGGTTGCCGGAACACTGGTGCTGCTCGCCGGCGTCGTGCTGCTGATCTCCGGAGCGACCCCGGCCATCGCCTCGCGCCTGGCAGTCTTGCGACATCTGCTGCCCTTGCCGGTTCTGGAAATGTCACATCTGATCGGCAGCATCAGCGGCCTGGGCCTGCTGGTGCTCGCACGCGCGCTTTACCGGCGCGTTCGGGAGGGATATCGACTGGCGGTGGCGTTGTTGATCGCGGGCATCGTCGTGTCGCTGTTGAAAGGACTGGATTATGAGGAAGCGGCCATTCTCGCCATCGTGCTGGCGGTACTTTGGCTCGGTCGCGGTGAATTCCATCGTCCCGCCTCGATCATGGAAGAACGCTTCTCGCCGATGTGGATCGTCGGTATCGCAGGCGTGCTCGGCGCGGTCGCCTGGGTCAGTTATTTCGCTCATCGACACGTTCAATATACGAATGAGCTGTGGTGGACATTTGCGTTCTCGGCGGATGCGCCTCGCGCGCTGAGGACAACGTTGATCACAGTGCTGGTCGCGGCAACGTTCCTTACGTTGAATCTGCTGCGCCCGGCGCGTCCGGCACCCGTCACGCCCAGCGCTGGTGAGTTGGAACGTGCACGAGCCATCATCGATCGATCCGACGGGACACTGGCCAACGCGGCGCTCTGTGGCGATAAACGTCTGTTGTTCGCACCGAATGACGATGCATTCATCATGTATCAAGTCGCGCGCCGCAGTTGGGTGGCGCTCGGCGACCCGGTTGGCGAGCCGGCGCGCTACGAAGAGCTGGTGTGGCGTTTCACCGAGCTCGCCGACGGATACGGCGGCTGGACCGTTTTTTATCAGACCGGCGCCGATCAACTGCCCCTCTATGTCGATTGCGGCCTGACGCCGGTGAAAATCGGCGAAGAAGCGCGCGTGCAGCTGTCGGAGTTCAGCCTCAAAGGCAGAGCGCGTCGTGACATTCGGCAGTCTCATTCGCACGCCGCACGCGACGACGCAACGTTCGAGGTTCTAGCAGTTGAATCGGTACCTCCATTGCTGCCGGAGCTGCGCAGAATTTCCGATGACTGGCTGAAAGCAAAAAGCACTGGCGAGAAGGGCTTTTCCATCGGCACCTTCGATGAAGCCTACATTCGGCAGTTTCCGATCGCATTGGTCCGGCGCGGCGGCAGCCCGGTAGCCTTCGCCAATTTATGGACCACTCGCAGCCGCGAAGAACTGTCGGTCGATCTGATGCGATTCGGCCCCGGCGCGCCTCGCGGCGTGATGGATTTTTTATTCGTCGAACTGATGCTCTGGGGGCGGGCGCAGAGCTATCGATGGTTCAATCTGGGCATGGCGCCCCTGGCCGGACTGGACCCGCGCCCGTTCGCGCCGGCCTGGAATCGTATCGGCAGCTTCGTGTTCCGTCACGGCGAGCACTTCTATAACTTCGAGGGACTCCGAAGCTACAAGGCCAAGTTCGGCCCACTCTGGACCGCCCGATACCTCGCCGCGCCGCCGGGCATTCTGGTGCTGCCAAGCGTGCTTGCGGACATCTCCACGCTGATCGCCGGCGGCTTGAAGGAGTTGGTGAAGAAGTGAGTTTCCAGCCGCAAGTTTCTAGCGGTCAGCCATGGGCACGCGTGATCAACTCATCGAGAGCATCGATGATCTGCTGACCTTCCTCTGCAAGGGAGTGCACCACCTTTCCCCAGGTTGTCCGTCGCGACCGAGACCAGTTCCAGCGGATGCAAAACCACGAGGGTTCCTTCGATGGTAAACGTCGGGTTGAAGCGCGGCAGCGATATCTTGTCGAGGTCCGATTTCTTGACCAGCGGCACGACGACGCGACGCTTGTACCCATCGAAGATCGCCGATTGCACCACGACCACGTAAGAAATCGCGTCCCGATTCGCTCCCAGATTCCGATGAACGTCGAACTGCGCCATTTATAAAGTTATAAAGTCCAATGCTCGTCGGCAAAGGAGCCATGCTTTTCGCCAAAGGCGTTCCAGGTATCGACCGCATCCTTGAGCGCCTTGGCATGAGCGTCGCGTCGAACCTTTTCCTTCGCTACGAAATCGGCAAGCAAGGTCTCGACCACCTCGGACAGGTTGTTGGTCAGTTCCCGAACCTTGCCGATCAAGTCCTCATTCAGCGACAGGTTCACGGGCCGTTTCGGCGCTTTAACGTTGTAGGCAGGCCGCATTTGGGGGTGTCTCCAGCATCATGCGCACGGTATGCGCATGAGGAGCGAGGTGCAATCAGGGCACGCCTATGAGCGGGCCGAACGCGTCGTAGGACGTAAGCTGGCCGCGATCGACTGAAGGCCGGCGAGCGCGAAGGTGACCATGTGATCCACGAGCGCGTCGGTGTCGGTAAGCAGCGTAGGAAATATCTTCTTTTGCCAATCGGGATTCGCGACCAGCAGGAAAATGCATGGGCCGACGATGCTCACCGTCGAGCGACTTACCGCGGGGTGCGTGGGCGGCACACCCAGGATATCGCCGATCATTCCGGTCACCATCTTCGCTTTCGGCATGACTTGGTTCTTCATCATGCCGTCCATGAGCGGCGTCGGCGCCATGAGCTCGCGGCTCAGCACACGCAGCTCCCAGGCACCAGCGTCGCGCCGGGCAACTTCTCCAACGATCCTTCGGAGCAACAGCCGCAGCTTATCCGCCCCGCTCGCGCTGCTCTGAGTGATCTCTGCGACGATGTCTATGCTGATCAGGCGAGCATGCGCTTCCTCCAGCACGGATGCATACAAACCATCCTTGCCGCCAAAGTGGTAATTGACGGCCGCGATATTGGCATTCGCCCGCTCGCAGATCTCCTTGCTGGTGGCGCGCTCGTAGCCATGCTCGGCAAAAACGCGGCCCGCGACCTCGAGCAATTGTTGCCTCGTCTGTGCTCCATTCTCGCGCACGGCCGCGCGCGCCACGGGAGGCTTCATTGCCTGCCGTCGTTTCGCGGAGGGCTGGTCGGTCTTGCGCGGGCGGGCCATTGGCTCGGTGCAAACAAATAAAGTTGAAATTCAAATTTGATTTTGAATAGACTGCGGGCAGATTGCAACTGAAGACCTCGGACGGTCCCCGTGCCGAAAAAAATCCTCCCGCTCGTCGTGCTCGCACTGCTGGCGTTCGCTGTGCTGGGCTACTGGTTGTTGCGTCGTGATCACGAAAGCTCGCAGATCGTCCTGCAAGGAAACGTCGATTTGCGTCAGGTCGAGCTCCCCTTCAACGACAGCGAGCGCATCGCCGAAGTGCTGGTCGACGAAGGCATGACTGTGAAGGCGGGCCAGGTGCTGGCGCGACTGGAAACAGGTCGGCTCCTCCCGCGTGTAGCGCAGGCGGAAGCGCAGGTCGCCGCACAACGTGAGGTTCTGCGCAAGCTTCAGAATGGCGCGCGTCCCGAAGAAAAGGCGCAGGCCCGCGCGGCGCTGGCGGCTGCGCAAGCTGAAGCAGTGAACGCGGCGAGCCAACTGCAACGACTACGAAGCATCAACGATGAATCGAAGGGCCGCGCCATCAGCCCGCAAGATCTCGAAGCTGCCGTTGCAGCGGCGCGAACGGCCGAAGCACAAGCCGAAAGTTCGCGTAAGGCGCTGGATCTGACGCTCGCGGGTCCGCGCGCTGAAGAAATCGCTCAGGCGAAAGCGCAACTCGATGCAGCCGAGGCCGAACTGGCATTACTCAAACGTCAGCTCGCCGATGCGGAGTTGGTGGCGCCCACCGATGGAGTGATTCGCAATCGGCTCATGGAGCCCGGCGAGCTGGCGACCCCGCAACGTCCGGTGTTCGCCGTGGCGATCACGACGCCTAAGTGGATTCGAGCCTATCTCTCCGAAGTGCAATTGAGCCGCGTCGCGCTGGGCGCGCCGGCGCGTGTGACCATGGACAGCGCCCCGAACCACCCGCTCTCAGGCAAGGTCGGGTTCATCTCCTCCACCGCGGAATTCACTCCGAAGACCGTGCAGACCGAGGAACTGCGCACCAGCCTGGTCTATGAAATCCGCGTGTTCGTCGACGATCCGCAAGACAAGTTGCGGCTCGGCATGCCGGCGACCGTGACGATCACACCCGAGACTGCAAAATGAACGCGGGCGCTGGCGACCTCATCGTTCGGGGCGAGGCGCTCACCAAGCGTTTCGCTCGACCGAAGAACGATCCGATCACCGCGCTCGATCATGTTTCCTTCGGGGCGCGACACGGCGCGTTGACGGCGCTCGTCGGCCCCGATGGCGCAGGCAAAACGACGTTGCTACGCCTCGCGGCGGGACTCATGAAGCCCGACGAAGGCACGCTCACCGTGCTCGGTCTCGACGCGGCCAAGCAGCCGCAGGCCATTCAAGATCGCATCAGTTACATGCCCCAGCGCTTCGGTCTCTACGAGGACCTGAGCGTGCAGGAGAATCTGGACTTATATGCGGACCTGCACGGGGTCACTCACGAACAGCGGGCCGAACGTTATCCGCGACTGATGGAAATGACGGCACTCGCGCCGTTTCTCGATCGGCTGGCCGGCAAGCTCTCCGGCGGCATGAAACAAAAGCTCGGCTTGGCCTGCACGCTGGTGCGCTCGCCGGAACTGCTGCTGCTCGACGAGCCGACCGTCGGCGTCGACCCGTTATCTCGACGCGAGCTCTGGGACATCGTGAGCGGGCTCGTCGATAACGAAGGCTTGTCCGTGCTCGTCAGCACCTCCTACATGGACGAGGCCGAACGTTGCGCGCACGTGGTAGTGCTACATGAAGGCAAGGTGCTCGCGAGTGGCCCACCGAACGAGTTGCGGTCGCGCGCGAACGGCCATTCATTCTTTGTTTCCTCACAGCGGCAAGAACCCGCGCGGAAGTTGCAAGCGGAGCTCATCGATCGCCCCGACGTGATCGATGCCGTTCCTCAAGGCGGCCAGGTACGCGTGGTGCTGCGTGAACGTGAACCATTGGCGCTCGATCATGCAACGATCGAAGCGACGACGCCGAATCTCGAAGACAGCCTGATGATGTTGCTGAGGCAGGAGAGCCACGTGCGGCCCGCTGCGAAAGCCGCACTCGATCTCACTCAGAGAACGACGGAGGCTCACGACGTCGTCATCGAAGTGCACAACCTGGTCCGCACGTTCGGCGACTTCACCGCGGTGAACCGCACCAGCTTCGAGGTGCAGCGGGGCGAAGTGTTCGGGCTGCTCGGCCCGAACGGCGCCGGCAAGACGACCACCTTCCGAATGTTGTGTGGCCTGCTGCCCGCCACCTCTGGAACTTTACGAGTCGCTGGCGCGGACCTCCGACGGGCACGCGCCGAGGCTCGACAGAACATCGGCTACGTGGCGCAGAAGTTCTCGCTCTATGGCGACATCAGCGTGCTCGAGAATCTGCAATTCTTCGCCGGCGCCTACGGCTTGCGCAATTCCCGAGCCGAAGAGCGCATCGAATGGGCGATGGAGAATTTCGAGCTCAAGGAGCGCGCGACCTCCACTGCCGGCTCGCTGCCCGGCGGGTTTCAACGCCGTTTGGCAATGGCGGCAGCGCTATTGCACGAGCCCGCCATCGTGTTTCTCGACGAGCCGACGAGCGGCGCGGACCCGCTGGCCAGACGCGAATTCTGGCGGCGAATCGGCTCGCTCGCCGATCACGGCACCACGATCGTGGTCACGACGCACTTCATGGAAGAAGCCGAGTACTGCGACCGGATCATGATCCAGGACGCGGGCACGATGTTGGCCATCGGCACGCCCGAGGAGGTGCGCAAACAGGCCGGCGAAGCCGACCGACCCGCCCGATCCATGGAAGAGGCGTTCATCGGCATCGTCGAACACGCGCGCGAACGAGCGCAGCGTCAGGAGCATGCCGCGTGAGTGACCAAGCCACTCATACGCACCGACTCTCCTGGCGCCGATTGCGTGCGCTGACGGTGAAGGAAACGCGCCAGCTGGTTCGGGACAAGAGCAATCTCATGGTCGGCCTGTTCCTGCCGGTCGTGCTGATTCTGATTTTCGGCTACGGCTTGTCCTTCGATGTGAGAAACGCCTCGGTCGGCATCGTCTCGCAGGACAGTTCGCCCACCGCACGAGATGTCGTCGCGGGGTTCTATCTGTCGCCCTACTTCACCGTCACCGAACTGCACTCGATGCGCGATGCCCAACGCCTGATGCGCTCGGGCAAGATCGAGGCGATCGTGTACCTGCAGAGCGATTTCTCGCGGCAACTGGCGGCCGGCGACGCAACCATTCAAGTCCTCGTCAACGGCGTGGATGCGAACCGCGCGCGGGTGCTGGAAAGCTTCGCTCAAGGCGCGATCGGACAGTGGAGCGTCAAACGCGCAGCCGCCGGCGCAGGCAGTGCTATGCCCACGCCCGCCGTGCAACTGCAAACACGGTTGTGGTTCAACGAGGCGAATACCAGCACTTACTTCCTGGTTCCAGGGCTCATCGTCCTCATCATGACTTTGAACGGCGCGCTGCTCACGTCGTTGGTGATGGCGCGTGAGTGGGAGCGCGGCACGCTGGAATCGCTATTCGTCACGCCCATCAATACCTTCGAGCTCATCGCCTCCAAGCTCATCCCCTATTTCGGCGTCGGCCTGGCGGGTCTCACGATGTGCCTGCTGGCCGGGAAATTTCTGTTCTTCGTCCCGATCCGCGGCTCGCTGCTGTTGATCGTATTGATCTCGATGCTCTACCTGCTGGTGTCGCTGAGCCTGGGCCTGCTGATCTCCGCCGCCACCAAGAACCAGTTTCTCGCCTCGCAGATCGCGCTGATCACCAGCTTTCTGCCAGCATTGATGCTGTCGGGCTTCATTTTCGATCTGCGTAGCGTTCCCGTCATCGTGCGCGCCATCAGTACGGTGCTGCCGCCGACGTACTACGTCGAAGCGTTACAAACGCTCTTTCTCGCCGGCAATGTGCCCGGCCTGCTCATCAAGGACGTGGCCGTACTGCTGGTCGCGGCGATCCTGCTGTTCGTCCTCATTCGGATCAACACGCGGAAGCAACTCGTATGAACGCGACGCTCCACCGCATCGCCATCCTGATCCGCAAGGAGCTGATCGCGATTCTGAAAGATCCGCGCAGCCGGCTGGTGTTGGTGGTGCCCGTGATCATGCAATCGCTGCTGTTCGGGTATGCGGCCACGTTCGATTTGAATGAAGTGCCGTATGCGCTGCTCGACACGGACCGAAGCAACGCGTCGACTCGGCTCATGGCGACGATCGACGGCTCGGGCGTCTTCAAGCGAGTGGCGAATCTGACCAATGCGTCGCAGATCGGCGAGACCATCGGCAAGAAGCGCGCGATTCTGGTCATTCAGGTGCCCGCCAATTTCGAGCGCGACATCCTGTCCGGACGTGGCGGCGTCCTGCAGGTGATTGCCGACGGACGCAACACCAACACCGGCAACGTCGCGGCCTCGTACGTGGCCGCTGCCGTCGATCGTTTCAACACACAATGGAACGAACTGCGCGGCGGTCCGACGCCGGCGCTCACGATCCAAACCCGCGCCTGGTACAACCCGAACATGGAGACGCGCTGGGCGATGATTCCGAGCCTGGTCGGCGCGCTCAGCATGCTTCAGGTGCTCATGCTCTCGGCGCTGTCCGTCGCGCGTGAGCGGGAACAAGGCACGTTCGATCAGTTGCTGGTGACGCCGCTGCGCCCGACGGAGATCATGATCGGCAAGGCCGTGCCGCCCATTCTCATCGGACTGACGCAATCTTCGATCATCTTCCTGGTAGCGCGCTTCTGGTTCGGCATTCCCTTTCAAGGCTCGCTGTTCACCCTCTATTCCGGGCTGCTGCTGTTCACGACTGCCGCGGTCGGCATCGGCCTCGCGCTCTCGGCCTTCTCGAAGACCATGCAACAGGCCATGTTGTACACGTTCGTTCTGCTGATGCCGATGATGCTGTTGTCGGGACTGACCTCGGCGATCAGCAACATGCCCCCGGCCATGCAGTACCTCACCTATGTCAATCCGCTGCGCTATGCCATCGACCTGGTGCGGCGTGTCTATCTCGAAGGCGCGAGCTTCGCTTATCTCTACCACGACATGTGGCCGCTGGTGATCATCGCATTGGTGACTCTGCCGACCGCGGCGTGGTTGTTCCGACACCGGCTCGTGTAGGTGTGCCATGCGAACCCAGATCAGCCTCCTCCTAACTTCGGCGTTGCTCAGCGCATGCGCCGTCGGCCCCGATTTCAAAGCGCCCACCCCCGCTTTGCCTGAGCACTGGCACGATACGGCGGCCACGACCGAAACGCTCGAGCAGACGTGGTGGAAACAATTCCACGATCCGCTACTCGACGAGCTGGTCGAGCGCGCGCTCGCGAACAACGCCGACATGCAGCTCGCCATGCTACGAGTTGCGCAGAGCCGAGTCTTGCGCAAGGCGGACGCGGGCTCGCTGTGGCCGAACGTGAACGCCAAAGGCTCCTATCAGCGCGAACGGCAGAGCGAAGTCGGCACCGCCACACGCCTGATCAGCCTGATCGCCCCGCCGGGAGATACCAAACAAATCGTCTCGCTGCTCTCCGATCCGTTCAGCGTGTATCAGGTCGGTTTCGACGTCGGTTGGGAGCTGGATCTGTGGGGCCGGGTTCGCCGCACGATAGAAGCGTCCGACGCGAACGTGCGATCGAGCGAGCAGGATCTGCGAGACGCTCAACTCTCTCTGGTGAGCGAAGTCGTGCGCGGCTATCTGGAATTACGCGGCGCTCAGGATCAACTGCGGATTGCGAACGCGGACGCAGCCGCGAGCGCGGATCTGGTGGAGCTCACGGAGTATCGAGTCAAAGGCGGCCTGATCGATCAACTCGATCTCGCCACGCAGCGCGCCAGCCTGGCCGACACGCGTTCGACCCTGCCGCAATTGAAACAACAGGAAGTGCAACTGTTGAGCGCGCTGGCGGTGCTGCTCAATGAACCGCCCGGATCGCTCGACGCACGACTCGCCGCCGCGCCAGCGACGTTCACGTTACCACCCGCAGTCGCCGGCGGCGTGCCGTCGGAAGTCGCGCGGCGCCGTCCTGATATTCAGCGAGCTGAAGCACAATTGCATGCGGCCACGGCGGAGATCGGCGTTGCCGTCGCGGACTTGTATCCGCGCTTCACATTGTCGGGCGGCTTCGTGCAGGAGGCGCTGAAGGCGTCGGATCTCGGCGATTGGGGCGCCCGGCAGTGGTCCATCGGGCCGAGCATCAGCCTGCCTATCTTCGATGGCGGCCGTCGGCGCGCGGTCGTGGAAGTTCGTAAGCTCGACCAGCAGCAGGCCGCGATCTCGTACCAACAAACAGTGTTACGCGCGTGGCATGAAATCGAAACCGCGTTGAGCGGCTACACCGCCGAGCAGGAACACAATCGCGAACTGTCCACCGCGCTCGCCGCGAGCCGTGACGCTTATGACATCGCTCGCGTCCGCTACAACCACGGCATGATCAATTATCTCGGCGAGCTCGAAGCACGACGCACGTTACTGCAGACAGAACGCGCATACAGTCGGAGCAACACAGAGCTGGGAACGCAGCTGGTCGCGGTCTACAAAGCGCTCGGAGGTGGTTGGCCGGATTGAAAATCTGATGGGGCGGACGCCCCTGCCCCGGCCACTTCCAGAGTATACGGGGTCCGGGGGCTTGCCGTAAGCCCCGGGGCTTGTCTCAGCATCGCCGGCCCATGCCACCCTGGCATTTCGGAGGCAGCGATGAGCAAACATTCGGTCGTGATCGTCGGCGCAGGCCCGACGGGAATGATGCTGGCGGGCGAACTGGCGCTGGCGGGCGTCGACGTTGCGATAGTTGAGCGACGGGTCAGCCCCGAGATCGTTGGCTCGCGCGCCGGCGGCCTGCACGTGCGTACCATCGAAGAGCTCGACCAGCGTGGCATCGCCGATCGCTTCATCTCGCAGGGAACGCTGCATAAGGTCGTGCACTTCCACGCTCCTCTCGACATCAGCGACCTTCCCTCCCGACACAACTACGTGCTCGGGCTCTGGCAAAGCCATATCGAGCGCATCCTGGCCGGCTGGGTCGACGAGCTGGCCGTGCCGATCTATCGTGGCCGGGAGGTCTCGGAATTCACACAGGACGATACCGGCGTCGAGGTCGCGCTATCGGGCGGCACGACGTTGCGAGCCGAATATCTGGTCGGCTGCGACGGTGGACGCAGTATGGTTCGTAAAACGGCCGGTATCGAATTTCCCGGCTGGGATCCGACGACCAGTTGGTTGATCGCCGAAGCACAGATGTCCGCCGAACCCGAATGGGGCTTTCGTTATGACGCCGCCGGTGGACACGGAATCGGCAAGTTGGAAGACGGCCGCGTGCGCCTGGTGCTGACCGAGCGACAACTGGGACCTGCGACCGAGCCAACGCTGCGGGATGTAAGTGAAGCGTTGGTCGCGATCTACGGGACGGATTACGGAATCCACAGCGCGACCTGGATTTCACGATTCACCGACATGACTCGGCAGGCCGCGACTTATCGCGTCCGGCGCGTTCTCCTGGCCGGCGACGCCGCGCACGTGCATCCGCCCGTCGGCGGACAGGGTCTCAACATCGGCGTGCACGATGCAGTCAATCTGGGTTGGAAACTGGCACAGGTGATCAAAGGAACGTCGCCCGAAAGCCTGCTCGATACTTATCATGCCGAGCGCCATCCCGTGGCTGCCCGCGTGCTACAGAACACGATGGCGCAAACCCTGCTTCGCCGTCAGGACGAGCGCACCAAAGCGGTCGGCCAGCTCGTTACAGAATTCCTCGCCATGGACGAGCCTCGCAAACGCATGGCCGCGGAAATGTCCGGACTGGCCGTACGATACGATTTCGGCGACTCCGACAAGAAACATCCGCTGCTCGGCCGCCGCATGCCCGATCTCGACCTCGTCACCGCCAACGGCACGGTTCGAGTGTTCACTCTGCTGCACAAAGCTCGGCCGGTGCTGCTGAATTTCCACGAACCTGCCAGCCTCGATGTCACTGCCTGGGCAGATCGCGTTCCTTCGATCGACGCCAGATATGACGGAGCTTGGGAGCTGCCCGCGATCGGCGCGGTCACTGCGCCGAGTGCGGTGTTGCTCCGGCCCGACGGATATGTCGCATGGGTCGGAGACGGAGCTCAGGATGGGCTGACCGATGCGCTGACTCAGTGGTTCGGGCCGCCCTCAACGGTCGAGCAAATGTCGCACGCGCGCGGCCAGTTGGGTGCGATTGAAAGGCTTGGTCAATAGCTCGGCATTGCGCTCGAGCTTGCCCTGCTGAAACATTGCGTCCCGGGCATAGCCGGTAGTAAACAGGACCGGCAGCTCGGGACGCAGCCGACGCGCTTCTTCAGCGAGCTCGCGGCCATTCATGTCGGGCAGGCCCACGTCGGTGAACAACAAACGAATCTCCGGATGATCCTCAATCATGCGCAGTGCCGTCGGCCCGTCCGGAGATTGCAGGACAGAGAACCCCAGCTCCTGCAAACATTCGATGCTGTAAGCGCGCACATCATCCTCATCTTCGACGACGAGCACGGTTTCAGTGCTGTCACCGCGCGGCACTTCGTCGCGAGCCCGTTCGGCGCGCGACATGGATGACACGTCGACGCGAGGCAAATACACCTTCACCGTCGTGCCTTCGCCGGGCTCGCTTTGCAACTTCACGGTGCCACCCGACTGCTTCACGAAACCGAACACCTGGCTCAAGCCAAGCCCGGTGCCCTGCCCGATCGGCTTGGTGGTGAAGAACGGATCGAACGCGCGCGCGATCACTTCGGCCGACATGCCGACGCCCGTGTCGGCCACGCTGATGACCGCATGCGGCCCAGCCTGTAAGTCGCCCAGACGCAGCGCCTCGTCTTCGTTGACATTCACCAGCTCGGTCGAAATCGTCAATGTGCCCTTGCCTGACATGGCATCGCGCGCATTCACCGCCAGATTCAACAGCGCGCTTTCCATCTGATTCGGATCGACGCTGACGTGTCCGACGCCCGCGCTGAGCCGCGATTGCACGGTAATGGCTTCAGGCAACGTGCGCCGAATCAGCTCGAGCAGCGTCGTCACCAGTTGATTCACGCTCGTCGGTTTCGGATTCAACGGCTGCCGACGCGCGAATGCGAGCAGCTGATGAGTCAAAGCGGCGGCACGCTCGGCGCCACGCGTTGCATGCTCGATGGCACGCTGCAACCGTTGGTCATCCGCCGGCGCGCGTCGTTGCACGACGTCCAGATTGCCCAGAATCACCGTGAGCAGATTGTTGAAATCGTGCGCGACACCGCCCGTGAGCTGGCCGATCGCTTCCATCTTCTGCGCCTGATTGAGCTGCTCCTGAATCAGACGCCGCTCGGTCATATCACGCGTGATCTTCGCGTAGCCGATGACCCGCTGATCGGGACCGCGGATCGGATCGATCAGCACGCTGGCCCAGAAGCGCGAGCCGTCCTTGCGCATGCGCCAGCCCTCGCCTTCGAACTTGCCCTTGGTGGCGACCAAACTGAGCGAACGCGCGGGCATTCCGATGGCGCGATCCTCGACAGTGTAGAACTGCGAGAAATGACGGCCAATGATTTCGTCCGCGGTGTAACCCTTGATGCGCTCGGCTCCAGGATTCCACGACGAGACATAGCCCTCGGGGTCGAGCATGTAAATCGCACAATCCGTGACGCCCGCAACCAGCTGCGCGAACTGGCGTTCGGTGCGACTCATCTCTTCCGCACGCGAACGCACTTCGCGTTTGAGAGAATCATTCAGCTCGTGCAGCTCGCGGGAAATCCGAGCGCGCTCGATCGAGTCCCAGCATCGAGCCGCGACCAGTTGCAGCAGATCGATCTCGTCGGCCAGCCAATGCCGCGGCTCGTTATGGTGAACGAACATGACGGCGCTCAAGCGATCGGCGTTGAACAGCGGCACGCAAATCCCCGAACGGATCCGCGCCTGCCGATAGCTCTCGATAACGCTCTGCGAGTGCGGATCGGTCTCTGTGTCCTCGACGATGTATGGTTGACCCGCACCGATCTGCCGCACGAAATCGGCACCGAAGTCGCTCAAGCGACGGCGCCCGGTCAGGCGCGGCACGCCGACGCTGTGATCGCAGATGACTTCGAATGAGTCCCGGTCAGGCGCGATATCCGCATACGCGCAGCGGCTGACCTTCAGATGCTCACTGATAAGGCGGGCTGCGGTCAGCGTGATCTCGGTGGCATCCACCAGGGGGTGGATGGCCTGGTTCAGCGCGAGCAGAAACTCGTAGGGTGCTGTCCTGGGCGGCACTTCTCTCATTGCCGCCCCATATGCCATTTACATGCCGGTGGTGCAAGTACAAGGCGCATGAAAACCGCAAGCGACTCGCGGTCAGCGCCGGCCTTGCAGATTTCTAGGCGGGTAAGTGCCTGTCGGGATCGGAATTTTCACGGCCGCGCGTGGCAAATGAAATGACTGTCATGCAACCGAACTCGTTGTCAGTATTTGTACCGGATGGCGAGCTGGAGCAGGCGCTCGGTCGCACTTGCCGGCAAGCCGATCTGCGTTCGTTGACGGAGCGAGCCGCTGAGCCGAATGGCTTCGGCCGCGAACTGCATATGATCGTTCAGATCGAACATGTAGGCCGCGGTCCATGCGTCGGCGTCCTGGTGGCTGTCGAAGTACAACGCGCCACGCACCGTTTCAGTCTCCATGCGGTCGTAGCGTGCCGTGAATCGATGCGGCCCACATTGCTCACTCAACAACACGAACCAAGAGTAGAAATCCACAATGATGAAGCCGCGACCGTCGGCGCTCGGACCGACGCCGGTATCGCCTCGCATGTACTGTGAGATGGCCGTGATGGCGTGCGGCAACTCGATCCGGGCACCGAACGCATCGAATCGGGTGAGCCAGGTCGGTTCACGCGCATCCTGTTTCGAGGTGTCGCCCCGGTTGTCGTAGTGCAGGGCCCTGAGCACATGCCGGCCGGAGATCTTCGTTTCCAGACCGGCGTAATAGCCGATGCGACGATCGACCTCGTCGAAGAACTCGATATTGGGAATGGCGGGGTCTTGCACCAGCGGCCGCGGCAGTTCCCCGAACAATGCGGTCTGCCGGTCATGAATGCCCCAGCCACGCTGAAACAACAGAATGCCCGCCGGATCGTTCCATCCATAGGCCGACGCGACGATGCTCACGTCGAAGTTCCTTCCGGCCGCCGCGCCGAGCGCGGTCAGTGACGTCTCCAGCCCGATGGTCCGCAACTCTTCGCCGATCCACGTGTTGATGGCCGACGAACTGATGCTATACAGGCTGTCCCAACCGACCGTGCGGTTCTCCAGTGAGATCGGCGCATAGAACGCGCCTGCTCGCGTCTTCCACCGCAGCGAGCTCGATGGATAGGGCCGCCACTCCAGATACGCTTCGGTGAGATCGACAGGATTTTGATCGCCGTCGCCCGTCGCTCTCGCGGTGACCGCATAGCGTACCGTTTCGACCAGCTGGCCGGCGGCGTCGATCATCATCGCACCCAATCTGAGGCCATCGTCGTCGCGACCGAAGCGCAACTGGCCCGTGCCGCCTTCGGTAAATGAATCCAGCGGCGAATCGACCACGACCGCGCGCAGATCGATCTGGGCGGTGATCTCATGTTCTCCCGCATCCTGCGCAAGCGCGGACTGACTCAGTGTCCACGCGGAGATTGCCAGCGCGAGAGCAGAGAGGCGCATCAGTAGTCTCGCACTCTCTTGTCCTTGATCGGCGCCGGCTCGGGCCGCAAGGCGCGTTTCAATTTGAACGTCGCGCGAGCCGATGCGTCAGCGATCACGACGCTCTGACTCAACAGCCACTCATGGACAGGCAGCAGCGGCGTCCAGACCTGCAACTCGTATTCGCCGGCAGGCAGGTCGTGCGCCTTCCACACACCATCGGCGCCAGTGGTGCCGAACCAGGGCGCGTCCGTGACGAACAGGTAGCCCACCATGTTGTCGTGGATGTTACAGCCCACCGTCACGATCCCCGGCTTGTCGAACACCACGGGCTCACGCGGCTTGCCGTGATACAGGGCCAACTCGAACCGTTTGGGGGACGAGAATGAGTACACCTGATGCGCCACCGAGTCGTTGTTGGAGAACAGCACGCGGGTGCCGGTCTGAATGGCGAGCACATAAGGCGAAAATTGTCGGTCGACCTGGTCCATTTCGACCATGGTGGCGGCCCGCGCCGGGCTATTGACCGATGCCTTCGGTGTTGCCACGACAACGACGTTGCGTGCCGGGCGCCCCTGGACATCGCTCACACTCACCGTCAAATCATTGGCCGAGGCTGCCGGGCCGGCAAGCAGGCCCAGCAGCACCAGGACAAACCGATGCGGCGGCAGGTTCACGCGGCGGATTCTGCCCCCGGACCCGGCTCCCGGGCGCGCACCAACGCACAAATTTCCAAATCGGCGGGACGTCGCCTGAAAGAACTTGCTGCGTGAGCGCGGCTTACTTGAACTTGTAGCCGATCTTGAGCCCGATGGCACGGGGCCGCGTGCGATTGGCGTTCAAGAAACCGTAGTAAGGATCGATCCACCTGTTCTGGTTGCTGAGATTGGTGCCGAACAGTTCGAACGACGCGGCACCCCACTCCACGCCGAAGCGCGCATCGATCAGGCTGATGGGATCAGTCCGCTGCGGCAGGTTCTCGGCCGGATAGTTGGTGCGATCTACCAGGGTCACCTCGTCGCGATAGCTGTAATCGAGTCGCGCATACGCGGGCAGCGTACCCATATGGAACGTATAGTTTGCGCCGCCAGTGACGCTGAACCTCGGCGTGAAGTCCATCGGGTCACCCGCGATGTTGGTCGCGTCTTCCGCCGTGACCTCTGTGATCTCGCTGTCGATGTAGGCGCCGGTGGCGCTCAGAGTCAGCGCATCGGTCGCGCGCCACGTGATGCCGCCTTCGATGCCTTTGACTTCCGCCTTGCCGATATTGCTCGTCAGCTGTTGCAGCGGCGGCGTGCCTCCGGGCACGAATACCAGCCCCCGACGCAGCATGTCCGAATAGTCCGTGTAGTAGGCGGCCAGCTCGAATTGAACTCGACCTCCCGCGGCCTGGCCCTTGAAGCCCAGCTCATAACTCCATGCGTTCTCAGGCTGGTAGTCCGGCAGGTCGCCGCGATTGAAGCCGCCAGTGCGAAAGCCCTTCGCCGCGCTGACGTACACGTTCATATCATTCGTCAGCCGGTACGAGGCGTAGAGCCGTGGATCGAACGAGTCGAACGACGCGTTCTTCCGCAGCGAACCGTCGAACGTCATCTGGTCGTCCTTGAAGTAGCGAGCGCCGGCACCGACTTTGAGACGCTCGGTCAAATCATAAGAAACATCCGTGAACACCGCGTAAGAGCTCCAGTTGTCGATGTCGAGGAAGTAGAACGTCGGAGAGACCACGCCGTTGTACTTGGTGTCCGAGTACGATTCGAACTTCTTGTCGAGCATCCGGTAGTAGGCACCCAAGGTCCAGCTGAACGGTCCGTCGCCCGTCGATCTCAGGCGCAGTTCCTCGGTGAAAGAGCGCGCCTTCCAGTAACGCCGATCGTTGCCTTCGAGCAGATCGTTGAATAGGGTCTCGGGCCCGCCTTTGTAGGCGTAAGGCGAGATCTGACTGTGATCGACATAGGAGCTGGAGCTCAGCAATTGCGCGCCGCCCAGGTCATAGGTCAGCGTCAGGTTGTAAAGATCGTAATCGTATATCTTGGGGACAAGCTGTCGCGCCGGATCGATGGCGACGAACACCGTGCGGTCGGGATTCTCGTAGCCCTGACCGAGCCGCGTCTCGTTGCGATGGAGCACCACCATCGCTTCCGCCGTGAAGGCATCGGTGATCCGCCATAACGTCTTGCCTCGGACGTTCATCAGATCCTGGTTGTTGCCGTTCCTGATGCCCGCCGCGGGTTGATCCTGCCAGCCGCCCCCCTGCTCCAGCGTTCCCGCCAGACGCACGCCCAATTTATCTTTCACCAGCGGCAGATTGACCACGCCGGTAACGGCCTCCTGGTTATCGCCGCCATCGATGAAACTCTCGGCGGCTTCGACGCGTGCACTGAATGCATCCAGCTCCGGGCGCTTGGTGATGTAGCGGATCGTGCCGGCCACCGACCCCTGACCGTACAACGTGCCTTGCGGTCCTTTCAGAACCTCGACGCGCTCCAAGTCCAGCACGCGCGAGTCGAGCTGTTCGATGCCGATGGTGAGCGGCGCTTCGTCCAGATAGACACCGACCAGCGCATCGCTGCCATACAGATTGCTCATGCCACGCATGAAGATTACATATTGGCCGGGCCCGTCCTCGTGCGTGGTGAGTCCTGGCACTGCGAACGACAGGTCCTGCGCCGAGCTGATGCCACGCTGCTCCAGATCGGTGCCGCTGATGGCGCGGATGGAGACCGGCACGTCCAGCGATCGTTGTTCGCGCTTCTGTGCGGTCACGGTGACTTCTTCCAGGGCCGCTGCGGATTCCGCGAGCGCTGTCAGTGGCACTGTCGTCGCGGCCACCGACAATGCCAGCGGCACGCTGGAACCATGAATCATTCCCGCATTCCCCTGTCGATTCGCGGCGAGCTTCGCGCCTGAGCGCTCCCGCTTCGATGAACGACGAAGAGCTCGAACCTCGGGCGATTTCGAGAAGGGCAATCGCGGACTCGATGTGGAGTTGCAGCCGGCCAACCGCAGCCCCGAATTGCTTTCAGCGGACACCGACATCGAGATCCGATTCGTCGGTACCTATCGCCGGCTGTGCAGGTGCCGCCGCATCTGAAAGCTTGGAAATCGCGCGTGCTCCGATCATCGCGGTCGCGAGCCAGGACCTATCTTTCCAGCGGCCCGCCGGTGCGTCAACCTTGCGACCTGTTGAAGCATCAACTCCTGCGCGAACAGGGCAGGCCCGAGCGCCTATCAGCGCTCCCGTCCCCCATCCAGCTGTGTACAGGGATCATCGCCGTTGCACGGCTCGTAAGCCTCACTCATCAGCGCCCGCCTTCGCAGATGGGCTGCTCGCTTCGCCTACTGCTCGGCCCATGACTTCTCCCAATCGATGTTATTCGGCGCGCGATTGGCTTCCCAGAAGAACTTCCCTCGCGGTTTGTTGTAATTGCCAATCTCGTTCATCGTGTTCGCATCGTAGAGCCGGCCGTTGACCATGGTGTAACGCACGCTGTTGCTGTTCTGAATGTCTTCCAGCGGGTTCCTGTCGAGCACGATGATGTCCGCGAGCTTGCCGGGTTCCAGCGAGCCGAGTTGCCGATCGAGGCCGTGGGTCCGTGCGCCATTCAACGTGGCCGAGCGCAGTACGTTCATGTTGCTCATCCCGCCTTGCGAGAGCAGCCACATTTCCCAATGCAACGCCAGGCCGATGACATGGCCGTGCGAGCCGGCGTTCACGATCACGCCCGCGTCATCGAGCTTCTTCACGGAGCGCGACACCGAGCGGAACCCCACATCCCACAGCTTGTCGGCAACATTGATCGACATCATGCCGCGCACGTGCGGAGGCGCGTAGTGCGGCGTGCTCACCGGGCTGTAACCGCTGGTGACCACTTGAATGAAAGTACGCACCTTCGGGTCTTCCCACATGCGCTGCTGCTGATAAATGAAGTTCTCGCCCAGCAGCTCGCCGTTGAGCACGATCAGCGTCGGCGTATGCGGCGTCTGACCATGCTTGTAGAGTTGCACGACGTCGTCGTAATAGGTCGCGACCGGCAGGTTGTGCTGCTGATCGGTGTTGCCATCGATGACGGCGGTGAGATCGAGATAGAAATTGCTCTCGCCCTCCACGTCCACCATGACGCCCGCCTCGCGACCCGCCTTGATCAGCATCTGACGCTGACTGCGCATGGGCTGGCGATAGCTCTTCACGATGGTGCCGCCGAGCGCCTGCTTGCGCGCCATGAAATCCTGTGCGTCCTGATAGCTGAAGATAGGCACGTAACCGCTATCGACCTTGGCGATGCGACCGAACGCAATCAGGCCGGACTCGATGGAACGCGGGCCGACCATATCGCCGGTCAATGTCATCTCCGTCTGCGTGTAAGCAGGCAGCTCCAGGCTGTACGGGTCATAGTTCGTCGTCACACCGAAGGCGAGATCAGCGTAACGAGCGGACTGCCGCTGCGGCATCAAACCTGAAGACGTGTAGTAGCAGTTGTTGATGTGACCGTGCATGTCGAACAGCCCCGGCATGATCGTCTTACCGGTCGCATCGATCACCTTCGCACCCGTGGGCACGCTGACTTGGTCCGCCGCACCGACCGCGACGATGCGATTGCCGCGCACGACGACTGTACCGCGCTCGATGACTCGATCGCCCGCCATCGTGATGACGCGACCATTGGTGAAAGCCACCTCGCCTGCGGGAGAATCGACCGGCGCCTCGAGACCGGCGGCAAGTCGTTGCAACTGCGGCTTCGCGCTCGCGGGCGACGTCGCATCGACAGCAGCGGTAACGAATTGATCGCCGACAGCCCAGTGCAAACGCTTGGAGTCGGCCGACCAAACCAGCGCGTAGCCACCGATGTCACTCAGCCTCGTGACGGGATTGGCACTGTCGCTCGCGATGGTCAGCGTTACCGGGACGCCGGTTTCGCGATGACGCGTGACGTAGTACTGCTGGCGATGCCGGAACGCGATCCACTTCAAGTCCGGGCTGACGCGCGGCTCGGAAGTATCCGCGTCCAGCGTCTTTGCATGGACGCGCTGATCGAAGCCATCGAGATTCACACTCTCCAGCGCGGCGACGACCGCGTGATCGATGTAGCTCTTCGTCGAGTAGTAAATGCGCTTCCCATCCGGCGAGAACATCGGCGCGTCGCCCGGCGGTCCGATGTAGTGCGCCTTTCCGCCGGCGGCATCGATCCAGTACAAACCAACGCGAGCCTCGCGACCGCCCAGACAACGATCTCCCTCATCGATCTTGAACACGATGCGGCTGCCATCGGGCGAGAACGAGGGCGTGCGTAACACTCCTGCCGTGCTGTAGATCGTCTTCGGCGCGCCGCCTTGAGAGCCCACGACCATCAGTCGACTGCCGCTCTCGTCGTTCCAATCGACGTAAGCGAGTTTGCGACCGTCGTGCGAGAACGCCGGCTCGAACTCGAACGTAGTGGCACGCGTCAGGCGAACAGGTTTCGCATCATCCTGCTTGCGCCACAACCGTCCCAGCGCATTGAACACGACGACGCGGTCATCCGGCGAATACGCGAGCTGACGAATCGCCCGCACCGTGATCGACTTCGGTGCAAGGTCGTGCGTGAAACGCGGCGCCACCGTGATCCGGTGTCGTGAGCGGACGCTAAACGGAATCTCCTTCGCCGCGCCGGTATCCATGTCGACGTTCCACAGCTTGCCCTTGCCCCAGATCGCGACATGTCGGTTATCCGGGAACCAGCCGTACTGCGGATAGTAGCCGTCGATCCAGCTGTAATCGGCCTGCTCGTCCCGATCCAGCCCTTCGAACACGGGCAGCTCTTTGCCGGTAGCGATGTCATAAACAAACAGCACCGTCTTCTCCCGCACACGACGGACGAAAGCGATACGCCGATCGTTCGGCGACAACTGTGGAGCGATTGCGCTGCCGAAGCCGCGGATCAGTTGTTGCACGTCGCCGCTGGCGAGATCTCGGCGCATGACAGCCAGATTCGCGTGGTTAGCGTCCACATACGTCCGCGACTTGCTCTGCGACGTCCTCTTCTCTGTGTAGTAGACGTAGCGACCATCGCGCGAGAACTGCGGCTCGTTGACCGGCTCGTCATTGATGGGCGCAGGCACGAGCACTCGCCCGCCACCGCCACGCAAGTCGTAGATGCGAAGCTCGGCTGCGTGATGTTTCTCCTCGGTCGCAAACTGCAACGCGCCCGCGATCAGCGTGCCGTCGCCATTCCAAGCCGGCGTGCTCAGCAAGCGAATCGTTTCATGCGTCACTTGCCGGGGATTGGAACCGTCGGCGTTCGAGATCCAGAAGTTATCGCTGCCGCCGCCATCGCTGATGTACAGCAGTTGCCGACCGTCAGGACTGAAACGTGGATTGCGCTGCATGGCCGCGCCACCGTGCAACAGCTTCGCCTCACCGCCCGCGGCGGGCATCACATATATATCTCCCAGCAGGTCGAACGCGAGCGTGCGGCCGTCCGGACTGACGGCGACGCTCATCCACGTGCCTTCGTTCACCTGAAACTCGACGTCGTAGGACGGCTGACCGGTGTTCTCGACATCCCAATCGGACTGAGCGAGCGCGGGTACCGCGAGCAGCGACAACAGCAGCTTGAAACAAAGATTCATGGTGTTCATCGTCCGCTCACTGCCCCGACCAGGCCGAGTTCCAATCGATGCCTTTGTAGTCATCGAGCTCCCAATAGAACCGGGTTCTGGGCCGCGGATGGTTGCCGACCTCGTTCATGGTCGCCGAGTCGTAGAGCCGGCCGTTGAGCAGCGTGTAGCGCACCGAGTTGCTGTTGCGAATGTCCTCCAGCGGATTGCGATCGAGCACGATCAGATCGGCCAACTTGCCGGGTTCCAGCGAGCCCAGTTGTTTGTCGAAACCGAGCGTAGTGGCGCCATTCAACGTTGCCGCGCGCAGGATCCGATGATTGCTCATGCCGCCCTGCGCGAGCAGTTGCATCTCCCAGTGCATCGCCAATCCCGCGATCTCGCCGTGAGAGCCGACGTTGATCCGCACGCCGGCCTCGTCGAGCTTCTTGATCGAGCGCGACACCGAGCGGAAGCCGATGTCCCAAAGCTCGTCGGCCACATGGATGCTCGTCATATTGCGAGAGTGCACCGGCGCGCCATCCGGCACTTCGAGTGCGCCGTAACTCGCAGTCGCCTCCTGCGCGAAGGTCTTCACCTTCGGGTCCTCCCAGGCGCGCTCCTTTTCGTACAGGAAGTTTTCGCCGTACAGCTCGCCGAACGCCACCACCAGGGTCGGCGTATTCGAGCCGGCGGCGTGGCTCATGAGTTGGATCACATCGTCGTAGTAATGCGCAACCGGCAGGTTGTGCTCGATATTGGTGTGGCCGTCGAGCATCATGGAAATGCCGTTATGGAAGTGCCCTTCCCCTTCCACGTCGACCATGATGCCGGTCTCGCGGCCGGCCTTGACCAGCATCTGGCGCTGCTGGCGACCGGGCTGTTTGTAGCTCTTGATGAAGATATCACCTAGCGCCTGCTTTCTCAGCAGCGCCCGATGCGCATCGTCATACTCGCGCAGCGGGACGTAATTGAAGTCCGCTTTGTGGGCGCGGCCGTAGATCGGACTGCCCGAGCCGATCCAGCGCGGGCCGACGGTGATGCCGGCGAGATCGGTTTCACGAGTCTCGTAGTTCGGCAGCTCGCTCGAGTAAGGATCGAAGTTGGTCGTCACACCGAACGCCAGCGCCGCGTAACGTGCCGCCTGCTTTTGCGGCATGACGCCACTTCGGTAACAACAATCGATGTGACCATGCATATCGATCAGGCCCGGCATGAGGGTCTTGCCGGTCACATCGATCACTTTCGCGTCGGTCGGTGCGGTAACGGAACCGCTCGGGCCGACCGCAACGATGCGATTGCGCTCGACGACGATGGTGCCGTGCTCGATCACTTCATCGCCCTTCATGGTGATGATGCGCGCATTGGTGAAGGCCAGCTTGCCGCTGGGCACATCCGCCGGGACTTTCAGATCGATCTTCGCGTAGGGTTGGGCGAGCGCGTTCGATGTATCGGTGACCTCGGCTCGATACAGCGACGAACCCAACGTCCAGTGCAGCGCCGATGAGTCGCTCGACCAGACCAGCGAATAGCCACCGAGATCGGTCAACTTTCGCACTGGTACTTCATCCGTGTCGGCGCTGATCGTGAGCGGCACGCCGATCTCGTTGAACGGCATCACGTAGTACTGCTGCATCTCGCGGAATGCGATCCAACGCAGATCGGGGCTGACGCGCAGTTCCAGCGTATCCGCATTCAGGGTATGAGCATGCTCGCGCCTGTCGAGCCCATCCAGCGTCACGCTGACGAGCGAATGGATGAATTCACCTCTGGCGCGCGATGTTTCGACGTAATAGATGCGCTGTCCGTCCGGCGAGAATACGGGCACATCGTCGCCAGCGACAACGAAGCGACTCACGCCGCCACCGACGGGCACGACATAAATGCCCGGCTGCGTACCGTAGCCGCCCATGGTCTTGTCCGCCTCATCGATGCGATACACGACCTGCTTGCCATCCGGCGAAAACGAAGGGTTGCGAATGACGCCGCGACTCGTTGCTATGGTGCGCGCGTTTCGGCCAGCGGCGTTTGCGACCTTCACTGCGCTACCGTGCTCGTCATTCCACTCGACATATGCGAACGACCTGCCGTCGCGCGAGAACGTCGGATCGAACTCGAACGCCGCACTCTTGCTCAACCTGGCCGGCGCTGAAGAATTCGATTGAACCCATAATCTGTCGAGCGCCGTGAACACCAGACGCTTGCCATCGACCGACGGCGCGAGCTGTCGCACGGACCGAACGGTGATCGAGTCGGGCGCGGCGTTCTGCTCGAAGTGCGGAGCGCGCACGATGCGATGCTTGGCATGCACACGGAACGGAATCTCGCTCGCGGTGCTGGCCTGCGTGTCGACTTTATATAACTTGCCCTTGCCCCAGATCGCGATGTGCCGGTTGTCCGGGAACCAGTCGAAGCGCGGGTAATATGCATTCTGCTGCACGAAGTCGGCGTGCAAGTCACGATCCAGATCGTCGAACACCGGCACTTGCGTGCGAGCCGCCACGTCGTAGATGAACAGCACGGTCTTTTCCTTGACGCGGCGAATGAACGCAACTTTCTTCCCGTCGTGGGAAACTTGCGGCGTGGTCGCGCTGCCCCAGCCGCCCATCAGCTCTTCCGTGGCACCCGAGGCCAGCTCGCGCCGTTTGATGACGTAGTTCGGATGACTGGCGTTGATGAAGATGTTCGGTTCGACGATTCGCTGCGTGTAATAAACGAACTGGCCGTCCGGCGTGAAGCTCGGCTCCTGCACGTCGCGTCGGTTCGCGGGCATCTCCACCAGCACGGCGCCCTTGCCGCCGCGCAGATCGAACAAGCGAATCTCCGAAGCCTTCATCAGTTGAAAAGTCGAGTACGCCTGCACGACGGCCACCGAATCGTCGTTCGGTCCCCACGTCGGCGCGCCGAGCATGTTGGCCGCGTCGTGCGTGATCTGCCGTGCGTTCGAGCCGTCGACATTCGAGATCCATGCATTGTCGAACCCGCTCTCGTCGCTCTGATACAGCAGCTTGCTGCCATCGGCGCTGAAGCTCGGGAAGATCTGCATGGCCGGTCCTCCATGCACCAGCCGTGCATCGCCACCCGCGGCGGGCAACAGATAAATGTCGCCGAGCAGATCGAAGGCGAGCGTTGAGCCGTCCGGGCTCACGTCGACACTCATCCAGGTCCCTTCGTTTACGGTGAACGCGGCGTCGATGTACGGCTGACCGGTATCCGCGACATTCCAGGTTTGTTCATCGGCCGCCACGGCCGTGCTGAATAACGAAAAACCCACGGCCAGGCACAGCCGGTCGAATCGCCGCTTCACCGTCATTCACTCATCCCCTCACGCTGCAAGCCCATATCCCCACGCTCGTGCTCGTGGGGTTCTTATAGGGCATTCATGCTTGCGCCCGGGTTGCGTACTGCGCGCCGGCGGTGATTGGCGATCACCACGGCGCCTGGAGATCAAGGCGTCGGCGCAGGTTTGACATCGTAAACCACGACGCGCTCCCACAGGTGCTCGCAGTCAGCGACGAACTTCTTGTGGATGGGGTGGACCTGATAGGCGTTCTGACCGGCCACATCGTCGAAGAACAGGATTTCCGACGCGCTGTAGCTGGCATCGACCACACCGCGCTGCTCGGTCTCGGCGGGCACGCCGATGTGAATGGCTTTGACGGTCTCGATCGCGCCGAGGGTCCGAAGGCCGGCCAACAGGCGAGCGAGATCTTCCTTCGACTTGGGATTCTTCAGCCAGAAGAAGACGTGATGAACGACCGGCGGAATCGCGGCCTTGCCTGCTCCGGGGCTCGCCGCTTGAGCTGAGAGGCCGGCGCCGGCCAGTGCGGCGGCGGCGGCGATGACGTGTCGTCGACTGTGGGTCGGCATGCAAGCTTCCTTTTGACTGAGTTAATCCGTGCGCGAGTATAAGCCGGCCCGCGCGAGGCGCTCGCGAGTCCTCTATGATTCGGCCCCATGGACCGCGCCAATCCCGCCCCGTTGTCGCCCGCCGAGCGCTCACTGCCCGTGGATGCGATCCGGCAGCGCAGCCTGGTCGCCGCCCTGCGCGCGTTCCTGCCAGAAGACGCCGTCCTGTTTCGCGAAGAGGATACGCGCCCCTATGAGTGCGACGGCCTGACGCTGTTCCGTCAGTTGCCCATGATCGTGGCGCTGCCGGAAACGGAAGAGCAGACCCGGCGCGTTCTGCAGCTCTGCCACGAGCACAAGGTACCCGTCGTTCCGCGAGGCGCCGGCACCGGACTCTCTGGCAGCGCGCTACCCCACCACGCGGGTCTGTTGCTCTCACTGGCCAAGCTCAATCGCATCGTGTCCATCGATGCTCGAGCGCGAACCGCCACCGTCCAACCCGGCGTGCGCAATCTCGCGATCAGCGAAGCAGCCGCACGTCATCGACTTTATTACGCGCCCGACCCGTCGAGTCAGATCGCCTGCACCATCGGCGGCAACGTTGCCGAGAATTCCGGCGGCGTCCATTGTTTGAAATATGGCCTCACGGTTCACAACATCCTGCGCGTACGCGGACTCACCGTCGAAGGCGAGCCGGTGGAATTCGGGGGCCTTGCGCCGGACGCGCCCGGTCTCGATTTGTTGGCCCTGGTCGTCGGCTCGGAAGGCATGCTTGCAGTGGTTACAGAAGTCACGGTGCGACTCGTGCCCGTCCCGCAGGCCGCTCGTTGCATCATGGCCAGCTTCGCGGACGTGGGCGAAGCCGGCGATGCGGTCGCGGCTTTGATCGCGGACGGCATCATTCCCGCCGGCTTGGAAATGTTGGATCGAGCGGCGAGCCGGCTGGTCGAGCCATTCGCCAACGCCGGGTACGACCTCGATGCCGCGGCTGTGTTGTTATGCGAGTCCGATGGCACGCCCGAAGAGGTCGCCGAAGAAATCGAGCGCATGTCGGCGGTACTGCTCGCCGCGCGAGCCACGCGCATCCAGGTTTCGAACAGCGAAGCGGAGCGATTGCGCTTTTGGGCCGGACGGAAGAACGCATTTCCCGCGGCGGGGCGAGCGTCGCCTGCTTACTACTGCATGGATGGCACGATCCCGCGCCGTCGCCTGGGCGAAGTGTTGAAGGCAATCCAAGCGCTGGAGCCGAAGTACGGACTGCGCTGTCCGAATGTTTTTCACGCTGGCGACGGCAACTTGCATCCTTTGATTCTGTTCGACGACGCCGATCCGGATTCCGTCGCGCGCGCCGAAGCGTTCGGCGCCGAAATCCTGGAGCTGTGCGTGCAAATGGGCGGCACCGTGACCGGCGAGCACGGCGTCGGCGTGGAGAAGCTGGATCAAATGTGCTCGCAGTTCGATCGCGCCACGCTCGATACATTCCTGGGGGTGAAGAGCGCGTTCGATCCGGCCGGCTTGTTGAATCCGGGCAAGGTCATACCGACGTTGCACCGCTGCGCCGAATACGGCCGCATGCGCGTTCATGGTGGCAATGTTCGATTTCCCGACTTGCCGCGCTTCTGATGGATGAAGCACTGACTCAGCTGTGCGAGATCGTGCGCGCCGCTTCGGAGGCGCGAGCACCGCTGTTCATCCGCGCCGGCGGTACGAAAGAGTTCTACGGGAACCGCTCCGAAGGAACGTTGCTCGATCCTCGCACTGTGACGGGCATTGTCGATTACCAGCCGACCGAGCTCGTTGTGACAGCTCGCGCCGGCACTGAGCTCGCGGAGTTGGAACAGTTGCTGACCGAGAATGGACAGATGCTCGCCTTCGAGCCACCGCACTTCGGCGCCAATGCGACCGTTGGCGGTTGTATCGCTGCCGGCCTGGCCGGTCCGCGACGCGTTTCCTTCGGGCCGACGTATGGCGGCGTTCGTGACTTCGTGCTCGGCGCGAAGCTGATCGACGGTCGCGGCGAATTACTGACGTTCGGCGGCACCGTCATGAAGAATGTCGCCGGCTACGATGTGTCGCGACTGCTCGCGGGCTCGATGGGCATCCTCGGAGTGATCGCCGAAGTGTCGATCAAGGTGCTGCCCCGTCCGATTTCGCATCACACGTTGTGCTTCGAGATCGCTGAAGCGGCGGCCGTGGATAAACTGAACGAGTGGGCGGGACGACCGCTGCCCCTATCCGCCTCGGTATGGCACGACGGCACGCTCTACGTGAGATTGGCAGGCGCCTCCGCGGCGGTGAGAGCGGCACGACATCAGCTTGGCGGCGAGGACATCGACAACGAACACGCTGACGCATTCTGGACCGGCATCCGCGAGCAGACGCATCCTTTCTTCTCCGGCCAGACGCCGTTGTGGCGCATTTCGGTGCCTTCGACTGCGCCGGCGTTGTCTATCAGCGCACCGACGTTGATCGAGTGGAACGGATCGCTACGATGGTTGCGGACTGAACGAAGTGCAGAAGAAGTGCGCGAGTGTGCGCGGCGAGCCAGCGGTCATGCGACTTTGTTTCGCGGCGGCGATCGCTCTGCCGGTGCGTTCACGCCCTTGACGGCTCCGCTCGCTGCCATTCACCGCCGACTGAAAGCTCAGTTCGATCCCGCGAACATTTTCAATCGCGGCCGACTGTATCCAGACCTTTGAGCAAGCGTCGCACTCATGAGAACGCAGCTCGCCGATTTCATCAAAGACACGTCCGAAGGCAAGGAAGCCCAAGAGATCGTGCGCCGCTGCGTGCATTGTGGTTTCTGTACGGCGACCTGCCCTACTTATCAACTACTCGGCGACGAGTTGGATGGACCGCGCGGTCGAATCTACCTGATCAAGCAGGTGCTCGAAGGCGTCGAGCCGACGCGGAGCACTCAGCTTCACCTGGATCGATGCCTCACCTGCCGGGCTTGCGAGACGACCTGCCCATCGGGCGTGCAGTATGGCCGGCTGGTCGACATCGGGCGGAACATCGTCGAGAGCAAGGTCGAACGCCCGTTTAGCGAACAGGTGGCGCGGTCGGCATTGAAACATGGGCTCACCAGCAAGCTGTTCGGACCCGCGATGCGCACCGGCCAGGCTGTGCGCTCGCTTCTGCCCGAATCGATTCGCGCGAAGGTTCCAGAGCGACGCGACGCTGGCGCCTGGCCGCAGCGATCGCACGCTCGCAAGATGATACTGCCGCTCGGGTGCGTGCAGCCGTCGATGTCACCGGGAATCGACGCCGCAACGGCGCGCGTGTTGGATGCGCTCGAAATCGAGGTCATCACGCCGGCCGCGAGCTGTTGTGGCGCCATCAAACATCATCTGAACGATCACGATGCCGCGTTGGTCGAAGTCCGAAACAACATCGACGCCTGGTGGCCGCACGTAGAGGCGAGAGTCGAAGCGATTGTGATGAATGCGTCGGGCTGCGGCGCGATGGTCAAGGAGTACGCGCATCTGCTACGCCATGATCCGGCGTATGCAGAGAAAGCTCGGCGTATCGTCGCGCTCATTAAGGATCTGGCTGAGCTTCTGCCATCACATGCAGTGACGCTGGCGAGCAAAGTCCGCCGGCAACCTGAGCGCGTCGTGTTTCATCCGCCATGCACGTTGCAACACGGTCAGAAGATCCGTGGGGTGGTCGAACAACTGCTCAGCGCGCTCGGCGCGGAAGTCCTGCCACTGGCCGAGAGCCACTTGTGCTGCGGATCGGCGGGCACCTACTCGGTCTTGCAGCCGGAGCTGAGCAGACAACTCCGCGAGCGCAAGCTCGACGCGTTGGAGGCTCAGCAGCCGGATGTGATTCTTTCCGCGAACATCGGCTGCATCACCCATCTTGCGAGTGGCGCGCGGGCACCGGTGCGCCACTGGATCGAGTGGCTCGACGCCCGCCTGGCCTAGAGCCTCAGCTTGCCGCCTTCAACTCGCGGCGGCGCTTGTGGAGGATGAACTCCGTGTAGCCGTTCGGCTGTTCGCGGCCGAGGAAGATCAAATCGCTCGCGGCCTTGAAGGCGACGCTGCCGTTCAGATTGCCGGCCATCGGCCGATATGCCGGATCGCCGGCATTCTGTGCGTCGACGACAGCGGCCATTCGCTGCAATGTTTCTTTCACTCGCTGCTCCGTACACACGCCATGGAGCAGCCAGTTCGCCACATGCTGACTCGAGATGCGCAAGGTCGCGCGATCTTCCATCAAGCCGACATCATGAATGTCCGGTACCTTCGAGCAGCCGACACCCTGATCGATCCAACGCACGACGTAGCCCAGAATGCCTTGGATGTTGTTGTCGAGCTCGGCCTGAATCTCTTCGGACGTGAAGCCCGCTTCCGCCAGCGGCGAGCGCAACAGATCGTCGATGCCGGTCGCCTTGCCTGATTGCAGCTGACGCTGCAGCTCATTCTGAACCGCACGCACATCCACTTGGTGATAGTGAAGTGCGTGCAATGTGGCGGCGGTCGGCGACGGGACCCACGCGGTGTTCGCACCCGCGCGCGGATGACCGGACTTCGCGGCCAACATGCCGGCCATCTTGTCCGGCATGGCCCACATGCCCTTGCCGATCTGCGCGCGGCCGCGCAGACCGCAGTTCAGGCCGATCTCCACGTTGCGCTTCTCGTATGCGACCAGCCAGGGTTGGGTCTTGATCGCTTCCTTGCGCAGCACCGGTCCGCCCTGCATGGCGGTGTGAATCTCATCGCCGGTGCGATCGAGAAAGCCGGTGTTGATGAACACGATGCGATGTTTGACCTTCTCGATGCAGGCACTCAGATTCAAGCTGGTGCGACGCTCTTCGTCCATCACACCGATCTTCACGGTGTGCTTCGGCAGCCCCAGCGCCTCTTCGACCCAGCCGAACAACTCGTTGGCCAGCGCCGCCTCGTCCGGACCGTGCATCTTCGGCTTCACCACATACACGGAACCGGTGCGGCTGTTACGGTTGCCGCCACGAAGATCGTGCAGAGCGATGGCGACCGTGACGAGCGCATCGAGCACCGTCTCGAAAATCTCTTTGCCCTGGTGAAGCACGGCGTCGGTGCGCATGTGATGACCGACGTTACGCACGAGCATCAGGCTGCGGCCCGGCAATGTGAGCTCTTTGTGACCCGGCGCGGTATAGCTGCGGTCGGCATTGAGCTGGCGTGTCATCGTGCCCTTGCCCTTGGCGAACGTGGCTTGCAGATCGCCTTTCATCAGGCCCAGCCAGTTGTTATAGACCGCGACTTTCTCTTCCGCATCGACCGCGGCGACCGAGTCTTCGCAGTCTTGAATCGTCGTGATCGCGGACTCCAGCACCACGTCTGAAACACCCGCGGCGTCGGTCGAACCGATCGGATGTTTGCGATCGATGCAGATCTCCACGTGCAGGCCGTGATGGCGCAGCAGGATGGCTTCGGGTTCAGCGGCATTGCCGCGCCAGCCTTCGAGCGTTGCGGGAACAGCAAGCGTCGCGCGCGAGCCATCCTTGAGCGTCACGACCAGCTTGTCACTTTCGATCGCGTACTTGGTCGCGTCTTCGTGTTTGCCATGCGTGAGCGCGGCAACGTCATCCAGGAACTTGCGTGCGTAAGCAATGACCTTCGCACCGCGCGCTTCGTTGTATGGAGAGCCGGCGGGCAACGGCGGTTCCAAAGCATCGGTGCCATAGAGCGCGTCGTAGAGACTTCCCCAGCGCGCGTTCGCTGCGTTCAACGCATATCGCGCGTTGCTCAGAGGGACGACGAGCTGTGGACCGGCGATGTGCGCGATCTCTTTATCGACCTGTTCGGTATCGACTTGAAACGGCGCGGGCTCGGGAACGAGATAGCCGATGGATTCGAGGAACTGACGCTGCTTTGTTACATCGATGGGTCTACCCCGCTGCTGTTGCCACCAGCCATCGATGCGCGCCTGCAAATCGTCACGCTTGGCGAGCAATTGCTCGTTACGCGGCGAGAACTCCCGCACGATGCGTTCCAGGCTGTTCCAGAATGCCTGCTCTCGCACGCCGGTCCCCGCCAACGCCTGCTGGACGAAATCGTGCAGCACCGGCGCGATCTCCAGGTTCCCCACTTTCACTCTTGCGCTCATCGTCGTGTCACTCGCAGGTTCGACTGCCGGTGACTATAGAGTTCCGGTTCGAGCACCGTCAAAGCGCCCGAGCGCATCGCTGCGCGGCACCTCTCGACAAGCTCGCGATGACAGGGGACCATCGTGTCCTTCGCATTGCGCCGCGAATCCTGGCAGGTCGATTCGTTACCTCATGAAGTTCTGTTCCAATTGTGCCCACCCGGTGAGTCTGAGCGTTCCGCCGGGCGACCATCTGCCGCGCTATGTGTGCGCCAACTGCGGCACGATCCATTACGAAAACCCGCGCATCATCGCGGGCTGTGTCATCGAGCACGAAGGCAAAATCCTGTTGTGCAAACGGGCCATCGAGCCGCGTCATGGCTTCTGGACCATACCGGCCGGCTTCATGGAGAACGGCGAATCGGTACAACAAGCGGCCGCCCGCGAGGCGATGGAAGAAGCGCTGGCGGAGGTACGGATCGGCTCCCTGCTGGCCGTCGTCAACGTGTTGCGCGCCCATCAGGTGCACATGATGTTTCGCGCCACGCTAACGCAGCCTTCGTTTGGAATCGGGCCCGAAAGTCTCGAGTCCCGACTCTACGCCGAGGAGGAGATTCCCTGGCACGACCTGGCCTTTTTGAGCAGCGAATTCGCCCTGCGCCGGTACCTGGAGGACCGCGCCAAGGGCCGCGAGCTGCTGCATTTCCGCGATATCGACTGGCGGGACGGCAAGCCGATCCAGACCGATGGCCATTCCCAATGAACAGGCCGCCATAACCGCCTCGCCTCGCATCCCCGCGCCCCCTTTGGCACAATGCGCGGCCTCGAACGCGCAATCCCTTGTCCACGCGCCGTTCCGGAAGCGATTTGCGGAGTCCTAGCCGATGACCTTCGTCGTCACTGAAAACTGCATCAAGTGCAAGTACACCGACTGCGTCGAGGTGTGCCCGGTCGACTGTTTCCACGAAGGTCCGAACTTCCTGGTGATCGACCCGGATGAATGCATCGACTGCACGCTGTGCGAGCCGGAGTGCCCGGCCGAAGCGATTTTCTCCGAGGAGGAGCTGCCGGACGGCCAGCAGCAGTTCAAGCAGTTGAACGCCGACCTGGCCAAGTCATGGCCGGTGATCACGGAGAAGAAGGCGATGCCGGCCGATGCCAAGGAGTGGGACGGCAAGCCGGATAAGTTGAAGCTGCTGGAGCGTTGAGACTCGCGGGCGCCGTCAGTCGCGCCCGGTCTCGATGTACCCCGCCGCCTCAGGCGGCGGCGAGCAGCAAAAAGTCACTCCTTTCGCTGCTCGCACGAGGGTCGGGGCACGAGCCCGACCCGAGTCGATGAATCAATCGGTGGCGGTTCCATCCAATCGGCTCACCATCTGGTCCGGCGCCAGATAGCCGCCGATGTACTCGCCGCTGTCGGTGAAGATCGCCGGCGTGCCGCGCACCCCGAGCTGCTCACCCAACTTGTACTGCTTGGCGACCGGCGTGGAGCACTGCGCCGCCTTGACGGTCTTGCCCGCCTTGGCGTCGGTGATGGCTTTCTTGCGATCGGTCGAGCACCACACCGCTTCCATCTTGGCCCAATCGTCGGTGCCCGGCCCGGCACGCGGGTACGCCAGGTAGCGGACCTGCACGCCACGATCGTTCAGCTGCGCGATTTCGCTGTGAAGCTTCCGGCAGTAGCCGCATTCGACGTCGGTGAACACGGTGATCGTGTACTTCACCTTCTGCGGCTTGAACACGATCATGTCCTTCTCATCGAGCTTGGACAGCGCCGAGATGCGGGCCTTCTGGCGACCGGCTTCGGTCACGTTGGTCCGGGAGTCGATCTCGTACATGTCGCCCGCGATCAGGAAACGGCCGTCGCCGCTGATGTAGGCCACTTCGCCGCCCATCTGGACCTCGTAGATGTCCTTCATGGGCGAGGGTCGCACTTCGTCGACCTTCATCTCGGGGAATTTCTTGGCGATGGCCGCGCGGATGGTGGCGTCGGCGGATTTCTGATCGGTCGCCTTGGCCGGCGCGGCCGTCTCGGCGGCGGCCACCGAGGTGGCCAGCAACGTCGCCAGCGACAGGTTGGCGAACAGACACAACAACTGTTTTTTCATGGGAACTCTCGTGACCCTCGCCCGATTCGACGCCGCCAGGGCGACGCAGTTCAATGCATTCGGCTGGAGGAGGCCGAGCGAGTCTACCAGCTGCCGGGGCCCCGGCGAGAGTACGTAAGGGTGACTGCGGGTGTCATTTCGCGGCGACTTAACGTCGCCGCG
>JAEWAF010000101.1 GCA_023391815.1 Pseudomonadota bacterium
AAGCGGCGACGCTTACAGACTCATGGCTGCAACTGGGACGGGACTTGGGATGAGCCGCGCTCATGCGTTGAACTGCATCGCATGCAGCATCGCGTACTGACCTTGTTGCGCGATCAGCTCGGCGTGCGTGCCGCTTTCGATGATCTTGCCCGCTTCCATCACCAGAATACGATCGGCTTTCTCGACCGTCGACAGACGATGCGCGATCACCAGCGTCGTGCGGTTTTGCATCAGCTCTTCGAGTGCCGACTGAATGAAACGCTCGGACTCCGTATCGAGCGCCGAGGTCGCTTCGTCCAGAATCAGAATCGGCGCGTTCTTCAACAACGCGCGTGCGATCGAAATGCGCTGCCGTTGTCCGCCCGACAACAACACGCCGCGATCTCCGACCACCGTATCGAGCCCCAGTGGCAACTCGCGCACGAAGTCCATGACGAGAGCCGCCTGAGCCGCGCGCTCGATCTGCTCGTCCGACGCTTTGCGGCCGAAGGCGATGTTGGCGCGGATGGTATCGTTGAACAGCACCACATCCTGGCTGACCACCGCGATCTGCTCCCGCAGATTGCGCAATTGATAGTCGGACAACTCGTGCCCGTCCAAACGGATCGTGCCCGCGTCCGGCTCGTAGAATCGCGGCAGCAGATTCACCAGCGTCGACTTGCCGCTGCCGGAGCGGCCGACGATGGCGATCATCTCGCCCGCCGCGACCTTCAAACTCACATCGTGCAGAGCCGCGCCCTTGCCGACCGGATACGTGAAAGAAACATTCTGATAGTCGATATCGCCGCGCACCCGCTGGGCAACGAAGGTGCCACCTTCGGGCTCGACCGTTTCATCGAGCAACTGAAAAATACTCTGCCCGGCCGCGATGCCCTGCTGCAGCGGACCTGACACGCCCACCAGCGCACGCAAGGGCTGAGCGATGCCGACCAGCGCGACGAAGAACGCCAGCAAATCTCCCATGGTCTGTCGTTCGTGGATCGCATCGGCGATGGCAATGGACAGTACGATGGCCGAGCCGGTCGCCGTGACCATCTGCACCACCGGGTTCGACAAGCCCTTGGTGAGCACCAGGCGCATGTGCGAGCGGCGGTTGTGCTCGTTCACGCCTTCGAATTGCGCCGCTTGGTAATCCTCGGCGTTGTAGACCTTGATGACGCGCGGCGCCTCCAATGTTTCCTTCGCGATGCGCGTGATGTCGCCCATCGAGTCCTGGATGCGATGGCTGTAGCGTCGGAACTTCTTGTTGATGATGCCGATCAGCCACGCCACCAGCGGACCCATGATCAACGCGATCGCCGCCAGGCGCGCGTTGAAATAAAACAGCGCGACGATGGAGCCGATGATGGTCAGCGCCTCGCGCAGGGTGATCAACACCGAATCGGTCGCCGCCTGGCCGATCTGCTCGGTGTTGTAAGTGAGCTTGGTCAGCAGCACGTTGCTGGAGTTGCGATCGAAATAACCCACCGGCAGATGCGCGATGCGCTCGAACACCTGGCCGCGCAGTCGCTTGACGATGTGCCGGCCGACATAGCCCATGCAGTACGTCTGCGTGAAATCGCCGAGACCGCGTAACAGGAACAGGCCGACCAGCGCGACCGGCAGCCAGACGATGGTGCGCGGATCGCGATTCTCGAAGGTGCCGTCGCCGAACACTTTGGCGAAGGCGGTGAAACTCACCATGCTGATCGAGAACACGATCGCGCCCAGCATGCCCAGCGCGAACATGCCGCGATGAGGTCGGAGATACCCGATCAGACGCTTGTAGGTCTGCCAGGCGTCGTCTGGCGGGGCGGCCTTCGCGCCGCGCTCGGAACGTGACATGGTCAGCGGGACGTTGTTCTTGTTGACGTCGTTAGCGGGCTGCGCCCGAGGTGCTCTGATCGTTGACTGTGGCAATGCTGATCGCCTTGAATCCGAGCCGGCCGAGCACGTCCATGGCTGTCACCACCGATTGATGCGTGCTGCGCGCATCGGCCCGGATGGTGACCGGCAGGTCGCGTCGCTCGCCGGCGAGCTTGGAAACCGCGGCCGACAATGTCGCGGGGCTGGTGTTGATCAACACCTGGCCGTTGACACGATACTCGCCGGTGGCGGTCACGGCCACCTCGATGGGATCCTTTTTCTGGTCGGCGGCCGGCTCGGTGCTGGCCTGGGGCAGTTGCAGCTTGATGCGCGACTCGTCGACGAACGTGGTCGAGACCATGAAAAAGATCAGCAGCAGCAACACCACGTCGATCAGCGACGTGAGGTTCATCTCCGGCTCTTCGTGGTCCTTCGGACGCAGGTTCATGCGACTTCCCGCGTCGCTTCGCGGCTCTGGGCTTCCAGCGCCTCGACCAGCTTGATGGCTTCCTTTTCCATCTGCACGACCAGGGTCTGCACGCGGCCGCGCAGGTATTTATAGGCCAGCAGCGCCGGGATGGCGACCGTCAGACCCGCAGCGGTGGTGATCAGCGCCTCGGCGATACCGCCGGCCAGGCTGGCGGGGTTGCCGATGCCGGAAACGGTAATGGAGTTGAAGGTCCGGATCATGCCGAACACCGTGCCCAGCAGCCCCATCAGCGGCGACAGCGAGGCAATGGTGCCGACCGTGCCGATGAACCGGTCCAGCTCGTGGACCACGTGCCGGCCGGTGTCCTCGATCGCCTCGCGAATCACGACGCGATCGCGATCGCGATTGGCCAGGCCCGCCGCCAGGATCTTGCCGAGCGGTGAGTTCTGCTGAAGCGCCGCGATGTGCTTGTCCTGAATCTGCCCCTGCTCCACCCAGCGCCACACCTTCTCGGTGAGCTCGGCGGGCAGCACGCGCTTGGTTTGCAGGGTCCAGAGACGTTCCAGGAAAATGGCTGCGGTCACGATGGAGGCGAGGATGATGGGCCCCATCATGATGCCGCCGGCTTTCACGATTTCGAACATGACAGTGTTTGCTGTGACCGTGTGTGGGGAGCCGGGTTATTCGCCGCATACTAGCAGCTTTCCCCGCACGAGCATCATTGCCGGGTCCAGTAACGTCGCCGTGTGTGACGGTGCTCGCGAACTTGCAATCCAGCGTCGCTGAACGTGACGGTGATGGCGCCGCTCGCGGCCGTTTCGTAACAGCGCGAGCCCGCGTCCCGCCAGCGCGCGACCACCGCCGGACGCGGGAAATTCCAGCGATTCCGATAACCGGTGGAAAAAATCGTCACATCCGGTCGCACGGCGGCGACGAATAGCGAACCCGACGAAGTGTCACTGCCGTGATGAGGCGCGACGACCACCTCGGCGCGTGGCAAACCCTGCGCGAGCAGCTCTCGTTCGGCATCGATCTCGATGTCGCCGGTCAGCAGCGCGCTGCCCTCGCGACCCTGAATCAGTATCACGCACGAACCATTGTTGCCGCTCTCGGAGCGCGCCCGCGCTTCGGAATGCGCTTCCGGATGAAGGACGGTGAACGACACCCCGTCCCATTGCCATCGCTGTCCGCGCTCGCAGCCGATACTGGTCGAGGGCGCATCCCTGACCGAAGGTCCGATCGAGACCGCTCGGGTCCGCATTCCCGCCAGCAGCTCCGACAAGCCGCCGCTGTGATCTTGATCGCCGTGGCTCACCATGAGCAAGTCGATGTCACGCACGTCGCGATTGCGCAGGAACGGCAGCACGGCCAGTTCGGCGGCACTTCGACCCGATGGATACGCCGGTCCCGTGTCATACACCAACGTGCGCGAATGTGTGCGCACGACCGCAGCCAAGCCCTGCCCCACATCGAGAACCGTCAGCTCGAATGTGCCGGCCGCCGGCGTCGGTGCGCGATAGAACAACATCGGCAAACACAGCAATGCGCCGGTGAGTCGCAGCGGCCAGATCGCTGGCAGCGTCAGTAACGACACGCCTCCGATCAACGCGAGAAACACCGGAACCGACGGCTGCGGCGCGTACCACACCGCGAGCGGCTGCTTTGCCAGCCACTCCAGGACCGGCCAGCCTGTATCGAGCAGCGTCGCAGCCAGTTTGAGCAACGGCGCACCGAACGACGGATCGATCATTGCCGCCAACGTGCCTGTCAGAGTGCCAGGCACGATCAACAAGGTGAACGCCGGAATGGCCAGCACATTCGCGACCGGCGCGACCAGCGACAGATTGCCGAACGAAACCAACAGCACCGGCAACAAGCCAATCGTCACTGCCCATTGCACGCGGCTGAAGCTTGCGATCATGCCTTCGCGCGCCAGGCGGCCCGACGTCGCCATGACGATCACCAGCACGGCAATGAACGACAGCCACGCGCCCACCGCCAGCGGCGCGAATGGATCGAGCAGCAGAATCGCGATCAGCGCAAGGCTCAACGACCGCCCGATATCCAGCGTCCGCCGAAAGCCGCGCAAACCGAAATAAATACATAGCATCACGAGAGTACGCTGCGTGGGAACGGACAGCCCCGCGAGTACCGAATAGATCACTGCGGCCGCGATGCCGGCGAGCACCTGACCGTGCATGGCCGTCAAACCCAGCGGCTGCGCGCGATGCCAACGAACGATGCGACCACCCGCCCACGCCGCCAGCATCGCGACCATGCCGATGTGCAGACCGGAGATCGCCATCAAATGAGTCGTGCCCGTCGCGGCGAATACTCGCCATTGCTCCACTTTCATGGCACTCGTGTCGCCGATGGCCAAGCCTTGCAGTACACCGAGCATCCGATGATCGCCAACCGCAGCGGCAATGCGCTCGCCTATCCATGCGCGTGCTTGGAGAGTCGCATATCGATGTGCCGACACTCCCAAGCGACGATTGCCCGCATCCTCCCGCACATAGCCGACCGCGCCGATGCCTTCACGAAACAAATGACCTTCGTAATCGAATCCGCCGGGGTTGGCGAACCCATTGCGACGCTTCAAGCGAACCGCGAACTGCCAGTGCTCGCCGGGTCGAGGCGTTGCCGACGAGCGATACCAAGTCAGCCGCACGCGCGATGGGACGCCGGCGGGCGCGTCGGTGACGTCGAACACGAACTGCGGATCGACTTTGGAATCGGGCAACGAGGCGATGAAGCCCCGCGCGGTCAGGTCCTGACCTTCGAGCGCGGACGGCAGATCGTCGCTCAGCCGCGAAGCTGCATGAACCCAGGCCCAGAGGAACCCGAGCAAAACCGCAATAGCCCCGCCAACGACACGGAAGTGACCGGCCTTGCGGGTTGCGCGATGTCTCCCTACGAGCAACAGCGCGAGCGCGAGTACGAGCGCTGCCAGCCAGGGGAGCGCCGGCAATTTCGGCAAACCGTGAATCAGGCCGTGGCCTGCGAGGAATCCCAGGGCAATCGTACCCATCGCGCCTCCTTGCGCGTGAACAAAACCGTCGCGGCAGGCGCGCGCGACTGAGATAATCCTCGGTTCCAGTCCACCCCGCCTATCGAATGCCCCGACGAGTCTTCAAAGCGCTCAGCCGCCAGCGCAATCGCTGGAACGATCGCTGGTTCATGCGGCCGTTCCGACTGCTGCTGGAGCAACCGGTGTACTGGAGCTTGAACCGCCGCAATGTGACGCGAGCCTTCGCGCTCGGTCTGCTGATCGCGTTCATCCCCATTCCGGTCCATTTCCTGCTCGCCACCGTGTTGGCGCTGAGCTTCCGCTTGAACGTGCCCGCCGCCATCTTCGGCACCTTCCTGGCGAATCCGCTGACCATGGTGCCCATGTACGTGAGCGCCTACTGGCTCGGCAGTTACATGCTCGGCATCACCACGCACCCCATTGCGTTCGCAATGACCTGGGAGTGGCTGACCACGCAGCTGCTGCCGATCTGGAAGCCGTTCCTGCTGGGATGCCTGGTGCTCGGCGCGATCGCGGCCGTGGTCGGCTACGCGCTACTCGGCGGCGTCTGGCATCTGAGCCTGGTGCTCAAATATCACGAGCGCAAAGGCGCAAGTAACCTGAAAGCCTCGGCAAAAGCCGAGAAATAGCCTCACTCGTGCAGGCGGCCGTCGCTCAGCGTGAGTGAGCGTTGCAGCTGGGCGGCCAGCTCCGGCGCATGAGTCACGATGATCAGCGCCGTCCCGAGCTCGCGATTCAGCTCCAGCATCAACTCGAACACCTGACGCGCGTTCGCGCCATCGAGATTGCCGGTGGGCTCGTCTGCTAACACGACTGGCGGACGCGTCACGAGCGCACGGGCTACGGCCGCGCGCTGACGCTCACCGCCCGACAACTGCCCCGGCCGATGTTCGAGGCGCGCACCGAGCCCCACGCGCTCCAACAGCTGCCGTGCTTGCGCCCGTGCCTCTTCCACCGACACGCGACGAATCAACAAAGGCATCGCGACGTTCTCGAGCGCCGTGAACTCGGGCAACAAATGATGAAACTGATACACGAAGCCCAACGCGCGATTGCGCAGGTCGCCGCGCTCCTTGTCGGACAGCTCGCCGATTTCCTGGCCGGCGATTCTGACCGTGCCGGACGTGGGCAGATCGAGCCCCCCCAAGAGTTGCAGCAGCGTGGTCTTACCCGAGCCGGACGCGCCGACGATGGCGACCCGCTCGCCGGGATGAATGACCAGGTCGATGCCTTTGAGCACTTCCACGCGGGTGTCGCCCTGCTGGAAATGTTTGGTCAGCCGAGCGCAAGCCAGAACCGGATCGGACATGAAATTCTCTTGTTGGATATCTTGTGAGGATCCGTCAGCTCAATCGTGCCGCAATGACTGCGCGGGCTGCGTGCGCGCCGCGCGCCAGGCGGGATACAACGTCGAGAGGGAGCACAACAGGAACGTCGTCACACTGATCTTGATCACATCCGGCCACTGCACCGTCGCCGGCAGATCGCTGATGAAATACACCTTGGCGTCCAGGAAATGCACACCGAGCACCGCCTCCAGACCGTGGATCAATGTTTCCAGATTGACCGAGATCAGCACGCCGAGCGCCACGCCCGCCACGGTGCCGATAAATCCGATGGCCGTTCCCTGGGTCATGAAGATCGTCAGGATGCCGCGCGGCGATGCGCCGATGGTACGAAGAATCGCGATGTCGGTGCGCTTGTCCTTCACGACCATGACCAGCGTCGAGACGATGTTGAACGCCGCCACCGCGACCACCAGCAGCAGGATCAGAAACATCGCCGACTTCGTCAGCTGGATGGAGCGGAAAAAGTTGGCGTGCTTGCGCGTCCAGTCGTCGATGTAATAACCGCCGCCCAGCGATAGCGCCAGCTCGCGCACGAGCTGTGGCGCGAGCATCATGTCCGTGAGCTTCAGACGCAGCCCCGTCACATCCTCGCCCATGCGATACAAACGCGCCGCGTCCTGCAGATTGATATAGGCGAGGTTGCGATCGAACTCGTACATCGCGGCATTGAAAATGCCGACCACCTTGAACGCGCGGTAGACCGGCGTCACGCCGACGGGCGTGACTTTGCGCAACGGCGTGACGATCACGACCCGATCGCCCAAGGACACGTTCAATGCCTTGGCCAGCTCCGTGCCGAGCACGATGCCATAGCTGCCGGCCTTCAGATCGTCGAACGAGCCCTGCGACATCTTCTCCGTGATCGAGGTGACTTTGCGCTCGTAGTCGGCCAGCACGCCGGTGACCATCGCACCGCTGCTCTTCGAGCCCGCGATCAACAGCGCCTGCGCTTCGATGTACGGCGCGGAGGCGACCACATCGGGATTCTCGCCAATCTTCGCCGCGGTCCCTTGCCAGTCCGGCAACCCCGAACCGAAGGCGCTGATGGACGCATGCGATGTGAGGCTGAGGATGCGACCGCGCACCTCGCGCTCGAAGCCGTTCATCACCGACAGCACGACGATCAGCACCGCCACGCCGATGGCGATGCCGAGCATGGAGATGGTCGAGATGAACGACACGAACCGGTTGCCCCGATTCGAGCGCAGGTAACGGCGGCCGATCAGAAATTCGTAACGCTTACTCATAGCGCAACGCTTCCGCCGGCTCCGTGGCCGCTCCACGCAGGGATGGATAGATCGTGGCGAGCACGGTGAGCAACAACGCCGTGACCGTGATGCCCACGACCTGCGGCCACTGCACCTCCGAGGGCATATCCGAAATCACGAACACCGTCGGATCGAACACCTTCACCCCGGCGATACTTTCCAGGAACGGCACGATGGTGCTGACGTTGAACGCCAGCAGCAGCCCCAACACCAACCCGAGCAGCGCGCCGAACCAGCCGATGAACACACCTTGCGTCATGAACACCCCGACGATGTCCCGCGGCGTCATGCCCACCGTGCGCAGGATTGCGATGTCGGTGCGCTTCTCGTTCACGACCATGACCAGCGCCGCGACGATGTTGAACGCGGCCACCGCGACGATGAGCATGAGGATGAGCGTCATCATGGTCTTTTCGATTTTGACCGCGCGGAAGTAACTGGCGTTCTCGATCGACCAGTCGCTCACTTTGAATTTGCCGCCCAGCGCCTGGTTGATCTCAGGCGTGCGCACGGGTGCGGCGAAGATATCGTCGAACTTCAGACGCAGGCCATTCGGCATGCCGTGCGTTCCCGCGAGCCCCGACGCGTCCTGCAGATGAACCAGCGCGAGCACGTTATCGTGCTCCTGCGCGCCGACTTCGAAGACCCCGCTGACGATGAAGTTCTGAATGCGAGGCTTCAGATCGATGCCGCCGATCGCCCCCTGGCCTGCCGGCGCCAACGCTGGCACGAGAACGGTGATCTCGTCGCCAATCCGTGCATCGAGCGCATAAGCAAGGCCGGCCCCGAGAATGATGTGCTGCTCGCCGGCGATCAGATCGCGAAAGCTGCCGGCCCGCATGTGCGCACCGATGTCTGAGACCTCGGACTCCAGATCGGGATCGACGCCGCGGATCAGCGCCGCCCGCATGTCGCCCCCTCGCCCGAGCATGCCCTGCAGATCGATATAAGGAGCGACGCCGACGACGCCCTTTTCCTTGCGGATTCGATCCGCGAGCTGCCGCCAGTCCCGCAACTGTTCGGGTTCCCCCGACAACGTGGCGTGCGAGGCCAGGCTCAGCAACCGCCCGCGCAGCTCTCCCTCCAGGCCGTTCATGACCGAAATCACCGTGATGAGCGCCATGACCCCCAGGCAAATGCCCACCATCGAAACCCAACTGATGAATGAGACGAAGAAGCCTTGGCGGCTGCGCACATAGCGCAGCCCGATGTACAGCGGCAGGGGGTGGAACATGTCACTCCTTTCGGGGCGGGCAAGGCTACCCTGAGCCGGCCCTTATGGAAACTGACCGGCGAAATGTGAACTGCGACAACAAATCGGGGTGTCGCGCTTGGCCCTTATGTAAGCGCTGCTATACAGTCCCGGCCGGTCCCGCAGGGGCCGAGTGTGTTCCCAGGAGGGTGTGATGAGCTTTCAGATTCGCCCGAAACTGCGCTCCAGGCTGCCGCAAGCACTGGCAGCCCTGATCGTTGCCGCCGCCTCCACCGCCGCCCTGGCCGACGAGCTGAACACCCCGCCCGCGCCTTCCGCCAGCCAGCAGGCCAACCTGCCGGCCCGTGGCATGTCCATGGACAAGGTCGAAGCCACCTTCGGCGCCCCCAGCGAGCGCCTGCCCGCCGTCGGCGAACCGCCGATCACGCGCTGGAAATATCCCGGCTTCGAGGTCTACTTCGAGCACCAGCTGGTCATCCACACGGTCGTTTCGGCCAGCTGAGTCCGGTCCGACGCTCGTCGATAGACGCCAGCTGCCGTCAGGTTCTCTCTGGTAGAGTCATCGCCCTTCGGGGACGCCGCGAGGCGTCGGCCCGAGTGTTCGCTATTTGAACTTGAACCCCGGCGCCCACATTCAGGCGAGCGATGACCGACCCCGACCGACCGATTCTTCCCAGCCGTCACCAACTCCAGGTTCGATGGGGCCAGCTCTATGGCTCCGCCACTGCGCTGTGGTTGGCGGAGGCCGCCCGCAAGTCCTCCCAACCGATGCTGGTCATCGCGCACGATGCGCGAGCGGCCAGCCGTACCGAAGACGAGCTGCGTTTCTTCTGCGAGCCCGGCACGCCGATTGAAACTTTTGCCGGTTGGGAGACGCTGCCCTACGACCTGTTCTCGCCGCACCCCGACATCGTTTCGCAACGACTGCGACTGCTCTCGACCCTGCCCCGCCTGACCCGGGGCATCGTCATCGTCGATCTGGAAACGATGCTGCAGCGACTGCCGCCCCAGGCCTACATCGATGCGCATGCCTTCGACCTGCGCGCCGGCGACACTTTCGATGTCGCCGCGTTTCGCGATCGTCTGGCGGGCGCCGGTTACGTGGCCAGCTCGCAAGTGATGGCGCCGGGCGAATTCGCGGTGCGCGGCTCGATCGTCGATCTGTACCCCATGGGCAGCGACACGCCGTATCGGCTCGACATGTTCGATGACGAGGTCGAGTCGATTCGCACGTTCGATCCCGAAACCCAGCGCTCTGGCGACAAGGTGCCGGCACTGCGCTTGTTGCCCGCGCGTGAGTTCCCGCTCACCGCCGAAGGCATTCAGAACTTCAAGCGCCGCTTCCGGAATCGATTCCCCGGCGATCTCACGCGCATGTCGATCTATCGCGATATCGCCGAAGGCGCGCCACCGCCGGGCATCGAGTATTACTTGCCGTTGTTCTTCGACGGCACCTCGACGCTGCTCGATTACCTGCCGCCGAACACCATCATCGCCGTGGAGCGCGAAATCGATTCGATGGCGACGCAGGCGTTCACCGAGATCGAAAATCGCTACGAGCAGCGTGGCCACGACGTCGATCGACCGATTCTGCTGCCGCGTGAAGTGTTCATGCCGGTCGCGGAGTTCATGCAACGCATGACTTCGTATCGACGCATCGAGCTGTCGCGCGTCGAGCTTGATCCGCTGACGCAGACACTGCCGTACCAGAATTTCGCCACTCGTGTCCCGCCGAGCCTGCGCGTCGATCAGCGCAGCGAAGAGCCTGCGCGCGAATTGGTGAATTTCCTGGGTGCGTTCCCCGGACGTGTGCTGCTCGCGGCCGAATCCGCCGGCCGTCGCGAAATGCTCATCGACCTGCTCTCGAAGAGTCATCTGAAGCCGCAGCTGGTGGAGAGCTGGCCGGCGTTCAAGGCCGGTGACGATCGTATCGCCATCACGGTGTCGCCGATCTCCACCGGTCTGCAACTCGACGAGCCGCCGCTCGCCCTGATCGCCGAAGAACAATTGTTCGGCGAGCGCGCCCGACAGGAACGCCGTCGACGCCGTCCCGAGCGCGATCCGGAAAAGATCATCCGCGATCTCACCGATCTGCATCCGGGCTCGCCGGTGGTGCACGAGGAATACGGCGTCGGCCGCTTCGTCGGCCTGGCGACGCTCGACGTCGGCGGTCTCACCAGCGAGTTCCTGGTGTTGGAATATGCCGAAGGCGACAAGTTATATGTGCCGGTGCAGGCGCTGGATCTGGTCAGCCGCTACACCGGCGCACCGGCCGAACATGCGCCGCTGCATAAGCTCGGCGGCGATGCCTGGGAAAAGGCGCGCAAGAAAGCTGCGCAGCGCATTCGCGATACGGCTGCCGAGCTGCTCGATCTGTATTCCAGGCGAGCCGCGCGTCAGGGAGAACAGTTGATCGCGCCCGAAGACGACCTGCGCGCGTTCGAGGCCGCGTTCAAGTTCGAAGAGACGCCCGATCAGGCGGCGGCCATTCGCTCCGTGGTCGAGGATCTTGGCAGCGGACGACCGATGGATCGCGTGGTCTGCGGTGACGTCGGTTTCGGCAAGACCGAAGTAGCGCTGCGCGCGGCGTTCGTCGCCGTGCAAGCGGGCAAGCAGGTCGTCGTGCTCGTGCCGACCACCCTGCTCGCCCAACAGCACTATCAAACATTCGCCGACCGCTTCGCCGACTGGCCGGTGCGCGTCGAATCTTTGTCTCGCTTCCGTACCACCAAAGAAGTGAACCAGGTGATGGAGAGCCTGGAATCGGGGCAGACGGACATCGTCGTCGGCACGCACCGGCTGCTGCAATCGGGCGTGAAGTTCGCGCGACTGGGTCTGCTCATCATCGACGAAGAGCATCGCTTCGGCGTGAAGGACAAAGAGAAGCTGAAGCAGCTGCGCGCCGAAGTGGACGTTCTGACGCTCACTGCGACGCCGATTCCGCGCACGCTGAACATGGCCATGGGTGGCTTGCGCGAGCTGTCGCTCATTACGACGCCGCCCGTGTCTCGACTGTCGATCAAGACGTTTGTATCGCAATGGGATGCGGCGACGATCCGCGAGGCGTGTCTCCGCGAAATCCGCCGCGGCGGTCAGATTTATTTCCTGCACAACAGCGTCGATACGATCGAGAAAACCGCTCGGACCCTGGCGGAGCTGGTTCCTGAAGCGCGTATCGCCATTGGGCACGGCCAGATGCGTGAGCGCGAGCTCGAACAGGTGATGCTGGACTTCTATCACCAGCGTTCGAATCTGCTGGTGTGTACGACCATCGTCGAGAGCGGCATCGACGTGCCCTCGGCCAACACCATCATCATCGACCGCGCCGACAAGCTCGGCCTCGCCCAGCTGCACCAGCTGCGTGGACGCGTCGGTCGCTCGCATCACCAGGCGTACGCGTACTTGATGACGCCGCCTCGCAACTTGATGACGGCGGATGCGGTGAAGCGTTTGGAAGCGATCGAGTCGCTGGAGGATCTGGGCGCGGGCTTCACGCTCGCCACTCACGACCTGGAGATTCGCGGCGCCGGCGAATTGCTCGGCGAGGAACAGAGCGGTCAGATCCAGGAGATCGGTTACGCGCTCTATATGGAAATGCTCGAACGCGCGGTGAATGCGCTGAAGTCGGGCAAGGTGCCGCAGCTTGATCAGCCGATGCATCAAGGTCCGGAAGTGGATCTGCATGCGCCGTCGCTGTTGCCCGATGAATATTTGCCGGACGTGCATCTGCGGCTGGTGCTTTATAAGCGCATCGCGGCTGCGAAGACGAATGAAGAATTGCGCGAGTTGCAGGTCGAGATGATCGACCGCTTCGGTCTGTTACCGCCCCCGGCGAAGAATCTGTTCCGTATCGCCGAGTTCAAACAGGCGGCGCGTGCGCTTGGCTTGCGCAAGATTGACGTTGGCCCGGGCGGCGGCTCGGTCACGTTCGAAAGCGATACCAAGGTCGAGCCCGGCACGTTGATCCGCTACGTTCAGCGGAACTCGCGCACGCACCGGCTCGAAGGTGGCAATAAACTGAAGTTCACGATGAACCTCGAACAGGAAGAGTTGCGCTTCTCGCAGGTCGAACAGTTGCTCGCCGAACTCAGCAAGGCGACGCCGACCGCCAACGAGCTCGCGGCGGAGAAGGCCCGGGAGAAAGCCATCGCGGCGGCGGCCAGCAAAGCGAATCCGCCCAAGGCGCCGGCGCCGAAGCCCACGGTGAGTTACAAGTCGTCATCCGGAAAGCCGCAGAAGTTCAGGCGGTGAGCGCGGCGGTTCGCTGCGTTATCGTGGGGGATCACTTCCCCCGCGCTGCTACACACGCCGTCTCTGATACCTTGGTGGTTCACAGAAGGCCGTACAGGTTCAAACCCTGAGCGCAGTGGTTCGCAGGCGCCGCTGGAGTTCAGACGTGAGCGCAGTGGTTCGCACCGCCAGGGTGGGGTATCTCCTCCCCGGCGGAGCGACGGCGTGTTTAGCAGTGCCGGGGACAACGAACACCCCACTCTGGGCGCCGCAAGCCACCGAGCTATCAGGGAACAGCGTGCGTAGTCGTTCCGGGCAAAGGAGACACCTCAGCCTAACGCGGCGAGCCACCGAGCGGTCCCTGTCCAGCGAGAACCGTCTCAAGGGGGCGTCAGCGTCTGAACCCGCCGTCAGCTGGTAAACTCGCCGCATGAGCCATTCAGCTTTCTTGTCCCGTCTCGGGACCCGCCAGCGCATGTTGGGCACGGTGTTAGTGGCCGCGTTCATGTCCATCGGCTCGGCGGTCGCGCAGCAAGCGGCGCCCGTGCAGGCGTACGACGTCGAGCTGCTGATCTTCCGGAATCTCAACAGCCGGGATACTCCGGAGAGCTGGGGGGTCGAAGCGGCGATCGACTCCGCGCAGCAGCTGGCGATTCCCGAGGATGAGCCGAATGAGCCCGCCGCGGCACCAACGCCGGCCGCGCCGCCAGTCGCGAACTTCCCTACCCTACCCGCGGCGAAAATGAAGCTGACGGCGATCGAGGAAACGATGCGCCGGAGTCGCGGCTATCAACCGGTGGCTCACGTCGGCTGGACCCAGCCGGGTTACCCTCGTAATGCTGCCAAATACATTCCGGTGAGCGAGCTGGTGCCGGCGACCTCGGGATTGCAAGGACAGATCGCGCTGACACGCGGCCGCTATCTGCATCTCACATTGGATCTGGTGCTGGATGGCGCGGCCACCGGCGATGGCTCGCGTTATGTGCTGCGACAGACGCGTCGCATGCGGAGCAACGAGCGTCACTACATCGACAGTCCGAAGTTTGGCGTGATCGCAGTCATCACGCCGAGCACGGGGTGAGTGCCTTTCCGTGGACACTTAACCTGTCCGCGGACCGGGCGAAAGACAGTACACAGATGCACTGGCTAGCCCACGATCCAGGGATGGCTGCTCGAGACGACGTTCAGTCAGCTTCCCGACTGACCACCCGATTGCGGCCCAGCTCCTTGGCGTCTTTCAGCGCCTTGAGCGCCATCTCATAAACACGTTCAGGTGCCGCATCGTGCGGCGGCACCAGTGAAACCACACCCGCGCTCGCCGTCACATAGCGCGATACAACCGATCTCGGATGATGAATGGCGAGATCGCGCACCCGCCCCAACACCGCTTCAGCCAGCTTGGACGCTTGTGCCAGATCCAGGCCCGTCGTCACGGCGGCAATCTGATCTTCATCGAACCGACCGCACAGATCGCTAGCGCGCCGGAAGCAGCCGCTGATGACTCGTGCGATGCGCTTGAAAGATTGATCGGAGCCGTTCTTGCCGAACGTCTCCTTGTAAGCGAAGTAACAATCCAGATCGAACACCAGGAAGCTCAGCCGGCGCGACTCACGCTGCGCCAGGCCCCAATCGCGCTTCACCAGTTCGTCGAAGTACGTCCGGCGCAGCAGCCCGGTGAGCTTGTCGTCGCGCAGATAGGCGAGCATGGTCTGGGTGCTCAACGCCGGATCGGTTTCCTTGCGGGACTCGCTGAGCCGCAACCGATCGCCGCCTTCGCGATGGAAGCTCGCGAAGTGCGTCACATTGCCGTTGGCATCGCGTAGCGGCTGAATGTGAACTTCGTTCCAGAACATCGTGCCGTCCTTGCGGAAGTTACGCAGCGTCGTGTGCACCGACGTGCCCTGCCGCAAGGCGCTGCGGATCTTTTCCAGACCTTCCTGCTCGTGATCTTCGCCCTGCAGAAAACGCAGGTTGCGACCGCGAATGTAGCTGGCGTCGTAGCCGGTGAGCTTCTCCATGGCCGGATTCACGAAGATCACCGGCCGATCGGCGGCCCGGGCGTCGCAAATGACCACGCCATCCGGGGCGGATTCCACCAGGCTCTGCAGCAGTGTTGCGTCGACGCTCATAGTTTTATGAATTCAATCGGAGATCGGGCCGTTCCATACAGCCCTTGACCGCGCCTTCGCAGGTCTGCCAGTCGCTCGAAGCGTGCAGCGCCTCCCGGGGCAATCCCGGCTTGCCGTGCAGGCGGGCCATGCGAACTTGACTTAAAGGATCTCCGCTCCCCCGCAAAGAATCGATGACCTGGAGCACACCTTGGCGATCGTTACACACCGAAAGCACGTCACAACCGGCCGCGAGGGCCGCTTTTGCACGCGCCGGCATGTCGCCGATGACCTTGGCGCCGGCCATCGAGAGGTCGTCGGTGAAGATGGCGCCGTCGAAACCGAGGCGGCCGCGCAGCTCGTTCTGCAGCCAGCGGGGGGAGAATCCGGCCGGTTTATCGTCCACGTCGGTGAAGATGACGTGGGCCGCCATGACCGAGGCCAGGCCGTTGTCGATCAGCCGGCGATAAGGGGTCAGGTCCTCATCCATATCGACCAGCGGGCGACGATCCACCGGCATGGCCACATGAGAGTCCGGCACCACGAAACCGTGGCCGGGATAATGCTTGGCGCAGGCGGACATGCCCGCCTCTCGCATGCCGCCCATGAAGGAGATGGCCAGCTCTGAAACGATCCGGGGATCGCGATGAAACGCGCGGTCGCCGATCACGCTGCTGGCGCCGTAATCCAGATCCACGCACGGCGCGAAACTCATATCGATGCCGACCGCGCGCAGCTCGGCGGCCATCAGCCAACCGCACTGACGCGCCAGCAACCGGCCGGCGACCGGATCCAGATCATATTGGCGGCCGATCATCCGCATCGACGGCAGCACGGTAAACCCCTGGCGAAATCGCTGCACGCGCCCGCCTTCATGATCGACCGTCACCAGCAACGGCGGCGAGCGCACGGCGCGAATATCGGCGACCAGCTGCTGGAGCTGCTCGACGCTCTCGAAATTCCGTGTGAACAGGATCACGGCGCCGACCAGCGGATGCGCCAGCAGCTCGCGATCTTCCTCGGTCAGGGTCTTGCCCTGCACGTCCATCATCACCGGGCCGAGCGTCATATCGATGTACGGTCTATGGCTTTACGAATAATGCAGCCGATTCCACGTGGGCCGTATGAGGGAACATATCCATCACCCCTGCGGCACGCAGCTTGTAACCATGCTCATGCACGAGAATACCCGCGTCGCGCGCGAGGCTGCCCGGATGACAGGAAATATACAACACGGTGTCGGCTCCAGACTTAGCGACCACCGGCAGCACTTCTTTAGCGCCGGCACGCGGCGGATCGAGCAGCACCTTGTCGAACTTGCCGGCCCAGAGCGCTGAACCCATGCTTTCATCGGTCAGATTCGCGGTGAAAAACTGCGCATTGCCCAGTCCATTTCGCGAAGCGTTCTCTCGGGCCCGAGCCACCAGGCTGGCCTCGCCCTCCACGCCCACGACCTGCCCTGCCCGTCGTGCCAGCGGCAGGGAGAAATTGCCCAGGCCGCAGAACAGATCCAGCACGCGGTCCTCGGGCTTGAGCGCCAGCAGCTGCACCGCCCGATCGATCATTTGCAGGTTCAGAGGACCGTTCACCTGAATGAAATCGGTGGGCAGGAATTGCAGCGTGAGACCGAACGACGGCAATCGATACTCCAGGGGCTCGAATTGCTCCATCGGCGCGACGGTTTCATAGCCGCCCGGCTGCAGGAACATCTGCACCGAATGCTCGCGACCGAACCGGCGCAGCAGCTCCTGGTCAGCCTCGGTCAACGGCTCCAGCACTCGCACGACCAAGGCCGTCGCATTGTCCGCGACCGCCACTTCGATCTGCGGCACGCGATTGCGGATGCTGAGCGCCGTCACCAGCTCGGAGAGCGGAAGAATGAGCCGATCGAGCGGTGCCTGCAGCACCTCGCATCGCTGAATGTCAGTGATGTACGGCGTGCTTCGTTCACGAAAGCCCACGACGGTTCGATTCTTCTTCGGCACCCAGCGCGCCGCGAGACGGGCACGACGTCGATAGTTCCAACCGCCGGCCTGCAACGCCGGCAGCACGTGCTCCGGATTGACCTTGCCGATGCGAGTCAACGAGTCCATCAGTTGCTTTTGTTTGAATTGCAGCTGCTGTTCGCTGGACAAGTGTTGCAGCACGCAGCCGCCACACATGCCGAAGTGAGCGCAGCGAGGCTCGACGCGATCCGCCGATGCCTCGATCACTTTCAGCAGGCGGCCTTCATCGAAGTTCCGGCCGCGCTTCAGACGCTGCCACTCCACCAACTCGCCGGGCAACGCGTCATCGATGAACACGGTTTTGCCGTCGACGTGCGCGACGCCGCGACCTTCGTGCGACAGGTCGGTGATCTTCGCGGTCTCAGGCTGACGAGAGACTCGATCTCGGGCGCTAGCGTTCACGTACACGGCCCTTCTGCGGAGGCCGGAATCACGTCCGGCGGTGGGCCCCAGGCCGCGAGGAATTCCTGAAAGTGAGGCTTGGCCTGCGCGGCGAGCAGGTCCCGCACTCGGGACATCTCGGCGTGATATTCGTCGCGCATCAACCGACCGCGCATCAGCTCGAAACGCAAATAGATCAGGAAAGTATTCAACACGTCGGTTTCACAGTAGTTGCGGATCACGTCGATCTGGCCGTCGAGATACGCGTCCCAGACTTTGTCGCCGCTCATGCCGAGCTTGCCCGGCAATCCCAATAGAGTCGCGGCCGCTTGCAGACTCACACGCGCGCGCCCCTGATAGCTCGACAAAACATCCATCAGATCCAGGTGCCGCGAATGATAGCGGTTGAGATAGTTGTTGAAGCGGAACGACTGGTCCTCCTCGCCCGACTCCCAATAGCGCGGCGCCACGATGCCGTGACGAAGCGCGCGATAGTGCAGCACCGGAAGATCGAAACCGCCGCCGTTCCAGGACACCAGATCGGGCGTGAACTTGTCGATGCCGTCGTAAAACCGCTGGATGATCTCGGCTTCCGACGCATGAGGATCGCCGAGCGACCAGACTTTGAACGTGTCGCGCGTGCGCAGCGCGACCGAAATCGCGACGACCCGTTGCTGCTCATAAGAGAGAAACTCGGTCCCCGACTCTTCGCGACGCTTGGCCTGCATCACGTAGCCGACCTGCTTGTCGCTCAGATCGCCCAGGTCGTAGATGCGCCGACCGAGCTCGACGTCAGGAATGGTTTCTATATCGAAAACGAAGACAGGCATGGTCGCACCTCAGGTGCGCAAGAGAGTTAAGTCCGACGCATCAACACAGCCACCGCGACCACCAGGCCCGCTTCGTCGGTGAGCGTGATGTGACCTTCGCCGATGCCGAGCTGTTCACGCATGCGTTGACCGCGCTCGGACCAGATGATGCCGGGCCGGCCGAGCTCGTTGGCGGCCACGCCGACATCGCGAATCCACAAGCCGTGCCGGAAGCCGGTGCCCATGGCTTTGACGATGGCTTCCTTGGCGGCGAAACGCATGGCGAGAAAACGATCGGGCCGGGTCTGGGCGCGATACGCATCGGCCTCGGCGGGCATCAGCAGGCGTTCGACGAAGCGTTCGCCGAACTTCCGGTGCAGCCGCTCGATGCGCTGGATCCGCACGATGTCCGTGCCGATGCCGAAGATCACCGCCCGGCTCGGGCCTGCAACATCAGGCGTTTCATCTCCGACACCGCGGTCGCCATCCCGTGAATCACGGCATGCGCGACGATGGCATGACCGATGTTCAATTCCACGATCTCGGTGATGGCGGCGATGGGCTGCACATTGTGATAGTGCAGACCATGACCCGCATGCACGGTCAGCCCGAGCTTCGCGGCATGCCGAGCCGCCACCTCGATGCGATTGAGCTCTTTGGCTCGCCGCTCGCCGATGGCCTCCGCATAAGCGCCGGTGTGCAACTCGACGACGGGTGCGCCGACACGCACGGCCGCCTCCAGTTGCTCCGGCTCCGGATCGATGAACAGCGACACGCGAATGCCTGCATCTTTCAGCCGCGCGCAGGTCTTCTGCAACGAATCCTGCTGGCCGAGCACGTCGAGTCCGCCTTCGGTCGTCACTTCGGTGCGCTTCTCCGGCACCAGGCAGACATCCGGAGGCCGCACCTCCAGGGCAATCCGAACCATCTCCTCGGTCGTGGCCATCTCCAGATTCAGCCGCGTCTGCAACGCGTCCTTGCACATCCGGACATCGCGGTCCTGAATATGCCGACGATCTTCGCGCAGATGGATGGTGATGCTGTCCGCGCCCGCCTGTTCGGCGATCAGCGCAGCGAACAGCGGATCAGGATAGGTGGTGCCCCGCGCCTGACGCAGCGTGGCCACATGATCGACATTGACACCAAGGTGAAGCATTTGAGAATGCTGTCATTTTCCTTTTCTCAATGCCAGCATCACTTGTCGTGTGCGCAGCTCGCGACCGTCCAGACAACGGTCCAGAGCGGCTCGCAACAGCCGGCGGGCATCGGCGCACACCGTCGCGTCCGACAACTCCTCCCGAGCGAGCGACAGCAACGTTGCGCCTGAATAAACGCCGGTGTTCTCGGCCATGCCTTCGACGCGCACCGGCCCCTGCTCCATGCGGTAATGATAGGTAGCGTCCGGATCGAGCTGCGAGCCGTCGTGTGCATCGCGTTCCAAAGCGAGTCCGTAGCCGATGGCTTCGAGCAGGCGCTTTTCGAACAAGCGCAACGGACGGATCGCATCCTCGCGCTTCAACTGTTCCATTGTCTGCGCGTATAGAGCGAACACGTCGGGATGGCTGTCGTGTCGCGCGAACAGTTTCAGCAGCAGTTCGTTCAAATAGAAACCGTGGACCAGACGATCGGCCGGCAGCGGCGTCATCACGCCATCGAATTCCGCCCCCGTCAGCTGGCCCGCTTCGCCCCGCCCGCTCCAGGACACGAGCAGACGATTGAAGGGCTGCAGAATGGGAAGCAGCGAGGCGCCGGCCTTGGTGCCGCCGCGCGCGCCACGAGCAAACACCGAGACTCGTCCGTGGTCTCTAGTGAATAGCTCGAGGATCCGGCTGGTATCCCGATACGGCCGGTGATGCAGCACATAGGCCGGCTGCAGCTGAATGCGGCGCGCGTCGCTCAAAGCGCCTCACATCTCATATCCCAACTGCTTCAGCGCCAGCTCGTTGTCCGACCAGTTCTCCTTGACCTTCACCCACAGCTCCAGGTGCACCGGCCGGCCGAACAGGTTGGACATCTCGATGCGCGCCGAGCGACCCACTTCCTTCAATTGCTCGCCGCCCTGTCCGATGACGATGGCCTTCTGACCGGTGCGCTCGACCCAGATGACGGCGTTGACCAGCAACCGGCCGTCTTCTTCCTTGAATTGCTCGAGCGCGACCGTCAACCCGTACGGCAGCTCCTGTCGCAGGCGTAATGTGAGCTTCTCGCGCACGATCTCGGCGGCCTGGAATTCCGGGCTGCGGTCGGTGACCTGATCCGGCGGGAAGTGCGGCGGCGACAGCGGCAGATGTTTGGCGATGATGGACGGCAGCTGTTCCAGGTTGCTGTGCTTCAGCGCCGAGAGCGGCACGACTTCGACGAACTCGGCGCGACGATTCAGCTCCTGGATGAACGGCAGCAGGCGCTCACGCGGCTGCACCTTGTCGACCTTGCTGAGCACGAGAATGATCGGGCGCTTCTGCTGTTTCAGCGCTTCGAGCACGCGCGCATCCTCTTCGCTCCAGCTCAACGACTCGACCACGAACAGATTGATGTCGGCGTCCGCCAGCGATGACAGCGCGGCCCGATTCATATGACGGTTCATCGCCCGGCGCGCCGTCGAATGAATGCCGGGCGTATCGACGAAAATGATCTGCTCTTCCGGCCGCGTCAGGATGCCGAGAATGCGATGACGCGTGGTCTGCGGCTTGGGACTGACGATGCTGACCTTGCGCTGGAGCAGCGCGTTGAGCAGCGTCGACTTGCCCACATTCGGCCGGCCCACGATAGCCGCGAACCCGCAGCGGTAATTCGCCGGAACGTTATCGCTCGCTTCGGCCCGGTCGTCGTCGCCGTCGTCGATATCGTCGAACTCAGGGGAATCTTCGTGCATGGCGCTTACTCATCATCGGAAGGTCATCAGAACCGGGCTCCTCAGGAGGAGATTCCCTGGCTCTCGTGAAATGCGGCTAACAACAGTTGCGCGGCGGCCTGCTCCGCGCGGCGGCGGCTTGGACCGCTCGCCGAGACTTTCAGGCCCAGCGAGCTGACCGAGCAGCGCACTTGGAAAACCTGATTGTGCGCCTCGCCGGAAATGGATTCGACTGCATAGGAAGGCAAGGGCAATCCGCGGGCCTGCAGCGCCTCCTGCAGACGCGTCTTGGGATCTTTCAGCTCGGCCGCGCTCGGCAATCGGTCCAGCCGCGGCACGAACAGGCGCTCGATCACCCCGGCCGCGGCGTCGAAGCCGCCGTCGAGATAGACGGCGCCGAACAGCGCCTCCAGGGCATCGGCCAGAATGGATTTGCGTCGGAAACCGCCCGACTTGAGCTCGCCCGAGCCCAGCCGCAGCTGGCTTCCGAGATCGATCTCGGCGGCGATCACCGCCAGCGCCTCACCGCTTACCAGGCTGGCACGGAAGCGGGACAAATCGCCTTCGTCGGCGTTCGCGAACTCGTGAAAAACCAGCTTGGCGACGACGCAGTTGAGGACCGCGTCGCCCAGGAACTCCAAGCGCTCGTTGTGAGAACCGCCGGCGCTCCGATGCGTGAGTGCGGACTCGAGCAGCGCCGGATCGCGGCACTCGTAGCCGAGCTTGTCACGCAGCCATTGGGAAGCAGTCTTCAACGCAGATCAGGTCCCCGGCGCGGCCCCGCCGCCCACCGCGACGGTTTTGTCGAAGTCGACGACCAGCGAGATGTTGGAGATGAACGGTGCCTCGGCCCGATACCAGGCGCGCATGACGTAGCCGTTGCCCTGACGCGTGATCTGGATGTCATTGGGCTGGACGCTCTTGATGTCCTCGACCGTCCAACGGCGAAGCAGCGAAGTACGCAGACTCTGCACGGTGCCGCCCGCATCTTCCTTTGCGGTCTGCTCCAGCGCACGTACCACGGACATGTACTCCGAATACAGAGGCACCAGCCTCACCACGCCATACAGGCCGAAGCCGACGATGGCGATGATGGTGACCATGCCCAGGAACGTGGCGCCACGCTGACGAGAACGCATGCTCGGAAACCCCGCTAAACAGGCCGGATACAGGCCAGCATGGCGCGAAAGATACTCCAATCAGTGGATGGGAGCGCCGATCCGGTCCCAAATTGGCGCGTTCGGCAGGTCCCAGTTCAACCAGATCCGCACCGCTTTTCCGACCAGATTGCGCTCCGGCACGAAGCCGACCTCGAAAAAGCGGCTGTCCTTGCTGTTGTCCCGGTTGTCGCCCATGAAGAAATAATGGCCCGCCGGCACCACCTGGTCGTAGTCCCGGCCTTCGCCGTCGAACCGGCCCGGGATGTACAACACCTTGTGCTCGACGTTGCCGAGATGCTCGGTCGCCAGCGTCTCGCCCCGATGGCCGGGGCCGGTGTAAGTACCGTCGAGCTGCACCGGCACGCGCTCGCCGTTGATATAAAGATTCTGACCGTGCACCACGATGTGATCGCCGGGCAGTCCGACCAGCCGCTTGATGTAGTTGGTCGTCGGATCGCGCGGCAGGCGGAACACGATCACGTCGCCCCGCTGCGGATCGCCGATCGGAACGATCTTGGTGTTGACCACCGGCAGCCGCAAACCATAAGAGAACTTGTTGACGAAGATGAAGTCGCCGTCCAGCAGCGTCGGCATCATCGAATCGGAGGGAATGCGGAACGGCTCGAACAGAAACGAGCGGATCAGCAGCACGATCAGGATGACCGGAAAGAACGAGCGCGCGTACTCGACCACCATCGGCTCGCGAATGTTCTCGGGCGCGACGCCCTTGGCCGCGGCCGTAGCCACCCGCTGCGGTTTGAAAGCCAGCGAGTCGATGCCCCAGATCAGGCCGGTCAGCAAGGTTGCCGCGACCAGGATGAAAGAGAAGTCGAAGATCATGCTTTGTCCGTTTATTCTTTCTTGGCCTTGCCCACCTGCAGAACGGCGAGGAACGCCTCCTGCGGGATCTCGACCGAGCCCACCTGCTTCATCCGCTTCTTGCCTTCTTTCTGCTTCTCCAGCAGCTTGCGCTTGCGCGAGATATCGCCGCCGTAGCACTTGGCCAGAACGTTTTTACGCAGCGCCTTCACGGTCGCGCGCGCGACCACGTGACTGCCGATCGCCGCTTGCACCGCGATCTCGAACTGCTGCCGGGGAATCAGCTCCTGCATCTTATCGACCAGCTCGCGGCCGCGCTGATACGCGTTGTCTTTGTGCACGATCAAAGACAGCGCGTCGACCCGATCGCCGTTGATCAGCACGTCCAGCTTCACCAGCGGCGCGCTCTCGAACCGGTTGAATTCATAATCGAACGAGGCGTAGCCGCGGCTCACCGACTTCAAACGATCGAAGAAGTCGAGCACCACTTCGGCCATCGGCATTTCGTATTGCAGTGAGACCTGGTTGCCGACGTACAGCATCTTGGTCTGGCGGCCGCGCTTCTCCGTGCACAACGTGATCACCGCGCCGACGTACTCCGGCGGCAGCAGGATGTTTGCTGTGATGATGGGCTCACGCAGATCCTCGATCTCGTTGCTCGGCGGCAGCTTCGAAGGGTTGTCGACGTTGACGGTGGTGCCATCGGTTTTCAGGATCTCGTACACCACCGTGGGCGCGCTGGTGATGAGGTCCAGGTTGTACTCACGTTCCAATCGCTCCTGCACGATGTCCATGTGCAACAGGCCCAGGAAGCCGATGCGGAAGCCGAAGCCGAGCGCGCTCGACACTTCCGGCTCGTAGTGCAGGGCCGAGTCATTAAGCTTGAGCTTGGCGAGCGCGTCCCTGAAGTTTTCGTAATCGTCGGACTGCACCGGGAACAGGCCCGCGAACACGCGGGGCTGCACCTGTTTGAAACCGGCCAGCGGCTCGCTCGCGGGACGATTGTCGAGCGTGATGGTGTCGCCGACCGGAGCGCCGTTGATCTCCTTGATGCCGGCGATGACGAAGCCGACTTCGCCGGTCTCGAGCGTCTCGGTCGGCTTGGATTTCGGCGTGAAGCGACCGAGCTTGTCGACCGTGTGCGCGCGGCCGGTCGACCACATGCGAATCTTCTGGCCCATGCGCAGCGAGCCATTCATCACGCGCACCAGCGATACGACGCCGACGTAGTTATCGAACCATGAATCGATGATCAGAGCCTGCAGCGGCGCGTCCGGATCGCCTTTCGGCGGCGGAATGCGCGCGATCAACTGCTCCAGCAGCTCGGGCACGTTCTCACCGGTCTTGGCGCTGACGCGGACCGCGTCTTCCGCCTCGATGCCGATGATTTCCTCGATCTCTTTGATCACCCGGTCGGGCTCGGCCGAGGGCAGATCGATCTTGTTGAGCACGGGCACCACTTCCAGGCCCTGCTCGATAGCCGTGTAGCAATTCGCGACGCTCTGCGCCTCGACACCTTGAGCGGCGTCCACGACCAGCAGCGCGCCTTCGCACGCGGCGAGCGAACGCGAGACCTCATAGGAAAAGTCCACGTGGCCCGGCGTATCGATCATGTTGAGCTGATACACCTGCCCGTCGCGCGCCTTGTAACGCAGCGACACGCTTTGCGCCTTGATGGTGATGCCGCGCTCCCGCTCCAGATCCATGGAGTCGAGCACCTGCGCCTCCATCTCGCGCTGTTCCAGACCGCCGGTCAACTGGATGAAGCGGTCGGCGAGCGTGGACTTGCCGTGATCGATATGGGCGATGATCGAGAAGTTGCGGATCAGCTTCATCTGCAAGGGCTTGTAATTGCTGGCCGGGGGACGGGCCGGCGGCGGCGGATTATAGCGGGGTTGGCGCCCGCCGGCGGGCGTATTGCACCGGGCGGCTAGCCGGCGATGGCTCGAACCCGCGCGCGGTCCAGACGGTAGTCGCAGACGAAGTCGCCGTCGGCCAGTAGAACGGGCACCCGGTGACCGTATTTACGGACCAGCTCCGGATCGCCGTCGACATCGACGACGCTGACCTTGGCGGCCTCGGCCGGACTCAGCTCCTCGGCCAGTTCCGTCAGCAACTGCTCGCACAGGCTGCACTCGGCGCGGCTCAGCACCGTCCAAGTCGTCATTGTTGAGGGGGCGGCGGACCGGCGGGGTGCTGATTCGTCGACGGCGGAACCGGTGTCGCGGGAGTGGGCTGGCTCTTGGTGGCGTCGTCCTTGGTGACACCGGCCGCGATCGCCTCCAGGGTGACTGGCGGGACTTCGCCTACAGCCGTGACCTGGTGACCGTCCATTGCACGCGAAAACGCGAATGCGGCGCCCACCTTGGCCAGGCCTCTCATCGGCTGAGCCTGCGGATCGGCGGGCTCGATAAACACCGACACCGACGCCAGGCCGTCCGAATACACCAAGTGCTGGACCGGCACGTTGGAGCCGGCCATCAATTGAATGCGCCACGCCGTCAGCCTGAAGCCCGCGGGCAGGCGAATCACGCCCCACCCTGCGACCTGACCCGCAGCCAGCTGCGGCTGCACGTCCTGTCGGATCCAGCGAAAACCCTCGCCGGAAACGGACGGTTTGAGGCTGTCGGCGGGAATCCGGTCGCGGAAGTTCAGCTCCGCGAACAAAATCTGTTCGATGACGTTGCCTTCGCGATCGCACAGCTGCGACTTCAGCGGCATGGCCGTCTCATCGTCGAGCCACAGGCGATAGCCGTAACGGAATTGATCGCGCGGCGTGACATTGATCACCTGGGTGCGACGACCCAGCGCTTTGGTGAACGGCCCTCGCTCGATGTTGTAATGAGCTTCGAGCTCTTCGTTGTACGCCGGCACGGCGGCGAGCAACGTGTTGTCGTCGGTGCGCTTCTCCACCAGCACCGTGCGACGGTCCGGCAGATAACAAACCACTTCGCTCTGATTGCGAATGATCTCGCGGCCGCTGCCGTCGAGGGATACCAGGCGCTCGGTCACCTTACCTTTGTCGACGCGGTGATAGATCCGCATCGATTCTGAGCGCGAGTCGCGCAGATGGAAGAAACGTCCTTCGTAGTTGCGGGTCGCGAGCGCCTCGGACATGCGCTCGAGCCATTGACGGGCTTCGCGATCGCCGGCATTCGCCGTGGCTGCAATGGCCAGCAGCGCAGCGATCAGACTAGTGGCGCGCAGAGATGCCATCAACGTACCGGAGCGGTGTCATCGCCGACGGAAATCTTCACTTCGGCTTCGCCGGACTCGAGGGCTTTCGCCTCCTCGTCATCGGCCAGCACGCCGCTCAGCACCGAGCGACGGCCGAGCGGTGAGGAATATTCGCTGTGCGCGACCACATAGTTGGTCAGGCGCGTTGCCGGAATGAATGCGGAACTGCTGGTCGAAGTCGGCACGACGTAGCTCGACTCGGCCGCCTGCCTGGCGACCGCTGCCTCGTTGGCGGCGGGCTGATTGGCCGCGACCAGCGAAGGAGTCACCGGCATCACATCCGGCTGGCCCATCGGCTGCATCGTGAGCACGGCGACGGCCGCGACACCGGCGGCGATGGCCATGCCGGCCACGGGGCGCAGGTAACGAATCGCGGCGGGAGAGATTCTGGAAGTACGTGGCGCAGCGGCCGGCGCCCCAACGACACGAGGCCGAACCACCTCGGCTGGCGTCTGGATGCGGACTGGCTCGGCGGCCACCGCCGCCATCACCTTGCTGGCGAAATCGCCAGAGGCGATTGCCGGTCGCTCGGCTCGCATCGCCTCGCCGATCAGCGAGTAGCGGCCGATGGCGGCGCGCAGCTCAGCCTCCCGCTCCACCCGCTTCAATAGCAGGTCGAGCTCCGCCGGCGGCAACTCGCCGTCCAGGCAGGCAGAAAGCTGTTCGTTCAGAGCATCCGTCATGCTGTCACCACGATAACTCAATCCAACAGGGGCTTCAGCTTCTTGTCGATGGCCTCGCGCGCTCGGAAAATCCGGGATCGCACGGTACCCACCGGACAATCCATCGCCTCGGCGATCTCCTCGTACGAGAGCCCTTCCAACTCGCGCAGTACGATGGCCGTGCGCAGATCTTCGGGCAGTTGCTCCATGGCCTCCTCGACCACGGCGCGGATCTCGTCCGTCAGCAGCACCCCTTCCGGGGTATCCGCTTCCTTCAGTTTCGCCTGCCGGTCGTACTGCTCCGGATCCTGCAGATCCAGATCGAAGTCGACCGGTCGGCGGCGTTGCGACACCAGCGCGTTCTTGGCGGTGTTGATCGCGATCCGATACAACCAGGTATAGAACGCACTATCGCCACGAAACGATGCCAACGCCCGATACGCCTTCAGGAACGCCTCCTGCGCGACGTCCTCGGCTTCGGCGGCGTCGTTCACGAAACGTCCGACCAGCTTCAACACCCGATGCTGGTATTTCAGCACCAGCAGGTTGAACGCCGTCTGGTCGCCCGCCTGTACGCGCCGGACCAGTTCCTGGTCGGTGTCATCCGGGTTGGTCGTCAAGCGCCCGCTCCCAGCCGGTACGGCGGAAGCGCGCTCATCGGCAACGCCACAACTGCCCTCATAGACTGATGAGCCGCGCGAAAGTTCGCTGCGACATAAGTGTTCCTGAACACTCGCTGAGTGATTGCGTGACAACCGTCAAAAATCATCGTCACGCACCGGCCCGATGCGTCGCGGCGACTGATTCCAGTCGCAAACGGACGCTCAAACGACGTATTTCCGCAGGTAGTGCGTCACCCTTCAGCAGCAGCATCGAGCGATGATGCGGACGCGCATCGCAAATGTGCCACCGGAGCCACAGCCAGCCGTCGCCGACGCGCGTATCGGCGGACAACGTGGCAGGAATATTTTTCCAATTTCCGCTACTGAGCTGCCAGCTGCCGTCGGACAGCCAGCTGACAGTCGTCAGCCGCCGTGCGCCGCCGAGCCACCCATGCCACCGCAGGCCGAACATCACGAGCGTGAACGCGGTCACGAAAAAGACTGTGGCGGGTAACGGCGTGAGTGGCAGCAGCGCGGCGGCCAAGGCGACTCCACCCAACGCGAGCACGGCGAGCCGACGCTCGGAGCGACGGCTCCGAACGTCAATCGTCAGCAGGGCTGGGGTTGCGGAGCTTGGCGATGACATGCGCCCAATCCGGATCTTCCGGGACCTCTCGTTGCACTACGTAGGCGAACAGCTGCGGGTCTGGCGCCTCGAGCAAAGCGACGAAGGCCTGTTGTTCGGCAGCCGGGGCGGAAGGATACCGTTCCCGGAGATAGCGTTCGAGCAGCACGTCCAACTCGCGCATGCCCCGGCGGCAACGCCATCGCAGGACGCCGAGCTGAGGGTTATCCATTAGCGACCGCCAACCGAAGGCCACCGCGGTCGCTGTAGTTAAGTAGCATACCCGGGGCCTGTACTAGTGCCTGCGCTCGGCCATCTTCTTCTTGATCTCGGCGATCGCCTTGGCCGGGTTCAGATCCTTCGGGCAGGCCTCGGTGCAGTTCATGATGGTATGGCACCGATACAGCTTGAACGGGTCTTCCAGCGCATCCAGACGCTCACCGGTCGCCTCGTCGCGGGTATCCACGATCCAGCGATAGGCCGCCAGCAACGCCGCGGGCCCCAGGTACCGATCGCCGTTCCACCAGTAGCTCGGGCACGAAGTGGAGCAGCAGGCACAAAGGATACAGGCCGCCGGACGGTCGATCTTTTCCTGATCCTCCTTCGACTGCAGCCGCTCGCGATCCGGCGGGGCCGGCGTGCGCGTCTGCAACCAGGGCTTCACCGACGCGTACTGTGCGTAGAAGTTGGTGAGATCCGGCACCAGGTCTTTGATCACCGGCATGTGCGGCAGCGGGAAGATCTTGACCGTGCCCTTCACATCTTCGGTGGCGCGGGTGCAGGCCAGCGTATTCACGCCGTCGATGTTCATCGCGCACGAGCCGCAGATACCTTCGCGACAGGAGCGACGGAACGTCAGCGTCGGGTCGATCTCGTTTTTGATCTTGATGAGCGCGTCGAGCACCATCGGGCCGCACGTCGACATGTCGACTTCGTACGTGTCGTAACGCGGGTTCTGACCCGACTCCGGATCGAAACGATAGATGCGGAAGGTCCGCACGTCCTTGGCACCCGCCGGCGCCGGATAGCTCTTGCCGACACCGACGACCGAGTTCTTGGGAAGACGGAATTGCGCCATGATCAGTACACCCTCGCCTTGGGCGGAACGGGCTCTACGTCGTTGGTCAAAGTGTTCAGATGCACCGGGCGATAGTCGAGCGACACCTGGCCCTGCGGGCTCACCCAGGCAAGCGTGTGTTTCATCCAGTTCACATCGTCGCGATCCGGATAGTCCTCGTGAGCGTGCGCGCCGCGGCTCTCCTTACGGTTCTCCGCGGAGGTGATGGTCGCGACCGCCTGGCTCAGCAGGTTGTCCAGCTCGAGCGTTTCGATCAGGTCGGTGTTCCACACCATGCCGCGATCGCTGACGTTCACCTGCTCGAACGACTTGAACACTTCCTGCATCTTCTGCATGCCTTCCTTGAGGGATTCGGCCGTGCGGAACACGGCGGCATGGTTCTGCATGGTCCGCTGCATGTTCAGGCGGATGTCGGCGGTCTTCAGCGAGCCCTTGGCATGACGGAACCTGTCGATGCGGCTGATCGCCAGCTCGCCCGCATCCTTCGGCAACGGCCGATGTTTGGTATTCGGCTTGACGATCTCGGCGGCGTGACGCGCGGCTTCGCGACCGAACACCACCAGGTCGAGCAACGAGTTGGAGCCGAGACGATTCGCGCCGTGCACGGACACGCACGCCGCCTCGCCCACCGCCATCAGCCCCGGCACGACCGAGTCGGGATTGCCGTTCTTCAGCGTCACCACTTCGCCGTGATAGTTGGCCGGGATGCCGCCCATGTTGTAGTGAACCGTCGGCAGCACCGGAATCGGCTGCTTGGTCACATCGACGCCGGCGAAAATCTTCGCGGTCTCGGCGATGCCCGGCAGACGCTCGTGAATCACTTCGGCGCCGAGGTGCTCGAGGTGCAGATAGATGTGATCCTTGTGAGGACCGACGCCGCGGCCTTCGCGAATCTCCATGGTCATCGAACGGCTTACCACGTCACGCGACGCGAGGTCCTTGGCATTCGGCGCATAACGTTCCATGAAACGTTCGCCCTGCGAGTTGCGCAGAATGCCGCCTTCGCCGCGCACGCCTTCGGTGATCAAACATCCGGCGCCGTAGATGCCGGTCGGATGGAACTGCACGAACTCCATGTCCTGCATCGGCAGGCCAGCGCGCAACACCATGCCGCCGCCGTCGCCCGTGCAGGTGTGAGCCGACGTACAAGAGAAATACGCGCGACCGTAGCCGCCCGTGGCGAGAATCGTCTGATGACCGAGGAAACGATGCACCGTGCCGTCCGCCATGTTGATGGCGACGACGCCGCGGCACTCGCCGTTCTCCATGATCAGATCGACCGCGAAATATTCGATGAAGAACTGCGCTTCGTGGCGCAGCGCCTGCTGATACAACGTATGCAGCATCGCGTGACCGGTGCGGTCCGCCGCCGCGCAGGTGCGCTGTGCGGTGCCCTTGCCGTAGTGCGTGGTCATGCCGCCGAACGGACGCTGATAAATGCGACCGTCATCGGTGCGTGAGAACGGCACGCCATAGTGCTCCAGCTCGATCACGGCCCCGGGCGCTTCTTTGCACATGAACTCGATCGCGTCCTGGTCGCCGAGCCAGTCCGACCCTTTGACGGTGTCGTACATGTGCCAGCGCCAGTCGTCCTCGCCCATGTTGCCGAGCGCGGCGCTGATGCCACCCTGCGCGGCGACCGTGTGACTCCGCGTCGGAAACACCTTCGTAATGCACGCTACCGACAAACCGGAGTGCGCCAGACCGAAGGTGGCACGCAGACCGGCACCGCCGGCGCCGACCACGACCACGTCGTAGTTGTGATCGATGAATTGATAGGCGCTCATGCCGCGCTCCCGAAAGCGATGCGCAGCACGGAGAAGATGCCGAGAGCGCCGAGGACGATGTGAATGAACTTCAGTGCCAGCAGCGTGACGATCTTGGCACCGTGATCGCTCACGTAGTCCTCGACCACCACCTGCACACCCAGCAACGAGTGATAAACCGCCGTGCCCACCAGCAGGGCCAGCATCACGGCGTTGAACGGATCGTGAATCCAGCCGACGATCGTTTCATAGCCGCGATCCGGCATGGCGACCAGCGCGAACACGAACCACAGGCCCAGCAGCACCAGCGCCACCGAAGTGACCCGCTGCGTCCACCAGTGGCCGACGCCTTCGCCGGCGGCGCCCAACCCGAGAACTCGTCCGATCGGACTGCGCAAACTCATACCGCACCTCCGCGGACCAGCAGGAACCAAAGAATGGCGGTGAGCACGAGCGAGCCGATGAACACCAGCCAGCCGCTGGTGCGCGCCTGGGATTTCTCGAAGCCATGCCCGGCGTCCCACACCAGATGACGCACGCCGTTCAACAGGTGATAAAAGAACGCGAACGAGAATCCGACCAGCAGCAAGGTGGTCAGCGGATGCGCGAAGACCTGGTGCGCCGACGCGTATGCCTCGGGGCCGTTGGCGGCCGCGACCAGCCAGTAAACAAACAACAACAAACCGACGGTGAGCGCGCAGCCGGTGACCCGGTGCAGGATCGACAGCGTATTGGTGTACTGCCATCGATAATTCATGAACGGCGACAGCGGCCGCTCGTACTTGGGATTGCTCATGGTGAGTTATGGCGAATAGCGGGCAATCGGTTGGAAATCAAAAATCGATGCAACGGCCGGCCTTTTCCCAATCGCCGAAGCGCGTCGGCTCCGGCCCGTCGCGACCGCCGATTTCTTTGGGGGGCGCGGAACCCGCTTCGCGCGGCCCGGTCCCTTTAGCGGTGGCCGTCGAAACATCCGCGCCCGGGCCTTCGGCCTCGGCGGGTGAATCTGGCGGCGAATTTGTATCTGCCATTGAACCGGACGATGATGGCGGTGACCGTTCGAACGGCCGGTAGTGTGCCAGAAGCCCCCCAGGCCCGGAACGGTGCGCTGTTCGTTTGTGGCGAGGCTTGATTTCGGATTTCACGAATGTCTGCCCCTATTTCCACGCCGGCCGCCGCCGGCGGCACGATGACACCCCCAACCCCCGATGTGAGCGCCCTGACAACGCTCGCCGCCATCATGGTGACCGGCGCTGACGCGCGCGCTTATCTCCAGGGCCAGCTGACGGCCGATCTGGACACGCTCAACTCGAATCGAGTGCAGCTGGCCTGCTGCAATTCCCCGCAAGGGCGCGTGCAAGCGGTGTTCTGGATGTTGGAACGCGCTGACGGCATCGCATTGGTGCTACCCGCCGCGCTGGTCGATAGCACGCTGCTGCGACTACGCAAATATGTGCTTCGGGCGAAGGCGAAGATCGAGCCCGCGAAACATTTCCAGGTCGGCCTCCTGGCCCGCTCCGCACTCCCCTCCGATGTGACTTTGGCGGACGCCGGCTTGCATCGTGAGATTGGTGGTGTGAGCTATTTCACATTGCCGGGCGTGGAGGATGTGCTCGTGCTGGGCGCCTTTTCCGCCCCCATCGATGCGGCACGCGAGCATCACTGGCATTTGTCACAAGTGCGCGCGGGACTACCGCAGGTCTATCCCGAAACTCACGAGGCGTTCGTCGCGCAGATGCTGAACATCGATCTGCTCGGAGGCATCAGCTTCGAGAAAGGTTGCTACACCGGCCAGGAAATCATCGCCCGCGCCCACTTCCGCGGCGCGGTCAAACGACGCATGTTTCTTTTTCACAGCGCCGGCCCGGCGCCTGCGCCTGGCACTCGTGTGCTGGCTGGGGAGCAACATGCCGGCGATGTCGTCGACGCTGTCGCTACCGCCGACGGCAGCGAGGTTCTTGCAGTTATCAGCCTCGCGCAGCTCAGCAACGAGCTGCGGGTCGATGGACAGGATGCTTGTGTGCTTACCCGGGCGGCGATGCCCTACTCTCTGGAATCAGAGGTTTGGCAACGAAGGTGAGTGGACGCGAGGTGAGTGCCTCTCGAATGATCGGCGGCGCGTCCCACTGAGGTTTGCCGCCTGCCAGCGCGCACGAAGAAGCGGTGACTGGTCCCGCCTCGACCACGGATTTGCCCCACATCACAGCTCGGCTCGCGCCCAGCGAAGCGCACGCGGCGAAGCCGCGCCGGGTGGCGCAACCCCGCCTGAGTTACGAAGCATCGGGTCGCGCAAACTCGGCTGAGGTACGAAGCATCGAGTCGCGCAAACTCGGCTGAGGTACATAGCATCGGATCGCGCAAACTCGGCTGAGGTACGAAGCATCAGGTCGCGCATCTGCGAGCTGGGGAAAGGTGGGGGTCTCGGGAAGTTCGCAACCACGGTGACTCGGCCACCGCCGCCATTCGAGCACGCCGTTGCACGTTCGCAGTACAAGTGACGACGCGCGTTGCAGCTCGCAGCGCGTTAGCGCGCAGCGAGCGACACCGAGAACGAAACGACAGCTGACCCAATCGTGCGGCAGCCATCGAGGCACAGTCCGCCAACGTGGAAGACGCTCGCGAGTTTCCCGAGACCCCCACCTACGCCCCAGCTCTGCCGACAGGCTGCGCGC
>JAEWAF010000004.1 GCA_023391815.1 Pseudomonadota bacterium
GCGTGACCGCGGCGTTGTCGAGCGGCTTCCTGCGCTTCTTCGAGGATTTCAACTATGACCGTCTGGGCATTTCATGCCGCTTGCAGAACGAAGTGTGCGTGATGGACGGCGTGGCGCCGGCCGCCAATGGCAATTACTACCTGGTGAAGGGCAGGGGCCTGCCGCGCATCGATGTCATCGGCAGCTCGCGTCGCGTGGATTGGCCGCGCCTGGTCGAGCAATTGCTGGCCGCGACCCGGTCCGAAGGCCCGGTTCTGCGATGATGACTGTCGCTTCGATAACTCGGATTGACGGTTGGCGAGCGGCCGACTGTAATCTCGCCCGAGTCCCAAGGAGTCTCTAATGCGTTCCGCCTCTTACAAACTCGCCACGTTGCTGTGCCTGGCCTCGTGCCTGATCGTCGCCGCGTGCGTCACCATCAATGTTTATTTCCCGGCGGCCGCGGCCGAGAAGGCGGCCGACAAGATCATCGACGACGTGTGGGGCGCGAGCGGTCAGCCCGCCAAGAAGGACGAGCGCTCGGCGCTGCCTGCGCAATCGAGCGACGTGCTGCTGGCGACCGCGCATTCCGTGTTGAACCTGCTGGTGCCCGCCGCCGAAGCTGCGCAGGCGGACCTGAACGTGTCGACGCCGGCGGTTCGCCAGCTGACTCAATCGATGGAAGAGCGTCATGCCAAGCTGAAGAAGTACTACGACTCCGGCGCGGTCGGCCTGACCCGCGACGGCCTGGTGGAGATTCGCGACCAGAATCTGGTGCCGCTGCCGGAGCGCAATGCCACGCGCAAGCTGGTCGCCGATGAGAATGCCGATCGCGCCAATCTGTATCGCGAGATCGCGACCGCCAACGGTCACCCGGAATGGGAAATGGATATTCGCACCACCTTCGCCGAGCGCTGGGCCAGCAAGGCGGCGGCGGGCTGGTTCTATCAGGATAAGGACGGCAACTGGAAACAGAAATAAACCGCCGCCAACGCTCGGCCAAAAAAAAGCCCCGCATTCGCGGGGCTTTTCGTTTCCGAGTCGACGACTCTTCGAGTTGTTGGGTCGCGTCGGCTAAATCTGGAAACGTCGCTGTTGTCGCTCAACCCTTCTTGCTCCCGCCTCGCCCGGTGATTACCGGGACGGAAGGCTGCGCATCCCTGTCGCTTGTGATTCGATCCCACTCCCCTCGCGGTGCCATCCCCGCTTCTCTGCCATCTTCGCCGCCCCCGGAAGAGCAGCGCTGGACCTATCGAAGCAAACCACATGCCGTTCGGCTCGCGGTGCATGCTGGGACAGGAACTTAGTCCTAATCGTCGCATCAGCGCAACTACTTTTTCGCGCGACTCGCGCGGCCGGCTGTAAGGAAACTCGACGCTGCGCATCATCGTAGTCGCGAGACTACGCGCGGCTTTGACTAAGCCCTTGGAATCTCCAGGCTGATGCTCACGCCGGTGTCGTCGGGAAGATTCGTTGCGGACACGCGACTACTGTGGAAGTCGGCAATCAGCCGCACGATGTACAGCCCGAGCCCGAGATGGGGTTTTCCGTCGGAGCTGCCGCGACTGCTCACCAGCGACTCGAACAACCGGTCGTTCAGCTGCGGCGGCAATGGCGGGCCCTCATTGCTGACGCTCAGCCGGCAGTCGCGCGGCCCGGCCTCAAGGGCCAGGGTGATCTGCTTGCCGGCCGGCGTGAAGTCGGCGGCGTTGTCCATCAACTTGTCGAGCAACTGCGCGATCAGGTCCGGCGAGCCGTCGATCATGCAGGTCTCGTTCGGCAGCCGAGTCTCGATGCGATGTTGAGCGAAGGTCTGGCGATAGGCCTGCCCCATGTTCCTGACCAGCTCGCTCAGGTCGAAGCGCACCCGATCGGTGTGCTCGATGCTCTGCTCGACGCGCGTGGCCTCGCTCAGCGCCGTGAGAATGGCGTGCATGCGGCTCGTCCCACTTCTCGCGCGGTCCACATAGCTTTGCGCGTTCGGCGCCAATGTTTCTTCGGAGACGAGGTTGTCCAGCGATGAGCTGACGATGGTCAACGGCGTGCGCAACTCGTGCGACAGCTTGGTGCCGAGCGTTTGCAGATAAGTCGTGTATTCCTTCACGCGGCCGAGCAGCGTGTCGTAGCTGCGAGCCAGGGCGCCGAGCTCGTCTCTTGCGTCGGTGCCGGGGATGCTGTGCTCGATGCGGCCTTCGGCGGTCAACGCCGTTCGCGCCGCACGGCTCAATCGGCGAATGCGATGTGAAAGGCGGGCCGCGAACACCAGCGTCACGATCACGGAGAACAATGTCGCGAACAAGGTGACATTCAAGAGGCGGGTGAGTGCCAGCTCGCGGACCAGTACGAGCTGCTCGCCAGGCTGCTCGACGACCAGCGCCCCCAATATTTCATCGCCATAGCGCACTGGCACGGCTGCGCGCACCAGCGAGGGTTCGCCGCCGGCCTGATCGAACCAGATCGCAGCTTTCGTGCCCTCCCGCGCTTTATCGACTGGCGCGCCCCACATTCCATACGGCAAGCCATACGGTTGGGGCTTCACCGAGCTGCTCGGAAACAACCCGCGATACACCGACCGCATGAAGCCGTACTCGTCGCTTTGCAAGCCGGGGTAGCTCGACGATGCATTTACGGTGACTTCGCCCGCGCGCGCCAGTAACCAGCCGTTCACGTCGACGACCGATACGCGAATGCCTTCCGGCGCGTATTGTTCCAGTCGCTGCTTCAGCGCCTCCGAGCCGGTGTGCACCCACGCAAGTCCGTGCGTGGTGGCGATGGTCGCGTTGTCTTTATCGAGCGCATAAACCGCCAGCTGCGTGCCAAACAAATTCTGCGGGCCGCGCAACTCGACGGCATATCCCGTTGCTGTTTCTCGCCACACGCCAGTGATGTAGGGCATGTCCTCAGCGTGCGGGCGCCAGGGAGAGCCGATGTCACAAGGCCGGACGATGATCGGGCCCGGTGCCAGTGCGCTGATGGACCAGGCGCGTTCGCGGCTGAATTCATCGCGCGTGAGCAGGATCAAACGGTTCGAGCCGCTCTCCGGCACCGTTTCGTTGTCGCTCGGCGTTTCGTACGCGTGCCGACGCGTTTTGATCTCGGCGAACACATGCAACGAACGGCCATGGACGCCGAGTCGCAGCAAGGGTGCGTTCGGCTGAGCGTCGGTGAAGCCGGGCACCGGGCGCGTGGGCTCCGGCCATTCGTCCGCGAAACCGTCGATCAACGGCTGGGTGAGCAGCAGCGGAGCAAACAAATCGCCACGATTCGGATCGAACGCGCCACGCAACTCGCCGGTGCGATAGAGCAGCTCCGGCTCACTCGCGACCACGCGGCCGAGCACCTCGGCGGTCGTGATCAGCGCGGCTTCCTGGCCGCTGCGTAGCGTGGTCTCCATCTGCTGCGCATATTTCCAACCGGCCCACGGCAGGATCAGCGTGAGCAAACTTAGCAGCAGCAGCTTGGTGCGAAGAGACATTCCGGCCGTCGCGTCAGGCTTCCTTCCAGCGATAGCCCATGCCGTACATGGTCTCGATGTTGTCGAAGCTCGAGTCGATCGCCTGGAACTTCCGCCGGATGCGCTTGATGTGCGAGGTGATGGTGTTGTCGTCGAGCACCACGTTGGCGGCATCCATCAACTGTTGCCGGTTCTTCACGTGGCCGGGGTTCTTCGCCAGGGCATGCACGATCCAGAACTCGGTCAGCGTGAGGCCGAGCGGCTGATCGTTCCACGTCGCATGCAAGCGCGCGGCGTCGATCATCAGCGAGCCGCGCGAGATCACCTGATCGCGATTCGACGGTTGAGTGAGCGCGTCGATGCGGCGGAAGAGGGCGGTCACGCGCGCGATCAAGTGCGTCAGCGAGAGATCCTTGGTCAGATAGTCATCGGCACCGAGACGCAGGCCGGAGACGGCATCGAGCTCGCTGTCGCGAGCGGTCAGAAAGATGATCGGCAACTCGGCCGACATCGAGCGCAACTCGCGACATAACTCGAAGCCGCCCTCGGGCTCTTCTTTCAGGCCGACATCGATCACCGCCAAGTCCGGCAGGCGAGCGCGGAACGCTTCGATAGCTTCCTTTCGAGTGCCGTAGGTGCGCACGGAATAACCATGGCGCTGAAAGGCGGCGGCATAGTTATCGCGGATCGCGGGTTCGTCTTCGACGATGGCTATGACTTTCTTCATAGCGCACAGTGTACCGCCGCGCCCGCCTCGCGGCCCCCTGGTCATAATTAATCACAATCTGCCCGCGGCACGCCTTCTGGCAGCGATCATGCGTCCGTGCTTCAGAGCGGTAATAGCACCACGCCGAGCTCAACCGGCGTTGGAGAACCGCCATGATCGACCGCCCGATTCCCACCCAACCCCGCGTCCGCGCCGGCTCGTCCCCGCAGCCCGCGTCTGAGCATCCCCGCCACTGGATGCAGGACCGCGCCCCCAGCTTCAAAACGCTGGCCCGCGATCGTCAGCGTCGCGAGCAGGTGTGGGCCTGGTTGTCGCTGGTCGTGCTGATCATTTGCTGGGACGCCTCCTCGCGCCTCGGCGAACGCGTTTCGCCGCCCCGGCCGAAGTTGGCGCATGTCGTGGAGGATGAGGAGATGTTTCGGTCGTCCGCTTCCTTCAGCGTTGATTTGTGAGTTTACGGATCGGAGTTCGGAGTTCGGAGTTCGGAGTTCGGAGTTCGGAGAAGAGGCGTTGGTGGTCTGCGTCGCCGGGAGTGACCTACCTCGTCCCGGCACCGCGCCCCCGGTGGCCGCGCAGACGCGCGTCCTCCTTGGGTCCCATCCCTGGGCGCGCTGCCCCGACAAGGTCCATCTTGTTCGAGGCTGCCGGGACGAGGTAGGTC
>JAEWAF010000104.1 GCA_023391815.1 Pseudomonadota bacterium
CCCCTTTTTCGCCGGGGGTTGCCCCGCGCGCCAAACTACGGCACAGTCATTCCCTCAAACGCTTTTCAGATCGTCGCCGCGCTGACGAACGCGCCAGACCTTACGCATAATACGAACATACCTCGGGGCGTTTGCATGAGGGCACTTGCGACGCAATTCGCGAATTGCAGATAGCAAGAACCTATCCTTTCCGTATTGTTGCCGGATCAACATACAGAACAGGTAAATGCCCGACAGGCCGACGCTCGCTATGTTCGTGATCGCTCCAGTTCCTCACACCACCCGCTTCGTGTCCGGATTCACCATGATCGAGCTCATGGTGACGCTGGCTGTCGCCGCGATCACACTCGGGCTCGCGGTACCCGCTTTTACCCAGATGACCGTCAATACCCGGTTGACCACTCAAGCGAACGAAGTCGTCGCCGCGCTCAACCTGGCGCGGTCCGAAGCGATCAAGCGCAATACCAGCGTTTCATTCTGTCGCGTCGATCCCAACAAGGACGACACCTGTGCAAATTCGACACGCGCCTGGACCAATTGGATCGTCACGACCGGCTCTGGCGGTAACGTGTTGCGTCGGGGCGCCGTGAACACTTTCTCTGGCGGCATCAGCATGCAGTCGACGTTGATCGGTGACTCGGTCACGTACCGACCGGAAGGGCTCGCATACACCGGTGGCTCCATCGTCAACGATCAGCGCATCACGGTGTGCGCTCCGCGTAATGCCAGCGGCAGGCGTGTCACGCTGGGAAGCGGCAGCCGCCTGTCGACGACCACTCTGAGCGGGACGTGCGGAGCATGAGGCATCCAGTCATCGGGCCCCACGCAGAACGCGGTGTCGGTTTGATCGAAGTGCTGATTTCGCTGCTGGTCTTGTCGGTCGGCATGCTCGGCCTGGCGGGCCTGCAGATGTGGAGCCTGAAAAACAATCAAGGCGCGATGGAGCGGAGCCTCGCCGTCGTGGAGACGCACTCGATCGTGGACGCCATGCGAGCCGATCGAGCGAACGCGATGGCCGGCCGCTTCAATGACGGCGCGACTCGCGACGGTACCTCGTTCGCGTCGCAGTCCCTGGCAACGTGGCAAGACAACCTGGTCAGGACCTTGGGGCCGAGCGCGACCGGCGCAATCTCGTGTGCGACCAGCGGTGTCGATGCCGGTGTTTGCACCATTCGCGTCACCTGGACCGATACGCGCTCCGCCGGCAGCACGACGGACCGGCAGACCACAGGCTCGCAGCAGGAACTCGTGACTGTGGTGCATCTATGAGGGAGCGGGGCTTTACGCTCGTCGAGCTGATGATCTCGATGGTGCTGGGGCTGGTGGTCATCGGCGGCGCGATGGGCGTCATCGTCGCGAACCGCCAGAGTTATCGCGCCAACGAAGGGTTGTCACAAATTCAGGAGAGCGCGAGAACCGCGTTCGAACTGCTGGCGCGCGACGTGCGGCAAGCGGGTGTGACGGGCTGCGATAGCAGCGGCAGGATTGCAAACGTCCTCATCGAGCAACCCGGTGCCACGCCTGCATGGTGGCAAAACTGGTTTGGCATGCGCGGCTTCGACGGCAGCCAGACCGACAGCGCCGTCGGGTTCGGCAGTTCCACGTTGGATAACAGAATCAGTGGCACCGATTCCCTGCAATTGCAGGGAATCGATGGCACCGGACTGACGGTCGTCAAGCACAACGCCAACGCGGCGGAGTTTCAGATCAGCGCGCCGACGACCGCGATCGCCCCGGACGACATCCTCATGGTTTGCGATTTCGACCACGCGGCGATTTTCAAAGTCACCAACTACAACAGCGCCAACACCACCCTGGTGCACAACACCGGCAGCGGCGACTGGCCACGCAATTGTTCCAAGGGGTTGGGTTATCCCACCGACTGCGGCCCTTCTGCCACGGGCAATTCCTATACCTACGGTCCAAATTCGCAGATCGCGCGCTTCTCCGCGGTGGATTGGTACGTAGGTGACAACGGCCGGCCCGCGGAAGGCGGGCGCTCGTTGTTTCGTCGGCGTATTGGCGGAGCTCGCGAGGAAGTCGTCGCGGGCGTCAGCGACATGCAGATCACCTATCGTGAGTCGGGGCGGTCCGATTTCGTGCCGGCCAGCCCAAGCGTGGTGTGGGCCAACGTCAACGCCGTGATGATCACACTCACCCTGCAGAGCCCCGATCAACGAATCTCCACCGACACGAGCGTGAACTCCGGCCGCCTGCAGCGCGTCTTCACCAATGTCATCACCTTGAGGAATCGCGTGCCATGAGCACCGCGTGCCGCCAGAAAGGAGTGGCGCTGATCGTTTCACTCGTCTTATTGGTGCTGGCGACGCTCATCGGCCTCGCGGCCGTACGTGGCACGACTCTGCAGGAACACATGAGCGCCAACATGTACGACCGCTCGCTTGCCTTTCAACGAGCGGAGTCGGCGCTGCGGGCCGCCGAAGCGGCCATCACGGCCAATGGAAACATCAACGATCTGCACGGTGTCGATTGCCGGCCGGTCACTGGCGTCGCCTGCCCTGTCATTCCCGAGAACACTTTCAGTGGCACCAGCGCCAACTGGGTCGACGTCGACCAGTCTCACGCCGTCAACAGCGCGAAAACGCCAGGGACGCCGCAGTATTTCATCCAGTTCATGGCGACCGGCGCGGCCGAGAGCAGCTTCGACCTGGGTGCGAACGCAGACTCCGCTGCCTATGGCGCGGCCAGTGTCGAGAACGTCGCGTATTACCGGATCACTGCGCGCAGTAGCGCCCCCGGTGATGCCGTCGACCGATCGATCGTCGTTCTGCAATCCACCGTGAAACGTTCGTTCTGAGCCTGGCGTTAGCGAGGACGTCATGTCGATGAGCAATGAAACGCCGCGGGCGCGGCGCTGGCTGCTTGTGAAGTTTCGTCACGCGTTGCTGGGCACGTCGTTGACGGTTCTTGCTGGCGCGGCGAGCGCTCAAACCGCGAGCAACACCGTCGCGCAGTCACCGCTCACCGTTGCCGGCAACGTTCCCGGCAATCTGTTGCTGGTACCGTCGGTCGAATATCCGACGCTCGATAGCATGGCGAATCTCGGGAACTACGACACGACGCGCGCCTACACCGGCTATTTCGATCCCGCGAAATGTTACAAGTACTCGTACAGCGCGACCGAGGCCAATCGCTATTTCTATCCGGTGTCCACGACCACGACGCGCACCTGTAGCAGCAGCTCGCAGCAGTGGAGCGGCAATTACCTGAACTGGGCGACGACCCAGACGATCGATCCGTTCCGCAAGGCGTTGACCGGCGGCTTTCGAGTCCGCGACACCGCCAGCGAAACCTGGTTGGAAAAAGCACGCTACGACGGCAACGGCGCCAACAGCCTGTTTCCAAACCGGCGCATTCCCGTCAGTGGCAACAACTCCACGCTGGTGAGTGGCGCGACGCCGGCGAACTGGAACGATTTCACGTACCGCATCTGGACGCTCGGCAACCGCATGCGCTTCACGCGCACAGGCAACCTCAGCACCGATCCGGTCATCGACTACGATCCATCGGTGCACACGGCGTCGTCGCTCGATGGCTCAAAGGTGTACGAAGTCAGTGTGCGCGTGAAAGTGTGCGACTCGAGCGTCGGCATCGAGAGCAACTGCGTGCAGTACTCGCAAGGCTGGAAGCCGGAAGGGCTGATCCAGAAATATGCCGATCGCATTCGTTACAGCGTGTTCGGCTATCTCAACGACAGCAACATTCTGCGCGACGGCGGCGTGCTGCGCGCTCGCCAGAAATTCGTGGGCCGGTACAAGCTCGATCCATCGAGCAACCGATTGGTCGACAACGGCAATCGCGAATGGGATCCGTCCACCGGCGTACTGGTGCAGAACCCGGATTCGGCCGATGCGACCGCGACCTCGGCCGCCGTCGGACAGGCCATCTCCAACAGCGGCGTCATCAATTACATCAACAAGTTCGGTCAGATGACGACCCAGAATCACAAGAGTTACGACCCGGTGAGCGAGCTGTATTACGCGGCGATCCGTTACCTGAAGAATCAGGGCAACGTGCCCGAGTACACCGCGCTGAGCGGCACCAGTTCGCAACGCTACAACGCCGCCGACGGTTTTCCGGTCATCACCAACTGGGACGATCCGATGCAGTACAGCTGTCAGAACAACGCGCTGCTCGGCATCGGCGACGTGAACACTCATCGCGACAAGGACCTACCCGGGAGCACCTGGACCACGGATGAGCCGACGCGGCCCGCGACGGTTTCGGCGGATAACACGGTCAATGTCGTGACAGCGACGCAGAAGATCGCGCAGCTCGAAGGCATCACCATTCCCACGCCGTTCACCGGCCGCGAGAACTCGGCGTTCATCGCCGGCCTGGCGTACGACTCGCACACCAGGGATTTGCGCCCCGATCTGGCGGACAAGCAAACAGTCTCGACCTACTGGGTGGACGTGCGCGAGAACCAGGTTCTGGAACCGCGTTCGAGAAATCAGTACTGGCTGGCGACCAAGTACGGCGGTTTCGATGTGCCGGAAAATTATCAGCCGTACTCGCAGACCGCCGCGCTCAACGCTTCCTTGTGGAGCAGTGGCGAGATTCTGTCGACCGGCGACCCGCGTCCGGAAAATTTCTATGTCGCGAGCGAAGCCGACAAGATGGTGGAGAGCCTGACGCGCGCGTTTGCGAAGATCGCCGCCGAATCCCTGGGTGCGGGCACCGCCCTGGCGGCGAGCTCGGCGCAGATCGAAACGGACACCAGAGTCTTCCAAGCGCAGTTCTACAGCGGTACGTGGCGTGGCGACCTACGCGCTTTCTCGGTGGGCGCCAATGGCGCGTTGTCCACCAATCCATTGTGGCGCGCCGGCCTCACAGTAGCCGCAGTGCCCTGGTCGGCTCGGCCGATTTATTTCTACAACCCGCAAGGTAACAACGCCAGCGCGAAGTATCGCGCGTTCACCTGGGACAATCTGGGATCGGCCCAGCAGACCGCGCTGGGTTCGGCGGACATCGTGGATTACCTGCGAGGCGATCGAAGCAAGGAAGAATCGCAGACGAATGGAACCTTCCGCACACGTACCGGCGTGCTCGGTGACATCGTCAATTCCAGCCCGGTGTACGTGGCCAGGCCGAACGCGGCGCTCTACGAGCGGGCGAGCTTCACCGGCGCGTCGTCGTACGCGGCCTTCGCCAGGGCTCAAGCGAACCGAACCCCCGTCGTCTATGTCGGCGCCAATGACGGCATGCTGCATGGATTCAACGCGAACGACGGTACCGAGACTTATGCGTTCGTGCCCAACACCGCCATCCTCAACGGACTGCGCACATTGAGCAGTCCGACCTACGAGCATCGTTATTTCGTCGACGGTGAAATGGTCGTGACCGATATTTACGACACCGGTGCACGTAGCTGGAAAACCATTCTGATCGGGACCATGGGCCGCGGCGGTCCCGGGGTGTTCGCGCTCGATGTCACCAACCCCGGCGATGTCCAGTTCCTGTGGGAAAAGAACGGCACCGACATTCCGTCCCTGGGAAAGAACATCGGGCGACCGGTCGTCACGCAAGTAGCCGATGGCGACTGGCGCGTGATCCTGGGCAACGGTCACGGCACTTCGGCGGGCTCGGCGCAACTGATCATGATCGGCGTGCGCACCGGCGCGGTGACGGCGGTCGATACCGGCGCCAACGGTGGTAATGCGCTCAGCGCCGTGCTGGCTCGCGACTCGGACGGCGATCGCATTTCCGATAGCGCTTACGCGGGCGATTTGCAGGGCAATCTTTGGAAGTTCTCCGACCTCGGCCGTACGCCGAGCGTGACCAGGATTTTCGAAGCACGCGATCCCACCAACCAAGCTCAGCCGATCACGGCCGCACCGCTCGCGGGCAAGGATCCGACGACGGGTACAGTTTGGGTGTTCTTTGGCACCGGGCGTTTTTTGAGCACCGCCGACCCCAACGATCGTCAGGTGCAATCGTGGTATGGCATCAAGGACAACAGTGCCACCGCCGCGACTCGAAGCAGCCTGGTGCAAAGGCGCATCCTTTCCGAGTCGCGCAAGGGTTCGTTCACGGTGCGCGCAATCGACGAGGGCTCGGTCGGCGATTTCGGCAACCGCAGAGGCTGGTATATGGATCTGGTCTCGCCGGTAAATGGCGCGCGAGGCGAGCGCATCGTCGTGCCAAATCACTTCCTGGGCGGAGCGCTGATCGCCACGACCCGAATCCCGGAGGCTTCCGACATCTGCCATCCGACCGGCAGCGGCTTCGTCATGGCCATCAATCCGTTCACCGGTGCGCGTCTCGACAGCACGTTCTTCGATGTGAACCGCGACGGACAATTCACCAATGCCGATGAAATGACGGTGGGCGGCTCGTCGACCACGGGCGAGGGCGGACGCAACGTCGCTGTCACCGGCGTCAGCACCGGCGAAAGCTTGAACGACTTCGTGTCCACGGGGCAGTACATGCAGTTCCAGTCGCACACGTCCGAGCTGGACCGACTCAAGTTCCAAGTCCCCGCAACCGCCGCCGGCCGCATGAGCTGGCGCGAGATCGTCAACTGAGTTGAACACGAATATGCGTTATCGAAACGATGCCAGGGGCGTGACCTTGGTCGAGCTGCTGGTGACGATGTCCATCGTCGCCATCCTGACGGCGATTGCCTATCCGAGTTATCAGAACCATGTGGCCAAGACGCGCCGCAAGGCCGCGACGGCTTGCCTGTCGCAGTACGCGAACTTCATGGAACGGTTCTACACGACCAATCTCACTTATCAGAACGCGAACCCGCCGGCCTTGGGATGCAGCACCGAGAATGATATGAATCGTTCCTATGCTTTTCCGCCGCCCACCACGACCGCGCGCACGTATTCGATCAGCGCCGTGCCGACGGACTCACAGCAGGCGAGGGACCCCGATCGTTGCGGGACGCTGACGCTGGATCAGGCAGGCAACCGCGGGGCCGCCAAGAACACTTGCTGGTGAGTCGTCGCTCGTCTTGGATTCACCCGGGGGTTCAATCACAATGACACCCCATGAAAAACATCGCCACCGAGGCCAGCCGACCCCGATCCTGGCGGGCCGCGCTCGTCGATCGTGAGCTCGAGCTCTGGCAACGAGTGCGCGATCACGGTGAGCAGCGCCGTCAACATCTTTCCGAGCGCGCGACCGGAGTACTGGCCGACGCCATTCAATGGCTCGCCGAGCTGCCGGAGAATTCCATCCACGCGGTGGTCACCGATCCGCCGTACGGCATCGTCGAGTTCGAAGAAAAAAATCATCGCAAGCTGCGTGCGGGCCGTGGTGGGGTGTGGCGCATTCCGCCATCGTTCGATGGTGCCAAGCGCAGCCCGTTGCCGCGATTCACGGTGCTCTCGCAGGACGAGATCAACGCTCTATATAATTTCTTCGGGGCCCTCGCTTGTGGACTGAATCGCGCCCTCGTTCCCGGCGGCCACGTATTCCTCGCGTCCAATCCGTTGCTGTCCACGATGACGTTCCATGCGTTCCAACGCGCCGGTTTCGAGAAGCGCGGCGAAATCATCCGCCTCGTGCAAACGTTGCGCGGGGGCGATCGTCCCAAAGGCGCCGAAAAGGAATTCTCCGAGGTGTCGATGATGGCCCGCTCGTGCTGGGAGCCGTGGGGCTTGTTCAGAAAGCCGTTCGAAGGCACCGCCGCCGATAACTTGCGCAAGTGGGGCACCGGCGGCCTGCGCCGAATTTCAGGCGAGGAGCCGTTCAAGGACGTCATCACCTGTTCGCCGACTCGCGGCGCCGAGCGCGAGATCGCGCCCCATCCTTCGCTCAAACCGCAACGTTTCCTGCGGCAGATCGTGCGTGCGGCATTGCCTCTGGGCGTCGGCATTGTCTATGACCCGTTCGCGGGCAGCGCATCCACGCTCGCGGCCGCCGATCATCTCGGCTATCACGCCATTGGCACGGAACGCGATGTGACTTACTTCGCGATGGGCTGCAAAGCTTTCCCGAAATTGAGAGCGCTGACGCTCGGCTGACCGCACGACCCGGCAACCCTGCTCGAAATCGTCCCTTCCGACGAAGCCCCGTTGCGCCCCGGTCGCTAGATTCGACCCTGTACAGAACTCATTCGCTGGGACGTACAGGGGGAATCATGATCCGTAGACGCCTCGGACTAGGGAGGGCGTGGGCCGCGTTGGCGGTGACGCCCATACTATTGATAGGTGAGGGAGCCAACGGGCAGACCTTGCCGTTGCTCGATCAGGCAACGATCCGCTCGCCGCTCATGGCGGGATGTAACGGTAAGCCGGACAGCGCACCGCTGGTGGTGGATCCACGCTCGCTGGTGAAGCAGGGCGTGAACACCAATCCCAACGCGGCCATTCAGTTCAACGCATATTTCACCGACCTTCACAATCCGCCGCCGCCGTTTGTCAATCGCAAGCCGCCGCGCCCGACCACCTGCGGACAGTTCCGCGCCAGTGCCACGCGCGGACGAATCAACCTCGAGGAACGGCAGTTCTTCCAGCCCATGGCGCTGGCGACCAGTTATCACTTCATTTATATGCAGTGGGGCTATCTGGTGCGCCCGCCGGATTTCGAGGAGCAGGTGGCCAAGCGTTATGGCTTATATCCCGCGCCGTTTCGCAATCCGTATCCGCTGCCGGGGGAAGATCCGAACGCGACCAACGGCGGTAGCGGACAACTGCCGCTGGGTCTGATTCAAGGCAAGGACGACAACGGTCGTTGGACGGGCCTGATCGGTGCGTCATGCTCCGCATGTCACGACTCGCGGCTCGGCACGACGACCGAAGCGTCGTTCAAGTGGGGCTTGCCCAATAGCGCGAACGATGCGGGCTTGCTGGCGTCGGATATGTTTCGGACCACGCCCATCACGACCGTGGGTAATTTGTTACCTATTCCGTGGAGCACGGGACGCGGCAGCTCGGATGCGATCGGTCTGATCTCGCTGCTGCCAGCGCTGTTCGACATGGAAACGTTGACGCTGGCGCCGAGTCCGCTCGAGTATGTCGCCGATGCTCCGCACGCGGGCATGACCAAGGCGCCGGCATGGTGGGCTCGCGCGTTCAAGACGCGCCAGTTCTGGGACGGCTCGTTGTCGTCGGACAACGTGCACTCGGAGATGGCGTTCGGTGTCGCGAACATTTTCCGTGATGCCAATGCGCGCCGTAACCTCGAAGATGAGTTCGAGGACATCAACAACTTCCTGATCTCGCTGTCGCCGGCTACGTATCCAAAAGCCATCAACACGACGTTGGCGGAGCAGGGCGCGATCATCTATCACGAGCGCGACCTGTGGGCGGGCGGTGCGAACGCGGCGATTCCCAAGCCGGCCGGCAATGGTTCGTGCGCAAGCTGCCATGGTGTGTATTCGCCACGGCATGCGGCCGATCCGAACTATCTGCCCGATCCACGTTTGAAAGGCGTGGCGGCGGTCGTGACGCCGATCGAAACGATCCGCACGGATCCTCGGCGAATGAAGTTGATGGCCGACGAGCGACAGCGCCGCGCATGGAACAGCGGCTGGTGGGCGTACAACGAGCTCAGCCCCGACTGGACCGGTTATCCATCGGACAACATCGTGGAAAGCGAGCTGCGTCGCGTGCCGCGTGCGGTCTATAACAACGGCGGGCCGATCTACTCGCCACTCGGGCCCAATATCTGGGAAGAGCCGATCGGTTACATCGCGCCGCCGCTCTATGGTGCCTGGGCCACGGCTCCGTATTTCCACAATGGCAGCGTGCCCAATCTTTGGGGCGTGCTGAAGCCCTCGGATCGTCCGAAAGTCTGGAAGCGTCCGTACACCGCTACAGGCGTCGGTGGGAAGAACGCGGGATATGACTACAGCTTCGCGTCGTACGACTGGCAAAAGCTCGGTTGGAAGTACACCGCGGTGAATTGCAGCAACAACATTTTCACCTCGCCGTTCCTGCCTTGCACGCACGACATGGCCACCATCGATATCCTGTTCTCGATGTGGGACAACGTCGCGGCTCAGTATCTGAACCTGGCGTATCAGTCGCCGCCGCCGATCACGGATCAGCAGATCAAGTCGCGCATGGTCTATAACAGCTATCTGTACGGCAACGGCAATGGTGGCCACGACTTCACGCAGTCGTTGACCGACTCGGAGCGCTGGGCCCTGATCGAATATATGAAGACGCTGTAGCGGTCGTTCACGCCGCGTAATCGATCTTCTCGAAGGTCGGTTACGCGGCGTCAGTTCGCCACCCGCTCACACGCAGCCAGCACTACCAGGGAAGTTAGAACACGTCGCCCCGCGCGATGGAGCGTGCGAACTGCAACAGCCCTTCGCCGATTTCGCCGAACCGCTCGTAGCGCGAATCGCGAGTCTCGCCCCGTCGCCATCGGACGTGGAGTTGTTGGAAGATCACAGCGGTCCGCATTTGAGCGAGCACGCGGTGGAAGCGGAACGTGGAGAGATCGCGGCCGAGCGCCGACGCATACCGTTCAGCGATTTGCCGCCGCGTGGGGAAGCCGGGGCCTGCGGTCGGCATTTGCGCCATCCGATGCATGGGTGGCGGATCGCCCGGCTCGGTCCAGTAGCTGAGCAGCACGGCGAGATCGAACAAGCCATCGCCTTGCGTGCCTTGATCCCAATCCAGCACCGCCAGCGGAGTGAGGGTCGCAGGATCGAGCAGCACGTTGTCGAGCTTGAAATCGTTGTGAAGCAGCCGTTGATTGGCGTCCGGAACGCAATGTTCGCGCAGCCAATGCGCGAGCTCGATGATCAGCTGCAGCGTAGTCGGCGTGCCCCAGCCATCGACCGCGACGCTGGCGCGTTTGATCCAGCCTTCGGTCGCCCGTTGCAGGAATCCGGACGGCTTGCCCAATGTTTCCAGCCCCACGCTCGCCGGATCCACTCGATGCAATTCGATGAGAATGTCCACGAGCGTGTTGCCGAGCGTCGCGCCTACGCTCGCGTCCCCGGCGAGTGGCGGGGGCAGCGACTCTCGTAGCGAGACACCGGTTCGATACTCGACGATTTGGAACGGCGCGCCGATGACACGAGCATCCTCGCAGAGATGCAGCCCGCGCGGCGCCAGCGGAAATTTTCGCCACAGGCGCGAAAGGATCTGAAACTCTCGCGCCATGTCGTACGCGCCGGCTGGCAATGGCCCCTTCGGCGGCCGGCGTAGCACGGCCGGTTGGCCGTCGAGCTGAATCAGATAATTCAGATTCGCGAAGCCGCCGGCGAACTGCTGCGGTGGACTGTCGAGGTCCAGTTGCATGCCCGATGCCGCCAGGTATTCGGCGAGACGCGGCCAATACTGCGGCACAGTCTCGATTTCGGCACGCATGGTATCGGCTGCCGCGTTCAACATCGCATTACTCTCCACGAAAGGCGGGCGGCCGCCGCTCGGCGAAGGCGCGGATACCTTCCTGCAAATCCTGAGTGCGAGCGAGCAGGGATTGGGTGTCCGCCTCCCAGGCCAGCATCGTGTCCAAAGACAATGGCGCTCGCGACAACACGGCTTTGGTCGTCGCAATCGCTCCCGGCGAAGCGGCGGCGAGCTCTGTCGCGAGTTGCAAGGCCGCTTCGAGCGTTTCGCCCGACCCCACGAGCCGATCGATCAGATGCATCGACAGCGCTTCTTCTGCGCCCACCTGCCGGCACAGCATCATCAACTCTCGTGCGCGACCGATGCCGACGCGCTGTGGGAGTGTCCACATCAGTCCGTAGTCAGGCGTAAGAGCGACTTTGCCGAAAGCCGCGCAGAACGTGGTCGAGGGATCGCCGATCACAAAGTCACAAGCCATGGCAAGCGAGAAACCCGCGCCGAACGCACTGCCTGCGACGGCGGCTACCGCTGGCATGCGACCGCCGATCAGAGCGCGTACCGCTCGATGGCCGACATGCATGGCCGATCGCATGGCCAGCGGCGCTGAGCCCAGAGATGAGATGTCGCCACCCGAGCAGAAATGCTTACCGCCGTATAAGACCAGCGCGCGAACCGACGCGTCGTCCTGAAGTGAGGTCAGCGTTTGGGAGAGTGCGCGATACAGCGCGACGCCCAAGGCATTGCGCTTCTCCGGCACGTTCAACGTCACGATGGCGACATCGCCGCGATGCTCGACGAGTACCGGATCACTCATGCAACAGTCCAGTGGAGATGATGACGTCGGCGACGCCGGCGATGAAGGGGATTCGATGAGGTGAAACGGTTGCCATGCTCGAGCCTTGCTGTGCGAGTCATCCTGCCCGCCGCGCCGATGCCGAAAATCGTCAGAACCGACGAGGCGTGCTCCTCCCCCGATGCCTAGCTTGGATTCACTCGAAGTGGAGATGAACGGGGGATCCTCTGCGCACGCGTATCACCGACCTGCTGGAAGTCACGTATCCGATCGTCCAGGGCGGGATGATGTGGGTCGGCACGGCTCAGCTTGCCGCCGCGGTTTCGAACGGCGGCGGCTTCGGCATCATCACCGCTCTGACGCAGCCGACGCCGGAAGCGCTATGGGAAGAGATCGGCAGGTGCCGGAGCCTCACCGACCGGCCGTTCGGCGTGAATCTCACCATGCTGCCGACGATCAATCCGCCGCCGTACGATCGTTATCTCGACACCATCCTGCGCGCCAAAGTCGCGGCGATTGAAACAGCCGGCAAGGTGCCGCCCGAGCTCATCGCGATCGCCAAGGCGGCCGGTCTCAAGGTCATTCACAAATGTGTGTCGTTGCGACATGCGTTATCGGCGCAGAAGCATGGCGCCGATGCGATTTCCATCGACGGCTTCGAATGCGCCGGGCATCCGGGCGACGACGACGTGGGCGGCATGGTGCTAATCCCAGCAGCCGCGCGTCGACTCTCGGTGCCGATCATCGCGTCGGGCGGAATCGGTGACGGACGCGGCATGGCCGCCGCACTCACGTTGGGTGCGGACGGCGTCAACATGGGCACACGCTTCTGCGCCACGCGCGAAGCACCGATTCACGACAACATCAAACAAGCGCTGGTGGCTGCAAGCGAACGAGATACGCGCCTGATCTTTCGAACGATGCACAACACCGCTCGCGTGCTCAGGAATGCGATCTCGGAAGAAGTGGTCGCGGCCGAAGCGAAGGGCGCTCGATTCGAGGACATCCGGCATTTGGTCGCGGGCCAGCGCGGACGTGAAGCGCTGGTCGCGGGCGATCCAAACGGCGGCGTGATCGCCGCCGGTCAGGTGGTCGGATTGATCGACGACGTGCCGACGTGCGCCGAGCTCATCGAGCGCATGGTGAGCGAGTGCCGCGACCGATTGCGGCAGGTCACAGCCAGTTTTCAATGATCAGCGCGCGAGCGCGAGGAAGGACGGATTCCAATGTTTCAGGGCGAGTCGATTCGCGTCAGAGCGCTGGCGGACGGCTTTGTCGAGCTGTGTTTCGATCGTCGGGAAGACGCGATCAACAAGTTCGACAAACGCACCGTCAGCGAGCTTCAGCAGGCAATCACAGCGGTCAGCGCGCACGTGGGATTGCGTGGGGTCTTGATCACGAGCGCAAAACAGTCGTTCATCGTCGGCGCCGACATCGGCGGCTTCGCCGAGTTGTTCAGCAAGCCGGAGCAGGAAGTCGTGTCGAGCAACATGGCGTCGAACCGCGTGTTCCATTCGCTGGAAGCCTTGCCGGTGCCTGTCGTGGTCGCCATCAACGGCTTCGCGCTGGGTGGCGGACTCGAAGCGGCGCTCGCCGCTGACTATCGCGTCATGGCGCAGGATGCTCAGATCGGATTGCCGGAGGTGAAGCTCGGCTTGTTTCCGGGCTTCGGTGGCACGGTTCGCTTGCCGCGTATTGCCGGCATCGAGGTCGCGCTTCGTTGGATCTTGGGCGGCGAGCCGTCAAAGGCGCCGGCGGCGGAGAAGGCGCGAGTCATCGATTCTATCGCCACGCCCGAGTCGCTTCGCGAAACCTCGCTCAATGTGCTTGCAAGTGCCGCTCGTGGCGAGCTCGATTGGCGTGCTCGTCGCTCGGCAAAGCTCGGTCCGGTGAACACCGAGGGTGTAGATACAAATGCGATATTCGAAGAAGTCAGACGCACGCTCGTCGCGCGCATGCCGAAGCACCAGCCGGCCGCGATGTCGGCGTTGGAGCTGCTGCGGGAGGCGATGCCATTAGATAGAGATGGCGCGCTCGCGCTGGAGGCCGCCGCATTCGCGAAGATCGCAAAGACTCAGGCTGCGGGCTCGCTGGTGCAGATCTTCCTGAGCGAACAGCAAGTGAAGAAGACGGCCAAGCGCCACGCGAGCAGCGGTCGCAAAGTGCAGCGTGCCGCCGTTGTGGGCGCGGGCATCATGGGCGGAGGCATCGCTTTCACCAGTGCGAGCCGCGGAATTCCGGTCGTGATGAAGGACATCGCGCAAGGACAGCTCGATCTTGGCATCGGCGAGGCACGCAAGCTGCTGAGCAAACAAGTGGCGGCGGGCCGGCTCGCACAGGCACAGGCCGATGGCGTGCTTGCATCGATCGTCCCGCAACTGAGCTATGAGGATTTCAGCACCGCCGATGTGATCGTCGAAGCGGTCGTCGAGAATCTGCCGATCAAACACAAGGTGCTGCGTGAGTTGGAGACGGCGGGCCGCCCGGATGCGGTGATCGCGTCCAACACGTCCAGCCTGCGCATCGACGATCTCGCCGCGCCTTTGGCTCGTCCTGAAAATTTCGTCGGCATGCATTTCTTCAATCCAGTACCGATGATGCCCCTCGTCGAAGTCATTCGCGGCGCCAGAACCAGCGACGCGGCGGTCGGCACGGTGGTGAGTTATGCGCTGTCGATGGGCAAAACACCGATCGTCGTGCGCGATGGGCCGGGCTTTCTGGTGAATCGAATCCTGACGCCGTACATGCAGGCGTTCGGACGTTTGCTCGCCGACGGCGCGGACTACCGGCAGATCGACGCGGCGATGGAGGAGTTCGGCTGGCCGATGGGCCCGGCCTACTTGAACGACGTGGTCGGGATGGACACCGGCGTTCACGTGGCGGACATCATTTGCGCCGGCTTTCCTGAACGACTGCGTCGGAGCTGGAAAGACCCTCTGCAAGTCATGGTCGCGCATGGCCGGCTCGGTCAGAAGAACGGTCTCGGCTTTTATCGCTATGAGATGAGCGCGACTGGCAAGCCAGTGAAGCATCCGGACCCGGTCGCGGTCGTGCTGTTGCAGGAGGTCCAGATCGATGGCCCGCGCTCGTTCACCGACACCGAGATCGTCGAGCGCATGATATTGCCGCTGATCATCGAATCGGCACGGTGCCTCGAAGAGGGTGTGGTGGCCAGCGCCGCCGAACTGGATATGGCGTTGTTACTGGGCGTGGGTTTACCTTCGTACCTGGGCGGCGCGCTCAAGTACGCCGACTGGCTCGGGATAGACCGGGTCATCGAGTTGTCGGAGCGCTACGCCGCTCTCGGGCCGCAATATTCAGCCACGCCGACGATGCGCTCCATGGCGCGTGAACGACGGAACTATTACTGAGGCAATCATGCTCGCTCGCACCATCTTTACTGCCGATCACGATGAGTTCCGCAAGAATGTCCGGCGCTTTCTGGAAGAAGAATGCGTGCCGCACCACTCGCGCTGGGAGGAACAGCAGCATGTCGACCGGGATATCTGGCGACGTGCGGGCGAGCTGGGTTTTCTATGCCTCACGGTCCCGGAGGAGTATGGCGGCATGGGCGGCGATCGCCTGTACAGCACGGTGCTGATGGAGGAGCAGAGTTACGCTGGCGTGACCGGCCCTGGTTTCTCAGTGCATTCGGACATCGTCGCCAATTACATCCTGAACTTCGGCACCGAAGAGCAGAAGCGCACGTGGTTGCCGAAGATGGCGAGCGGCGAGGCGATCGGTGCAATCGCCATGACGGAGCCGGGGACCGGCTCGGATCTGCAGGCCGTGAAAGCTCGCGCCGAGCGGGATGGCGATGATTACATCATCAACGGCAACAAGATCTTCATCACCAACGGCTATCTCGCGGATATCGTCGTGGTGGTGGTCAAGACCGGCAACACCGGTTCGGGCTCCAAGGACATCTCGCTGCTGCTGGTGGAGAACGGTCGCGCCGGCTTCACCAAGGCCTCGCCGTTGAAAAAAGTGGGCATGAAGGCGCAGGACACTTGTGAGCTGTTCTTCGAGAACGTGCGAGTGCCTCGTTCCAACCTGCTCGGCGGCGTCGAGGGGCAGGGGTTTGCTCAGCTGATGAAGGAGTTGGGCTGGGAACGATTGATCATTGCGATTCTGTCGATCTCGGCGGCCCAGGCCGCGCTCAACTGGACGGTCGACTACACGCGCAGTCGCAAGGTGTTTGGTAAGTCCGTGGCCGAGTATCAGAACACGCGCTTCAAGCTCGCCGACCTGAAGGCGAAGATCGGCGTGACTCAAGTGTTCGTCGACCGCTGTCTCGAACTGGTGCTGCAGAATCAGCTGACTCCAGAAGCTGCGGCGGCTGCGAAGCTCACGGCCTCGGAGCTGGTGTGCCACGTCGTAGATGAGTGCGTGCAGTTACACGGCGGCTACGGCTACATGCTGGAATATCCCATCGCACGAGCCTTCATCGATAACCGAGCCAGTCGTATCTACGGCGGCACCAACGAAATCATGAAGGAACTGATCGCGAGGACGCTGTGATGTTGGAGCGTCTCGAGCATTGGGCGCGAACTACGCCTGATCGTACTTATCTGACTCAACCGCTGCCGGACGGCTCGGTGGTCGAGTACAGCTGGACTCGGGTTTGGGACGAATCCCGTCGCATGGCGGCGCATCTGCATTCGCTCGGTTTACCCGCCGGCAGCAGCATTGCGATCTACGGGAAGAACTGCGCGCATTGGATCATGGCGGACTTCGCCATCTGGCTCGCGGGCCATGTGAGCGTGCCACTGTACCCGAGCGCGAACGCATCGACTGCCGAGTATGTGCTGCGTCATTGCGACGCGCGTTTGATATTCATCGGCCGCGTCGATGGCGTCACGGATAGTTGGAACGATGTCCGGCGCGTGCTGACGGCATCGGTCCCGCAAATCGGTCTGCCAATGGCGCCAGCCAGTGTGAGTGTCCGATGGGAGGACATCATCGCTGCACGCGAGCCGTTGCTCCAAGCAATGGAACGTGACGAGAACGCGCTCGCGACCATCATCTACACCTCCGGAACGACCGGTCAGCCCAAGGGAGTCATGCATAGCTTCCACTCGCTTACCGCGCCGTGCCTGACCACACAGCCGTTGTGGCGAACGAACGCAGACGATCGAATGCTCTCGTACCTGCCGCTCGCACACATCGCCGAGCGCGTAGCATTGGAAGTGCCGTCGCTCGTGTTCGGGTTCCAGGCGTTCTTCAATCTCGGTCTGGAAACGTTCGCGCAGGATCTGAAACGGGCCCGTCCGACACGCTTCTTCTCGGTGCCCCGGCTGTGGACCAAGTTCTATCAAGCGGTGAATCAGCAGCTGCCGCCCGAGAAGCAAGCGGCTTTGTTCGCCGATCCGGTGCAAGGCCCGACCGCGAAGAAAAACATTCTGGCGAGCCTCGGCCTGGATGCCGCCGATCTCGGATTCACCGGCGCAGCCCCGCTGCCCGCGCAGATTTTATCGTGGTATCGCGAACTCGGGCTGGATCTGATCGAGGTGTACGGCATGACCGAGAACGCCGCGACTTCTCACGCGAGCCCTCGCGATGACGTGCGCCCTGGCTATGTCGGCGTGCCGCTGCCGGGCGTGGAGTGTCGACTCGGCGAGGACGGCGAAGTGTTGGTGAAAAGCCCGGGGCAAATGCTTGGCTACTATCGAGCGGCGGAAGATTCACGGCAATGCTTCACGCCGGATGGCTTCTTCCACACCGGCGATCGCGGTGAGCTGGATGAGGCCGGGCGACTGCGCATCACCGGCCGGGTGAAGGAGCTGTTCAAGACCAGCAAGGGCAAGTACGTCGCGCCGGTCCCCATCGAGAATCGATTGGGCGCCCATCCGTTCGTCGAGGCGATTTGCGTCACCGGTCACGGCGAGCCGCAGCCGTTCGCGTTGCTGATGCTGGCCGCAGATAAATATCGCCAGGCGCTGGCGGACACGGCTGTCCGATCGCAGCTCGATCGCGAGCTGGCCGCGCTGCTGGAACAAGTGAACGCTGCCTTGGAAGCTCATGAGCAGGTGGAGTACCTGGTGGTCGTCAGAGAGCCCTGGACCATCGAGAGCGGCTTGCTCACGCCGACGCTGAAGATTCGCCGCAGTCAGATTGAAAACCGCTATCTGGCGCGAGCGGCACAATGGCGGGAGCTGGCGCAGTCGGTGATTTGGGAGTCCTGATTCCGAGAAGCGGCGTCAGCCGATTGACGCCGCTTCGACGCGAACGGCTAGAGCCGCTCGATGATGGTCACATTCGCCATGCCGCCGCCTTCGCACATGGTCTGCAATCCGTAGCGCTTGCCACGACGATGAAGAGCATGCACGAGGGTCGTCATGAGCTTTGCACCCGAGCCCCCCAACGGATGGCCGAGAGCGATGGCGCCGCCATTCACGTTGAGACGGTCCGGATCGGCGCCGGTGGCTTTGACAAACGCGAGCGGCACCGGAGCAAACGCTTCGTTGACTTCGAACAGGTCGATGTCATCGATGCTCATGCCGGCTTTCCTCAAAGCGTTCTGAGTCGCGGGCAGCGGCGCTTCCAGCATGATGACCGGATCGTGGCCCATGACGCTCAGGTGATGGATACGAGCCAACGGCGTCGCGCCGAGCCTCTTCAATCCACGCTCGTTGACGACCATGACGGCGGCGGCGCCGTCGCACACCTGGCTGGCCGTTGCGGCAGTCACGCGTCCACCCTCGGCGAGCAGCTTCACGCTACGAATGCCCTCGATGCTGGCATCGAAGCGGATCCCTTCGTCGGTCGTGTGCAGCTCGTCGGTCGCCGCGGGCGTCACCGCTTCGCCGCCCGGCATGGTCACCGGAGCGCGACGGACTTGCACTGGCACGATCTCGTTTGCGAACGCTTTGCCCTGCGTGGCGGCGATCGCGAGCTGATGACTTCTCAGCGCGTACTCGTCGAGCTGATCCTTCGAAAGGTCATATTTGCGCGCCATCATCTCGGCGCCCAGAAACTGACTGAACTCCACATTCGGATAGCGCGCGGCCATGCCCGGGCTGACATAAAACCCGAACCCGTGCTTTTGAGGCAGCGACACCGAGAGGCCCATCGGCACTCGCGACATGCTTTCGACACCGGCGGCAATCACCACGTCCATTGCGCCGGACTGCACTGCCTGGGCCGCGAAATGAATGGCCTGTTGCGACGAGCCGCATTGCCGATCGACCGAAGTGCCCGGCACGCTTTCGGGCAAGCACGACGACAGCACGGCGTTGCGCGCGATGTTGAAACCCTGTTCGCCGACCTGGCTCACGCAGCCCATGATGACGTCATCGACTGCATCGCTCGGTGCTTTGGCCCGCGTCACGATCGCGTCGATCACTTGCGCGGCAAGGTCGGCCGGATGCCAACCGGACAGGCGTCCTCCCTTGCGTCCGCCTGCGGTGCGAACGGCAGCAACGATGTAAGCTTCTGGCATGATCGAATCCTCGGACAGGTACGTTGGAGGGAGCGATCCCGTATTCTAGGCGGCGGCCGACACGGCACTTCGTCGGAACTGACGATTGCAGCCGGGGCCAAACCCGCTCAACTGGGCGACAGACCAATTACGCAAAGTCGATTCAGCATAGCCGATTTATCAGGGGGTAGGTCGCCGGGCGCTGAGTCCGCGGCCGCGGGCCGTTAGATGCACGTGGGATTGCCGAAAAACCGTTCTGACTTCGTCTCGGGCGTGCGCAATCATTTGTTGCTGGCGAAAACCACGCCGCCGACGCTGCCCGCTTCGCAAATCCCACGTAAGGAATTGCAGGCGCGAGTTTGCTCCGCCGCCGGCGAGGCGGTGGTGCTGATTCAAGCGCCGGCCGGCTTCGGCAAGACCACGCTGATGCTGCAAGTCATGAATGACTTGCGTGCCCAGGGCGTTGCGACCACCTGGTTGACCGTCGATGCAGCCGATAACGACGTCGGGCGCTTTCTCGCGTTCCTCGATGCCGCGTTCGAGAAGTTGCTGAGCGGCGTCGTCACCGGCAACGAGCCCGAGAACGATGTCGCGGCCGGTGTCATCGCGCTCGATCTGATGGAGCGAATCGCCTGCACGCCAGCTCCGTTCGTGCTGTTCGTCGATGACGCGGAGTTGTTACAAAACGCCGCCTCGCTGGCGGTGCTGCGACAGGTGATCGAAAACCTGCCCGAAGGCTGCCGCATCGTGATCGGCTCGCGAACCATGCTGGATATCGGCGCGCCGCGCCTGCTTGCTCGCGGCCAGTTGCTGGTCGTCGATCCAATGCAACTTCGATTCTCGGTGGCCGAAGCCAGCGACTATCTGCGCGACAAGCGCGGCTTGAATATGCAGGGCGCCGACATCGCGCGTTTGCAAGGCGCCACTGAAGGATGGCCGGTCGCGTTGTGGCTGGCATCGCTCGCGCTCGAACGCAGCGATCGCTCGGTGGAACTGGTCTCGCATTTCTCGGGCTCGAATGCCTTGGTCGCGGATTATCTGGCCGAGGAAGTCCTGGCGCAGCAGCCTCAGAGCGTGCGGGAGTTTCTCATACGCACCAGCGTGCTCCATCATTTCAACGCGCAGCTATGCGACGCCGTGCGCGGTCAACGTGACAGTCGCGAGATTCTCGAATCCCTGCAACGATCCAATCTGTTCGTGCAACGGATCAGCGAGGACGGCGAGTGGTTCCGATATCACAGCCTGTTCGCGGGCTTCCTGCGCACGCAGCTGGAACGGCAATATCCGCAGGACATTCCCGATCTGCATCGCGCTGCTTCTCGATGGTACGACGCGCAGAATCGCCCCGTGCCGGCCGTCGAGCACGCGCTGGCCTCGGCGGATTTCGACTATGCGTTGCCGATGTTGGAGCGAATCGCCGAGCAGCTGCTGGAAGGCGGCCGTATCCGACTGCTGGCCCGATTGCTGGACTCGGTGCCGCCGCGGGAGTTGTCGAACTGGCCACATCTGCGACTGATGCACGCCTGGGCATTGTCGTTTACCCGAGGCGGGCAGGAAGCCATGCAGATGCTCAAACGCATCGAAGCACAACCGTTGCCACCGCATCTTGAAGTGCATGCGCTCGCCTTGCGGCCCATGTTGCTCACCATGCTCGATCGCTTCGATGAAGCGTACGACGCCGGTCAAAACGCGCTCGAGCGGGTCACCGCGGAGCAGGTGTTTCCTTTCAGCATCCTGCGCACCTCGCTCGCGAACCTGCACATGATCATGGGCAAGTACACGAGCGCTCGCGAACTGCTGGATCGCAGCCGCGTCCAGCAGGATGCGCCGGCCGGCCCGTTCATGACGATTTTCGCGCAGTGTGTGGAAGGCGCAATCGATCTGCTGCACGGACGGCTCAGGCAGGCAACCGCGCGCTTCAAACATTCGTCCGCGGTCGGCTCGCGAAAATTCCTGATCGATACCAACGGCAACGCCATGGCCGGCATCCTGCTCGCCGAAGTTCTGTATGAGCAGGACGAGTTGGTGGAGGCGGAGCGTTTGCTGAGCGTGTATGTGCCACTCATGCAGGAGCTTGGCATGACGGACCATCTCATCTGCGGCCATCGGAGCCTGGCGCGCATCGCTCATCACGCCGGCGATCATGATCGCGCGCTGCTGGCCGTGACCGAGATGGAATGTTTCGGCCATCGGATGAGCTTGCCGCGTCTGGTCGCGAACGCTCAGCTGGAACGAGCGCGGCTGGCTTTGTGGCGTAACGATGCGAAGAGCGCGCGTGAAGCCTTGCAGAGAGCGCGTGCGGCAGTAGATTGGACGCCGGTGATGTCCCGCGCGCTGTTTGGCAACGACATGGATACGTTGTTGGAAGGGCAGCTGCGCCTGATGATTCACAACGGCGGCGCAGACGAGGCGGTGAACCAACTCAAACAAGAATTGGAGCGCGCCGAGAACGCCAAGCGTCATCGCCGCGCCTTGAAGCTTCGCATTCTGCTGGCGCTCGCGCTGGACAAGGCCGGCAACGCGAAGGCGTCGCTGCGCATGGCTCGCGACGCGCTCCGATTGGGTGCGCGTGAACGCTTCGTGCGGATCTTCCTCGACGAAGGCGAGCCGATGCAGCGGCTCTTACAGCGCTTGTCGCTGGCTCAACAGAACGAGCTCGATGAAACGGCGAACCTGGCCGAGTATCTGAAACGTCTCGCCGGCCAGCGCACCGAAAAAGTCGAAACGCCCGCCCCGATGCCGGGCGCCACCGAGGCGCTGACCCGCAAGGAACTGGAAATCCTGCGGCTGCTGGCCGAGGGACTCTCGAATCTGGCCATTGCTGGGCGACTGTTCGTGTCCGAGACGACGGTGCGCACCCACCTGCGCAATATCAACGCCAAATTCGGCGTGCACAACCGCACCCAGGCCATCGCCGTCGCGCGCAAGCTGAATCTCATCACCTGACCCACAGATCGTCAGTTCCGACGAGTCGGCCGCACCTGCCCCGGTCCATGCTTGTGCCACAACGGGTTGCCGTGACAGGCAAGCCCCCGGATGAATAGAAAGGTGTCTTGATTGAGGGGTGGGGGACAACGATGACTATCGAGTCGGGGTATAAGCGGATCGGCGGGTCGGTGGCTGTGATGCTGGCCATGGCGGGAACCGCTGTCGCGCAGGAATCGAACGTCGCGAACACGAATCAGAACGCCGGGACGCACACCGAAGAGGTCATCGTCACGGCTCAGCGCCGCGCCCAAAACCTGCAAGAAGTCCCGATCGCCGTAACCGCCGTGACGGCCGAAACGCTCGAAGCGGCGCGCGTCGAGAACATCGGCGATGTGCAACAGATCTCGCCGAGCATCTCGTTCGACACCAGCAACAGCGCGGCGAACAGCGCCAACATTCGGATTCGAGGCATCGGCACCGTCGGTAACAGCCGAGCGTTCGAAGGCGCCGTCGGCGTGTTCATCGATGGCGTATATCGCACTCGTGCCGGCCAGGCGCTGCAAAACTGGCTCGACATCGACGGCTTGCAGGTCCTGCGTGGCCCGCAAGGCACGCTGTTCGGTAAGAACACCTCCGCCGGCGCGCTGCTCATCAACAGCACCAAGCCGACGCTGAGCGATTTCGATTCCAACTTCGAGCTGACCTACGGCAACTACGACACGTTGCTCGCACGCGGCGTCGTGAATATTCCGTTCGGCGAGCGGGCAGCGGCACGCGTCGGGGTGTTGTGGTCCGAAGCGGATGGATTCATCGAAAACCCGAACACCGGCGACTCCTACAACGAACGCAAACCTCGTGCAGCCAAGGCGCAGTTGCTGGTCGAGCCCCGCGATTCGCTGTCCTTGCGGCTGATCGCCGACTACTCGCAGGAGAAGAGCAACTGCTGTTACGGGCAGGTCGATGACGTCGATGGACCGCTGCAACCGTTCATCGACGTGCTGACTCGCGCGCGCGGACTGAGGCCGCCGTCGCCGGACTTCGACGATTACGAGCAGGTGTTGAGCAACGATACGCGCCAGGATCTGACGGATAAAGGCGTCGTCCTGCAAGCGGACTGGGAGTTGGGCCAAGGCAACTCGCTGCACTCCGTGACCGCCTATCGAAGCTGGAAGATCCAGCAAGACGGCATGGATGCGGATTTCACCGGCGCCAACATTCTCACCATCAACGAAAGCTTCCGCACCGACTTCTTCTCGCAGGAGCTCACATACAACGGCACGCTCGCCTCGGCGGACTATGTGTTCGGCGCGTACTTCGCCGATGAGGACATTGACGCCACTCACCAGCTGCTGTGGGGCAATCAGGCGCAGGCGTTCTTCGACGTGTTGTTTGCCGCGCAGGCCGGCTTGCCGCCGGGCACGTCCGCCGCGCCGGAGGGTTTGTGGAGCGACGCGGTGCTGCCTGCAACCAGCCGCTCGTACGCAGCCTTCACCCATTGGAGCATCGGGCTCACCGATCCGTTGAAGCTGATCGTCGGCGCTCGCTATTCGCGTGAAGACAAGACCGGCGCGTTCAAGCGCTTCTACTTCACACCGCTGCCGAACGCCGCCTTCCGGTTGTTGAACGTGCAGCCGGGCCCCGAGTACAGCGCCAAGCAAGAGGACGATGCGGTCACTGGCACGCTCGGTCTGCAGTATCAATTCACGCCGGATGTGATGGGCTATGTGAGCTACAGCCGCGGCTTCAAAGCCGGCGGTGTGAACATCGACAATACCGCCGCAGGCACGCGAGCTAACAATCCGGCCGAAGTGCCGAACGCTCGCCCGCTCGATCCGCGTTACAAGCCGGAGTATGTCGACGGTTATGAGGTGGGCTTGAAGACCGAGTACGCCGGCGGTCGTGCGCGAAGCAACTTCGCGGCGTTCTACGATGAGATGAAGGATCTGCAGGTCGCGCAGTTCCTCGGCACGCAGTTCACCATCGTGAATGCGCCGGAAGCCACCGTATACGGCCTCGAAGTGGAAAACAGTTTCTCGCTGACGGATGCCCTCAGCCTTGGGCTCGATGTGACCTGGCTCGCGGAGGCTCAGTTCGGCGAGTCCGCGTCGATTCTGAATTTGTCGGGGCGTGACTTTGCCCAGGCGCCGGAGCTGGCCGCGAATCTCTCGCTGAATCTCGATCAGCCGTTGAACAACAGCCTGTCGCTGATCGGACGTATCGCCGGGACCTACACCGGCGAGCAGTACACGAACACTTCGAACGATCTCACACGCGACGCGCAGACCGAAGTGAATCTGAGCGTCGGCTTCAAGGCGTCGGACAACTCGTGGTCGGTGACGGCGTGGTGTCAGAACTGTAGCGACGAGCGCTACGTGACTCAGCATTTCAACTCGCCGCTGCAAGGAACGGACTCGAACGGTTACGTGTCCGCGCCGCTCACCTACGGTGTCACGCTACGGATGTCGTTCTAGTCGGACGTGAGCGCGTCCATCGGAGTCTTCGAATGCAATTAGCGGGTCATGCGGCCATTGTTACGGGCGGCGCTTCAGGTCTTGGGGCCGCGACTGCCGCGGCCTTGTTGAAGTCAGGAGCAAAAGTCACGTTGCTCGACTTGAACGAGACGACGTTGGCGGCGCAGGCACAGACGCTCGGCTGTCATGCCGAGGTGTGCAATGTCGCTGATGAGACGAGCACGGCGCGCGCGATCGAAGCGGCCGAGCGGCGGAACGGTGTGGCTCGCGTGATCGTGAACTGTGCCGGCATTGGCAGGCCCGGTAAGGCGGTGGGACGTGATGGTCCACTTTCCCTTTCTGAGTTCTCGCGCATCGTCAATGTGAATCTGGTCGGTACGTTCAACATCATTCGTCTCGCCGCCGCGCGCTTGCAGAATGCAGCTGCGCTGGACGGGGGTGAGCGCGGGGTGATCGTGAACACTGCCTCGATCGCGGCGTTCGATGGCCAGATCGGTCAGCCAGCGTACTCGGCGTCGAAGGCCGGCGTCGTCGGCATGACGCTGCCGCTGGCTCGCGAGTTCGCGCGAGTTGGCATTCGCGTCGTGACTATCGCGCCGGGTGTGTTTGAAACCCCGATGCTCGGCGGCGAGCTCAACGAACAGCAGCAGTCGGCGTTGACCGCTTCCATCCCATTTCCCAACCGCTTGGGCCGGCCGCCCGAATTCGCGCAGCTCGTGATCTCGATTGCCGAAAACCCGTTCCTCAACGGCGAAACCATTCGGCTCGACGGCGCGCAGCGCATGCCGCCGAAGTGAGACTGCCATGCACGACTTCCGCAGTCTTTGGGCTGGCGGGCTATGTGCATTCGAGCAACCTGGAGCGTGCGCGGCGAGTCGCGAGGCAATTGCGTGCGGGCATGATTCATATCAACGGTGCGCAGATCGACATGAATGCGCCGTTTGGCGGCTATAAGCAGTCCGGCAATGGTCGCGAGTGGGGGCGCGAAGGCTTGAAGGAAGCCCTCGAGACCAAGGCGGTGCTCGGGCACTTCGCGGAGCACTGATGCGCTGGGTATCCGCAATGGATCGAGCGGGATTCGTTCCGGGTGTTTGATCTCAGGGGCAAAGTCGCGCTCGTGACCGGCGCGTCGAGTGGGTTGGGTCGGCACTTCGCTAAGGTGCTGGCGCTTGCTGGCGCCAGTGTCGTCGTTGCTGCTCGGCGTGGTTCGCTGCTCGAGGCGTTGGCCGCGGATATTGTCGCCGCCGGTGGTCGAGCTGCGCCATTGGTGCTCGATGTTTCTGGCCCGGCGGAGTCCATCGAGCGTTGTGTGACTCAGGCGCTGCACTGTTTCGGACCGATCGACATCCTCATCAACAATTCCGGTGTCACTGTTACCAAACCGGTGCTCGATCAGACGCCCGCCGATTGGGATACCGTCATGAATACCAATCTGCGCGGTGCGTTCTTTTTAAGCCAGGCGGTCGCTCGTCAGATGCGCCTCTCGGGTGGCGGTTGCATCGTGAATGTCGCGTCCATTCTTGGGTTGCGGCAGGCGGGGATGATCGCGCCTTACGCCGCATCGAAGGCTGCGCTGATTCAACTTACGAAGACCATGGCGTTGGAGCTGGCGCGATATTCGATTCGAGTGAATGCCCTCGCGCCGGGGTACATCGCCAGCGATCTGAACTCGGCGTTCTTCGAGACGGATGCCGGACGGGCATTGGTCCGGCGCATTCCACAGCGCCATCTCGGAGAGCCGACAGATCTCGATGGCGCTTTGTTACTTCTATGCAGCGACGCTTCGCGCTACATGACCGGGAGTGTGATCACCGTCGACGGCGGACATGTGGTCAGCACGTTGTGAGCCTACTTTTTCCAGCTTTGAGGCGTTTCGGTCGTCCGGTCATACGCGGAGCAGGTCTTGGGCTCGATCGGCCGGATCTCCAGGCTCAGCCCGAAGCCGAGAGTCGGACACTGTGCTCCCAGCGCCGCCGCTTCTTCCAGACTGTTCGCCACGAAGTGCCAATAGCCGCCGATCACTTCCTTGGTTTCAGCAAACGGCCCGTCGATGACGCCGTGCTTGGAAACAACCATCTTCGCCGGCTGCAACCGCTGCCCCGAAATCATCTTGCCCTGCGCGACCAGCACGTCGTGCCACTTATAGAACGCATCGATCGCCGCCTGAATCTGCTCCGGCGACTTGTCCTCATCCCACTGCCCCTTGGAAATGACCAGAAACTTGGACGAACCTTCGGCGCTGCTCATCACTCGTCCCCTGACTTCAGTTACTGTACGGATAGACAGAATAACAAACCGGAAGAGCGGATTGTCCAGGCGGGGCGGCACGGAGCAACTAATGAGATGGGCCTGGTGATTGGCTTGTTCTCCGCCAACCGCCGCCGTAGAATCCGTTCGTGCACAAAAGCCGGCTAGGTGCACGCCCGCCTCGAAGAGGTCTGCCCCGGTGGCAGGTAAGTGGATCCGGACTGACGAAACCCCGCATCGAGCGGGGTTTCGCGTTTCTGAGATCCGAGATTACGGTGGCGGTCGCGGACTGGTGCCCCGCAGGATGTGGCCCAGCAAGGCTTGGAAGCTGATGCGTCCCCGACGAGGTGTCGGTCTGCTTCGGTCGAGCACGTACGCCGATTGCACCATCAAATGAGCCGCATCGGGGCCAATTTTCTTGAGCCGCCGCAAGTCGAAGAATACCGCGTAGCGCTCACCGGAACGCATCTCCACGGTGACGTAATTGATGAGGCCGCCCCTGCCACGCGCGAATTCGCAGCGTCGATTTTCCAATGTGCGAATGATCGTCGGTAGCTCTAAGGACTGCGCGTGCCTTTCTGGGCAGAAGCGTCGTACCTCCCTGTTGTCCCTATAGAGTTGGTGATCGCGATCTAGCGGCTGTATTGCGCGAGTGAACGTGTGCAGCCCGAAGGACACGTGTACTCGCACGTTTCGGCCGGGGTGCTTCTCGGTTGCGGGTAGCTCCAACGATCTGATGAAGGGATGTAGATGAGAGAGCGAATAGCGCTCTGACCCGCTGGGGGTGTGATCCTTCCAGTAAATCAGGCCCGAGTCCCAGTTCACCCCCATCGATCGGCAGCTCCGTATGTCGGGAATCCGTCACCTCCAGGCGGGGCTGCTTTGCATGCGCGTGCCCGCCGCGACGATCTTGCATCGATGCGGATGGCCGAAAATCATGAATATCCGGTTGTCTATTCATCGAGAGCGCGGCGGTCTGTGCGGGAAAACGCGGGGCGGATGCCGCGGAATCCGTTCCGCGGCTAAGGACCGAGACCTCACCGCCGTGCTGGCAACTCAAACTCCTCCTTTACCCCACAGTGCTCCAGAAATCGACGATCGTGCGAGACCGCGATCAGCGCGCCGCGGTATTCGCTGACCAGGTTTTCCAGGAACTGGATATTCGCCAGATCCAGGTTGTTCGTGGGCTCGTCGAGGAGCAGCAGTTCGGGTTTGTGGGTGGAGAGCAGGCCGCGGGCGAGGGTGGCGCGAAGGCGTTCGCCGCCGCTGAGGGAGCCGGCTTTCTGGAAGACGGTGTCTCTTGTGAACAGAAAACGCGCGAGGTGGGTACGAATTTCGCTTTCGCTGCCGGGGGCGACGGCGCGGATGTTGTCGAGGATGCTGAGCGAGTCGTCGAGCACGCTGCAACGTTGGTCGATATATAAAGTGACCAGCTGACCTCGGTTCAATTCACCGCGCGTAGTCAACGGTGCGCCGGTCAGCGCCTTGAGCAGCGTGGATTTGCCGGAGCCGTTCGGCCCTTGCAAAGCCATCCTCACATTGCCGCGCCAGCAGAAATCCAGGTCGTGAGCGTAGAGCCAGTCGTGAAAGCGGATGTTGAAGCGATGAGCTTCGGCGATGAGCTTCTGTGCATGCAGTTCCTGCCCCATCAGGTCTGCATACATCACCGGATCGACTTTCAAATTCTCGAATGCCTCGTGCGCCGATTTCACGGCGGCCTCGGCGCGCTCGACCTGTGCGACATCGCGTTTGCCAGTGGTAACCTGAGCGGCGCGCTTCCGACCGCCGGCCAGGATTCTGGGAATGCCGCCGCGGTCGGCAGCCGCCTGTCCGCGACGATTGCGTTTCTCCTGTCGAGCCTTCTGTTCGAACCGATGTGCGATGGCCGCGTCGCGCTCGCGTTTCGCTTGATCGAGCGCCGCGCCGAGGCGTGCACGTTCGCGATCTTTCTCGACGGCGTACTCGGACCACGACCCGCCGAACTTCATCAGCCCGAGGTTGGACAGCTCCAGAATCTCATCGCACAGTTCGAGCGCCTCACGATCGTGAGAGATCAGCAGCAAGCCACCCGCATGCGCGCGAAGGAATTGAAACACCGCTTCTCGACCGTCGCGGTCCAGATCGTTGGTGGGCTCATCGAGAATCAGAAAGCCATCGTCGAGCGCGCGCGCCAGTCGCACTCGCATCCATTGGCCGCCGCTGAGTGTCGTGCATAGGGCCTGCTGATCAATGTTCGCGAGCAGCCGATCCCTGGTCAGCGACCACTGCTCGACGGACGCAAGATAATCCGCGACCGCGACCGGCTCGGGCGACTGACGTTGAGCAAAGAGCCGCACCGTGCCCTGACGTTGGATGACGCCGCGCGTGGGTTCGAGCTCGCCGGCGAGCAGCCGCGCGAGACAAGTTTTACCGACGCCATTGGGACCGACCAGCGCCGAGCGCGTGACGTTCAGGGTGAAGTTGAGCGCCTTGAACAACTCGCGCCCATTGGAAAATTCGTACGCGACGTCGCGCGCCACGATAATTGGAGACATAAACAACCTCCGCGCACAGACGTGCGCGCCTGCGGAGAAACAAGTAGAAAATGCAGAGGTTGTTTATTGGCGCATAGAGCTCTGGATTTGCATCCAGAGGCGCGCAGTGTACGTGGAATCGCCGCGAATTGCAGCCCTGCACGACCAGGCTGGCAACCCGCCGGCCTGGTCGGATGCGTCGGGGCAAGGCGCCTACGCGGAGGGTACCGACAGGCTTGCGAGCTCGTCGAACGCGAGCACATGGCTCACGTTCAGCAGGATGACGAACTTGCTGTGGACCTTGCCCATGCCGAGGATGAAGTCCGTGCGGATGCCGCTGCCGAACGCCGGCGGTGGCTCGATATCCGAGGCCGGGATGTCCAGCACTTCGTTGACCGCGTCGACGACCACGCCGATCACCTGTCGCTCGTCGTTCACCATGACTTCGATGATGACGATACAAGTACGCTTGGTCACTGGCGCGGCCGCCCGGCCGAACCGAACCGCCAGATCGATCACCGGCACGACAGCGCCACGCAAATTGATGACCCCGCGCACATACGGCGGCATCATCGGCACGTCGGTGAGACTCGAATACTCGATGATCTCCTTGATCGCGAGGATGCCGATCGCGAAGGTCTCGGCGCCCAGGATGAAAGTCAGATATTGATTGAACTGCGCGTCCGCGTCCGGCGGTGGGGGGGCCGCGGGCCCCCCCCCGCGCGGGGGGGGGGGGGGTT
>JAEWAF010000020.1 GCA_023391815.1 Pseudomonadota bacterium
GGCTTTCTCCTACCCGGCAACCGGGTCGACATCGTGGCCGCCCGTAAAGTTAACGACCGCGCGACGACCGAGACCATTCTGATGAATATTCATGTGCTCGCCGTAGATCAAACGTCGACGCAGGACAAGAACGAGCCAGTCGTGGTGCGTGCCGTCACACTGGAGATGACGCCACAAGAAGCGGAGGTGCTGGTACGCGCTCGCGAAGAAGGTCGCATTCAGCTCACATTGCGCAACCCAAGCGACGACCTTCGTCCCCAGCTGGCAGCCACTCCCGAACCGCCTCCACCGGCACCTGTTGCCAAGCCGATACGCCGCGCGGCACCGCCGCGCCCCACGGCACCGAGCGTGACGATCATCCGCGGCACGCTGGTCGACAGTGGCGAGACCAGCACTTGAATGACCACCGGTTGAACCTGCCACACACTTATTCACAGGACAGACCTTCCTATATATGCGTCAATCAAGTTCGACATCGACTGCGTGCGCACTGCTCATCGGGCTAGCCGTCGCGGCAGTATCGATTGCGGCACCGGCGCAGGATGCCGGCGAACAGGTGATCCGCGCCACTCGCAGCACCACATTCTCCGTGCCGATCTACAAGAGCCGCATCGTAGATCTGCCCGGTCCCGTCAAACGCGTTTCCATCGGTAACCCGGACATCGCCGACGTGCTTCTGCTAGGCGACGACGGCTTATATGTCCTGGGCAAGGACCTCGGCGCGACCAATGTGATGTTGTGGGATCGCGAGGACCGGCTGGTGGCAGCGCTCAACATCACCGTCACGCACGATCTGGACAGCTTGAAGAAGCAAATATCGACAGTATTGCCGGGCGAAAGCGTGGAGATGTGGAGTGCACAACGGAACATCGTACTCTCGGGCCAGGTCTCGAGCACTGCGAAGATGGACGCGGCACTACAAGTCGCGAGGGGTTATCTGGAACAGATGGCGACGGCCAAAGACAAAATCATGTTCAAACAGCAGGCATCCGGCGGCGGCGAAGCGCCGGATCAGAAGTCCGGCCAAATCATCAACCTGATGACGGTTGGCGGCGCGCACCAAGTTATGTTGCAGGTCAGGATCGCGGAGGTGAATCGTGAAGCGATCCGCAACCTCAATGCGCAATTCAGCGCGCTTCAGAACACCGGCAAATGGGTCGTAGGCGGCGTCAACGGGGGCGCGACCTTCCCCGATGCCCTCTTCCAGCCCGGCAACCTCCGAGTGCCGGTGTTCGGCAACGGCACCAACGCCGGTGGCAATCCAATCGGCCCCGTGTTCGACGAGTTCGCACCGAACACGCCGACCATCAACAGCACCGGATTGTTCGCGAGCTTTCTGAGCAATGACTTTCTGGCCAACGTGGTGCTGGATGCTTATCAGACCCGGGGCCTCGCGAAGATTCTCGCCGAGCCGACGTTGACGACGCTCTCGGGACAGGACGCGCAGTTCTTATCGGGCGGAAGCTTTCCAATTCCGGTGTCGCAAGACAACGGCTCGATCAGCATCGAGTTCAAGGATTTCGGTGTGAAGCTGTCGTTTCAGCCACTCATTCTCGATCGCGCGCGCATCAACCTCAAGCTCAACGTCAGCGTCAGCGAACTGGCCAACAGCAACTCCGTATCTCTGCGACCCATCGGGACTACTGCTGTATTCACGATACCGTCGCTCACCGAGCGACGGGCCGCGTCGACAGTTGAGTTGAGCGACGGTCAGACGATCGGCATCGCGGGCCTGATGAACGAGAACATGCGCTCGGCGATCAACAAATTTCCGGGGCTCGGCGACATTCCCATCCTCGGTTATCTGTTCCGCAGCCAGAGTTACCAGAAAGGCGAAACCGAGCTGGTGATTCTGGTCACGCCGCATCTGGCCAAGCCGATCCCGCCGTCGCAGATCAAATTGCCGACCGACGCGGTCGCGGACCCGACCAGTGCTCAGTTCTTCCTCGAAGGAAAAATCGAGGGCACCAAGCCTTCGGTCCCGGCCTCCGGTTCGCCGAGCAAGTGAACACCAGATCGCCAATAGATCAGGAATAAGCCATGAATAATGCAAAGACTCTCGCCATTGGCATCGGCACCGTCGTGATCGCAGGCTGTGCCGACACACCCATCGCCGATGCAGACTACGGCAGCTCGTACAGTCAGATGCTCCAGGCCCAGACCTTCGATCCCGTCGCGGCCAGCAATCCTCCGGCGCTTGCCCCCGAGATGACAGATGCCGCGCGACTGGAAAACGCGATCGAGATCTATCGCAAGGATGTCGCCAAGGGCAGCACCGAAGTGAAACGACCCATCGTGTTCGAAGTCGGCACCAACTAATCACACCGTTGGCCCATCTGTCAGAGAGGCAGCGTATGAAGTCGCTCAACTCACGCGATACACAACGAGGCGCGGTGGCGGTCCTGATCGCGATTGCAATGGGCGCATTAGTACTTACAGCGGGTCTGGCGCTTGATATGGGTCACGCCTTTCTGAACAAGACGCGCTTGCAGAACACCGTCGATGCAGCTGCCCTCGCAGCGGCCAAAACACTCGACGACACAGGGAACACAGCTCTGGCAACCGCTGAAGCATTGCAAGCCTTTGGCATCAATGCGTCGGCAACTGGCAATCGTGAGGTGGCAACCGCCTACGGTAGCGGCAGCGGAAGCATCCGCGTAGCCGTCGAGTATTCGGCAACACTACCCCCATTCACCACAGGAGCTCCAGGGGGTCCATATGTTCGCGTGCGGGCGACGGGTTTTGTAATGCCAGCATGGCTGGTGCGCGTTGGCGGCATCTTCCAGAAAACCGTCGCGGCCGCTGCAGTCGCGGGGCCACGCACCCTCAACAGTGGCAGCACGGTCTGCAATGTCGCTCCAATGATGGTCTGTGGCGATCCCGCCGTGCCGAACATGTGGGGCTACACCCTAAACTCACCAGTGGTGTTGAAGAAATCGACACCCGGTGGCCAGTCAGGAGTCGGCCCCGGCAATTTCCAACTGATTCAGGTTGGCGGCTCCGGCGCGTCAGTCGTTCGCGAGAACATGGCAGGCAGTTACAACGCATGCATCACGGGGGGGAGCACGATCGAAACTGAGACGGGTAACGAAGCCGGTCCGGTCGCACAAGGCCTCAACACGCGCTTCGGCCAATACGACGGTCCGATGCATGGCACTGAGGCGCAGTACCCGCCTGATGTCATCGTCGACGCGCAGAACCCGGCATTGCGCGCGGTGCAGTCAGGGAACACTTTCAATGTCTACCAGGGCAACACCCAGATCACGGCTGCAAACATCAATCAGCTGTACAACTATCAGCGCTACACGGCCGATCTGGCGAACCCGGGTACCTACGACTATCAGCCGCTCAACGAAGGCGGCATCGGCGCATTCGAGCGCCGCGTGCTTGCGGTCCCGGTTGGCAACTGTACCGGCACCACCAACGGCCAGGGCTCGGTGCCGCTGCTCGGCTTCGCCTGTTTCTTCCTGCTCCAGCCCGCCGAACAGCAAGGCAACGACTCATTCGTGTACGGGCAATTCATCTCGGATTGTTCCGTCAATGGCAGGCCCGGACCCAACCCCGTGGCAGGCAACGGACTCCACATCATTCAACTATATAACGATCCAAACAGTAGCGACTCATGAACGCGCACATAAACATGCATAACCCGCGCAGTCGTTTTCACCAGCAATGTGGCGTAGCTACGATCGAGTTCGCAATCTGCGCGCCCGTCCTGTTCCTCCTGATGTTTGCAACGGCCGAGGTCGGCCGCGCCATGCTCCAGTACAACACTCTCGTGAAAGCTGTGCGTGATGGTGCGCGCTATGTAGCGACCAATGCCGAAGTCGGCAGCACCAGAGTCGTGAACATCGACGCCACGAAACGCGACCAGACACGCAATTTGGTCGTCACAGGAAACGTCGCCGGTACGGGCACAGCGCTCCTGCCAGGTCTGACGGTGAACAATGTCGCAGTCACGGACGTAGGAAACGGGTTCATACAGGTGGCGGCGACCTACACGTACGTTCCCATGGTCGGCGCAAGGCTGCCGACGTTCGGCTTCGGCCCTCCGATCAACCTGTCCGTCACGCTTCCTGCCACGGTCGTCATGAGGGCCCTTTGATGCGTCGTCTACAACAAGGCGTAACGTGCGTCGAATTCGCCATCGTCGGGTCCGTGCTCTTCATGGTGATGTTCGGCGTAATCGAATTCGGCCGCGCGCTGTTCGTAGCCAATGCGCTCGTGGAGAGCACCAGACGCGGCGCGCGGGTCGCAGCCATCTGTCCAGTCGGCGATTCAAGACCGGCGCAAGTTGCCATTTTCGACGAGGGCAGTGGGCGCAGCTTGGTGGCCCAAGATCTTACCCCGGCCAATGTGGTCGTTGAATATCTCAACCAAGCCGGCTCTCCCCTGCCAAACCCGTCCGGCAGCTACGCTCAAATTCAGTACGTGCGGGTGCGCATCGTGAACTACTCGATGCAATTGCTGATCCCTTTTGTCATGCCCCGATTGCGGATGCCTGCGTTCACCGCGACGCTGCCAGTCGAGAGCCTCGGCTATTCGCCCACGCGACAGCAATTTCTCGCTTGCCAGCCGGGACAAGGTGAAGCATGACCCATTCGCTCAACATCCTGCTCGTCGGCCGCCGCAAGGACGTCCTCGACCATCTCGAGCAAACGCTGGTGGCGGCGGATTTCGCCCCCAAGCGCCAATACAACAGCAACGGGCATGTGAACCCGCTGCACGATGTGAATACCCTGCCCGATCTGATTATCCTGCATTTGAGTCATTTGTGGCGCGAGGAACTGGAAGCCATTGCCGCCATCGCCCCGGAGCGCAGACCCACGTTGATCGTCGTCGGTCCGGCGAGCGACATGAACGTGATGCGCCTCGCCATGCAAGCGGGCGCGCGGGATTTCGTTCTGGACCCACTCAACAAAGCGGAGCTGCTGCAAGCGATTCAACGAGCGCACGAGGAGCATCGTCGGCCGATGCCGGTGACGGCGGGTCGGATTTCCGTGTTCATGAATGCCAAGGGCGGTTGTGGCGCGACCATGCTCGCCTGCAATGTCGCGCACGTGCTTGCGGCCAGATCGAAACAGCGGACCGCGCTGCTCGATCTCGATCTGCAATTCGGCGCAGCGCCGCTGTATCTGGACCTGTATCCCAAGCGAGGCATCGCGCAGGCGATGGAGAACCTGACGTATCTCGACGAAGTCGCGTTGGATGGCTACTTCGCCAAGCACGCCTCGGGACTGAATGTTCTGAGTCATGCCGCGGATGAGCCATTGGCGCCAGTGACGATCTCTGTTACCGGCGTCAAGCAACTCATGGACGTAACACTCCGCAGCCATGAGCACATCATCGTCGACATGCCCCGCTGCGTGGACGCCGTCACGACGGCGGTCATGGAGCGAGCGAATCAGATCGTCATCGTCCTTCAGCAGTCCGTCACCGCCGTCCGCGACGCGACCCGGCTCATGCAGTGGCTGCGATCGGATATCGGTGTCGCCAAGGATCAGCTCTGCGTCGTGATCAATCGTCACGACAAGAGCTCGGAAGTCACGGTGGAGGACATTCAGAAGACGCTTGCCTGCAACCCTCCGACGCTGGTCCCGAATGACTTCAAAACAGTTTCCGAGTGCATCAACAGCGGCACCGCCCTGCTCGACTACGCTGGCAATGCCGCCATCACGCGCGCGGTGATGACTTTGGAAACGCGGTTGGGCGGCAGCTCCGCTCAGCCGCGCTCGGGCGTTATCGCGCGCACCTTCTCCAGCCTGATTTCCGGGAGATCCCGATGAGCTCAGACTTGAATCTGGCCGCGGCCAGGCGCCCCGCTACCGGCGGCGAAGGCATCGACGCTGCCGATGATCGAATGCAACCGCTGTCGCCGGCCGAGCGCGAATGGAAAGAAATCACCTATCAGCGCTTGCTCAAGGTGCTGGACCTGTCCTTGCTGGGAGGTGTCGAAGATAAGGATGCCCGCCGCCAGATTCGCGAGGTCTGCGAGAATCTCATCGCCGAAGAGCGCGCACCGCTCAGCCTGGTCTCGCGCCAACGCATCATTCGTCGGATCGAGGATGAAGTGCTCGGACTCGGACCGCTCGAACCGCTGCTCGCGGACAAGACTGTTTCGGACATTCTCGTGAACGGGGCACGCCAGGTGTATGTCGAGCGTCGGGGCAAGCTCGAGCTCACCAACATCACCTTCACGAACGACTCGCATTTGCTGAACATCATCGACCGCATCGTATCCGCCGTCGGCCGTCGCATCGATGAGTCCTCTCCCATGGTGGATGCTCGTCTCAAGGACGGCTCGCGCGTCAACGCCATCATTCCGCCGCTGGCCATCGACGGCCCGACGCTCTCGATCCGGCGCTTTGCCGTGGAGTTGTTGACGATCGACGATCTCATCAAGCTCGGCAGCCTCACGCCGGCCATCGCGCAGGTCATGAACGCGATCGTCAAGACACGGCTGAACGTGGTCGTTTCCGGCGGTACGGGTGCCGGCAAGACCACGCTGCTCAACTTGATGTCGGGCTTCATTCCGGATACCGATCGGATCGTCACCATCGAAGACTCGGCGGAACTGCAGTTACAACAGCCGCATGTCGTCAGATTGGAAACGCGCCCACCGAACATCGAGGGCCGTGGCGCGGTCACTCAGCGCGATCTGGTCAGAAACAGCTTGCGTATGCGTCCGGACCGGATCGTGCTCGGCGAAGTGCGCGGTGGCGAGGCGCTCGATATGTTGCAGGCGATGAACACGGGTCACGATGGCTCGCTCACCACCATTCACGCCAACACGCCGCGTGATGCGCTCGGCCGTATCGAGAACATGGTATCCATGACTGGCATCAGTTTCCCGACCAAGGCGTTGCGCTCGCAGATCGCTTCGGCCATCGACGTCGTCATCCAGGTCGAACGCATGGAAGACGGACGCCGTCGCGTCGTCAGCCTGCAGGAGATCAACGGCATGGAGGGCGACATCATCACGTCGACCGAGCTGTTCTCGTTCGAGCGTCGCGGCGTCGATGCACAAGGCAACGTGCTCGGCGAGCTGAAGCCCACCGGGATCGTGCCCGCCTTCGTGCGCGAGGTGCATGCGCGTGGCATCGAGCTGCCCATCGATCTGTTCAGAGCCGATGGCACCGCACCTTCCTTCATGCGCAGATAACGCCCGGAGAGCAAGCTATGACCAACGGCATCTGGCTGTTCGTTCTGCTGGTGTTCTTCACCGTCGTACTGCTGTTGCAGGGAACGATCGTCCCGGCTTTCAGCGAATCCCGGAAAATGAGCAAGCGCATCCAGGTACGGCTGCAACGGCTGGCCGATGCATCGGGCGGGCCGGAGTTCAACTCACTGCTTCGTGACAAGTATCTGCGCGATCTCTCCTCCGCCGAGCGTACGCTTGAATCCCTGCCCGGCATGGAACGCCTCGCGCGCATCCTCGAACAAGCGGGTCGAGACACGCCGGCTTATCGCGTCGTGCTGCTCGCGACGTGCTTGTCGATCGGCGGGCTGCTCGCGGGATGGGCGATGTCGCGCTGGTGGCCGATCGCGCTCGCCGGCGGATTCGCCGGGTTCGCTTTGCCCTTTGTCGTCGTGCTACGTCAACGAGCCAAGCGACTGGCCCGGTTCGAAGAACAGATGCCGGACGCCATCGATATGATTCAACGCGCCCTGAAGGCGGGGCATCCCTTCGGCCATTGTTTGAAACTCGTGGCCGAAGACATGGACGAACCCATCTCACGCGAGTTCGAGCTGACGTTCGCCGATCTCAGCTACGGTAACGACCCGCGTCGTGCGCTGTTCGGGCTGTTGCAGCGGGTTCCCAGCGTCTCGGTAACGGCATTGATCACCGCTGTGATCGTGCAGCGTGAGGCCGGCGGCAATCTGGCCGAGAACCTCGCGAAGATCAGCGGCGTGATTCGCGGCCGGTTCCGTTTCCAACGACGCGTAAAAACCCTGTCTGCGGAAGGCCGGCTCTCGGGTTGGATCCTCTCGCTGACTCCACTGGTGTTGTTTGCAATCCTGTGGATGTTGCATCCGGAATACTTGGGGCACCTCACTCAACATCCCAAAGGTCCGACGTTGATCACTTGTGCGGTCGTGATGGGCTCGATCGGCATTCTTTGGATCCGTCGGCTCGTCCGCATCGAAGTCTAGGAGCTCCCGTGGACGCCATATTGATTGCCTTGCAGGACTTCCTCGGCGACAGCGGCGGCGCCGGAATTCTATTCATGGTACTCGCGGCCGCCGCCGCCTTTGCGTTGACGATGGGGCTGTCCGCCTTCGTCGTAGGCTTGCTCGATCCAGTCCGGCGGCGCCTCGGGCAACTCGGCTCGGGTAACGAGCGTCCCACCGCGACGGCAACGATGGCGGAGAGCCTGAGCAACTTCGCGACATTCGTCACACCTCGCTCGGACCGCGAGCGTCAACGGATCGAGCGTCTGCTCATTCACGCAGGCTTTCGTTCACCGAGTGCGCGCACGTTGTACTACGGGATCAAAGCACTCGCCGTCATGGTTCTTCCCATCGGGGTGCTGCTGACCTCACCCTGGTTTCCGAGGATCTCCACCAATCAACTGATGCTGTTCGCCGCCGGCGCGGGTTACTTCGGCTGGATCGGTTGCTCCATGTGGCTGGATCGTCAGGTCGCGAACCGTCAGCGCGCACTGCGCTCCGGATTTCCCGACGCGCTGGATCTGCTCGTCGTCTGCGTCGAATCCGGCTTGGGACTTGCGCCCGCTCTCCAGCGAGTCGCGGACGAACTGGCGGTGAGTCATCCGGCATTGGCGGAGGAGCTCGCGCTGGTGAATGCCGAGATGCGTGCCGGCGTTGAGCGCGGCGTGGCCCTGAAGAATCTCTCCGAGCGAACCGGGTTGGACGATATTCGCGGCATGACTGCACTACTGGTGCAGACCATGCGCTTTGGCACCAGCATCGCGGATGCCTTGCGTGTCTATTCCGAGGAGTTTCGCGACAAACGCACTCAGGCCGCCGAAGAGCAGGCCGCGAAGATCGGCACCAAGATGGTGTTCCCGCTGGTGTTGTTCCTGTTTCCTTCGTTCTTTCTGGTCGTCATCGGCCCGGCCGTCATCGGCTTGATCGATGTCTTCGGCAAGCTTGCACGCTAGAGCACAGCTACTTCGTTACTCCCTCAGAAGTCTTGAGCAACTGCGACTCCACCACCACCTCCTCCACCAACGGCACCACCTTCCGCAACGTCAACGACGGCGCGCCCTCCGGCCGGCGCTCCGCACACACCGCCATCAAATGCTCCGCGCTCGGTCGATACTGCCAGAAGCTCCACCGATTCGCGTCATCTCCTAACGCTGGATCGATCGCGATATTCACCGCGCGCTCGTGTGGGTAATGAAAGCTGAACTGCCCGAGCGGAATGGATAGCCCCATGCCGCGCGCCTTGATATAGGACTCCTTGAACGTCCAGTATTCGAAGAACCGATCTTGCTGGCGATCAGGAGGGACTGTCGCGAGTTCCTCCACTTCGGGCGGCGCAAAGAAACGATCGGCGATATCGAGAGAGACCTCGCGGGTTCGCAAGTTCTCCACGTCGACACCCAGCTCACGGCGGTGAGTGACGGCCAACGCGATCAGCCCCTTGGTATGCGAAATGTTGAAGCACAGGCCGCATTCGTCGGGGCTCAGGTTGGAGATCGCCGGTCGACCGTAGTGATTGTTGGCGAACCGCCAGTCCGTGGGCGCAACATGTTGATAGCGCGACAACACAGTCCTCACCATCGCGCGAGTCACGAGATACCGTCGCTGGTCATCCGGGAAATAGAAACGGAATTCCTTACCGCGCTCCTCCTCGGTCAGCAGCGCGCGATACTGTTCATGCAGTCGCGGATCGGCGATTTCATGGTAATAAGCGAGCCACACATCGATGTGGTGCTCGCTCGCAACCAGGGTGTCTCGGCTTGATGGGGTCATAGCTCGTCGATGCAAAGGAGTCGGCGCGCGGTAATGCGCTCCTCGCCCGGATAGCCCAAGGCGTTATTGATGTACGTTACACCGTCGATATCGATGCGGCGATTGATATGGCTGTGACCATATACGTGCATGCTCGATCCGAGTTGCCGCAGTTGTTCGTCGATGCGTGTGCTCCCGAGGACCGGATCCAGGAATCGATGTCTGCTCGAGACATGCACCGGTATCAAATCGATGCGGGGCAGAAAATGAGAAAAGGTGATGACCTTGGCGGCGCTTCGTGCCGGAGTTAGCAGGTTCCGGTCCATGAAATGGCTCGCGACCTCTTGCGGACCGAAGCCCGCCGGCCAGCGACAGGCCCGGTAATCCATCCAAACGTCGTATAGATCGGCGCTCGGCTGGCCGAAGGAATAGTCGTACCAGCTTAACAAAGGCGCGAATAGCACGTCGCCCCGCCAATGCGGTTGCATGGACGCGCCGTTACGCTCGACGATCGCGGCCACATCAGCGAACTTTTGCAACGAGGTTCGTTCGGGCGCCTCGCCCAGCACCCAGACATCGTGGTTCCCCGGGACGAACAGCACTTTCGCGAAGCGAATCGCGAGCTCGTTCAGACAGCTCGCCAGTTGCGAGAGCCTGTGAGTGACATCGCCGGCCAGAATCAGCAGGTCGTCCCGATAATCCAGCCGCGACAGGTTCCGCACCCATTGGACATTGACGTCGTAGTCGACGTGAATATCCGAGACAGCGAAGACCCTGAGCCCCATCGCCACAGCATGGGCTACGAACCCCCGCTCTGTCGACAACCATCGGCGGTCGTCAGGCGGCCATGCGGGCGGGATTGGGCGCGTCAGGGCTGAGCGTTAAGACAGCGGCCTCATTCGCAGAATCTGGCCAGATTGGCGAGCGACGCTGCGAGGCCAGCGGCGTGGTCTTCGGGCCGAATGCCGCTGGGAACGTTCTCGCATCGGACGTCCACTCGCGTGCCCTCGGGCACCGGCATGAACGTCCATGTGATCTTCATCTCACCCGCGAACGCGGGGTCATCGGAATCGAACGTGACTAGCTGGGCGATCAGCCGGCCCGGCACCAGCTCGATGAACCGTCCCTGCACCGAGTCGGAGCTCTCCGTGGTCTTGCCCGATGCCGTCGGCTGATCGTAGGTGAGCACCATTCGATAAGTGCCGCCCACGCGCGGCTCGAATTGCTCGACGCGAGCGGTCATGCCATCCGGCGGCAGCCAGACCACCAGCGACTGTGGATCCAGGTGAGCGCGATAGATTCTTTCCGGAGTCGCATGAATGATTCGAGATGCCGAGTCGACTCGGTGAGGCGACTCGAACTCGTGCAGATAGCACGCAGGCGAGCTGTACTCCCGCGGCTCATCGTCGTCGTTTCCCAATCGCTGCTCGTTCATATCGTCCCTCCCCGCGTTTGCGGAGCTTACCGCAGGAATGCGGTCGACGGCATTGCGGATAGAGCCAAGGAACAGTGCCTTCCGAGCGAGGATTGCTTTCCAACGTCCCTCGCCCACCGCTCATCCAAGGAGCTTCTCATGGCCGAACAGCATCGCACGCTGACCACTCGTCAGGGTCATCCAGTCACCGACAATCAGAGTCTGCGCTCCGTCGGCGAGCGCGGCCCGGCAACGCTGGAGAATTATCAGTTCATCGAAAAGATCACGCACTTCGATCGCGAGCGAATTCCCGAACGCGTCGTGCATGCTCGCGGCACCGGCGCGCATGGATATTTCGAAGCGTACGGGAAAATCGGCAAGGAGCCCGCGTCCAAATACACGCGTGCGAAAGTGCTGACACAACCCGGCATCAAGACGCCGGTGTTCGTTCGCTTCTCGACCGTGATCGGCGGCAAGGAATCACCCGAAACGGCGCGCGATCCCCGCGGCTTCGCCATCAAGTTCAAGACCGTCGACGGCAACTGGGACCTGGTCGGCAACAACCTGAAGATCTTTTTCATTCGCGACGCCATCAAGTTTCCGGACATGATCCACGCCTTCAAACCCGACCCGGTGTCGAACCGGCAGGAGCCATGGCGCTTCTACGATTTCGTCTCGTTGCATCCGGAAGCGTTGCACATGGTTACGTGGGTGAAGAGCCCGTGGGGCATCCCCGCCGACTATCGCCACATGGAAGGCTCCAGCGTGAATACATACAAACTGGTCGATGCGCGCGGTCAGGCGGTGCTGTGCAAATTCTCGTTCCAGCCCAAGCTCGGCGTGAAGAACCTCACCAGCAAGCAGGCGGCCGAGATCCAGGCGAAAGACGTGGGACACGCCACGCACGATCTCTACGACGCCATCGAGCGGCGCGAATTTCCGGAATGGGAGATGTGCGTGCAGATCATGGCGGACGGCGAGCATCCCGAGCTCGACTTCGATCCGCTGGACGACACCAAGCGCTGGCCCGAAGACAAGTTTCCGTTGTTGCCGGTCGGGCGACTGGTGCTCGATCGCAACCCATCGAACGTGTTCGCGGAGACCGAGCAGTCGGCCTTCGGCACCGGCGTGCTGGTCGACGGCATCGATTTCTCGGACGACAAGATGTTGCAGGGTCGGACGCTCTCCTACTCGGACACCCAACGGTATCGCGTCGGCCCCAACTACCTGCAATTGCCGGTGAACGCGCCGGAGAAGGCCGCGACGACGAATCAGCGCGACGGGCAGATGGCGTACATCGTCGACGGCGGCGGCGAGAACCCGCACGTCAACTACGAGCCGAGCAACATGGGCGGCCTGCGCGAAGCGGCGCGTCGTGGCCCGGACTATCATCAATACGTCGAGGGTCATCTGGGCCGTTATCAAACGACCCGGACTCGCGAGGATTACATACAAGCCGGCGAGCGCTATCGCAGCTTCGAGGAGTGGGAGCGAGAGGATCTGATCGAGAATCTCGTCACCGATCTGAAGCAGTGCCCGGAGACCATTCAGCTGCGCATGGTGTGGCACTTCTGGCACTGTGATCCGGACTACGGCACGCGCGTCGCGCAAGGCGCGGGCATCGATATTGAGAAAGCGAAGGCGCTACCGCCGCTCGAAGGCAAGCCGGCGCCGGGCGAGGATCGCGAGGGCCCGACCTACACGGATGGCTCGCCCGAAGACGACACTGTGGAATCGAAGATGGCGGCGAGGCCAGCGAAGCGAAGCGGCGGCGGGCGAGATATGCGACACAGGTGAGCGGGATCGTCCGGCGATGCGGCGTAGCCGCGTTCGCTCACACGTCCTGGCAGGCGGCGCCGCCGAATGGTACTGTTCATTTATATGACGAATAGGACATTCGACTCGCCGTGATCGATACCACTCCCGCGGAGCTGCGGCTCAACCTTGGCCGGAACCTCACCCATGGCCTGCTCGACGCGCTCGGTCGCGCGATCGTCACGGGCCAATATGAAGACGGTTCGTTTCCCACCGAAGCGGAGCTGGCGAAACAACATGGCGTGAGCCGCTCGGTGACCCGGGAAGCGGTCAAGATGCTGACCGCGAAGGGATTGGTCAGCGCGCGGCCACGTCAGGGCACGATCGTGCAGCCGCGCTCGTCGTGGAATCTGTTCGACACCGACGTGTTGCGCTGGCTGTTGAACCGGAAGTTTTCTCTGGATCTGCTCAGACAATTCAATCAGCTGCGCAGTGCCATCGAGCCCGAAGCCGCGGCGCTCGCCGCCCTGCTCGCCGACGAGCACGATCTGGCGGCGATCAACGCGGGCCTGGCGCGAATGAAAGCCGCGGAAGCCGGCGCCGATCAAACGCTCGACGCCGACATCGCATTTCATGTGGCGGTGTTGAAGGGCTCGAAGAATCCGTTCTTCGCTCAATTTCAGGACGTCGTGGCCACGGCGCTGCGCAGTTCCATTCAGTTCACGAACCGCATCAAGGGACATTCGGCGAGCATTCCCGATCATGCCGCCGTCGCGCAGGCCATCGCGAAGCGCCAACCGGAGAAGGCACGCGCGGCAATGAAGAAGCTCGTCAGCGACGTGCTCGATCTGATCGATACCGAAGCGAAGAACGGCAAGTCGAAACGGGGCTGAGTCTGCCCACCCCGCTCCGGAATCGCGGCGAACGTCCGTGTTCGCCGTCTGGTCCTTCGATCAGAATCGCGTACGCAGGCTCACACCGAAGGTGCGCTCGTCGTCGCGCACATCGTGCGGGAACGATTCATTGCCGAAGTAGCTGTAGTACTTCGCCTTGGTGAGATTGGTACCGTCGATGCTGATGGTCAGATAGTCCGTGAAGTCGTAGCCCAGCGAGAAGTCCAGCCGGCCATTGTCACGCACGCCGTTGAACTGCGGCCCACTGCCGACCGGCGCCAGCAACGTGTTGAGCAACGTTTCGGTGTAGTCGGAACGGTGCGTATAGATCAACCGCCCCGTGACGCCCGACTGTTCGTATAGCAAACCGACGTTGTAGCTGTACTTCGAGACGCCCTGCAGCTCCCTGCCCTCCAGCGGATCGCCCTTGGTCGTGACTTCGCTGTCCGCCAGCGTGAAGTTCGCCAGCGCGCCGAAGCCGCTCCAGAAGCCTGGCAACCAATCGAAGAACATCTGTCCGGCGAGCTCGATACCTTGCAGCTGCGCGCTGCCGACGTTGCGCGGACGCGTGATGTTGTAAGTCACGCCATCGATCACCTCGGGACCGATCGCATCGATGATCCGATCCTTGATGTCGCGATAATACAGACCTGCCGAAACGTAGCTGCTGCGGGCGAAGTAGTACCACCGTCAGATCGTACGCATCGGACATCTGCGACTTCAGGTTTGGATTGCCGCCGAAACCGTTCGGACGAATGTTGGCGTTGATCGGCACTTCGTACGTCAGACCCGGATTGAGATCCTCGAACGCGGGGCGTGCCATGGTCCGGGCCGCCGAGAAGCGCAGCTGCAATTCCGGCGAGAGCTTCAAACGCGCGCTGAAGTTCGGCAGGAAATCATTGTCGCTGGTATCGGTGCTCACCGGCGTCAGCACGGCGGACGGCGTAGGATTCTGCGGCGTCGGTGCCGGCGTGATCGTGCCCGTGCCCATCACCTCACGATCCGTGCGGACCAGGCGTCCACCGAGCAGACCGTCGAGCTCCCAGCCATTGCCGAACGTGAACTGGTATTTGCCCTGCAGATATCCGGAATAGCTCTGCTCGTTCGCATCGTAATTGCGAGTCGGGTTCCACGCCGGATCGCCCGCCGGCGCGCCGTAGATCGCACGCAGCGCATCGGTCTGGTCGAGCAGGAAGTCACGGTTGGGCGTCATCCAGTGCTGACCGCCGTTGATGTAGGAAATGCTCGAGGGCGAGCGCACCAGGAAGTTGCTCGGCAGGTTGACCGAGCTCACCAACGTGTTGCGATTGCCGCCGGGCGCGCCCGGACCGCCGGACACCGCACGGAATGTCGAGTCGCGATCGGCGTAACGAACGCCGAACTGTATCTGGCTGAGCCAGCCATCCAAATCGTACGCGCCGTTGCCGGCGACCGCGAACTGCTTGCCGACCGCATCGTTGAGGTCCTGATACAAACTGTTGGCGAAGCGGAAATCGTCCGCGATGCCGAGCAGGTTGCCGACCATGTCGGTGGTGCCATGCTTGTCGGCATTGATGGTCACGTCGACGGCGGAGACCTGCTTGCCGATGTCGACGATGATGGTCCGATTCTCGGTGTGCGAGCGCTGCAAGGAAACATCGCCGTCGAGATGCCAGGAGCCGGAGTTCCAGCGCGCGCCGGTCGCAAACAGATATTGATCCGTGCCGCTGTCCTTTGCCTGGGTGCTGGTCATGCCCGGTACGCCATTGAAGCGTGCCGATTGCCCGATGCACAAATCCTGCGGCGTGGTGCCGCCACCGAAACCGGCGCCGTCCACGTTATACCGACCGCAGCGATCGGTAGCGGTTACATTGGTGATGTTCTGCGCGGCGAAGATGTCGGAGAAGATGAAGTCCGTCTCCCAGCGCGACTCGTACTCCGTGTAAATGCCGTCGGCGTACAGCTCGAGCTCGTCGGAGGGCCGCCACTGGAACGCGGCATTGACCTGCGGACGCTGATAATCGCCGTATTGATTCAAGCCGCCGACGCAGGTCGGCAGGATCACGCCGGCGCCGCCCGCCGGACCGTTGCTGCCGGAGCGCGGGTCGCAATTGAACGAGATCGGGCGATCGAAATTGATGTCGGAATAGGAAACGTTCAGCAACGCGCCCATTTCGCCGTTGCCCGCTTCCCAGCGATTGCTCACCAGGCCGCCGATGGTGCCGCTGAACTTGTCGGTGTTGTCGCCGTAGATGCCGCGCGTATTGAGCGCGCCGGTCCAGCCCGGCTCGAAATCGAACGGCTTGTGCAGACGCAGGTTGATGACTCCGGCGACGCCACCCTCGATCAGGCTTGCGTTGCTGGACTTGAACACATCCGCGCCGGCCAGCGCTTCGGCCGGCAGATCCTGGAAGGCAAAGCCGCGACCCACGCCAGTGAAGATCTCGCGCCCGTCGAGCGTCGTCAGGATGCGGCAATACCGCGAATGATCGGATTCGCGATCTCGTTGTTGTCGTTGACCGTCACCTGCACGCCGGGCACGCGCTGGAGCGCGGCCGCCGTGGTGTTGTCGGGGAACTTGCCGATGTCGTCCGCGACGATCGAGTCCACGACCAGATCCGAGTTTTGTTTGATTTCCGCCGCCGCCTCGAGGCTGGCGCGCAGGCCGACCACCACGACCTCCTCGAGCTCGCCCGTTGGCGCGGTGGACTGTTGCTGTGTCGACTGGGCTAGACCGCCGATGTCGTGCCTAGCGCCAGCGCCGCCGACCAGCGCAGGATGCTGTTGACCGTTCCCATGACTCGTGCCCCCATTTTTCGAACCCGTCTCTCTCCAGCTATCTCGTTGCTGTCACAACATCGAAAGATGCGTTAGTGAAATGCGCGCGTACACCGACGGCGCCTGCAGTCCAGGTGCTGTCGGTGACATGAATCTTCGGATTGCTCATGTCGCCGACGTACACACGGATGTCGCTCCCCATGGCGACCACCTTCAGGCGGTACCAGGTGTTAGCGGCGATCGTTAGCGGCACCGACGCAAGCTGCGTCCATGTGCCATTCATTCGGCCGAGAACGAGCGCATCGCCACTCTCGTTCAAACCGGCGTAATAGCCGTTCATCGCATCAGCGCCCGTGCCGAGGCTGGTGGCACGGAAAATCAGACCAGCATCGCCGCCGCCCGAAGCGATGCGAACATCCGACTCGACAGTGACGTTGCCGGACGTCGTGACCCAGGCGCTCTTGCCGGTGGCACTCGCGTTGTTGAGGTTGTACACCCCGCCCGTGAAGCTCACGGCGCCGCCATAGCGGGTCCAGCCGGTGTCATTGCCATCCTGGAAGTCATCCACGCTCACCGAGCGAGTGAATGTGACGTTATCGAACTGAGCGTTGGTGAAGTGGCTGCGAACGCCGATCTGCCCGCGACTGAACGAGCTGTCGCTGACCGCGATCTTCGGCGTGACCATATCGCCGACGTACACCGCGATCGCCGCGGCGTCGTACGTTACTTTCACGTGATACCAGGTGTTCAAGCTCACCGTCATGGCGGCGCTGCCGAGCGTCGTCCAGTTGTTGGCCTGCTTGCCGAGCACCACGCTGCCACCGCTGTCGAGTCCGACGTAATAGCCGAATGCCTCGTCCGGGCCATAACCGGCGTTGGTGGTACGGAACATCAGGCCCGCATTGCCCGAGCTCGACAAATAAACATCGCCCTCGAGGGTGCCGCTGGTCCACGCTTCGTCGCCGGCCAGTGCCTTGCTGCTGTTGTTGCCGTTGGCCGGTCCGTTGTTGATCAGATAACGACCGCCGGAGAACGAGAAGTTGTCGCCATAGCGGCCCCACCCGGCGTCGTTCGCGTCGTCGAAGTTGTCGGCGAAGTTGCTGGAATTGTTGAGCGGCGCCGCCAGCGTGCCGAACTTGATCTGGATCGCGCCGCCGGAGGTGACATTCATGACCCCGATCTCGTTCGCCCCGGTCTGATAGATCGCCGGCCATGAATAGCTGAAGCCGATCGGCCAGGCCGCCGGATCGTTCTTCAGCCAGGTCGCGCCGTAGTCATTGCTGTAGGACACCTCGTTCTGACACGAAGTGATGACCAGCCGCCCGTCGGTCGTGGATAGAACGTACGGTCCGCAGCGTTGCCAGCGGATGCCGGTGCCGAGGCCGCTCGGCCAGGTCGTGCCGTTGCTGGAGATCTGATACGAGACATCGCAGTTCGGGCCGAGACCGCAGATCTCGAACACCAACATGAAACGCCCGTCGCCCATGCGCGTCATCACCGGCATGCCCGGACGGGCGTTGCCACCGCCGATCTCGGAAACGGCCCACGTCTCGGCGCCCCAACTGGCCCCGTTGGTGGTCGAGATCTTCTGCGAGATGACCTGGTTATACGACGGCGAGCTGCCGGCGTACTTCTCGTTCGCATAGAGCACCGACAGCGAGCCGTCCGGCAGCAGGTTGAACACCGGCTCCCACAGGCCCCGATTGGTCAGCCCGCCGGGGCTCTCGTTGGCGTCGATCAGACTGAGATAGCTGAAGCTCGCGCCGTTGTTGGTGCTCTGGTGGACGGTGAGTCGATAGGACGAGCCATTGACGATGGAGCGCATCGTCAACAACACCGTGCCGTTCGGGAGCTGAAACAGATAGCCGTTATCGACGTTGCGCCCGGCCTCGGCCACGGTCGTGACCGGCGACCAGGTACGTGCGTTGTCGGTGCTGCGTGCTATCTCGAGAATGGTCGGCTGCCCTGAAGGAAACAACGTATAAACCGCGAGCCAATCGCCGTTGGCGAGTCGGGTCATCCGCCCCCACCCCGCGTTGCTCGCCTTGACCGTTGCGGTCGAAGTCCAGGTCAGCGGCCCGGCCGGACCGGCCCGACTCGTTGACATCGCCACCATTGCCAATGCCACCGTCGCGAGCCATGCCACGCATCGGCTCGACATACGCGCATCGCCACCCACAAGTCCTTGCAAGCTCATCGGCGCCCCCCGGGTTGATCGAGTCATCGCGCCATCCGGCGCTGGTTTCGATTCCCCGCCAATAAATCACAAGGCTGAAAGTCTGACAAGTATTATTTGTCGTATAAATCTGGCGGACCGGGCCATCCTTGGCCTCATCCGGGAAACGGGGTTAACGGCTGATGGCGGCCTCGCGCTTGGAGCTGGTCAGGCGCTTGATCAGATCGGTCTCGGCCGCACGGTACGGCGTGCCGTCGGCATGGAACACGTCGTGGAACCAGATGGTCGGCTCTTCCCACGTGTAAGGCTTCTTCCAGGAATCCCACGGCATGCGCGTCTGCGTCTTGCCGTCGACCAGTCCCCAGTTGACCATCGCCACGTTGTACTGCTTGCCCAACGGCAGCGAGTTATCGAAGGTCGAGCCATTACCGCGCGCCATATATTCGGTGCACAGCAGTGGGCGACCGTACGCCTGCAACTGTTTCACACGACGTTCGAAAATCTCCGGCCAGCTGTAGTCGTGGAATGAAATGACATCGGACTCGGTGATCTGGATCTTCTCGATCGGATTCAGCTTGTCCAGCGACGACCAGTCATCGTGATGCCACACGCCGCTGGTGAGCGGCTGGGTGGGATTCTGCGAGCGAGCCCAGTCGAACACCTGCCCCAGCAGATTCTCGACGAACTTCTGCTTGCCGACGTGCTTCGGGTAGTTGCCGCCGCCGTCGTTGTCCGGCTCGTTCCAAACATCCCACGCCAGGATGCGCGAATCCTTCGCGAAGGCGCCGACTACACCTTGCACATACTCACGCAGCTTCGGATAACCGGAAGCATCTTCGAGTCGCGCGCGGCCCGGAGCCTGCACCCAACCCGAGTTGTGGACGCCAGGAATCGGCGGACGCTGCGGACCGAGCTTCGGCTCCGGATCCCAGCAGCTGTCGAACAGCACGAAGATGGGTTTGATGTTGTGCTTGGCCGCGATCGCCAGGAACTTGTCGATGCGCTGCTTGAAGCCCTTTGCATCCTGCTCCCACAGCAGGTTATGCAGGTAGACGCGCATGGTGTTCATGCCGATGGACTGCGCCCAGCCGAGCTCCTTGTCGATGGTCGCCGGATCGAAGCTCTCGGCCTGCCACATCTCCAGCTGGTTGATCGCGTTCGCCGGAATGTAGTTGGCGCCGACCAGCCAGGGCTGGCGGTTGTACCACTCATGCGCCTGCTGCTCCGTCCATCGTTCGGCGGCGAACGCCGGCGACGACAGCAGCAGCGCCACCTGCATCAGGATCGCGAGCGCGGCGGGGACAGTTTTTCTCATACGATTCTCCTTCGAAAGATGCGGCCGCACTTCAATGGGCACGCGCGCCGTTTACAAACAACCGATACACGAGGACGTTACGGTAAGTCGCGCCCGGCTCGAGCCGCGCCGAGCCCAGCTTGGGCTGATTCGGCACGTCCGGCGGCAATTGCGGCTCGAGCACCAGTGCATCGCCCTGGCGATAAGCGCGGCCGGACTTGCCGATGACCGTGCCGTCCAGGAAGTTGCCCGAATAGAATTGCAGCGCGGGCTGGTTGGACCACAACTCGAAGCCACGACCGGTCGTCGGTTCCTCGACACGCGCCACCAGGCGCGGCTCCTTGGCCACCTCGCGAGCGATCATGAAGTTGTGGTCGTAGCCCTTGCCGAAAACAATCTGTGGATCGCGAGCTTCGCGCACACGCGCGCCGATCGGCTGCGGCGTGCGGAAATCGAACACCGTGTCCGCGACCGGTTGCAACTCGCCGGTCGGAATCAGCTTGTCGTTCACCGGCGTGTAATGCTCGGCGGGAATCGTGAGCACGTGTCCCATCGCTCCGACAGCCGCCCCCTCGCCCGCCAGATTCCAGTAAGCATGATTGGTGATGTTCGCGATCGTCGGGCGATCGGTCGTCGCCGTGTACTCCATGCGCAATTCGTTCGCTTCGTTCAACGAATAGGTCGCGAACACGGTCAGCGTGCCCGGATAGCCTTGATCGCCATCTTTGCTGACATAGCGCATGCGAACCGAGGCAGTGTCGCCTCGCTTCACTTCCACCACTTCCCACAGCACTTTGTCGAAACCGCGCTCGCCTCCATGCAGCGAGTTGCCATGATCGTTGCGCGGCGTCTGATAGACCTTGCCGTCGAGCGTGAACTTGCCGTCTGCCAGTCTGTTGGCGAAGCGGCCCACGGTCGCGCCGAAGTACTCGGGCTTTGCGAGGTAGCCGTCGAGCGAGGAATAACCCAAGGTCACGTCGGCCAGCTTGCCGTCCCGATCCGGCATCACCAGCGATTGCAGAGCCGCGCCGTAGGTGATGACCGCTGCTCTCACGCCCTTGGCGTTGCGCAAGGTGATCGCCTCAACCGTACGGCCATCGGCAAGCTTGCCGAACGGGGCGCGCGCAAAGTCGGCGGCCTGCGCTCCCTGACTCATCATCGACACAGCACAAATCACGCTTAGCGGCGCGACGCTCGTCAGCATCGCGCGCATCGAACGTTTCGACATCGAACTGCCCCCATCCACTCAACGATTGCGATTAGTGACTGTCGCGCAGGTTGTCCACGGTCTGCGCCAGGCGCTGATACTTCACGGCCATTTCGAGCACCGCGCCGGTCTCGAACTGACCGGTCAGCGACCGATGAATTTCCTGCCACGGCGTTTGTGACTTCGGATACGTCGGCCCCGCCGCTTCGACTTCTTTACGACGTGCCGCGAGCTCTTGATCGTCGATCAACACACGAACTTCACGACGCCGCAGATCGATCCGCACGCGATCGCCCGAGCGCAAGAGCGACAGCCCGCCGCCCACCGCCGCTTCCGGCGACGCATTGAGGATCGATGGAGAACCCGACGTGCCCGACTGACGGCCATCGCCGATACAAGGTAGCGCATCGACGCCGGCGCGAATCAGGGCGGCGGGCGGCCGCATGTTCACGACTTCCGCGCCACCCGGGTAACCGATCGGACCCGTGCCGCGGATCACGAGAATCGAGCGATCGTCGATGCCGAGCGCCGGATCGTCGATCCGAGAGTGATAGTCCTCGGGACCATCGAACACGACGACCTTGCCCTCGAACGCATCCGGATCGTTGGGATCGGAGAGATAGCGGGCCCGGAAGTCCGGCGAGATCACGCTGGTCTTCATGATGGCCGAATCGAACAGATTGCCCTTGAGCACGGTCAGGCCGGCCTTGGGCTTCAGTGGCTTCGCATAAGGGCGAATCACGTCCTCATCGAGGCTGCGAGCCGTCGCGCAATTTTCGCCGATGGTCTTGCCATTCACCGTCAACGCGTCGCGGGCGATCAGGCCCGCACGCATCAACTCGCCCACCACCGCGGGCACGCCGCCGGCGCGATAGAAATCCTCACCGAGGTACTCACCGGCAGGCTGCAGATTCACGAGCAGCGGCACATCGTGCCCGTGCTTTTCCCAATCCTCGAGCGTCAGTTCCACGCCGACATGCCGCGCGATGGCGTTGAGGTGAATGGGCGCGTTGGTCGAACCGCCGAGCGCCGAGTTCACGCGGATCGCATTCAGAAATGCGTCGCGCGTGAGAATGTCCGAGGGCTTGCGATCTTCATTCACCAGCTCGACGATGGTCAGGCCGGTGCGATACGCACACTCCTGCCGATCGCGATAAGGCGCGGGAATCGCAGCGGAACCGGGCAAGGACATGCCGAGCGCTTCGGTGAGCGAGTTCATGGTCGTCGCCGTGCCCATGGTGTTGCAGAAGCCGGTCGATGGCGCCGCCGACGCCACCAATCGCACGAACCCCTGGTAGTCGATCTCACCCGCCGCCAGCATGCTGCGTGCTTTCCACACGATCGTGCCCGAACCGACGCGCCGTCCTTCATGGAAGCCGTTGAGCATCGGGCCCACCGACAATGCGATGGCTGGCAGATTCACGGTAGCCGCGGCCATCAGGCAGGCAGGCGTGGTCTTGTCGCAGCCGATGGTCAGCACCACGCCGTCGAGCGGATAGCCGAACAGCGTCTCCACCAGGCTCAAATACGCCAGGTTCCGATCCAGACCCGCGGTCGGCCGCTTGCCGGTCTCCTGAATCGGATGCAGCGGAAACTCGAGCGGAATGCCGCCAGCCTCGCGAATGCCGGCCTTGACGCGCTCGGCCAGGATCAGATGCTGACGATTGCAGGGCGTGAGGTCGCTGCCGGTCTGCGCGATGCCGATGATGGGCCGGTCGCTCTGCAGCTCCTCGATGGACAGGCCATAGTTCAGGTACTTCTCGATATACAGCGCCGTCATGTCCGGATTGGACGGATTGTCGAACCAGGACCGCGAGCGCAATTTGCGACGGCCGTGACCAAGATCGTTCATGCAAAACCCCTGCAAGGCGACCCCGCTGTTGCTATTGGCGGTGCCGCGGTCTATAAAGCCTATATATCATATAAATCAGTTCTGCCGCGACGAAGATAGCCGGATGCGCCCGCGATTGCCAGCGCCATCGGCCCGGACCGGCCCATGAGGATCGAACGGTGGGATCAGCGATACGACTGGCGCTCGTGGGGGTGGGAAAGATCGCGCGCGACCAGCACTTGCCCGCGCTCGCGCGCAGCGCTGCATTCGAGCTCGTGGCAGCAGTGAATCGCGACGGTCCAGTGACCGACGTGCCCACATTCACTGACATCGGATCGATGCTCGCCTCCGGCATTGAAGTCGACGCCGTATCCCTCTGCACCCCGCCCGCCTGTCGGTATGAGATCGCGCGCGAGGCGATCCAGTCCGGGCTGCACGTGATGCTGGAAAAGCCGCCGGCTGCGACCGTCGCCGAGGTCGCGGATCTCGAGCACCGCGCTCATGAACGTGGACGCACTCTTTTCACGACCTGGCATTCGCGCGAGGCCGCGGGTGTCGAGCCTGCGCGCGTGTGGCTCAGTCAACGAACGATTGAAAGCGTCCGAGTCACCTGGAAGGAAGACATCCGGGTCTGGCACCCGGGACAACACTGGATCCTGCAGGCCGGCGGCATGGGCGTGTTCGATCCAGGCATCAACGCGCTCTCGATTCTGACGCGCATTCTCCCCGGCAAGGTGACGATGCGGTCGGCGACGCTGGAATTTCCCTGCAACTGGGAATCGCCGATCGCAGCGGAGCTTGCGATGTCGCACGATGGGGCGCGCGTGGATGCGTCCTTCGACTTCTTATATTCCGGTGTGCCCTGCTGGGACATCGAAGTGCTCACCGAGCAGGAAACGCTACGACTCGCGGATGGCGGCAGCCGCCTGTACATCAACGAAACGCCGTACCTCGCCGCGGGCGACCAGGAATATGCGCGACTGTATCAACGGTTCGCCGAGTTGATCGCGGCCGGCAAGAGCGAGGTCGATTCGGCACCATTGCAACTGGTCGCCGACGCCTTCAAGCTCGGCCACCGCCAGCAAAGCGCCGCTTTTCATTTTTAGGGGCGCGACGCTGAACGGCTCCGCCTCTCCCGCAACGACACGGCACGGATAGAGAACATAACGACATGCAGCTCGCCACGCTCGATCTGATCATCATCGTCATCTATGCCATCGGCCTGTTCGCCCTCGCCCAGTGGGTGTCGCGCGAGCGCGCCGGCCAGGAAAAGGATTCCGCCGAGTACTTTCTCGCTTCCAAGACGCTGCCCTGGTGGGCCATCGGCGCCTCGTTGATCGCCGCGAACATTTCGGCCGAGCAGATCGTCGGCATGTCCGGCTCGGGCTACGCCATCGGCCTCGCCATCGCCTCCTATGAATGGATGGCGGCGCTGACCCTGGTGATCGTCGGCAAATGGTTCCTGCCGATTTTCCTGGAAAACAAGATCTACACCATGCCGCAGTTCCTGGAGCAACGCTATGGAACGCGCATTCGCACGTTGATGGCCGTGTTCTGGCTCGGTTTGTATGTATACGTGAATCTCACATCCATCATCTGGCTGGGCTCGATCGCGGTGGCCAAAGTCGCCGGCGTCGATCAGAGCTGGGCGCTGGTGGGATTGGGCGTGTTCGCGCTCGTGTATCAGCTGCGCGGCGGATTGCGTGCGGTTGCCATGACGGACATCGTGCAGGTGACGTTGCTCGTGCTCGGCGGCCTGCTCGTTTCGTATCTCACGTTGAACGAGATCAGCGGTGGGAACGGCGTCGTCTCGGGCTTCAGCACGCTACTGGAACGCGCGCCCGGTCATTTCCACATGATCCTCGACGCCGCGCATCCTTATTACAAAGATCTGCCGGGTCTGTCGGTGCTGATCGGCGGCATGTGGATCGCCAATCTCAGCTACTGGGGCTTCAACCAATACATCATCCAGCGCGCGCTCGCCGCGAAGAGCCTGCAGGAAGCCCAGAAGGGCGTGATCTTCGCGGCCTTTCTGAAGCTGTTGATGCCGGTGATCATCGTGTTGCCGGGCATCGCCGCCGTGATTCTCGCGCCGACGCTCGCGAAGCCCGATGAAGCGTATCCGACGATGATGCGCCTGTTGCCGACCGGCATCGCCGGCCTGGTGTTCGCAGCCCTGATCGCCGCGATCATTGCGTCCACCGCGTCGAAGATCAATTCGATCGCGACCATCTTCACGCTCGACATCTACAACAAGATGGGCCGGCCCAAGCCCGAAAAGCAGTTGGTGCTGGTCGGTCGCCTGACCGCGGTGGTGGCCATCCTGCTTGCGATTCTGACCGCGCGGCCGCTGCTGGGCAGCTTCGATCAAGCGTTCCAATACATTCAGGAGTACACCGGCTTCTTCACGCCGGGCATCGTCGTGATCTTCATGCTCGGCCTGTTCTGGAAGCGCGCCACCGAAGCCGGCGCTCTCGCCGCGACCATCGGTTCGTTCGCGCTGTCGATCGTGATCAAGACCGTGTGGCCTTCCCTGCCCTTCATGGATCGCATGATGGTCGTGTTCCTGTTGGCGCTCGTTCTGGCGGTTGTCTTCTCGCTGTGGCAGCCGGCGACGGCGGCGGCAAATCGGGTCAACACCACCGATGTGAGTTACAAGACCTCGGCGAGCTTCAACGTGTGCTCGCTCGGCGTGCTCGCCATTCTGGCTGCCCTCTACACGGTGTGGTGGTAACGGCCTGCTGACTTGTCATATGACCCGCTAGCAGCCGTTATCGGGAATAACCATATGCCCGCTCGGTCGATGACAGGCCCGGGGTGCGCTCGTACACTGCGCGCCCTTTGTGCCTTTCATCCGCGGATTCCGTGCAGCCTTTCGACCCGACGCGCGCCGATGCAACCTCTCGCAATCCGACCTGGCAACAAAGCGTCTGTCTCTGGCTGAAAGGCTTCCGCCCCGCCCCGCTTGCGGTTAACGCATCGGAGCGATGGCGCTCCATCGTTGGCGCGATGCTGGGCATCCTGTTCACGGCGGTGTTGTCGCGCCTTTGCGGGAACTCACCCGGCGCGGTTTGGCTGGTCGCGCCGCTCGGCGCCAGCGCGGTACTCGTGTTTGCCGTCCCCGCCAGTCCGCTCGCACAACCCTGGTCCGTCGTCGGCGGCAACACCGTCTCCGCATTGATCGGCGTCCTTTGTGTCCACCTCATCGACGATCCGGCCCTCGCGGCGGGTGTCGCCGTCGGCGCTGCCGTCGTCACGATGTTTGCACTCCGTTGCCTGCATCCGCCCGGAGGCGCCGCCGCCCTGCTGGCCGTGCTGACACACGCCAGCTCGTTGGAGTTCGTGTTCTTCCCGGTGCTGGTCAATAGCGCGCTGCTGGTGGCGATCGGCATCGTCTACAACACAGCGACCGGCCGCCGCTACCCGCACAGTCAGCTGGTCGAACGCACGAACGTGCCGACGAGCCGCTTCAGCTCGGCCGACCTCGACGAGGTGCTCAAACGTTACAACCAGGTGCTCGACGTGAGCCGCGACGAGCTCGAAGACATCTTGCACATGGCGGAAATGAATGCCATGGAGCGGCGAATGAGCGAGCTTCGCTGCGAAGACATCATGACGCGCGATGTGTTCACGGTGGAGTACGGCACGGATCTGCAAGATGCGTGGGCACTCATGCGCCGCCATCGAGTGAAGGCGCTGCCCGTCGTGGATCGACACCGCCGTATCATCGGCATCGTTTCTCTAGCCGACTTCATGCGTCACGCCGACGTGGATCGTAGCGATGGCATGCGCGAACGGATCCATCTTCTCATCAAGCGCAGCGGCAACACGCACACGACCAAGCCGGAGGCCGTCGGCCAGATCATGGCTCACAAGGTGCGCGTGGTCAGCGCGAACCGCTCGGTCGGCGAACTGATGTCCATCTTCTCCGAGCATGGCCACCACCACATCCCGGTCATCGGGGACGACCATCGCCTGGTCGGAATCATCACCCAGTCGGATTTCGTGCGGGCCTTGCACCGGTCCGGCGGCGTCCGGCGCTGACGGTCCGGCCGGCGCCTGCCCATGGCCGAGCGAGCGGCATCTCTTTAATATGCGGGGTCTCCGGCGCGACGCCAGCGCCGCCGTCTATCACGGAGTTTCCCTTGTTCGAGAACCTGCAAGCGCTTCCCGAGGATCCCATCCTTGGCCTGATGGCGGCCTTTCGTGCCGATCCGGCTCCCACCAAGATCGATCTGGGGGTCGGCGTTTACAAAGACGAGCACGGCAAAACGCCGGTGCTGCGCGCGGTTCGCGCCGCCGAACAGGCCGTGCTCGCCGACCAGCAGACCAAGACCTACCTCGGCCCCGCCGGCAACGAGCAGTTCAATGCGCTGATGGCCGAGCTGGTTCTGGGCAGCAAACATCCGGCGCTGACCAGCGGCCGGGTGCGCGCCCTGCAGGCGCCGGGCGGATGCGGAGCGCTGCGCCTGGGCGCCGAGCTGCTGATGGTCAGCGGCACCCGCCCGACCGTGCACGTCAGCGATCCGACCTGGGCCAACCACGTTCCGTTGTTGAGCAACGCCGGCTTGAAGCTCGAGCGCTATCCGTACTTCGAAGCTCGCACCGGCTCGGTCAAGTTCGACGCGATGCTGGAACGTTTGAGCACGCTGCCGGCGGGCGATGTCGTGTTGTTGCACGGCTGCTGTCACAACCCGACCGGCGCGGATCTGTCGCTGGAACAGTGGCGCAAGATCGCCGACGTCCTATTGCAGCGCCGCCTGGTGCCCTACGTCGACATCGCCTATCAGGGTCTGGGCGAAGGCATCGTCGCGGACGCTGAAGGCGCACGCTTGATCGCGGCGACGGTGCCCGAAGCGCTCATCGCCGTCTCCTGCTCGAAGAACTTCGGTTTGTATCGTGAACGCGTCGGCGCGCTCATGGTGCTCACCGAGTCGAGCGCGCAGACCAACGCGACCGCGAGCCATCTTCGCAAGATCGCGCGTGGCATCTGGTCGATGCCGCCGGACCATGGCGCCGCGATCGTTGCTCGCATTCTGAGCGACGAGAAGCTGAGCGAAGACTGGCGCAACGAGCTGAACGCCATGCGTGAGCGGATGCTCTCGCTCCGTCGCGCGCTCTCGGCTGCACTGGCAAAGACGTGCAGCGCCGAGATGGCCTCGGTGATCGAAAAGCAGCGTGGCATGTTCTCGACCATTCCGGTCACGCCGGAAGCGGTCGACACGCTGCGTCAGCAGCATCACATCTACATGACCCGTGACGGCCGCATGAACATCGCGGGCGTCAGCATGGGATCGATCGACTATCTGGCCAAGGCGATCGGCTCCGTCGCTTGAAGGTGGTGAGTCGCGGGGCGGCAAAAAAAGGGGGCGGCGCGGGGGCGAAGAGCCCG
>JAEWAF010000099.1 GCA_023391815.1 Pseudomonadota bacterium
TCGAGCCCCTGCGGGCTCGACGATTTGAGGTGAAGTTATTTCGGCGCGAGCGTGGTCGCGGCGAGATTGCGCAGATAGTCCTGGAACTTAGTGCCGAGGGCTTCGTGCTTCAGGCCGTACTCGACAGTGGCTTGCAGATAACCGAGCTTGCTACCGCAGTCGTAACGCTTGCCTTCGAACTCGTAAGCAAACACGTCCTCTTCGCCCAGCAGATCGGCGATCGCATCGGTGAGCTGAATTTCACCGCCGGCGCCCCGCCCCGTATTCTCCAATTTCGCAAAAATCGTCGGCGACAACAGGTAGCGGCCGACCACGGCGAGCGTGGACGGTGCGTTCTGCGGACGCGGCTTTTCGACGATCTGCTTCACTCTGCTGATGCGACCTTCGCGCTCTTCGGTCGCGACGATGCCGTACTTGTCCGTCTCGGCGCGCGGCACGGTTTCGACACCGAGCACGCTGCCACCACGCTCCGCATACACCTCCGCCATCTGGCGCAGGCACGGCGTCGGCGCGTCGATCAAGTCATCGGCGAGATGCACGAAGAAAGGTTCATCGCCGACCACCGGCTTGGCGCACCACACGGCATGACCCAGGCCGAGCGGCGATGGCTGACGAATGTATATGCAACTGGCCCACGACGGCACGATGTCCTTGAGCGCCTTGAGCAAGTCCTGCTTGCCCTGCGCTTCCAGCGCTTCCTCCAGCTCGTGGTCGGAATCGAAATGGTCTTCGATCGCGCGCTTGGAACTGCCGGTGATGAACACCAGCTTGCGCGCACCCGCGGCGAGCGCCTCTTCGGCGGCATATTGGATCAGCGGCTTGTCGACGATCGGCAACATCTCCTTGGGGCTCGCCTTGGTGGCCGGTAAGAAGCGCGTGCCGCGCCCCGCCACCGGAAACACTGCCGTTCTGATCTCGTTCGTCGATACTTTCGCCACTGCACATCTCCGCGTTTGGACTAGGGTGCGACACCGATGATATCGCAAGCGGCTGGCCACGGAGGGGTGACAAAAGGCCCGGTCGCTGGTGACCGGGCACAGTTCACGCTACTGCCCTCCTTAGCTGCCCTTGCGGGTGCCGGTTGTCGCCGAATCCATACGGATGTTGACGCGGTTTCGTTCCAACGTTTTGGCACCGATGCCCTTGATCTTGCGCAGCTCGTCGGCGCTCTTGAAGGCACCGTTCTTCTCACGGTACTCGACGATGTCGCGCGCTTTGCTGAGCCCGATGCCCTGCAGTTCCTTGGCGATGGTGGCGGCGTCGGCGCTGTTGATATCCACCGGCCCGGCCCAGACCGCGGCCGGCAACAGACTGCAAATGAGCACTTGCACCGAGTGCCTTACGATATCTCTCGACATGATTCTCTCCTTGAATGTATGCAATTCGCCGAAGCGAGACGGATGCGATGGCATCCGGCGGCGGAGATTGTCGACTCGAGGGGGTGGCGAAAAGCGCTCGATATTCGGGCCGATCGCCCGGTAATCGGCGGACTGGGAGCGTCGGAGTGTGCTAGCGGCGATACATGCCCGGCGCCACGTCCAGCAGCGCCACCGGCGCGAACGCATCCCAGCTGCGGCAGCCGGGGCATTGCCAGAAATGCGCCGCGCTCGCGAAGCCGCAGTCCACGCATCGATAGCGTTGCGTGCGACGTAGAACTCGACCGAGCGCCGTCGCCAATGCGGTGCACTGTTCGGCCGTCAACTGTGAGGGATCGCCGCTCGTCGCGCTCACGATTTCGCCGAGCGTCGGATCTTCCCGCAACAGGTCGGGCAAACACTCGCGGACGAACGGTTCCTGTTCCAATCCAGCAACGATGGCGGCGTATGCAAGCTCGGCGCGTGCCATTGGATCAGGTCGCATCCACGCGCGAAAACGTCGCTCGATCTCAACCGCATCGGTACCGCGCATCGCACGCATCACACGCGGCAGCGCTAACGTCAGCAGCTTCGGATGCAGCTCGACCGCACGCTGGCATAAAAGTGCCGCCAGCTCCGGCTGATTCATATCGAGCGCGATGTCGGCGCGAATCAACGCGCCACGAGGAAAGTTACGTTGAGCGTCGCGGGCGTGATGCAACTGCTCGCGCGCGCCGGTGAAATCGCCCTTCGCACGCATTTGCTCGGCGAGCTCACAGTGATAGTGAGCGATCGCGGTCGGATGCTCCGGAGAGGCCACGGCCACCAGCTTGCGATGCGCGGCGATGGCCTGCTCCCAATCGCGCTGCTGCTCATAGATGCGTAACAAGTATCGCAACGCCGGCACGTGACGACCGCCGCCGTCGGCGAGCTGTAGAAACAAACGTTCGGCGCGATCGAACAGGCCGGCGCGAAAATAGTCCTCGCCCAGAGCAAACATCGCGTGCAGCCGATGCTCGTCGCTGAGCGAAGGACGAGCCATGATGTTTTCGTGCACGCGAATCGCGCGCTCGACTTCGCCCCGGCGGCGATACAGGTTGCCGAGCGCGAAGTGAGTTTCGACGGTGTCGTTGTCGACATCGACCATGCGCAGGAACACTTCCAGCGCCTTGTCCGGCTCCTCGTCGAGCAGGAAGCCGAGCCCGCGGAAATATTCTTCGGAGAGTTTGTTCGGCTCGGGAGGGGTCGACCCTGGGCTGGAACGGTAGCGGCCGAATAGCCAGCCGGCAGCCGCGGCCACGAACAACGCGGCGATCAACAATAAGGACGGAGGGTCAGCCGGCATTTTCCCCGGTCGCAGCCGCGGCCCGGGCACGCTGCTCGGCCAGGCGCAATGCACGTCGCAGTCGGCCGCGCTCGTTGAGCAGCTCGGCCACCCAGTAGACGCGCCAGATCAGCCCCGCTACCAGCCCGCCCACGAAAGCGACCACCAGCGCGAGCCCCAACGGCGTCGCGATCCGCAGGAACGCGAGCTCCACTTCGACGCGCTCGACATTCATGGCGCTGACGAACAGCGCGACCAGCGCGGCGAGAGCAACGGTGAAGTAAAAGACGACGCGGGACATGGAAAGCGACTGGCGGACGGCGATTGACGGTTAGTTTAGAGCCTCTCTCCGACTAACCGTTAATCGCCAGACAGCGAACTGCTCAATCCCGGATCGGGCTGCCGGCACCATCATTGACCCGCTCGCGCAGGTCCTTGCCGGGCTTGAAGTGCGGCACGTATTTGCCAGACAGCGCGACGGTCTCGCCGGTCTTGGGATTGCGACCCTGGCGAGGCGGACGGAAATGCAATGAAAAGCTGCCGAAGCCGCGGATCTCGATACGACCGCCCTGCGCGAGCGCATCGCTCATGATTTCCAGCACCTGCTTCACCGCCAGCTCCACGTCCTTGGCTGGCAGATGTTTCTGCTTGGCTGCAATGAGCTCGATGAGTTCCGATTTGGTCATGCTCGGGCCCGTTGTTGTTCTTCCACAGAACCTGCGGCGACAAACACGGCGGTGGGTTGCCCCACCGCCGTGCCGCTGATTGTCGCGGAGGACAAATTAATTGTCCTGGCTTCCGCCGATATGCTCCTTCAGCAGATCGCCCAGGCTGGTGCCGCTCGAGGTCTCGCCAGTGCGGTAGTTGGACACCGCCTCGGCTTCCTCGTGGATCTCCTTCGCCTTGATCGACAGAGCAATCGTGCGGCTCTTACGGTCGACGTTGGTGAAGCGGGCTTCCACTTCCTGGTCGACTTTCAGCACCGTACGCGCATCTTCCACGCGGTCACGCGACAGCTCGGAAGCGCGCAGATGGCCGTCCACGCCGCCGCCCAGGTCGATGATCGCGCCCTTGGCGTCGACTTCGCGCACGCGGCCCTTCACGATGCTGCCCTTCGGATGATCGGCGATCCAGGCCGAGAACGGATCCTTCGCCAGCTGCTTGATGCCCAGCGAAATACGCTCGCGCTCCGGATCGATCGACAGCACCATGGCTTCGACCTGCTGACCCTTCTGATAGTTGCGCACCGCCTCTTCGCCCGGGATGTCCCAGGAGATATCGGAGAGGTGGACCAGGCCGTCGATGCCGCCGGACAGACCGATGAAGATACCGAAATCGGTGATCGACTTGATCTGACCGCTGACCTTGTCGCCCCGGTTGTAGTTGTCGCCGAAGTCCTTCCACGGGTTCGACTGACACTGCTTGATGCCGAGGGAAATACGACGACGCTCCTCGTCGATGTCCAGCACCATGACTTCCACTTCCTGGCCGATGTGCACGACCTTGGAGGGATTGACGTTCTTGTTGGTCCAGTCCATTTCGGAGACGTGCACCAAACCTTCCACGCCTTCTTCGATCTCGACGAAGCAGCCGTAATCGGCAATGTTCGTGACCTTGCCGAACAGACGCGAGCCGGTCGGGTAACGACGGGCGATGTTCTGCCACGGATCGTTGCCGAGCTGCTTGATGCCGAGGCTGACGCGCTGACGCTCGCGATCGAACTTCAGGATGCGCACGTCGATCTCGTCGCCGACGGTGACCACTTCGGAAGGATGCTTGACGCGCTTCCACGCCATGTCGGTGATGTGCAAGAGACCGTCGATGCCGCCCAGGTCCACGAACGCACCGTAGTCGGTGAGGTTCTTGACCGTGCCCTTGACGACCGCGCCTTCCTGCAGCTTCTCCAGCAGCTCCGAACGCTCGGCGCTGTATTCCTGCTCGACCACGGCACGACGCGACACGACCACGTTGTTGCGCTTCTGGTCCAGCTTGATGACTTTGAATTCCAGGGTCTTGCCTTCGAGATACGAGGGATCGCGCACCGGACGCACATCGACCAGCGAGCCCGGCAGGAACGCGCGGACGAAGTCGATCTCGACGGTGAAGCCGCCCTTGACGCGGCCATTGATGATGCCCTTGACGATCTCCTGCTTCTCGAACGCCTGCTCGAGACGCGACCAGGTGCGGGCGCGCTTGGCTTTTTCACGCGACAGGCGCGTTTCGCCATTGCCGTCCTCGACGCTGTCGAGCGCGACTTCGACGTCATCGCCGACGCTGACTTCGATCTCGCCACGGTCGTTCTTGAATTGCTCGACCGGGATCACCGCCTCGCTCTTCAGGCCGGCGTTGACGAGCACCACGTCGGGCCCGACTTCCACCACACGGCCAGTGAGGATGGCGCCTGGCTTGATCCGTTGGGACGCCAGACTTTCTTCGAACAGTTGCGCAAAACTTTCGGTCATGAGTATTTCCAGGGCCACGATGGGCCCGCATGGTTTGTCCTGACGGCATCCGCTCCGAGCAGGGGTTGTTGCATCAAGCCGCGCATCCGGCGCGGCGCCACGAACTCGAACAAACGAAACTTTCAGCTGAGAATCAGCCGCGCCCGAAGCGCGCGGCGGCCAGTTCCAGAACTCTGGCCAGGACGGCGTCAATCGTCATCGAGGTGGAGTCCACGATCAGCGCGTCATCCGCGGGCTTTAGCGGGGCGATCGGGCGGCTTGCGTCGCGTCGGTCACGCTCGGCGATGTCCAGCGAAAGGGCGGCGAGGTTAGCATCCAGCCCCTTGTCTTTCAACTGGTTATATCGCCTGCGGGCCCGCTCGTCGGCGCTCGCCGTAAGGTAGATCTTGAGGCGGGCCGAAGGAAAAACCACGGTACCCATGTCCCGGCCGTCGGCCACCAGCCCCGGCGCCTGTGCAAATGCACGCTGACGCTCTAATAAGGCCGCACGGACGCCCGGCATCGCCCCCACTCTGGAGGCGCCCTCGCCGGTCTGCTCGGTCCGAATCGCCTTGCTGACCTCCTCGCCTTCCAGCCAGATCTGCTCGCCCCCGTCCGGTGCTAAGCCGAATCTGACATCCAGCTGCTGAGCGACCCGCTCATGCCCGGCCTGATCGCTCGGATCGAGCCCCTGGCGCGAACCGGCGAGCGCGACCAGCCGATACAGCGCGCCGCTATCGAGCAGATGCCAGCCGAGCTGGTCCGCGACCCGTCGCGCGATCGTGCCCTTCCCCGAACCGCTCGGGCCATCGATGGTGAGAATCGGGACGCTGTCAGCCATGCACGGTGACATTCAGCCCGGCCGAGGCCGCGGTCCCGGGGAAGTCCGGGAACGACGTGGCGACGTTCGCCACATCCAGAATCTTGATCGGGGCGGCAGCACGCAGGCTGGCGACCGAAAACGACATCGCGATCCGGTGATCGCCATGGCTGTCGACCGTGCCGCCGGAGAACACCTTGCTCTCGGGGCGACCCTGGATACGGATGCCGTCGGGCAGGACTTCGCAAGTCACGCCCATCGCCTTCAGGCCTTCCGCCATGACAGCAATGCGATCGCTCTCTTTCACGCGCAGCTCTTCCGCACCGGTAACGATAGTCTCGCCCTGGGCGCAGGACGCGGCGACGAACAGCACTGGGAACTCATCGATAGCCAATGGCACCAGATGTTCGGGCACGTGAATACCTTTCAACTGGGCCGGACGCACTTCGATGTCCGCCACGGGTTCGGCGCCCGCGGAGCGGTGATTGACTACGCGCAGATCGGCGCCCATCAGCGCCAGAATGTCCAGCAAGCCGGTGCGCGTGGGATTGATCCCGACGCCGGTGATGGTCAGCACCGCATCCTTCCTGGGATTGATGGAGCCTGCGACCATGAAGAAAGCGGCAGAGGAAAAATCTCCAGGCACCTGCAGCGTGCACGCTTTCAATTGGGTCGGCGGCGTCAACGAGACTTCGCCGTGCGCGGCGTCGACCTGGCAGCCGAAGCTCAGCAACATGCGCTCGGTGTGATCGCGCGTGATCGCCGGTTCGATGACGGTCGTCGGCGTGTTTGCATATAAACCAGCCAGCAGCACCGCCGACTTCACTTGCGCGCTCGCCACCGGCAACTCGTAACGAATGCCCTTCAGGTTCGCGCCGCCCGTGATCTTCACCGGCGGTTTGCCGTCGAGCGTGGCGATCTGTGCGCCCATTTCACGCAGCGGCTTCGCCGCGCGCTCCATCGGACGTTTCATCAACGACGAGTCGCCGATCAGCTCGCTGTCGAACGGCTGGCCGGAAAGCAGCCCGGTCATCAGGCGCATCGCCGTGCCGGAGTTACCCATGTCGAGTGCGTGATTTGCCGGCTTCAAGCCGCGCATGCCCACGCCGTGGATGCGCACTGCCTGCGGGCCGATCTGCTCGATTTTCACGCCCAGCGCACGCATCGCCTTCATCGTCGACAAGCAATCTTCGCTTTCCAGAAAGCCGGACACTTCGGTCACGCCGTCGGCGATGCTGCCGAGCATGAGCGAACGATGCGAAACGGACTTATCGCCGGGCACGCGGACCGCGCCGGAAACGCCAGAAACGGGCTCGACTATGTAATGCGACATCTAAGGTATTACGGAAGTGGCTGGGCCGGCGGCGCCGGGCCTTGGCGCCCAGCATACCCTCATTCCAGGGTTACAGCACCGCGGCCGGGTATGAGCCCAGCACACGAAACAACGTGGATGCCTCTTTCAGCTGTGCCAGCGCCGTGGACAACGGCGGCTGCTCGGCATGGCCGACCACGTCGATGAAAAACACATAATCCCATTTGCGCTTGCGCGACGGCCGGGATTCGATGCGGGTCATGGTGATCTCGTTCGCGGCCAGCGGGCCGAGCAGGCGGTGAAGCGCGCCGGGCGATTGCGTGTCGCCGGCCGAGACCAGCAAAGTGGTTTTGTCCTGGCCGCTGGCGCTGAACAGCTTCCGCCCGATGACCAGAAAGCGCGTCGTGTTATCGGCGGTGTCCTCGATCTCCGGCACGATCACGCCGAGGTTATAAACTTCCGCCGCGGCTTCGCCTGCGATCGCCGCGGTTCCGTCCTCATCCCGTGCGCGACGCGCCGCTTCGGCATTGCTGCTGACGGGAATACGCTCGATGTTTGGAAGATGCTCGTCCAGCCACTGGCGACACTGCGCCAGCGACTGCGGATGGGAGCAGATCCGCACGATTTTCTGCAGCCCTTTCATGCGGCCCATCAGGTGCTGGCGGATGCGCAGCTCGATCTCACCGCAGATCTTCAGCGGCGAGCTCAGAAACATATCCAGCGTGTGATTGACCGTGCCCTCGGTGGAATTTTCGATGGGCACGACGCCGAAATCGGCGTGCCCCGCCTGCACTTCCTCGAACACTTCGCTGATCGCCGGCAGCGGCAGCGCGCGCACCGAATGTCCGAAATGTTTCAGCACGGCCTGCTGAGAGAATGTGCCTTCCGGGCCGAGGAACGCGATCTTCAGCGGCTCCTGCTGAGCCAGGCAGGCGGACATGATCTCCCGAAACAGTCGCACGATCTCTTCGTTGCGTAGCGGACCTTTGTTCCGCTCGATGGCATTGCGCAGCACCTGCGCTTCGCGCTCGGGCTTGTAGAAGTCGGCCGTGCTCAGCCCTTCGCCCCGTTTGGACTCGCCTACCTGCTGAGCAAAGCGGGCCCGCTCGTTCAACAGCTGATGGATGCGCAGATCGATGTCGTCGATTTGTTGGCGGATCGAGCTCAGCTCGGGCGCCGCCGGGGCCGGCGCCTTCCCGGCAGCGGTTTTCTTGGAGGCGGTCTTGCTCGGGGCCGCTTTGGAGGTGCGCTTCATTGTGAGACGGTCGTGACTGGGACTGAACGGGTTTCAGCCCGTCATTCTGCCAGCCTCGAAGGTCACAACGCACGCACGTTCAATACACCCGCGATCTTGCGCAGCTGATCCAGGACTCCGGCCGGCACCTGACCATCCACGTCGATCAACGTATAGGCCAGCTCGCCGCGCGACTTGTTGAGCAGGTCGGCGATGTTCAGCCGGGCCTGGGCCAGCGCCGTGGAGATCTGACCGACCATGTTCGGCACGTTTTCATTTGCGATCGACAGCCGGGTCGACTTCGCGGTCCGGGGCAGCACGGCTTCGGGGAAATTGACCGAATGACGGATGTTGCCGTTCTCCAGGAAATCCTTGAGCGTGTCCGCGACCATGATGGCGCAGTTTTCCTCGGCCTCGCCGGTGGATGCGCCCAGATGCGGCAGCGCCACGACCTTGGGATGGTTCTTCACGCCGTTGGTCGGGAAGTCACAGATATAAGCGCCGAGCTTGCCGCTGTCGAGCGCTTCCACGACCGCCTTCTCATCGACGATGCCGGCGCGCGAAAAGTTGAGCACGACGCCATTGTCCTTCAGCAGCCGGATGCGCGCGGCGTTCACGAAGCCGCGGGTGGCTTCCATCAAAGGAACATGCACCGTGACCATGTCGCAACGTGAAAACAAATCATCGAGCGACAGTGCCTGCTGCACGCCCGACGACAATTGCCACGCCCGTTGCACCGTGATCTGAGGATCGAAGCCGAGCACTCGCATGCCGAGCAGATGAGCCGCATTCGCCACTTCGACGCCGACGGCACCGAGACCGATCACGCCCAGCGTGCGACTCGGCAGCTCATAACCGACGTATTTCTTCTTGCCCTGCTCGACCGCGACATCCAGCTCTTCATCGCTGCCTTCGAGGTGGCGCGCGTAGTCCCACGCCTGGCAGATATTGCGAGCCGCGAGAAACAAACCGGCGATGACCAGTTCTTTCACGGCGTTCGCGTTGGCACCCGGCGCGTTGAAGACGGGAATGCCGCGCGCGGACAGACGCGAGACAGGAATGTTGTTGGTGCCAGCGCCGGCCCGGCCGACGGCGATGACGCTAGAGGGAATATCGATCGAGTGCATGTCCGCCGAGCGCACCAGCACGGCGTGTGGGTCGCTCAGCGCGGAGGCGACTTCATATCGATCGCGCGGCAATCGTTCCAGGCCGCGGACCGAAATGTTGTTGAGCGTTAGAACTCTGAACATAGGCGCAACCGTCTCTCGGAGTCGACCATCAGAGCCAGAGCAAAGCTGCCGTCGGGTAACGGCAGCTCTCGATCACGCGTGCTTGCGCTCGAACTCCTTCATGAAATTGACGAGCGCTTCGACGCCAGCCAGCGGCATGGCGTTGTAGATGCTGGCGCGCATGCCACCGACCGAGCGATGGCCTTCCAACGTCACCAGCCCCGCATCCTTCGCTTCGGCGATGAACGTCTTGTCCAGCTCCGGCCGTGCCAGCGTGAACGGCACATTCATCCACGAGCGCGCATCGTGCGCCACCGGGTTCTTGTAGAACGACGAAGTGTCGATGGCCGCGTACAGCAGTTCGGCCTTGCGACGGTTCACTTCGCCGATCGCCTTCAGGCCACCCTGCCGCTTCAACCACTGGAACACCAGGCCCGCCATGTACCAGGCATAGGTCGGCGGGGTGTTCAACATCGAACCTTCCTTCGCCATCGCGGTGTAGTCCATGAACGCCGGCGTGCCCGGGCGTGCGTGACCGAGCAGGTCTTCTCGCACAATCACCAGCGTGAGGCCCGCGGGGCCCACGTTCTTCTGCGCACCGCCATAGATCAGGCCGAACTTGGAAACATCGATGGGCCGCGACAGCAACGTCGAGGACATATCGACCACCAGCGGCGTACCGCTCTTCAACTCGGGCACGAAATGATATTCGACCCCGCCGATGGTCTCATTCGGGGTGTAATGCAGATAGGCGGCGTGATCGCTCACCTTCCAATTCGACAACAGCGGAATCGAGGTGTACGGCTCGCCGGCATCGGCGGCTACATTCACTTTGGCGTAAGCCTTGGCCTCGCCGATGGCCTTCTTCGACCAGGCGCCGGTGTTCACATAGTCGACCGTGTCGCCCGGCTTGGCGAGATTCATCGGCACCGCGGAGAACTGGCCCATGGCGCCGCCCTGCAGGACCAGCACCTTGTAGTTCTTCGGGACCGCCAACAGCTCGCGCAGATCGGCCTCGGCCTGTTCCGCGATGGAAATGAACGCCTTGCCACGATGGCTCATTTCCATGACCGACATGCCGGTGCCACGCCAGTCGAGCATTTCCTCGCGCGCCTGCTCGAGTACTTCCTGGGGTAACACCGCCGGACCGGGACTGAAGTTATAGACGCGCATGTGACCTGTGAACCTTGAGTTACTCTGGAGCGGCTCCGCCGCCATCGTCGCCGCCCGCCTCGCCTTCACCGGCATCGCCGTTTTCAGCGCCAGCTTCGCCCGCGCCGTCGCTGACGATGCGCTCCAGGCCGACCAGACGATCGCCTTCGTCGACGCGAATCAGGCGCACGCCCTGGGTGTTACGACCTTGCACGGAGATTTCATTGACCTGGGTGCGCACCAGCGTGCCGCCCGAGCTGATCAACATGATCTCGTCCTCGGGCTTGACCAGCAGCGCGCCGACCATCCGACCATTTCGCTCGCTGATTTGCAATGCGATCACGCCCTGGCCGCCGCGCCCGTGAATCGGGAAGTCCTCGATCGCGGTCCGCTTGCCGTAGCCGTTTTCGGACGCGGTGAGCACCATGCCCTGCTCGTCGACGATGATGAGAGAGATGACCTCTTCCCTGGGTTGCCCGGCGCCTTCCGCCGCCGCTTCCGGCAACCGGATGCCACGCACGCCGGCCGCCGTACGACCCATCGGGCGCACGTCGTTTTCATCGAAGCGAATGGCCTTGCCGCCGCTCGAACACAGAATGATCTGCTTGGTGCCGTCGGTGATATCGACCCCGACCAGCCGATCGCCCGCCTCCAGCTCGATGGCGATGATGCCGGCCTGACGCGGTCGTGAGAACGCTTCGAGCGACGTCTTCTTCACCGTGCCCGCCGCGGTCACCATGAACACGAACTTGTTGGTCTCGAATTCGTGGATGGGCAGCACGGCGTTGATGCGCTCGCCTTCCTGGAGCGGCAACAGATTCACAATTGGCTTTCCGCGCGAGCCGCGGCTCGCCTGCGGCAGCTGATACACCTTCAGCCAGTACATCTTGCCGGTGCTGGAGAAGCACAACAGCGTGTCGTGAGTATTGGCGATGAACAGCTTGTCGACGAAGTCCTCGTCCTTCATCGCCGTCGCCGCCTTGCCGCGACCGCCGCGACGCTGCGCGCGATATTCGGTGACGGGCTGCGCCTTCGCATATCCGCCATGCGACAGCGTGACCACCACGTCCTGCTGTTCGATCAGATCTTCCAGCGTGAGATCGGAATGGTCGGCGATGATCTGCGTGCGACGCGCATCGGCGTACTTGGCTTTGACTTCTTCCAGCTCGGCGCGGATCACCTGGAGCAGCCGCTCCGGACGCGCCAGGATGTCGCTGAGGTCGGCGATCTGCGCCAGCAGTTCCTGGAACTCGGCGATGATCTTGTCCTGCTCGAGGCCGGTCAGTCGGTTCAAGCGCATGTCCAGGATGGCCTGGGCCTGCGTATCCGACAGTCGATAGCCGCCCTCGACCAGGCCGAACTCGATGGACAATCCGTCCGGCCGCGAAACGATGTCTCCCGCCCGAGCCAGCATGGCCGGCACGGCGCCGGAGTTCCACACGCGGCCCATCAATGCCACTTTCGCATCGGCCGGCGTGGGCGACGCTTTGATGACCGCGATGACTTCGTCGATGTTCGCCAGCGCGACCGCCTGGCCTTCCAGGATGTGCGCGCGCTCGCGAGCCTTGCGCAGGTCGTACACGGTGCGGCGTGTGACCACTTCGCGCCGGTGACGCACGAACGCTTCGAGCATCTCCTTGAGGTTGAACAGCTTCGGCTGGCCGTCCTGCAAGGCGACCATGTTCATGCCGAACACGGTTTCCATCGGCGTGTGCTTGAACAGTTTGTTCAGCACCACGTCCGCGACTTCACCGCGCTTGAGCTCGATGACCACGCGCATGCCGTCTTTGTCGGATTCGTCGCGCAAGCCATCGGACGCGATGCCGTCGATGATCTTTTCGCGCACCAGCTCGGCGATGCGCTCGAGCAGCCGCGCCTTGTTCACCTGGTACGGCAGCTCGGTGATGATGATCGCCTGCCGGCCCTTATCGTCTTCCTCGATCTCGGTGCGGGCGCGCACGTACACACGGCCGCGACCCGTCAGATAGGCCGAGGCGATCTCGGCCGCACCGTTGATGATGCCGGCGGTCGGAAAATCCGGGCCCGGAATGATCTGCATCAGATTCGCGATGCTGATGTTGGGATCGTCGATGAGCGCGATACAGGCGGTGACCACTTCGCCGAGGTTGTGCGGCGGAATGTTGGTGGCCATGCCGACCGCGATGCCGGCCGAGCCGTTGATCAGCAGGTTCGGCACGCGCGTCGGCAGCACGACCGGCTCTTTTTCCTTGCCGTCATAGTTGTCGACGAAATCGACGGTCTCGCGATCGATGTCGGCGAGCAGCTCGCTCGCCAGCGCGGTCATGCGGCACTCGGTGTAGCGGTAGGCCGCCGGCGGGTCGCCGTCGACCGAGCCGAAGTTGCCCTGGCCATCGACCAACTGGTAGCGCATCGAGAAGTTCTGCGCCATGCGCACCAGCGCGTCGTAAGCCGACGTGTCGCCGTGCGGGTGATATTTACCGAGCACGTCACCGACCACACGCGCGCACTTCACATATGGGCGCGAGTAGACGTTATTGCTCTCATGCATCGCGAACAGGATGCGGCGATGAACCGGCTTCAAGCCGTCGCGCACGTCGGGCAGAGCGCGCCCGACGATGACGCTCATCGCATAGTCGAGATACGACTGACGCATCTCGTCTTCTAAGTTGACGTGCAGAATTTCGCGCGCGATTTCGGCCATGCGGAGCTCGTCGAAGGAAGTGGCGAATGTTATCACATCGCGCGTCCAAAACAGGGCGTCCGATGCTACTTCGCACAGCTATACTTCGACGCCCATGGAACCTATCGACACGCTGCTCTCGGCCCGCTGGATCGTTCCGATCGAACCGGCGGGCGTGCTGCTGGAAGCGCACTCGCTGGCGATTCACCAGGGTCGCATCCTGGCGGTGTTGCCCACGGCCGAGGCAAAACAGCGTTTTTCCGCGCGGGAAGAGCTCGATCGGCCGGCGCACGTGCTGTTGCCCGGGTTCGTGAACGCGCATACGCATGCCGCCAGCAGCCTGTTGCACGGAGCAGTCACCAGCAGCTCGTTCGAGCTTTGGGCGCACAGCATTCAACTGCTTCAGCAGCGCTGGGTCGATGCTGAATATGTCCGCGACGGCACCGAGCTGGCGATCGCCGCCGCGCTGTCGAGCGGCACGACATGTTTTGCCGACCAGCACCTCTTCCCCGAAGTGGTCGCGCAGACCGCCGCCGAAGCGCGCATGCGTGTCTGCGTCGGCCTTCCCGTACAAGACACGCCGACGGTGTGGGCCGGTTCGGCGAGCGAATGCCTGGACAAGGGCTTCAGGCTGCGCGACGAGTATCGCGACGATCCGTTGATCACGACCGCGCTCGCGCCGGTCGAGCCGGCCGCGCTCAGCGATGAGACGCTGGAGCGAGTTCGGCGGCTCGCCGACGAGCTGGAATTACCGATCCACATGCATGTGAACGAGAGTCGCGGCAGCGCCCCTTCGCTGGAGCGACTGGAGCAGCTGGGACTGCTGTCGCCACTGCTGGCGGCGGTTCACATGGTCAAACTGGATTCCGCCGATGTCGAACGCGTCGCCGCCGCGGGCGCTAGCGTGGTCCATTGCCCGCAATCCAACCTCAAGCTCGGCAGCGGCCTGTGCCCGGTGCCCTTATTCAAGGACCGGTCGGTGAACGTGGCATTGGGCAGCGGCGGCGTGAGTAACAACGATTTGCTGGCGGAATTGCGCACGGCCGCCCTCATCGCCAATGGCATGTTCCCCGCCGCGACACCGCTCGACCCGTATGACTGGCTGCAAACGGCGACTCTCAACGGAGCGCGCGCGCTCGGGCTCGCCGAGTCCATCGGCTCGCTGCTTCCGGGCAAATGGGCGGACGTGTGCTGTATCGACCTCGGCCATCCCAACACGCAGCCCACCTACGATCCCGCCGCGCAGATCGTGTTTGCCGCGTCGCGCGAGCAAGTCAGCGATGTCTGGGTCGCCGGCCGCATGCTGGTGCGTGATCGCCAGCTGACGCATCTGGACACCGCCGCCGTGCTGAATCGCGCCGAGCTCTGGCGCGTGCGTATCGCGGCCGCCGCTCAGGTCAGTGAGTAATCAAAAGATGAACGCAGCTGCTTCCAATCACGACCCGGCCGAAATCGCCCGCTTCGATGACATCGCCCAGCGCTGGTGGGATCCGAAGGGCGAGTTTCGTCCGTTGCACGTTTTGAATCCGGTGCGGCTCGACTACGTCGATCAAGGCGCCTCGTTACGAGGCAAGCGCGTGCTCGATGTGGGCTGCGGCGGCGGCATTCTGAGCGAGGCGATGGCAAAGCGCGGCGCTCAAGTGACCGGCATCGACCTCGCGCCTCAAACCATCGAGGTCGCCGAGCTGCATGCGCTCGAAAGCCAACTGACGATCCGCTATGTGCGCGAGTCGGCGGAGACGCACGCCGCTCACTCGCCGGGCGCCTATGACATCGTCACTTGCATGGAAATGCTCGAGCACGTGCCCGAGCCGGAGAGCGTGCTGCGCGCTTTGCATGACCTGGTGAAGCCCGGCGGCCATATCTTCGTCTCGACGTTGAATCGCAACCTCAAGGCATATTTATTGGCGGTGGTCGGCGCGGAGTACGTGCTCAACCTGCTGCCGCGGGGCACGCATAGCTATGAGCGCTTCATCAAGCCTTCTGAGATGAGCCGCTGGGCGCGCGCCACCGGTCTGGCGGTCGTGGACCTCGCCGGTCTGGCGTATGACCCGCTCCAACACACTGCCCGTCGCACCGGCGACGTGAGCGTGAACTACATGATGCATTTGCAAAGAGATTCCTGAATTGGTCGGTCCTTCGGTCGGGTTGATTGCTTTGGCCGCGCTCGTCATGGGCGGGCTCGTTGGCGCGCTCATCGCGAGCTTGCGCGCGCGCCAGCGTTCGGAATCGCTGCACGTCGAGCTCGCGGTATTGAAAGCTCAGGTCAAGGGCGAGGAACAGCTGGAACGCGAACGCCAGGCCGCGCTCGAACGTTCGATGGAGAAGCTCAAGGCGCAGTTCGACACGCTGGCCGGCTCGTCCTTGCGCACCAACAGCGAGCTGTTCCTGCAACTCGCGCGCGAGCATCTGACTCAGCATCAGCAATATGCCGTGTCGGCGCTCAGCGAGCGTGAGAAAGCGATCGAAACCATGCTGGCGCCGATTCGCGAGGCGCTGGGCAAGACCGAGCAGCAGATCCTGCGCATCGAAAAAGAGCGGGCCGAAACCTTCGGCAGCTTGAAGAGCTCGCTCGAATCGGTCGCGCTCGGTCAGCAGGCGCTGCAAAAGGAAACTCGCACGCTGGTCAACGCGCTGCGCCGGCCCGAAGTGCGCGGCCAATGGGGCGAGATGACTTTGCGCCGGCTCGCCGAGCTTGCGGGCATGGTCGAGCACTGCGATTTCAAGGAACAAGTGCACGTGCGTGTCGAGGACGGCAATCTGCGTCCCGACATGATCGTCCACATGCCCGACGGCCGCGATCTGGTCGTGGACGTGAAGACGCCGCTCGACGCTTATCTCGAAGCTGTCGACGCCGCCACCGACGAGCAGCGCGCGGTCGCCATGCGCCGTCATGCCAGTGCCATCGCCGAGCGCGTCAAACAACTCGGCGCGAAGAGTTATTGGGCACAGTTCGAGCGCAGCCCGGACTTCGTGATCCTGTTCATTCCGGGCGATCAGTTCCTGTCGGCCGCGCTCGCCGAACAGCCGAACCTGCTGGAAGACGCGATTCGTCAGGATGTGATCATCGCGACCCCGTCGAGCTTCGTCGCGTTGCTGAAGGCGGTCGCGTATGGCTGGCGGCAGATGGCGCTCGCGCAGAATGCCGAGACCATTCGCACGCTGGCGGAAGATCTCTATAAGCGTCTGGCCGTGTTCACCACGCATCTGGGCAAGCTCGGCCGCAACCTGAGCAGCAGCGTCGATCATTTCAACGCGGCGGTCGGTTCGCTCGAACGCCAGGTGCTGCCTGGCGCGCGCAAGTTCACCGAGCTGGGCGTCCGTCCGGATCGTGAGATGGAAATGTTGGAGCCCATCGACAAGATGACGCGCGAGCCGGCCGAAAGAGACCAGATGCCCCTGCCCGGGACCCACGACAAGGTCGCGCAGTCCAAGTAGCCTCCACATGTCGACCCTGGACACCGAATTGGTCAATCGCACGGCGCCGCCGGGCTCGATGCGTTATTTCTCGCTGCTGTACACGCCCGAAGACCAGCGCGATATCGTGCTGGCGTTGTATGCGATCGAGACCGAAATCCGTGAGTCCGCGAAGAGCGCGAGTCACGATGTCGCGCACACGCGTTTGACCTGGTGGCGCGCCGAGACCGATCGGCTCATCAATGCCAATGCACAGCACCCGGCCACGCGCCTGCTGCTCGAGCGTGCGCCCGGCGATCGTTCGATCTTCAACAAGCTGCATGAAGTGCTGGCCGGCGCGGACATGGATCTCGCTCGCATGACCTTCTCGAATCAGCAGGAGCTGCGCGCCTATTTGTCTCGCAGCGGCGGCGCGATTCAGGAGTTGATCGCCGCCCTGCTCGTTCGGCCCGGCGCGCTCGATGAATCAACTCGCGCCGCGGCCCACAAACTCGGCGTCGGCATTCGCATGGCCGAGATCGTTCGCGATCTGCGCCAGGACGCGTACGACGGCAATGTTTATCTGCCGCTCGACCTGCTCGACCGACACGGGCTGAACACCGAGCACCTGCGCGCCCGCGAGGTCGATCAGAAACTCAAGGACGCGTTGAGATCGTTAAGTGCGGACGCCGACACTGAGCTGGAATTGCCGGCGCGCGGCCCGCAGACCGAGCACCTCCGCCCGATCTACGTACTCGCGGCCCTGCACCGCAAATTGCTCGACCATATCGCGGCCCGCAACTACGATGTCGCCACTCAACGGATCGAGCTCGGCCCGCTACAAAAACCGTGGACTGCGTGGCGCGCCGCGCGTCGCGCCTGATTCGCCCCTCCTGGCAATGAATATGACTGACCCTCGCACTTACCAACCTTCCAAGGACGCGCTCAAAGATCGCGTCATCCTCATCACCGGCGCGAGCGACGGCATCGGCAAAGCAGTGGCGCTTGCCGCCGCTGCTCACGGTGCGCAAGTCGTGTTGCACGGTCGAAGCGTTCGTAAGCTCGAAGCGGTTTACGACGAGATCGTCAACGCGGGCCATCCGCGCCCTTCCATCCTGCCGTTGGATTTCGAGAAAGCCGGCCCGGATGAATACGACAAGCTGGTCACCGCGCTCGATCAGGAATTCGGGCGGCTCGACGGCTTGCTTCATAACGCCTCGATGCTGGGCGAGCGCGCGCCCATCGAACATCACGACGTGGCGAAGTGGATGCGCACCATGCACGTGAACGTCAACGCGCCCTTCATCCTCACCCGCACCTGTCTGCCCTTGTTGAAGCGCTCGTCCGACCCGGTGATTCTGTTCACTTCGAGCGGCGTCGTGGCCAATCCGCGCCCGTTCTGGGGTTCGTACCTGGTCTCCAAGTGGGCCAGCGATGGCCTCATGAGCATGCTGGCGGAGGAACTGGAGACGCAGCCGGCGATGCGCGTGAACAGCATCAATCCGGGTGCGGTCAAGACCAACATGCGCCTGCAAGCCTACCCCGCCGAGGATCGCAGCAAGCTGCGCGAACCTCATTCCATCGTGGCGGCGTATCTTTATCTGCTCGGGCCGGACAGCCGCGGCGTGCAAGGCCAGACCATCGACGCCCAGTAAGGGACTCGCGCTCACGAATTTTTTTTGATGCGGGTGTCGGGAGGCGGTGGACTGGCCCGTCCTTGGCTCGATCGATACGCTTTCCACCCCTCACAGGAGCAGAAGATGAGCGCTGTGCAAAACGAAACTCAATACCCCAACCCCGAAGTCAAGGGTGGCCTGGTTGCTTATCTGTGCGTGGATGGCGCGGCCAAGGCGGCGGACTTCTACATCAAGGCGTTCGACGCCAAGGAAGTCTTCCGTTATCCGGTGGATGACAAGGGACGCACCATGCACATTCATCTGTACGTCAACGGCTCGTCGCTGATGTTGGCCGACGGCTATCCCGAGCACGGCTGCCCCGCCGAGAAGCCGCAGGGCTTCAATCTGACGCTACAGGTCAAGGACATCGACAAGTGGTGGCAGCGCGCGGTGGATGCGGGCGCTACGGTCGTGATGCCGGTGCAGGATATGTTCTGGGGTGCCCGCTACGGTCAGCTGAAAGATCCGTTCGGCGTGCTGTGGTCGATGAACGAGCCGAAGTAACGATGGCTTACGACGTCAGCGCCGCTTCGGCTTCTTACGCCGATCCGGCGCTGGCCGGCGGCGCGGACGTGCCGGCGCTGCCGGTTTCGCCGGCGGTGTCGGCAGCGCAAGCTCGACGCTTGCATACAAATTCGCCACGTCGCTTTCCGACAGCTCACGATGCTTGCCCCGAGGCAAATCCCGCGGCAGCTCGAACTCGCCGAACTTCACCTGGATCACTCGGCTGACTTTCAAGCCGCGGCTTTCGAACAGCGCGCGCACAGCGGCGCGACGATGCGCCCGATGCGATTCCACGCGGAACCATCGATTCGTTCCTTCGCCGCCGGCGGGCTCGATGTTTTCAAACTCGATGGTCTCATCGTCGTACTGAACCACGCGAGGAATGGAATCGACGTCGTACTCGGGAAACGGTACGAGCACGCGCGCGACATAGGCAGCAGGCGTTGTTTCAGCGCGGCGGCGCAGCGCGTCCGCCAATCGACCATCGCTGGTCAGTAACAACAATCCGCTGTCGCCCGCTTGCATGGTGTTCACGACCAGCCAGCGCGAGCCGCGCAATGATGGCAGCGACTCCATCACGGACTTGTCCGCCACTTCGCCGCTTTCGTCTTCGGCGGTCGGCGTGATCGGCTGACCCTGCGGCTTGTGATACAGGATCACTTTCGGGGCCGCGAACAGTTGCAGCCGCGATGTCACATCCTTGCCGTCGATGCTGACGCGATCGCCGGGGTTGTAACGATCGCCGGGTTGCGCCGGCTGATTGTTCAGCCGGACGCGGCCTTCCAGCATCCACTTCTCGATCTCGCGACGCGAGCCGAGGCCGTGCTGGGCCAGGAGTTTATGGAGACGTTCGGACATGATGGGGGCTCCGCCTGGAAAAGAGCGGTGCCTTCTGATGGTTAGCCTTCGCCGGGCGGCTCGCCGACGCGAGCGTGCTCTTCATCGGACGCCACCATCGGCGATGACGTACCGGAGTCGTCGTCGCCGTCATCGGCGTCGGCGGAGAGTTCGTCGTCGTCGAGCGCATCCTCGCTCTCTTCGCTCGAGTCGGCGTCGGCCGCCGAAAGCTCGTCCTCGCTCACGTCGTCGCTGTCTTCGTCCGATTCGTCGTCGTCATCCTCGTCATCGAAGTCGTCGTCTTCTTCGTCTTCGTCTTCGTCCTCGTCTTCGTCCTCGTCCTC
>JAEWAF010000135.1 GCA_023391815.1 Pseudomonadota bacterium
TGCCCGCCCCGAGGCGGGCACGCGGCTGAGCTCACGTCGGGCTGCACAGTGGCCGATGAACACAGAGAAACCAAGAGATCAGATAGTGAGGCACACTGTTTTTCAAATGAAAACTCCGTTCGCTATCTTTCTAGGGATTGCATGTGTGGCCGCGTTGTCGGCCTGTGGCAGTACGAAGGTACTGCAAGATGTGTCGCCTCCGGGTGGGGACAGGGCGCTCGTCTACTTCATCAGGAAGAGCTATCCGCCCTATATTTATCCGGTGCATTTGAATGTGAACGGCAAGGCCTTAGCGACTATTTCGAACAATGACTTCGTCGCGGTCAACGTACCGATTGGCAAGAACAACGTTTTGGTCGATGTAACGGACGGTAAGCCATTGTCATTCGAGTTGCCGGTGGAACGAGCGGATATCATGTACGTCGTTCTGACTGGTGACGTATCAAAAACAGGGCAAGCGGTTACCGGCTACAACGAGTTTACGGTGTATCTGGATTGGAGTTTGTGGGCCTACCCTGTGAGCCAATCTGAAGCGGAAGCAATTGTTCGCAAGTTTGGGCGACCGCTGAGATGACACAACGATTCCTCATCTGTCCAACAAATCCATGCACGGGTGAGCGAATTTCCTTCGGCCCCCTCGATCTGACCAGTGACGCGGCTTACGGTGCGATTGAACTTTTGTTAAGGAAGCAGGCACTGAGTCAGTAGTCGCTAAGTCGTGAGCGAGCCGATCTGACTCGATGAGAACACCATCACGAAGTGTGGTCGAATCGTACACGGTTTCGGCGGATTGAATCCCACGATGGGCCTTCCCATTGTGTCGATTCGTGCGCGCCGTGCGTGTCGGTTCAATATGCGTTCATGCTTTTCGCAGCGAAGGGTCGCACCTACAGGAGACCGTCATCATGCGAAATGTGATTCCCGTATTCGTCGCGAGCGCGCTGGCCGTCTCGGCGGTCGTGGCCACCGGCCAGGAGAAGTCCGGGGAAAACGATCAGGCGATGTTCAAATCCTTGGACAAGAACGGGGATCAGCGTATCAGCAAGTCGGAAGCAGCGGGCGACAAGATGCTGACGGAGCACTTTTCGATGATCGATACCGATGGAGATGGCTATATCTCAGAAAGCGAGTACATGGCGCATATGCAGCAGATGAGATCATCGAAGAAGTCGCAGCCCAAGGAGTACTAGACTTCACGGCGAGCAGGGGATGCATTGCAATCTCGCCTGCGCTCGCGACAGCATCGCGTTTGTTTGCTGCTTTCACGCGGAGATTTCGTGGGGTGGTCATGAGCTCCATCATCGATCGAATGCTCGTGCCTGGCGTGGCAGTCTTGCTCACAACCTGGCCCGCGCTGCCCACACTCGCCGCCGAGAGCGATCCGGGCGCCTTCAATAGCAATTGTCGGACGTGCCACTCCGTGAAGGAGGGCGACAACCGGCTCGGACCGTCTTTGCACAACGTCTTTGGCGCCAAAGCAGGGTCATCTCCGGGCTACGCCGGTTATTCGCAGGGTTTGAAAAGCTCCGGCGTGACCTGGGACGAGGCGACGCTGGATAAGTTCATCGAGAATCCGGACCAGGTCATCCCGAACAACAACATGAAACCCTTCAAGGGGGTGAGCGATCCAGTCGTCCGCAAGAAGATCATCGCTTACTTGAAATCGCAGAGCGCGAGCCGTTGAGTTCGTTGCCTCCGGAATGGAATGAGACAATGCGCACATGCCTGCCGGCTACGCTGTAAAGACAAGGTGAAAAGCGCGAATCCTGCCGATCATTTGGGAACGCAGGGAGGGATGTGACAGCAATCCTTTCCACGGATGACCGGCTGAGGAATGATCAGGGGCTCTGGAGGTACACAGTTCAGTAGAGGCGCCGGACGGCACTGAATGGCGCGAAGAACTGCGAAAGCAATGCAACCACCCGCCCATATCCGCAATGTGCCTCATTGGGAGGAACTCTGCAGGAGGGTCCGTGCTCGCGCAGACGATCTCATTGGTGGCCGAATGAGCGTTATAGAGTGCGCACGTAGTCTTTCGCTGTTGAGGTTATGGACAGGCCTGAAAGACGATGCTGATCTGAACGTCTTCGTCGCGATCGATCTTGAGACATGCACACTGCCCGTCGGGAACGTGCGCAACCATTGGGCAAAACACGCCCTTGAAGTTGAGGACGTCAAGATCAGCGCGGCTGAGGAGTTGCACCGATCGGCCGCATTGGACGCAGCAAGTCGGTTGGTCGATCGCTTCGCCTGGGCGCTAGAAGCAAGGGCGGCCAGACGGCGCAAAGGCCGTGATGATCTCGTCCGATTGTGAGAGCCTGAAGTTAAGCGAGACGAAGAAGGTCGTCAGGGACGCGTCATGCGCATGCTGGCAGGGTTGGTATGAATCGCATCTTGCAATGGTCGTTCGTTGCGATCGGGTCATCCATGTCCCTGTCATGACGCTCGGGCTGATGTGTTGGTGTTGGCGCTCGCCTGCGGCACGAGGGCAATTGCTTGTAAGGGACAATCAAGTGTTCGAACTCTTCAAAAAGAAGCCGAAATTTCCGCCAGTGCCGGACTGGAAGCCGTCCATCAAGCAATCCATCGATCGAATCGTGGATCGCTTGCTGTACTACACGGATCGCAAACGTGACTTTGCGGTTTTCGAGCACGGCACCTGTGTAATCTTGCCCGCGAGCCTCGACGATGCGGGGGCAGAGGCTTTTGCCAAGGAGGTCCTGTCGAAGGTCTTCAATTACCATCCCGATATGACTCCGACGCCGATGGACGATGGCAATATCCTGGTTCGGTACAATCACCCGGCTGTCAACGTGGTGCTCAGCGACGTTACGGCGGAACATTGGGCCGAGATAGACAAGAACCATCAGCGGGCGTTGGCGACCAGCGAGGTGCTGATTACGCCATTGGGAAGCAATGTTTTCGATGAGTTCGGCAAGAAGGCGCTTTTCGGCAGATGCTTCATGTTCATGGATGCCCAGCGGCCGGTGGTCGTCAGGATCGTCCGGCATGCTGCCTGAGGAGCGCGGGAAGACTCAGATGATCGGAATCCCCCGTCAATCGAGAGAAGGCCATGACAACGACACGCGTTCGAGTTGAAGGCTTTACCATCTCGCTCGACGGATATGGAGCGGGTCCGAAGCAGGACATCGGAAATCCGCTCGGCGTGGGCGGAACGGATCTGCACCAGTGGTTATTCCCGACACGCACGTTGCAACGAACCCTGTTTGGAGCCGACGGCGGCACAACGGGAATCGATGACGACTTCGCTGCGCGGGGCTTCAGGAACGTTGGCGCCTGGATTCTCGGAAGAAACATGTTCGGACCGATTCGCGGTTCGTGGCCCGACATGAACTGGAAAGGCTGGTGGGGAGACAACCCGCCGTATCACGTACCGACTTTCATCTTGACTCATCACCCGCGCCCGCCCATCCAAATGGAAGGCGGAACGACATTTTACTTCGTGACGGGCGGTATTCACGAAGCGCTCGAGCGGGCGCGCGAGGCAGCTAAGGGAATGGATGTGCGTATTGGCGGCGGGCCTCACACTATCCAGCAATATCTTCGTGCGGGGCTCATTGATGAGCTGCATATCGCCATCTCGCCGGTCCTGCTCGGCGGGGGAGAGCGGCTGTTCGAGGGAATTGACATGCGCGCTCTGGGATATGAATGCGTTCAGTTCGTAGCGTCGGAGAAAGCCACCCATGTTGTACTCCGGCGCCAAGGGGACAGGTAACCGCATGCGCAGACTCCTTGCGATCTTCATCCTCGCCTCGATCGGCGGGCAGGCTACTGCGGACGCCTGTCGCGTTCCGGACGGCACGCCCATACAGTGGGTCGCCGATATTTGTCTGTTCAAGAACGAAACGGATGATGTGACCTTGGAGTCGGTGCAAGCCTGCATCGCCAACGAAACCGCTCTGCAGACAGACTGCGATATGAACGAGAAGTACAAGGCTGAGTACTGCCGGCTTTTGATCGAGAGTCAGGTGCGCGCCGGGACGATCGACGATTGTGTGGATGATCGCAGCGTACACGGGCAAACTGTGGCCGTTGAGCCTGGCGACGAGAACGCAGGCCGGGCTGAGATCGACGGCGCTCGCGCCGAACTCTAGGGGAGAAAATGTTCAATCACATCATGGTCGGTTCGAACGACATCGAGCGCTCGAAGCGCTTCTACGACGCGGTGCTCGGAATCTTCGGGGCAGGCGAGCCCATACGTAACAAAGCGACCAGTGGCCACACCCGGCTCTTCTACCGGCATAACGGCAGCACCTTCTGTGTCAGCGAGCCGATCAACGGTGAAACGGCGACCTTTGCGAACGGCGGCACCATCGGCTTCAAGTGCAGCTCGCCCGAGCAGGTTCGAGAGTTTCATGACGTCGCGGTCGCGAATGGCGGCAAGTCGATCGAAGAACCGCCGGGGCTGCGCGACAACGGCTTGGGGCCGATGCATCTGGCGTATGTGCGGGACCCTGATGGCCACAAGCTCTGTGCGATCTATCGGGTGAAGTAAAGCGGCGCGCGTTCGAATCAGACCGCATTCAGCATGGCAGGGCCTCCCCGGTCTGCATGAGAGGAGAAGGCCTATCCCTTCGTCGAAGGCCGAAGGGTAGGCTCGGGAGCATGCGTGCGAAATCACTGTTCGCTGTGGCGTGCCTGGTCGCGCTCGTCGGATGCGCCGGCCTCGGAGCCCGGTTGGCATCGAAGCCCGGCGAGTACACGGTGACAGTGCAACCGGTGCACGCGCCACATCGCGACATTCACGCCACATACGTTCGCCCCAACCAGAATCGACATCCCGGATACCTTGTCATGTTTGTCACGGGCGACGACGGGTGGTTTGGTACGAGCCGCGCGCTGTTCACGCATCTTGCCGATGAGGGTTATACGCTCGCAGGTTTCAGCGCACCCGAAGCTTTACAGGGCGTCGCCGAATCAGTGCGCGTCAGCACGGCGCGAGCGGCCGAGGGAATGCAGGATCTATTTGCCCAGGCGAGGCAACATCTCGGCCTGCCGGATTCCACGCCGATCGTCATGGTCGGATTCTCGCGAGGAGCATCCGCCGTCGCGTTCACCGCTGTGCATCCCGACTTGCGGGATGACCTCAAAGGCGCGGTCGCAATCGCGCTGACTCGCGAGGCGGATTTTCTGCATGCCTCCGAAGCAGAGCGCAGGCTCGGCGTGCAGGTCGACAATCAGGACCGGATTCAACTGTATGCGGCGTTGAAATTCCTCGGCTCGACCCCGTTCGCCGTGATTCAGTCGACCAACGACTCTTACGTGCCCGCGGCCGAATCGCGCCAACTGCTCGGTGCGGATACAGCGACCTTGCGCCTCTATCCGGTCGAGTCGGAAGATCACGGCTTCAGCGATGCTCGAGACACGTTGATGCACGACCTCGACGACGCCTTGCGCTGGATCGAGCAAGAAGCGCCAGCGCCGAGCACGTAACCACCTAGGCCAGCCCGAGCTTCTTCATCACCTCGAGCGGCGGTCCCTCGAACGTGGTCATCGCGACGTTGCCAACGTATCGCAGATCCTTCATGCCCACCGGCGTCGTGTAATACCCGCCCGCGGTGAGCGCGCGATAGCGGGCAAAGAACTTCGCGGGCTGTTCGAACTGAGCGGCCGGCTTTGCCGCGCTGATGTCGTCACAAATGGTGACGCGCTTTTTTTCCGTGAGCGCGGAAAAATTGGACTTGAAGCGCCGCTGCGATTCCTGGTCGAGCCACGCGAGTCCTTGAACGATGACCGGCTGGTCGCTCCGATTGTTCGGATACGGCGCGCTGATCCACTCATCGATGAAATCGACCACGCCGACTTTCGACGCCGCCGGCGCTTCGCCGTCCGCCGGAATGATGAGGTCACTCAACACCGTCGCCGTCGCGCGCTGGTGTTCGTTCAACGTCAGTGGCCACAACTCGCCGATTTGATGAATCTTCAGCAGGTTCGGATCCTTGCCGTACCCGCTGCCGCTCTTCGCGGCGTTGCTAGCAAACGTTGCCGTCGGCAGCTGCAGAGCCGCGCTGGCGGCGAGCACCCATTTGAGGGCCGTGCGTCGATCGATGCGCATCGAATCGTTCAACGGTTCCATGTCACAGCTCCTTCCGCTTCATCGCGGCCAGCATGTAATCGGCGCTGCGCCAGGCGAGCGCCATGATGGTCAGGGTCGGATTCTTATCGGCGTTGGAAGGAAACGGCGCGCCGTCGGTGAGGAACAGGTTCTTCACGTCCCAGGTCTGTCCCCATTGATTCACGACCGAAGACTTCGGATCGCTGCCCATGATCGCGCCGCCGACTTCGTGAATGATGAAGCCGCCGGGCAGCAGGTCCTGTTTGCCGGTCACTCGGCCGCCCATGTTCTGAATGATTTCGGTGAACGCCTTGTGTGAATGGAGTGCCTGGCGCTTCTCGTGCTCGGACCACTTCCAGTGAAAGCGCAGCGTGGGAATGCCGTACTGATCTTTCTTTTGCGGGTCGATCTCGCAGTACGAGTCCTCGTTCGGGATCATCTCGCCCCGACAGACCAGGCTGATGAACGAGCCGTAATAGCGCCGCATGTCCTGCCTGAACTTCTTGCCATAGCCGCCGACGAAGTTGGCCAGCCCGGCGGTGGAGCCGAAGCTGGGCATGCCGCGGCCCGCGCCGATCTCGATGTGATAGCCGCGCGCGAAGTCCAGCTTGCCGGCCATTTGTTCTTTGTAGAGCCACCACGGCGCGTACACATGTTCGCCGCCGGCGCCGTCTTCGTTGTGCGCGGGCAGGTCTTCCAATGCAGGAATCTGGCCGGTGACGCTCGCGCCGACCGTGTCCATCAAATATTTGCCGACCTTGCCGCTGGAGTTCGCGAGTCCTTGCGGGAACTGCGCGGATTTCGAATTCAACAGGATGCGAACGGACTCGCAGGCGCTCGCTGCGAGGACGATGATGCGTCCCTTCGCACGCATCTCCTTACCCGTGGTTTTGTCGATGAACACCACACCCGTCGCGCGACCGTCTTTCCCCATCTCGACTTCACGCACCATCGCGTTCGGAAGTATGTCGAGATTGCCCGTCGCCATCGCGGGCGGCAGATGCACCGTCGTGGATTGGTAGTTCGCTTTGATCGAGCAGCCACGTCCGCACTCGGTCGCCCAGAAGCACGGCGCGCGACTGCGCATGGCGTCCGCGACGATCTGTTGCGCCCGAGGATTGCCGGGATGAAGCAGAGCGGCGTTGCGCTTGAAGTCCAACTGCTGAGTCAGCACGGCGCGATGGACCGGAATCACCGGCACGCCGGTTTTCTTGGCGTGCTTCTGAATCAGCGCTTCGCCAGCGCGCGGCTTGGGAGGAGGTAACAAACAACCGGCGGGCGAATCGGGTGTGTTCTCCAGGCCGTTGTTGTCGCCGTAGACGCCGATGAGCATTTCGACCTTGTCGTAGTACGGCGCGACGTCCTCGTACGAAATCGGCCAGTCGAAGCCGAGCCCGTCGCGAGTCTTCGGTTTGAAATCGTACGGCCCGTTGCGTAGTGAGATGCGACCCCAGTGATTGGTGCGGCCGCCGAGCATGCGGGCGCGCCACCACCAGAATGTTTTATCGGCGTCGCTCGAGGCGCTCGAGTAAGGCTCGCCGGGAATTTGCCAGCCGCCGTCGACGGTCGCGTCGTAGAAGCCGAATTCCTTGTCGAGCGTCGACGTGCCGCGCAATGGCGCCTGGTCCGGCGTATTGAACATCGGGGTCTCGACTTCGGGCACGTAGTTGCGGCCCGCTTCGAGCATCAGCACTTTCGCGCCGTCCAGGGTGAGCGTGTATGCGGTCTGTCCGCCCGCGGCGCCGGAGCCCACGACGATGACGTCGTACTCCTTCTGTAACCCTTTGGTATCGATCAGCGGCATGGCCTGCCTCCCTTGGTTAGCCAGGTCGGTCTGGGTCGGTCTATCGCTTCGGCGGCGGCGCCGCACTGTCGCGCACGATCAATTTGATCGGCAGCGTGTGCATGGTCGGTTCGGGCTTCGCGCCGTTCAGCAGGTCGAACAGCAGCGACATCGCTTTGTTACCAATTTCGCGCGTGGGCTGTTCGATGGTGGTCAGGGGCGGATCGCAGAAGCTCGCGAACTCGATGTCGTCGAAACCGACGACCGACACGTCCTGCGGCACCGAGCGCCCGGTGCTCTTGAGAAAACGGATCGCGCCCAGCGCCATTTCGTCGTTGAAACAAAAGAGGGCGGTCGGCGGCTGCTTGGTCTTGAACAGCTTCTCGGCGGCCGCGCTGCCCGAGCTCATTGTGAAATCGCCCTGCGCGATCAGCGTGTCGTCGGACGCGATTTTCGCCGAGCGCAGCGCGAGCTTGTAACCGCGCAGTCGATCGCTCGTCAGCGGGCTTGAATCGGGACCCAGGATGACGCCGATGCGGCGATGACCGAGGCCGAGCAAATAAGCGGTCATCTCACGAGCGGCAGCCGCATTGTCGATGCCGACGCGGGGGCACGGAGCGTCTTCGATGTATTCGCAAGCATTGACCAGCGGGATGTCGAGCGTGCCGTTCGCGCCACGCGCCGCTTTAGGAAGACGAGGGTGCAGTTGAATCAAGCCATCCGCCTGACGCGTTTCGACCAGGCCGACGTAATAAGCTTCGCGATCTTCTCGGCCTTCGGTGTCACCGAGCAGAACCGCATAGCCTTGCTGTTGAGCGACCTGCTCGATGCCGCGAATGATTTCGGCGAAGAAGGGGTTGGCAATGTTCGGCACCAGCACCACGATCGAAAAGGCGCGCTTACTGCGGAAATTGCGCGCCAGCAGGTTGGGTTTGTAACGACTGCGCTCGACCTGGGCGAGCACCTTCTTCAGGGTTTTATCGGAAACCTTATCCGGCGTCGTCAAGGCGCGGGAGACGGTGGCAATCGACACGCCGGCCTGGCGAGCGACCTGGCGAATCGAAGTAGCGCGACTGGAGGACACTGCGTGATCTTCTGGTGAACGTCACTGTCATTGTGGCAGCGACCTCATTGCGATCTCAAGTCAGCCGGGCGTCGGCGGCCGACGTCGCTTTCACTGAGCTCCTCGACGGTGCGTCGCTGCGCTGAATCGACTCCGGTTTGAAGGCAAGCGCGAACAACGCGAACACGCCCGCGGCCAGCGCCGCTGGAATCAGCCAGATTGCCTTCCAGTCGTGTCCGCTCGCCAAGGTGTACTGATCGTAGATGATGCCAGCCACTTTGAAGCCCACCAGCATGCCCACGCCGTAGGTCGCCAGCGTGATCAGCCCCTGTGCGGAGCTCTTGTACTGCTCGCCCGCCTTCGAGTCCGTGTAGATCTGCCCCGAGACGAAGAAGAAGTCATAGCAGATGCCATGCAGAGCGATGCCGCCGATCAGCAACACCAGCACCGAGTCCTGCGCGCCGAAGGCAAACAGCACATAGCGCAGGACCCAGGCAGCCATGCCGAACAGCAATGTCTTCTTGATGCCGTAGCGATTCAGAAACACAGGCAGCAACAGCATGAACAACACTTCGGACATTTGCCCGACGGTCATTTTGCCGGTGGGGTTGGTCACGCCGATCTCAGCGAGGAACAAGTTGGTGTTCTGGTAGTAGAACGCCAGCGGAATGCAGATCAGGACCGATGAGATGAAGAACACCGCGAAATTCCGGTCCTTGAGCAAGCGCAGAGCATCCAGCCCCAGCGCTTGTGAGACCACGCTCTGAGACGTCGTGCGAACCGGCGGCGTGGCGGGCAGGGTGAAGCTGTACACGCCCAGGATGAGCGAGGTGATGCTGCACAGGAGGAACGTATTGCGGAGCGCGCCTGCCGCGACTGCTTGCTGCGCGTCCCAGCCAATCGTGCTGATGAACAGTCCGGCGGCAATCCAGCCGATCGTGCCCCACACGCGGATCTTGCCGAACTGGGCGGAGGGATCGGTCAGCTGACGGAACGAGACGGAATTGACCAGCGCAAGCGTCGGCATGTAGATGATCATGTAGCCGAGCACGTAGGGATAGAAGGCCGCAAAGCTGCCGGAGCTGTACATCAGGTACATCAGCAGTGCGCCGAGCAGGTGGAGCACGCCCAGAATGCGCTCGGCGTTGAAGAAGCGATCGGCGATCAAGCCGATGATGAACGGGGCGACGATCGCGCCCCAGCTCTGAGTCGAAAAGGCCTGCCCGATTTCGCCGCCGGATGCGGAGAAGGCCGCGCCGAGGAAGGTGCCCAGCGTGACGAACCATCCTCCCCAGATGAAGAACTGGAGGAACATCATGACGCTGAGCCGAAGAGTGATCGGATTCAAAGTTCCCCCTCTAACCGGTTCGCCGCCGGTCTTTGCTACGGCGTCAGGTCGTGCGCTGACTGCTTGGGCATGGGCTTGTGTAACGGGTTACATCGCGAAGGTTGCAGAAAGTCGCGCTGCCTGTCAAACGCGTGCTGGCAGGCAGCGCGGCTGGCTACTTGAGCTTCTTGACGCTCACTTCCTTGAAGTAAACGATGTCCTTGTCGCTGTGATTCTGCAGCCCGATGTAGCCGCTCGGCGCGCGTTTGCCGCGATCCGGCTCGTACTTCTGCTTCTTTTCCGGCACGGGCGAGCCTTCCTTGAAGTCGGTGACCTTGGTGCCGTTCACGGTGACGACGGTACGTTCGTCCTCGATGGTGATTTCCATCGTGTTCCATTCGCCCGTCTTGGGCTGAGCCAGCGTCTTGGTGAACGAGTACAACACGCCGGTGCGATGCCAGTCGTCCTCGCTGTCGTCGATCTGCACTTCGTACCCTTTGTTCACGGGCATCCACGGCTCCGTCGGCTGTTCGGGGATACGAATGAACACGCCGGAGTTGCCGCCGCCATTGTCGTCCGGTGCCTTGTACACGACGCGAATCACGGCGTTGCCGAATTTCTCGCCGGGGTAATACAGCAGGCCCATGCCGCCGACGCTCTTGAGCACGCCATTCTCGACCACGAACTCGCCGGGTCCGACATGTTTCCAGCCGTCGAGGTTACGGCCGTTGAACAGCGGCTTGAACGTCGATTTATCGCCGTTCTCGGCGCTCGCGGTCATGGCGCACGTCGCGGCGAGCGCCGCGATCCAGGGCGCGGCACGATTGCATCCGTTGAACATGACAAGACTCCTTTGCTTACGACTTCAGCGAGCTCAGATACTCGAAGCTGGTGCGGACCGCGTCGACGGTCGGGCCGGTGAAATTTTCCTGCTCGACGAAGTAATGTTTCAAATGCTTCGGATCGCAGGCAGCGAATACGCGCTGCCAATCGATCTTGCCGCGACCCACTTCGACGGTCTGCGCCTTGATCTCGTCCACGGCCTGGACCGCATCTTTGCGCACATCCTTCACGTGCAGCAGGGAAATGCGATCGGCGTACTGCTTCAGATACTTGGCGGGATCCAGGCCGGCCGTCACCACCCAGCCCAGGTCCAGCTCGATGGTCACGAGCTTCGGGTCGGTCCACTTCAGCAGCTGGTCGAACGCGGTCACGCCGTTGAACGTGCGGAACTCCATATTGTGGTTGTGATAGCCGGCCTGCAGCCCGGCCTTCTTCGCCACCTCGCCCAGCTTGTTCAACTGTTCCGCATTCCACTTCCAGTCGTCCAGCGTGATGTCCTTGGCAATGGACGCGGACATGGGCTTGTTCCCCGGCAACGACGGGAACGCGCAGATGAAAAATTTCGCGCCGACTTCGGCGGCGCCGTCGACCAGCTTCTGCATGTCTTTCTGAATATCGCCCATGCTCGAGTGCGCGGAGGGCGCGGTCATGCCGTGGTCGGCGAGGATCTTGCGCATTTCCTTGCCCGACTTGCCGTAGAAGCCGGCGGTTTCGACTTCACGGAAACCGATGGCTTGCAGCTTCGCGAGCGTGCCCGCCAGATCTTTGGCGGCGACATCGCGGACCGTGTACAGCTGCAGTCCGATCGGACGGCCGAGCGGGCCGGTGCCTTCACCGGCGGCAAAGCTTTTGACTCCACTCATGGCGGCCAATGCAGCGAGCGAGCTGCCCTCGAGAAAGCGACGACGCGTGATCATGATGTGTTTCTCTCCTAGTCGTTAATGGCGGTCCATTGATTGTTGGCGGAGGAGCGCAGCACGGCCTCCACGATGCTCATGGAGCGCGCGCCGTCGGCGAACGTGGGCAGGCCGACGTGCGCCTGGCCGCGAATCGCGGCGTACGAGTCGCGCACGAATGCTTCGAAACAATCGCCCCAGCCTTGCGCGTGCCCGGCGGGCAGCCACGCCAGGCGCTTTTGCTCGGCGGAAAATTGCGAGGGATCGCGCATCAACAGCGACATGCCTTCGCGGCGGCCGATCCACAGCTGCTCGGGGCTTTCCAGATCGAACATGACGCTCTGTCGTGCACCGTCGAGCTCGAACCACAAGCGGTTCTTGCGGCCGGCCGAGACCTGGCTGACGGTGAGGGTCGCGAGCGTGCCGCGATCGGTGCGCAGGATCAGGCACGCGACGTCTTCGGTATCGACGGCCTTGGTTTCCTTGACTTCGCCGCTGGCCTGGAACGCCACGCGGCTCGCAGCGGCGGAGCGCTGTGCGATCGGCGTGCCGAGCGTGGCGATCAGCGAGGTAAAGCGTTCGCCCGTGATCCACTCGATCACGTCACAAAGATGCGAGCCGATATCTGCGAACGCTCGCGACTTGCCACCGGCGCCCGCATCGACACGCCAGTTCGTGTCGCCGGCTTGCATGAGCCAGTCCTGCAGATACGAGCCTTGAATCAGATAGAGCTTGCCGGTCTCATCGCTCTGCACGCGCGAGCGTGCTTCGCGCACCATCGGGTGATAGCGATTGATGAACGGCACCGTGCCGACCAGACCTCTGCTCTTGGCGAGATCGGTCAGGACGCGAGCATCCTGCAATGATGTCGCGAGCGGCTTCTCGCACACGACGTGCTTGCCCGCTTCGAGTGCCGCCTTCGCGACTTCCATGTGCAGCGAGTTCGGTGTGCAGATGTGAATCACATCCACGTCCCGGTCGCGCGCCGCTTCGAGCCCGGAGGCATAGCCGCGGGGCACATCCATCGACTTCGCCGCTTCCGCCGAGCGCTCCGGGGAAGAGGCGGCGACACCCACCACTTCCGCGCCGGCGAGCCGGGCAGAACGTACATGAACTCTGCCGATGAAACCGGTTCCAATGACAGCCGTGCGAAGAGGTTTGGACATGGCTAACAGCGCTCGAAAAGGGTTCAGGGAGTGGCGGCCGGGCGGTCATATTGACACGCCGCCGGCTCGGATTTCACGAAGTAGGAACGGTAGTTGCCGGCCTTGGGGTCCATGCAGCCCGCCAGGTTCAGCAGCGACACTTTGCGGAAGTCGATGGGATGGGACTCGCTCTGCAAGGAAATGTACCCGCCCTCGAGCAGCTTGCCGACCGGTTGAGCCGCGGGATCGTGGTTGTGCACGACACCGCCGCCGTACTGAGGCAGCGCGTATTCCAACACCTTCTCGCCGTTGACGAAGTGAGTGATCTGAGCGGAGCCCAGCACCAGAAACTCCGCCCGCACCCACTGATCGCCGTCGAAGGTGGGCGAGGTCGAGTTCAGGCAATGCTCCGGATATAAGCTGCCGTTGACGACGATCTCGGTGCCCGGCGTGCAGACGTTCACAGTCGGGCGCGCGCTGCCGTCGCTCTTGCCGCCGAGCAGTTGCCCCTCGATGGAGATCGGGAAATCCTGATCGCGCGTCATGGTCTTCGGATCCTGCGAGTGAAGCATCGCGCCGCTGTTACGGAATGCCCACGCACCGGGGTTGCCCTTGGCCTGCTCGCCGACGAAACGGTATTCGACGACCAGGCGGTAATAGCTGTACGGCGTCTGATAAAACAGATGGCCGAACTGGCTGTCGAAGCTTTGGTACTTGTCGTAACGGACCTGCAGCAGGCCGTTGCGGACCCGGAAGGTATCGGCGAAGTTTTCGCCCAGCGCGTGCTTGGTGATCTTCGGGGTCCAGCCGGTGAGGTCGCGGCCGTTGAACAGCTCGATCCAATCGCCGGCCGGGACGGTGGGCGCTGGCGGGGGCTTGGATTGCGCGAACGCGGGCGCCGTGCACACGGACGACGCTCCGAACAGCATGCAAGCCATCGCCGGCAGCTTCGCTGACCGCATCATGTCCCCCAATGTCCTGTCCGAGTCATGAGTTTTGTGTTGCGTCCCATCGGCGCACGCTGCGACCATAGCTGTCACCGCTGTCAAGGGCAATGGCGAATTGAACAACGATTCGAAACAACGCGGCACGGCGCCCACCGTCGTGCTGGTGCACGGATTGTGGATGTCGGGGTTCGAACTGCGGGTACTGAAGCATCGGCTCGAATCGGACGGACGGTTTCGTGCCCGAGCGTTTTCGTATCCATCGCTCACCGGGACGATGAACGATCACGTGCGTGCGCTGTTGGATTTCGCGCATGCGCAGGATGTGCCGGAGTTGCACTTCGTCGGGCACAGCCTCGGCGGGCTGGTGATCTTGCGCGCGTTACAACTTACCGACGATTTGCCGCCCGGCCGCGCGGTGTTGCTGGGCACGCCGCTGCAAGGATCGAAGGCGGCGCAGGGTGTGGCGCGCATTCTGCCGTTTGGGAAAGCGATTCTTGGGGCGGCGGTGAATGCTGAATGTGTCGAGTTCGCGCCGCGTGAGTGGCGAGGGCATCGCGATGTCGGCGTGATCGCGGGGTCGATGGGATTGGGGTTGGGACGATTGTTCGCGGATCTGAATGCGGATCATGACGGCACGGTGCTCGTAGAGGAGACCGTGCTGCCGGGCGCGAAGGATCACATCACGTTGTCGACGTCACATACCGGGATGTTGTTTTCCGCCGAGGTGGCGGAGCAAGCAGCGTGGTTTTTGCGCACGGGGTCGTTTCGGCGCTGACGCGCCGCTGGCCTCGACCGCTGAGATGCCGCGCTTGTATGTCCATCATCGGACATCGCCGCAAGCGCGCCGGGCGTAAACATGATCGCGCGGCACGGTAGCGCTCTAATTCTCCGCAGCCAGCTTCTTCAGCCGATACAGCGCATCCAGCGCCTCACGAGGCGTCATCGAATCGGGATCGACGCTGCGGAGAGCGGCGACGGCTTGATGTTCCTCTTCTTCCTCGTCGTCGGCGAACTCCAGCAACAATTCTCCTTGCGGCTTTGCCTGCTGCTGGGCCGCCGCCGAACGGCGCTCCAGCTCGTGCAAATATTTACGCGCGGCGCTGATCACTTTCGGCGGCACGCCGGCGAGCGCGGCGACCTGTAATCCGTAGCTCTGATTCGCCGGACCGTCCTTCACCGTGTGCAGGAAGATCAGCTTCTCGCCGTGCTCGGTCGCATCGAGATGCACGTTCGCGCAGTTGTCCAAATCCTGTGCGAGCGAGGTGAGCTCGAAGTAGTGCGTGGCGAACAACGTGAATGCACGCACGCTGCGAGCAATATGATTCGCGCACGCCCACGCAAGAGACAAACCGTCGTACGTGCTCGTGCCGCGACCGATCTCATCCATCAACACCAGGCTGTTGTTGGTCGCATTGTTCAGAATGTTTGCTGCTTCGGTCATCTCGACCATGAAGGTCGAGCGCCCGCCGGCCAGATCGTCGGACGCGCCGATACGAGTGAACACGCGATCGACGGGGCCGATGCGCGCGGCGGTCGCGGGAACATAGCTCCCGATGCGCGCCAGAATGACGATCAGGGCGGTCTGCCGCATGAACGTCGACTTACCGCCCATGTTCGGGCCGGTGATCACCAGCATGCGCCGGTCGTTCACCAGTCGCAGATCGTTGGGCACGAACGGCTGATCGATAAAACGCTCCACGACCGGATGACGACCTTCAGTGATCTGAATTACCGGATCGTCGGACAGCTCCGGCTGCGCGTAACGAAGATTCACAGCGCGCTCGGCCAGATTCGAAAGCACATCGAGCGCCGCGAGCGCCGCTGCCGAGGCTTGCAGTTCGGCCAGCCTGCCGATCAGCAGATCGAGCAGCTCGTCATAAAGTTGTTTCTCGCGAGCCAGCGCCCGGTCGCGCGCGCCGAGCACCTTGTCTTCGAACTCTTTCAGCTCGGGCGTGATGTAACGCTCGGCGTTCTTCACCGTCTGACGACGGTGATAATCCGTCGGCACCTTGTCGGCGAAGCTGCGATTGATCTCGATGTAATAACCCGAGACGCGGTTGTACCCGAGTCGCAGGTTCGCGATGCCGCTGCGCTCGCGCTCGCGCGTTTCCAGCTCGACCAGGTATTGATCGCTGTGCTCGCTGATGCGCTTGAGCTGATCGAGTTCGGCGTCGTAGCCGGGAGCGATCACGCCGCCTTCGCGAATGATAGGGGGCGGCGATTCCACGATGGCGCGCGTGAGCAAATCCTGGAGGTCGGGATAAGTGCCGGCTTGCGCGGCGAACTCACGCAGCAGCGGCGAATCGATTGCCGAAAGCAGCTGCTGTAACTCAGGCAATCGTCCGAGCGCGTCGCGCAGCTGAGCGAGATCGCGAGGACGGGCGCTCTTCAACGCGACGCGAGCGAGTCCTCGCTCGATGTCGCCGACATGATTGAGCAGATCGTGCAGCGGCGTGTACAGCGCGCGATCGATCAAGGTCGAGATCGCTTGCAAGCGCAATTCGACAGCGCCGCGATCGCGCAGCGGCCGGTGCAGCCAGCGGCGCAATTCGCGACCGCCCATTGCCGTCGCTGTTTGATCGAGCACGGCCGCGACGGTGCATTCGGGCCGATTCGTCAAACTCACATCCAGTTCGAGATTGCGTCGAGTCGCTGCGTCGAGCAGCACGGCTTCGCTGCGTTCTTCAGTGCGAAGTCCTCGCAGATGAGGCAACGCTGCCTTCTGTGTATCGCGAACGTATTGAAGCAACGAGCCGGCCGCACGAATCGCTAAGGAATATTCGGCGCAGCCGAAGCCAGAGAGATCGCGCGTCGCGAATTGTTCGCAGAGCATTCGCGTGCAGGTTTCCAAATCGAAATGCCACAGCGGACGTTCGCGCACGTGCGTAGCGATGCCGGCGGGCGCGGCGGACTCGGGCACCAACAGCTCGGCGGGGCGCAGGCGTTCGATCTCGGCCGCGAGGCCTTCCTCGCCCGCGGCTTCCATCACACTGAAACGTCCGCTCGACAACTCCAGCCACGCGAGACCGAAGCGCTGACCTTCGCGATACAGCGACGCGAGCAGGTTGTCTTTGCGCGCATCCAGGAACGCGTCATCCGTCACCGTGCCGGGCGTAACGACGCGCACGACGGCGCGCTCCACCGGTCCTTTCGATTTGGCCGGATCGCCGATCTGCTCGCAAATCGCCACCGACTCGCCTTTGCGCACCAGCCTCGCCAGATACGACTCGGCGCTGTGATACGGCACGCCAGCCATGGGGATGGGCTGTCCGGCTGATTGCCCGCGAGCGGTCAGAGTGATGTCCAGCAGCCGCGCGGCTCGCTTGGCGTCCTCGAAGAACAGCTCGTAGAAATCGCCCATGCGATAGAACAGCAGCTCGTTCGGGTATTGCGCCTTCAGGCGCAGGTACTGCTGCATCGAGGGGGTGTGGGTTTGCTCCGCCGCAGCCGCCGTCATCCCACCCGCCTTTTTATACGGTTAATCTGCAAATTCAACGATTTATGCCTCAATAGCGCCCGTTCGAGGGCTCTCCGCCACAGCTGCAAGGGTGGCTGATTCGCTCGTGTCTCGAAGGGAGGTGCTGGATTATGCGCCCCCTGCCAGCGGCTCGAAACCTGTGATTCCGAGCTACCGGACCGAACCCGGATTTCGGGGGGTGCGGATCATGCCAGAGCGGAGCAACGGGATGCGGTGCGACTGCGCGCCTGAGGCCCGACGCGCAGTGCTGGCTATTGGCCGATTCGCTTGCCGTCCACCTTGAAGCGGAACACTGCGTACCGTCTTTGCCGCATGTCCTTACCTTGGAAGCGAGCCTGCCGTCCGATCTGATTGGCGGTCACGTACATGTAGCCGTCAGCCGCGAGCGCCAGGGTGTCCGGCCAGAGCAAGCGAGGATCGCTTACCAGTGTTTCCAGCTTGCCGTCGACGTTTCGGCGATGAATCGAGTTGTTCTCGAAATCGGTGATGTAGATGCGTCCCTCGGCATCCGCTTCGAGACCGTCGGCCGAGCCGCCTTTCTCGCCCAGGTCCTCGATGGTTTGCGCCACGTCCGCATCGTTCTTGTGCGGATCGGCCAGCGCATCCACGCTCACCCGGAACAGATTCCGTCCGCTGAGCACGGAGTAATAGAGCCATTGCGCGTCGGGGCTGAGCGCGATTCCGTCGGAGCCGATCTGGAAGCGCTTGCCATCGCGATAGAGCAGCTGCCCTTCGTAGACCGGCATGTACGTCGGCTCCGGCCTGGTGGTCGGATGGTTCTGCAAGCGACGCCAGCTCCTGCCGCTTGCGATATCAACGACGATGATGCCGGTGGTGCCCGAATCGGTGATGAACGCCGTGCCCTGCGGACCGCGCTTGAGGTCGAAGCGCACGTCATTCAGATAGGTGCCCGGCACCGCGACGCTCAGCGGAATCGTGATCGTCTTGACGACCTCGTTCGTGCGCAGGTCGACCGCGACGAGCTTCGGTCCGCCTTCGCGGAAGTCGCCAAAGCCGTTGCCGGTGTCGACGATCCACAGCCGCTTGCCCGTCGGGTCGACCACGATGGTCTGCGCGGCGAGCAGCGTCTGAGCGGCGCGATTCGGATCGGCCTTGTTCATTTCAGCGCTCGGGTACGGGACGGTCTTGCCGTTCTTCACTTCACCGACGGTGAAGAAGTCCGGATAAATCTTCTCGTCTCCCCAGCGCGGGAAATTCACAAAGATGCGCCCGTCGTCCGAGACGGCCACTCCGGTGGGCATCGGACCGTTGAAGGTCGCGACGACTTCAAGGTTGCCAACCGTCCTTTCGCGGGCAAGTTCCTGAGCGCCTGCAAACATCGGCGCCAGTGCGATCGCCGCTAGCAACATCTTGGATCTCATCTTTCCTGCTCTCTTCGAAACGAGCCTGCAGAATACCCGATAGCCTCGCGTGCGCGAGCAGCTCGCGTCATCGAAAGCGCGCGGACATCTGCATGCGCGACCTCGCTAGAACCGAGTCGGCATCGATCCGATGCCAGACCAGCATCGGCCGATGCCGGACGATGCATGTACACTCTCGACGATGATGTCGCACGCCTCGTTTCCGGCTGCCGGGACGGCATACCTTCGATAGAAATATTGTCTTTGAACGAGAGTGACGATCACCGGAACATGGCCGATGGTCAGCGCCATCGCTGTGACGAATCTCTTGCCCGGCTGACTGAACGATGATGTCGCACACCTCGTTGCCTCCTGCATCTCCCGAGCTCATCGAACAGACGTACCGGAAGGTTCTGTGGCGACTGCTGCCCTTCCTGATGCTCTGCTACGTCTTCAATTTCATCGAACGGACCAACATCGGCATCGCCAAGCTGCAGTTCATGGAGGACCTGGCGCTGCCCGAAACGGTGTACGGCCTCGCCGTCAGCATCTTCTTCATCGGCTACGTGCTGTTCGAGGTGCCGAGCAACCTGATGCTCAATCGCGTCGGCGCACGCGCCACGCTGCTGCGAATCATGGTGCTTTGGGGGCTCGTGTCCGTCGGCATGATGTTCGTCACCGGTCCGGTCTCGCTGTACATCATGCGTTTCCTGCTCGGCGCCGCCGAGGCCGGGTTCGTCCCGGGCGTGTTTCTGTATTTGACCTACTGGTTTCCGGCGAACCGTCGCGCACGCATCACTTCAACCTTCTACCTGGCGTTGCCGCTGTCGGTGCTGATCGGCAGTCCGCTCGCGGGCTGGATCATGAAGACGTTCGATGGCGACGCCGGCCTGCATGGATGGCAGTGGCTTTTCATGTTGGAAGGCATTCCGTCCGTCCTGCTGGGCATCGCGGCCTGGTTCTATCTGCAGGACCAGCCCGAACGTGCGCACTGGCTCTCGACGGAGGAAAAAAACGTCATCGGCGCCACGCTCGCATCCGAAGAAAAGCGTAAAGGCGACGGGCACGCCGGTGGGCTCAAACAGGTCCTCGGAGATCCGCGTTTGTATCTGCTCGGCCTGGTGTCCTTCGCGAGCTACGCCGTGTCGAACATGAACAACTACTGGGCGCCGACGCTGATTCGGAACTCAGGCGTGGAAGACGTCTTCCTCGTCGGCCTGCTGGGAGCTTTGCCGCCGATCCTCGGAGCGATCGTGATGGTGCTGAACAGCCGTCATTCCGACCGCACGCTCGAACGGCGCTGGCACGCGGCGCTGCCTTTGATGTTGGCCGGCATCGCCATCGGACTGCTGCCCACGTTCAAAGACGACACGGTGATGTCCATCTTCCTGATCGGCCTGCTGGCGGGCGGTCACTACGCGACGCTCGCGGTCTTCTGGACCATTCCGTCGGACTACCTGCCGAAGACCGCGGCGGCGGCCGGCATCGCGTTCGTCAGTACCATCGGCGCCCTCGGCGCGTTCGTGGCTCCCAATGTGCTCACGTGGGCGGAGAAACTCACGGGAAGCAGCTCGATGGGCTTCTATATGACTTCGGCGTTCGTCATCTTCGGCAGCATCACGCTGCTGATCGCGATGCCCGCTCAGCTGCTCGCGGCACGCAAGACCGTTGCTGCCAGTCCGAAAGTGGTGACCGGCGAGCCCGAGAACGCAGTCGCGAAGTAATTCGCCTTCGCGCCCCGCGGGGATCGAGTCGTCCCAAGAGCCAGTTGCGCAGCGGGTCGACTCTGTATGTCATGCGCACCAGCCATGGGGTACCGCTTAAGGGACCGACTCTTTATGACGCTATGGAAAGATGACGCTATGGAAAGCAAACCGGCTCTCGCGCCCACAGTGGCCCGGATCCGGACCACAAACAACGGACTTGTGCCTGCGCGAATCCGGATATGCCCAGCTTGACGTTGATCCCCGGGACCCTGAAGCATGCGTGGCATGACTAGCGACGAGGATTTGATGCGCCTGGCCACCCAGGCCGGCGCGGATCTGCTGGACGCCGAGCGGCGCCTGGTCACGGCCGAGTCGTGCACCGGCGGCTGGGTCGCCAAGCTGTTGACCGATATCGCCGGCAGCTCGGCCTGGTACGACGGCGGCGTCGTGGCCTACAGCAACACGCTCAAGCAATCCTTGCTCGGCGTGCGGCCATCGACACTGGCGTCGCACGGCGCGGTCAGCGAAGCGACGGCGCGCGAGATGGCGATCGGCGCGCTGGAAGCGCTCGGCGGTCATATCGCACTGGCAGTCACAGGCATTGCAGGTCCCGCGGGCGCGCAGCCGGGCAAGCCGGTCGGCACGGTCTGGTTCGGCTGGGCGTGGAAAGAAGGGCACGAGATCGAGACCCGAGTCGCGCTGGAGACTTTCACCGGGGATCGCGAGGCGATTCGCCGGCAATCCGTGGCGCGCGCGCTCCGTGAGCTGAGTCTGCTGCAACGGAAACTTTGATGGCCGCGGCCCGGCGGTTGTTCTTCGCGCTCTGGCCGACTGATGCATTCCGCGCTGAGCTCGAAGCGGGCACGCTCTCCATGGCCCGCGCGAGTGGCGGGCGGCCGATACCGCCGCGGAATTTCCACGTCACCTTGTTATTTCTCGGCGACATTCCCGACTCGACTTTGCCGGCTATTCAGCAAGCGGCAGCTGGCGTGTCCGGCAGCCCGGCATTCACGCTCGATTTCGACGGCGTCGAGTCGTGGGGCCGCAGACTGCTGTGTCTTACAACCTCGACACCTCCGGCGGCCGCCATCGATCTGGCGGAACGGTTGCGCGCGAGTCTGAGTAACCAACTGAAACAACTGGATGACCGCCCGTATCGCCCGCATATCACGCTGGCTCGTGATCTGCCGCGTGGCCTGCGGCCGCAGAGAATCCCGGGTCGAGGGCTGCATCAGCAGGTGAACGAGTTCGTGCTGGTCGAATCGGTGCGCGACGCCGCCGGCTCGCATTACTCGATCCTGGAGCGCTGGCCGCTACAATAGGCGCAGGGCCCGTTAGCCGGCCCTAGCACGGATCCGGCAGTGGCGGATCGCGATTAACTGTGCAAATATACAGATATCCCTCAGTTTCGACCGTCCGGTTTGTAAAATACTGGCGCCGTCACTTCAGTCACACGAATCAACACAGGTCCTCCGATGGAAGAAAATCGTAAGAAGGCGCTAGTCGCCGCGCTCGGCCAGATCGAAAAGCAGTTCGGCAAGGGCTCGGTCATGCGTCTGGGCGACGCGAGCGCCACTTACGATGTGGAAGCGGTCTCCACCGGCTCGCTCGGCCTGGATATCGCGCTCGGCGTGGGCGGTCTGCCTCGCGGCCGAATCATCGAAATCTACGGTCCGGAATCCTCGGGTAAAACCACGCTGACCCTGCAGGTCATCGCCGAAGCGCAGCGCGCCGGCGGCACCGCTGCGTTCGTGGACGCGGAGCACGCGCTCGATCCGGTGTATGCCGAGAAGCTCGGCGTGAACGTGCAGGAACTGCTGGTGTCGCAGCCGGATACCGGCGAGCAGGCCCTGGAAATCACGGACATGCTGGTGCGCTCGAGCGCGGTCGACGTGATCGTCGTCGACTCGGTCGCGGCGCTGACGCCCAAGGCCGAAATCGAAGGTGAAATGGGCGACGCGCACGTCGGCTTGCAGGCCCGCCTGATGTCGCAGGCGCTGCGTAAGCTCACCGGCAACATCAAGCGCTCCAACACCATCGTGATCTTCATCAACCAGATCCGTATGAAGATCGGCGTCATGTTCGGCAACCCCGAGACCACCACCGGCGGCAACGCGCTCAAGTTCTACTCGTCGGTGCGTCTGGACATTCGTCGCATCGGCGCCATCAAGAATGGCGAGGAAGTGGTCGGCAACCAGACGCGCGTCAAAGTGGTCAAGAACAAGGTCGCGCCGCCGTTCCGCGAGGCCGAGTTCGAGATCATGTACGGCAAAGGCATTTCGCGTAACGGCGAAATCATCGATATCGGTGTGTTGCAGGGCCTGGTCGAGAAGTCGGGCTCCTGGTACAGCTACAACGGCGAGCGCATCGGTCAGGGCAAGGAAAATGCCCGCACCTTCCTCGAGACGCATCCCGAGATCGCCAGCGAGATCGAAGGCAAGATCCGCGAGAAGTTGTTGCCCGATACCAAGGCAGTGAAGGGTGAGGCGGTCTAAGACCAGTCGCACACGCGAACTGTTCGAGGCCGCGAGCTTCCCCGCGGCCGACGACGAAGCGCTCACGCCGGAGCAACTGGCGGAGCGTGTCAAGAAGCGGGACAAGGAAGTCGAGACTGCCGCGGTGCGCTTACTGTCGCGCCGTGAGCATTCCACCGAAGAACTGAAGCGCAAACTGGCGGCCAAAGGTTATCCCGACGCCAGCATCGCCACGGTCCTCGACAAGCTGGGCAAGAAAAAATGGGTCTCGGACGAGCGCTTCGCCGCGAATTATGTCCATCACCATGCCCGGCGCGGACAAGGCCCGGTACGCATCCGCGCGGAACTGCGGCAGCAGGGCATCACGGATTCGCAGATTCAGCAGGAAATCGCCGGCGGCGAGCAGGATTGGAATGGGCTCGCGGCCGAAGTTCGGCGTCGCAAGTTTGGCGGGGAGCTGCCGAAGACCGCCGCTGAACGTGCAAAGCAGGCCCGCTTCCTTCAATATCGCGGTTTTAACAGCGATCAAATCCGCGCCGCCCTGAAGTTCGATCCTGATGCCGACGCTCCGTCGGACATCGAACCGGAATAGGACAGCAATCCGGGCGGCGGATTCGATCCGGATTCACCCCTGACGGTTCCTCATGACTGCCAAGCGCCTGTCGAGCGCCGACCTTCGCGCGCTGTTCCTGAATTTTTTCCGTGAGCGTGGCCACCAGATCGTGGCGTCCAGCTCGTTGGTCCCGGGCAACGACCCAACCCTGCTGTTCACCAACGCAGGCATGGTGCAGTTCAAGGACGTATTTTTAGGCAAGGACAAGCGCAGCTATAGCCGCGCGGTCAGCTCACAGCGCTGCGTGCGCGCGGGCGGCAAGCACAACGATCTCGAGAACGTCGGGTACACCGCCCGTCATCACACCTTCTTCGAGATGCTCGGCAATTTCAGCTTCGGCGATTACTTCAAGAAGGACGCGATCCGCTTCGCCTGGGACTTCGTCACTGGCAAGCAGTATCTCGGCATCGATCCGCAGCGCCTGATGGTCACGGTGTATCACACCGATGACGAGGCTTATGACATCTGGAACAAGGATGTCGGCGTGCCCGCGGATCGCATCGTACGCATCGGCGACAAGCCGGGCGGCGGCTCCGACAATTTCTGGCAGATGGGCGAGACCGGACCGTGCGGCCCGTGCTCGGAAATTTTCTACGATCACGGCGCGGATGTGCCGGGCGGCCCGCCGGGCTCGCCGGATGCCGACGGCGATCGCTGGATCGAGATCTGGAATCTGGTGTTCATGCAGTTCGATCGCTCGGCCGACGGTCAGCTCACGCCGTTGCCGAAGCCTTCGGTCGATACCGGCATGGGCCTCGAGCGCACTGCCGCCGTAATGCAGGGCGTGCACTCGAATTATGAAATCGATCTGTTCGTCAATCTGATCAAGGCCGCTGCGGCCGCGACCCACACTCGCGATTTGACGGCGAGCTCACTGCGCGTCATCGCGGATCATATTCGTGCCTGTTCCTTCCTCGTGGCGGACGGCGTGTTCCCGTCGAACGAAGGTCGCGGTTACGTGCTACGTCGCATCATCCGTCGCGCGATCCGTCACGGTTACAAACTCGGCCAGACGCAGCCGTTCTTCTACACGCTGGTCGGCGCGCTCGAACAGGAAATGGGCGACGCGTATCCCGAGCTGCGCACCCAGCGCGCGCAGATCGAGCGCGTGTTGAAGCAGGAAGAGGAGCGCTTCGCCGAGACGTTGTCTCAAGGCATGGTGCTGCTGGATCAGGCAATCGCCGGTCTCGGCGGCAAGAAAGAAATTCCGGGCGAGACGGTGTTCCGCCTCTACGACACGTTTGGCTTCCCGTCGGACCTCACCGCGGATATTGCGCGTGAACGCGGTCTCACGATCGATGAGGCAGGCTTCGAAACTGCGATGGAGAAGCAGCGTCAGCAGAGCCAGGCCGCGAGCAAGTTCGGTGTCGATCTGCGCGCCGGCGTTTCGCTCGACGACAAGACTAACTTTAGTGGGTACGAAAACCTGATCGACACGGGCACCGTCGTGACGCTGCTTCGTGGCAAGGAACGCGTCGATGTGCTGCGCGCGGGCGAAGAAGGCCAGGTGATTCTCGATCACACGCCGTTTTATGCGGAGAGCGGCGGTCAGGTGGGCGACGTCGGCACCCTGACCGGTCCTAGCCTTGAGTTCGAAGTTGTAGACACCCAAAAGATCGGCAGCGCGTTCGCTCATGTCGGTCGCGTGAAGGCAGGTGAGTTGCGCGTTGGGGCTCGCATCGAAGCGCACGTCGACGGAGAGCGTCGTCGCGCCACGATGGCGAACCATTCAGCGACACATCTGCTGCACGCGGCTCTGCGCAAAGTGCTTGGCACTCACGTGACGCAGAAGGGTTCGTTGGTCGCGCCGGATCGTTTGCGCTTCGACTTCGCTCACTTCGCGGCGGTGACGCCGGACGAACTGAAGACGATCGAGGAGATGGTGAACGCGGAGATCCGCGCGAATGCGCCCGCGGAAACCAAGTTGATGGATTACGACGCGGCAGTGGCCTCAGGGGCAATGGCGCTCTTCGGTGAGAAGTATGAGGATCGAGTGCGCGTGTTGAGCTTCGGCGGATTCTCTACGGAGCTGTGCGGCGGCACCCACGTGAGCCGTGCCGGTGACATCGGTTTGTTCAAGATCATCAGCGAAGGCGGCGTGGCCGCGGGCATTCGGCGCATAGAAGCTGTCACGGGACAGGGCGCATACGAATGGATTTCGCAAACTGATCGTGTGCTCCGCGACGTGGCCTCGCTGGTGAAGGCGAGTCGTGACGATGTCGAAGACAAAGTCCGACAGCTGCTCGACCGCAGTCGCAAGCTGGAAAAGGAAGTGGCGGCGCTCAAGTCCAAGCTCGCCAGTGGACAAGGCAACGACTTGTCGAGCACGGCGGTCGAAGTCGGTGGCTTGAAGGTTGTTGCCACGCGGGTCGATGGCGCGGACGCGCCGGCTCTGCGTGACGCGGTCGATCAGTTGAAGAACAAGTTGCGGTCGGCGGCCATTGTGCTTGCGTCGGTGGACGACGCGAACAAAGTGGTGTTGATCGCGGGCGTGACGGCGGATCAGACGGCGAAGGTAAAAGCCGGTGATTTAGTCAACTTCGTCGCGCAGCAGGTCGGCGGTCGCGGTGGCGGTCGCGCCGATATGGCGCAAGCGGGTGGCAACGATCCGGCGAAGCTGGACGAAGCCTTGGCGAGTGTGTCGAACTGGATCGAATCCAAACTATCGGCAAAGTCAGCCTGAAACTGTCAACAGTGATTGCGCGAAGTGCAGGCCCGCACCGAAGCTGCTGAACTGCTGTCGTAGCTTTTCTGCCGGGTTATGTAGGCCCGAAACCCATGAAGTAGATTTTTTCGATACTGGGGAAAATTCGGGTGCGTTGAGAATTGAATAGTGCGAACATATTAAAAAATATATTGTCTGTCTTGTGAGGGTAATTTCGATATTCAGGGAAATCCCGATCCCCATTACCCGAGCAGCTGACCTACTCTCGATTTCGAATGACAAGTGCGTGCGCTGTGGGAGGGCGGTGATTCCACCGCCGGCAAACGCAACTCGATCATTCGGCTGACAGCAAGGAGCGAACCATGTTGATTCTGACAAGGCGCGTCGGTGAGACCGTGATGATAGGTAACGACATCACAGTGACCGTCCTAGGCGTCAAAGGTAACCAAGTTCGTGTGGGCGTGAATGCGCCGAAAGAGGTTGCCGTACATCGTGAAGAGATCTACGAGCGCATCAAGCGCGAGGAACAAGCGGCGGGCGGTGGCGCAGCGAAGCGTCCCATCACCGGCGCGGGCTCCTGAGATCCTCACGCAGTAGCTTGACCGCGGGGTGGCCCGCCACTCCCGCGAGGGCCCTTGCGAACGCTGTGGGCGCGTTCTGCTTGCGACCCTTTACCTGACGGGCCTCGGCCAGTATTCTTGCCGGCCTTCACTGACCTGGGCGTCCCGCCCTGGCAGGCGCCGGAGAGTTGGCCGAGTGGTCGAAGGCGCACCCCTGCTAAGGGTGTATGGGTCAAAAGCCCATCGAGGGTTCGAATCCCTCACTCTCCGCCATATGAAAAGGGCCCTCGCAAGAGGGCTTTTTCATTTGGCGAGGAGGAGGGCATGAGGACCTGTTCGACAAAACGGCAGGACAGCCGTTTTGCACAGCCTCCAGGCTGCCCGAAGGGCGAAGGACAGGGACGTGCTTCGTGCAATCCCTCACTCTCCGCCATATGAAAAGGGCCCTCGCAAGAGGGCTTTTTCATTTGGCGAGGATGGCGCGAGGAGCTGTAACAATTCGTTACACCTCGCCCGCACCGTGCGCGTCTACAAGCGCGTTCCGACGAACCTGCGGACGACGGCGCCGTCTTTGACGTGAGCGGCCAGGATTCGCTCACCGCTCACTTCGCCGATCAAGGTCGTGGGCTCGCGGTTCAGGCCCGACACGACCAGCTCCACTCGATTGCCTTCCAGTCGGCCGTCGCGGACCGCGAGTCGCTCGCCGTTCGCGGGTGAAGGCTCGATGCGTTGGAAGCTCTGTCGAAGCTCGACGCTGAAGCTCGTCGTGCCACCGACCTCGGTGAAGCGCCATTCACCAGCGATCCGCGCCGGCACGATCCACAACAGTGCGCGCGTATTGCCCACCGCCGATCCGATCACTTCATCCGGTTGCCATTCACCCATATCGAACGTGTTCGACACGACACGCGTGCCAGGGCGCATGCTCAGGATGGTCGGGCGCAGCTTCAGATTGATCGTGGGGCCGAGATACAGCGTGAGCACCGTCGCATCGCTGAAGTCAGTCTCGAATATGTCACCTTGTTCGAACCGAACCTTATCGGTGACTCGCTCGACTCGCGCATGACATTGCGCGAGCTCGACCAGCTGCGGGTTGTACTCGATGCCGAGCGCGCTGGCGCCGTACTGTTTGGCCGCGGCGATGGGGATCTTGCCGTCGCCGGAGCCGAGATCGATGACTCGATCCTTGTTCGTGACTCCAGCCGCGCGGAGCATGGCGGTGACCAGCTCGTCGATGGTTGCGACCCACATCACATCTTTGCCGGGCTCGCCACTGCGTGGCGCGAACTGCTGCTCGCACTGAGCATGAGTTTCCGCGTGGGGCGCGCCGGAGAAAAAAATGAAAAGCAGGCACCAGAAGGTGCGACTGGCGTGTAGCCACAGTCGCCGATAAAACATCGTCTCTCACTCGCATCGCTGATCGAACCGGGATACCGCCGGATTCTCATATAAAACGCGCGGTCGCGTCGCCGGCTCAGTGAATTCATGTCGGCAATTATCGTACTCGATAAAGTCGGGCGCGCCGCGAGATTGCTTGCCTATAATCGCGCGCAAGTTTTACTAGGATAAAAAGATGGGATGACGACTCCATCGCCCACCGAACAAGAGCGCCTCATAGAAGAGCTGCGCGCGGCGATTGCAGCTCGGGACGAGTTCATCGCCATCGCCGCTCACGAGTTGCGTAATCCGATGACACCCATCGTCGGGCAAGTACAACTGCTGTTGTCGCGCGCCCGTCGTGAGCAAGCATCGCCGGCGCTGCTCCAGGGGCTCGAAATGCTCGAAGTGGCGGTCGATCATTACGTCCGTCGGGCGACGACGCTCCTCGAGATCACGCGCCTGAACGCCGAGCATGTGCGCATCGAGCCGTCCACCTTCGACTTGAGTGAGCTGGTCGGAAGCTGCGTGCGCAAGTATGAGCAGCTGGCCACGCGCGCGGGCTCGACACTGCACTGTGACCTGCCCGGTGCCGTCGAGGGCACCTGGGATCACCTGGCGACCGAGCAGATTCTGGACAACCTGGTCTCCAACGCCATCCGCTACGGCGACGGCCAGCCGGTGCGCATCGAGCTGGAAAGCACCCCGACGTGGATCGAGCTTCGCGTCATCGATCGCGGCGTCGGTGTGGCGCCCGAGGATCGCGAGCGCATCTTCGAGCGATTTGAACGCGGAGTCGCCGCGCCCCGCAGCGGCGGTTTCGGCATCGGGTTATGGCTGTCCAGCAAGCTCGCGCAGGCCCAAGGTGGCACGCTGTCGTTGCAGAGTGAGCTCGGCAAGGGCTCGACATTCAGTGTAAGACTGCCACGCGACGTGACGGCGCACGCTAAAATCGCGTAGAACGCGTTTGGGCTAAAGGGGACCGTCGGTCACGTGAGCAACAAAGATCTCAGTCTCGAACCGGGGCTGGAGCGCATCGCCACCGGCGTACCCGGGCTGGACGAGGTACTCAAGGGCGGCTTTTTCGAGGGCGCCGTTTACATCGTGCGCGGCACGCCCGGGGCCGGCAAGACGATTCTCGCCAACCAGATCTGCTTCCAGCACGCCCGCCAGGGCAAGCGCGCGCTGTTCGTCACGCTGCTGGCCGAAAATCATGCGCGCATGCTCCAGCATCTGGAGCAGATGAGTTTTTACGACGCCAAGCTGATCCCCAAGTATGTGTATTACATCAGCGCGTTTCGGGTGCTGGAGGAAAACGGGCTGAAGGGCATGATGGATTTGTTGCGCCGTGAAATGCGCGCGCACGAGGCCAGCATCCTGATTCTCGACGGTCTGATCGCGGTCGAGGAAACCAGCACCTCCGATCGGGAGTTCCGGAAGTTCATCCATGAGTTGCAAGCCCACGCGGCTACCGCCGGTTGCTGCACGCTACTGCTGACCAACGGCCGCAGGGGTGAGTACCACCCGGAACACACCATGGTGGATGGCCTGATCACTCTCGAAGACATGCCTTACGGCAAGCGCCGCCAGCGCGAGCTGGAGGTGCGCAAATTCCGCGGCTCGGCGAGCTTGCGCGGGCGGCATCCATTTCAAATCACCGATGACGGCCTGGTCGTTCACCCACGGCCGGAGTCGCGCTTCCTGCGGAATCAGGGCAGCGGAAACACCGAACGCATTTCCACCGGCATCGATCAGCTGGACGACATGACTGAGGGCGGTTTGCTCGCCGACTCCTCCACGCTCCTGCTTGGGCCGTCGGGTTCCGGCAAAACCACGTTGGGTACCGCGTTTTTACAGAAATCGAGCGCGGCCGAGCCCGGTCTGCATTTCGGTTTTTATGAGTCGCCGGAGCGGCTCATCGGCAATGCCAAACTGATCGGCATCGATTTGCAGTCGCGGGTCGAGGCCGGTCATCTGGAAGTCATCTGGCGGCCGACCGTCGAGCGCATTCTGGACAGCCTGGGCAACGAGCTGGTCGACACGGTGCGTCGTCGCAAGGTCAAGCGGCTCTTCATCGACGGTTGGGGCGGATTTGCCGCCGCCGCCGAAACGCCGGAGCGGCTCAGCCCGTTCTTTGCCGCCATCACCAATGAGCTGCGCAGCCTCGGCGTCACTACGATCTGCGCGATGGAAACCGAGAACCTGATCGGCCCCGAGCTGCATTTGCCGATTCAGGGCATTTCCGCGGTCACCGAGAACATGATCCTGCTGCGCTTCGCCGAGTATCAGGGTCAGCTGCGGCGTTTGATCTCGATCATGAAGGTGCGCGGCGGCGGCTTCGATCACAAGCTGCGGGATTTCGAGATCGGTCCGCGGGGGCTGCGCTTCGTCGACAACTTCAGGACCGCCGAAGGAATCTTGTCCGGATCCGGTACCGAGCGCGTCGATGCCGCCGTGCCGGCGCGCAAGAAAAAAACAGCGAAAGGACGACGCGCCGCCGCCCGGCGTCGCAGTAAGGCCTAGCATGCAAACCGTGCTGGTCGTCGATGATGAGTTCGGGGTCGCCGAGGTGCTGCAGTCCATCCTCGAGGACGAAGGCTATCGCGTGGTCACCGCGATCAATGGCAAGCAGGCCCTGGCGCGCCTGAACGAGGTGACGCCCGATCTCATCATGCTCGACTACATGATGCCCATCATGGACGGCACGCAGACGCTGAGCGCGATCCGCAGCAATGCGAACTTCGCCAAGCTCCCCATCATCATGATGAGCTCCCTGGAGGAAGTCTCGGTGCGAGAGACGTGCACCGATTACGACGTATTCCTCCGCAAGCCGTTCCGCGCCATGGCCGTGTTGAAGACGGTCGCGCACCTGCTCGAGCATCCTCCCCGCAAATAACTCGACGTGCGGTGGATTGGCCGCGCGTGGGCGCTGCACGATCCCCATACGTTTATAACTTTCGCTGGGAAGTCCTGATTGTGAAATCCGGGCGACGACTGACACTGGCCGCGCCCAAAGTGGGCTTCAAGAGGAAATCAGTCGATGCTGGCCCATCACCAAGACCGCGTTGTATCGCGGCATGTTTCCTTGTTCCTGAGTCTCGCGCCGTGTCTGTTGACCGCGCAGAGTGTTCTGGCCGATCCGGCGCGGGATTCGGTCGCGGATAAAAACGAGATCATCGATTACGTCATCGTGACTGGCTCGCAGGTGATGCTGCCACCGGATTACGCAGGCGGGCAGGTCGCGCGCGGCGGACGCGTCGGATTATTCGGCAACCTGGACATCATGGACACGCCTTTCAACAGCACCAACTACACCGCCGACTTCATGCGCAACTTGCAAGCGCATAGCGTCGCGGACGTGGTGCAGAGTGATCCGGGCGTTCGCGTGGCTCGCGGCTTCGGCAACTTCCAGGAGTTGTATGTGGTGCGCGGCTTCCCCGTGTACTCGGATGACATGGGTTACAACGGTTTGTATGGTCTGTTGCCACGGCAGTATGTCGCCGCGGAATTTCTGGAGCGCGTTGAAGTGTTTCGAGGCGCGAACAGCTTCTTGAATGGCGCGGCGCCTGGTGGCAGCGGCATCGGCGGCTCGTTCAATCTTGTGCCGAAGCGCGCGCCGGACGTTGCGCTGAATCGAGTGACCGTCGGCGCTGAAACCGGTGGCGAAGGCTACGGCGCGCTCGACTTTGCACGACGCTCAACCGACGGCAACTTCGGTGTGCGGGCCAACGCGGTCCGTCGCGATGGCGAGACGTCGGTGAACGATCAGGATCGTCAGCTGACGATGCTGTCGCTCGGGATGGACTATCGTGGCGAGCAAGCGCGCTTGTCCGCGGACTTCGGCTACCAGGATCACAACATCGATGCGCCACGTCCGAGCGTCACGCCGATCGGTGGCATTCCGCGCGAGCCGGATGCTTCGTCGAATTTCGCACAGAACTGGACGTACAGCAGCGAGCGGGATTTCTTCGGCGTCGCTCGTGGCGAATATGACTTCACCGACAGCGTGAGTGGCTGGGTCGCCGCTGGCTTCCGGGACGGCGAAGAGCACAACAACCTGGCGAATCCCACAGCATCGCCGAGCGGAGCCGCGACCACGTATCGATTCGAAAATCGTCGCGAAGACCTGGTGAAGACCGGCGATGCCGGCGTCCGCTTCGAGTTCGATAGCGGCGCGGTCGGGCATCGGCTGGTGGCGTCCGTCTCGTACTTCGATCTGGATTCGAAGAACGCCTATGCGCTGTCGCCTTTCGACGGGCTCGCATTCGATTTGTATCATCCGGTGCAGCTCGCGCAGCCGGCCGCGAGCTCACTTCTTGGCGGCGCGCTGTCTTCGCCGCGGACCACGATCAAAACGAAGACACAGAGCTTCGCGCTGGCCGATACCTTGTCCTTCAGCGAAGATCGTTTGTTGGTCACGCTCGGTGCGCGTTATCAGAACATCGAGCAGAATAGCTACGACTACGACGATGGCTCGAAACAGTCCGCCTACGACGAAAGCACCGTCACGCCGGTATTCGGCCTGGTAGTGAAACCTTGGGAGCGCATCTCGCTGTACGCCAACTACATCGAGGGCCTGGTCCAGGGTGAAGAGGTGCCGGCGCTGGTCGGTGGTGTGGCCGTCGCCAATGCCAACGAGATCTTCGATCCGTTCAAGTCCAAACAATACGAGGTCGGGGCCAAGTACGATGCTGGCACGCTCGGTGGCAGTGTCGCGATCTTCCGCATCAATCAGCCGAGCACCGTGCTGGTCGGCAACGTAGTGAAAGAAGCGGGGGAACAGCGTAACGAGGGCATCGAACTCAGTGTCTACGGACAGCTCAATGAAGAGGTGCGCGTGCTCGGCGGTGTGACGCTGCTCAGTGCCGAGAATCGGCGAGGCGACATTCCTGCCAACGACGGCAAGGACGTGATCGGCGTGCCGGACACGCTGGCGAACGTTGGTGTCGAGTGGGATATCGCGCAGGGGTTCAGCGCGGACGGGCGTCTCGTCTATACGAGCTCGCAGCCGGCAAGCGCGGACAACACGCTGCAGATTCCGTCCTGGACGCGACTGGACGTCGGTGCTCGGTATGCATTCAATTGGAATCAGCGCGAGGTCACACTGCGGGCACGCGTGGACAATGTCACGGATGAGAATTACTGGGCGTCGGTCGGAGGTTCCTTCGGCGCCAATTATCTTGTGCTCGGCGGACCGCGCACCTTCGTGGTGTCGGCATCGTTCGATTTCTAACGGGTGAGCTAGAGACGAGATCGGCCGCCCCGATGGCGGCCGATCCGCTCACTGCTCGCGATCTTTTAGCGGGGCTCCAACGTCTCACGCAACCACCGCGCCGTGTCGTCGATCGCGCGGTTGCTGACGGCGGAAATCGACATAGCTTCCAGGAAGCTATGCGACGCGCCTTTGTAGAAGGACGTCGTGACACTCACGCCGGCTTGCTCGAGCTGCCTGGCCAGCCGCCAATTCTGTTCGGTGAGAATGTCGCATTCGGGAATGACCATGAACACGGGCGGCAGTCCCCGTAGATCGGCGTGCACCGGACACACCAGAGGATTATTCGCCTCCTCCCGACTGTGTAGATAGTTGTCCCAGAACCTGGCCATCTCATCCGCGCCGAGCATGTACCCTTCGTGGCCGTAGCGTAGGAGCGCTTCCGGAGTGCTGTAGATGTCCGTGACCGCATAGTTCGTCACGATTGCGCGGAGCGCGTGGGGCTCGCCTTCGTCGCGCAGTCTCAATGCTGTCGTGATCGCGAGGTTGCCGCCGGCCGAATCGCCGCCGACAGCAATGCGGTCGCGATGGATGCCCAGCTCCGCACTGAGCTCACGAGCCCAGCGCACCACCGAGGCGATTTGCTGCTGGGCCACGGGGAATTTCACTTCGGGCGAGAGGGCATAGTCGACGCCAATGACGACGATATCGGCGCGAGCGGCGTACTCGCGCATCAAGCGGTCGTGCGTATCGATGCTGAAGGTGGTCCAGCCACCGCCATGCATATAGACGAGCGCAGCCTTCTCTGCGCGCGAAGACGGGTTGTGGATGCGCACACGCACCGCGCCGACTGCTGTCGGCACAGTGTGCTCGACTCGCTGAGTCATGACGGGACCGCCCGCGGCCCACGGTGCACGCACCTCTTCACAGGCGCGTCGCATTTCCGCAAGCGGTAACTCGTTGAAATCCGGGTAGCTGGCGAAGGCCGCGCCGACGGTTGCGACGAATTCGCGAATTTCTGGATCGAGATCGGCGCCGTGCGCCGGGATCGTTGTGCTGTTTGTAGCGTCCAATGTGATGAGGTCCGTGCCGGCGCAATGTTTGCCCGGTCGATTTTGTGGTATCACTTGCCGTGTCGGGAAGCTAGCAATCAGCTACTGGTGTGCCGTCGCCGATGGAGCAACATTCATCTCGTCCGGGCCAGCGCCGCGGCGCTATCAAAGGCTCACTCGATCGTGCGCCAACGTCCAACGACGTGGCAGCCGGCACGCCCCCTCGCAGCACGCAAAGCATCGACTATCAGGATGTGCCGCGTCCAGTCGCCGCCATGGCGGAGGAATACGAGTCGGGCACGATCCAGCCACGCCATTCGCACAAGCGCGCTCAGGTGCTGTACTCGATCTCCGGCGTGGCGTCCGTCACCACCGATCACGCCAGCTATATTCTCCCGCCGCAGCGCGCGCTATGGATTCCAAGTGGGGTTGCGCACGAGATGGCGTGTCGCGGTCATGTGTCGGTGCGGACGCTCTACATCGATGAGCGTGTTCGTGGCGATCTCCCCGAAGCGTGCCGCGTGTTCGAAGTGTCCGACCTGTTGCGCGAGTTGATCATTGCCGCGGTTCGCATGCCGATCGAATACGACGAAGAAGGTCGCGATGGCCGCGTGATGAAACTGATCCTGGACGAGATCGCGAGCGCGCCGAGCATTCCGCTCGACATCTCCATGCCGCAAGATCCTCGTCTGCTCAAAGTGTGTCGCGCGATTCTCGAAGACCCGGCGCATGCCGATACGCTGGACGATTGGGCGCGCGTCGCCGGCATGGGGCGCCGGACGTTCACCCGAATGTTTCGTCGCGAGACCCAGATGAGCTTCGCAACCTGGCGGCAGCACGTGCGACTGATGGAAGCGATGTCACGACTCGCGACCGGCGAGCCGGTGACGGCGGTCGCCTTCGACGTTGGCTATAACAGTCCAAGCGCTTTCACCGCCATGTTCCGTAAGGCGTTCGGCGCCGCTCCGACCCGATATATCAGCGAACAAACCTGACGCCGGTCCGCAGGCACGAATGAATCCGCGCCCGGCATCCGGGAAATACGCAACGGACGAGTGACGATCCGCTTGCGATCATCCCGCGCGGCTGGGGAGGTCGAAAGGAATTCACATGAACCACACGGTCGGGGTTGGGGACGAGAGCGCCCGGTTGTTGGATCCCTATGCTGTTGCGCTGCCCGTGCTTCTCATGCTGGGCGTCTCCACCGCCGCCGCGGAAAACACCTCGACTCAGGAATCGATCGACACCGGCCAGATCGAAGAAGTGCTGGTCAGCGCTCGTCGACGCGGCGAGGAACGGTTGCAGGAGGTGCCGGTCGCGGTAAGCGTGTTGTCGGATGAGACTCTGCGCAAGGCGGGGATCACCGACTTGGCCGAGGTCGCGAGCCGCACTCCCAGCTTCACATTCGGACAACAGATCGGCAATCAACAGGAAGTCGTGATCCGCGGCATCGGCACTTTGCGCTTGACCGGATCGGCCGCCGAGCCCTCGGTGGGATTGTTCATCGACGAGGTTTATGTCGGCCGCCGAGGCACGGCGACGCCGCCGCTGTTCGATCTGGAGCGCGTCGAAGTCGTGCGCGGCCCGCAAGGCACGTTGTATGGAAAGAACGTTGTGGGTGGCGCTGTAAATCTGCTCACCGCTCGGCCGAGCGATGTGGCATCGGCGCGAGTGGCCGTTTCGTATGGGCAGTTCGATGTGCTCGGTGGCCGCGACGTGTGGGAAGGATCGGCGTATGTCACAGGTCCGCTGAGCAAATCCGTCGACGCCCGAGCCGCGATCTATTACCGCAAGCACGACGGTTATTCCCAAAACACCTTGCTCGGTGAGCGACTCGACGACCAGGACAACTATTCGATCCGCGGCTCGCTGCTATTTCAGCCTTCCGATGCGCTCGATATCCACGTCGTCGCCGACTTCAGCCACAACGAGACTCATGGCCAATCGCGCCGAGCGGTCGACGATCCCTCGGTACCCGGGATCGGGTTGGTCGTCGCATCCGGGCACCTTGGCAACAACGTGCGCGAGAGCGATGCGCCCTGGACGCAGTGGGAAGATCAAGACACCGCGGGGCTCACGGCGCGCGTCGACTATCGAATCGGTGCTGATCAGACGCTGACATATCTTTCCGCCGTTCGTTACGGCGACTTCAATGGCCGATATTCATTGGTGGGCACGCGCTCGCCGCCGTCGCTGACCGACGCGGCCAATGGCCAGCGCGAGAAGTATGTCGGCATCACGCAGGACCTGCGCCTGAGCTCGTCTGGAGACGGCGCGTTGAACTGGGTGGCGGGCTTGTACTTCCTGCGCGAAGACACTGACATCATCGATAACAGCGTCGCCACGTCGTTCCTGTCGGTGCTCGGGCCCGGCGGCGTCGGTGACATTCTCGACGGGCAGTTCCTCTACGATCAGGAGAACGTCACCCGCAGCTCCGCTGTCTACGGTGAGCTGAGCTGGGCGATGACCGATGCGCTGTCGTTGACGGCCGGCGGCCGCTACACCTATGACGACAAGGACTACCGCAACCGCTCCGAATGTTTGGATTTCGGCGCGCAGCCCGATTTCATCTATTGCGTGGCGCCGCTTGGGGCGGAGTTCTGGAACATCCGCACCAGCAAGCGCTGGAGCGAGTTCACGCCCAAGGCCAGCCTGGATTGGCGCGCAAGCGGGGACGCGCTGCTCTATGTGAGCGCGGCCCGAGGATTCAAAGGCGGCGGTTGGCAAGGCAAACCTGCGACCGAGGCGGCGGCATTGCGTCCCTACGATCCAGAGATCGCGTGGACTTACGAGCTGGGTGCCAAGACGCGCTGGGCTGACGGCCGCGTGCTCGCGAATGTCGCAATCTTCCACACATTGTTCGACGACCTGCAGGTGGAGCAGCTCGACGACGCGGGTCTGTCGCTCATCATCGATAACGCCGCGTCGGCGCGGATCGACGGTGTCGAGCTGGAGTTACAACTGCGGCCCGTGCCGGCGCTCCAATTGTGGTTGAGCGGTTCGTATCTGGATTCGGAATATCGCGACTTCATCGACTCCGCCGGCAACGATCTGTCGGGCAATCGGCTGGCGCGGACGCCGGAGTTTCGGATCACCGGCGGCGCCGACTATACGATGCAGGTCGGCGGCGATCTGTCGGTGGACACTCGGATCGAATATCAATGGCAGGATCGGATGCCGTGGCTGGTCGAGAACACCGTGTTCGAAGATTCCTACGGATTGCTCGATGCGCGGGTCGCGCTCCAGGCGCGCGCGGAACAATGGGAAGTCGCGCTGTTTGGCAAGAACCTCACCGACGAGCTGTATCGTCTCGACGCCATTCCCTTCCTGGGCGATGTATTCTCCCGGTTCGGAGCGCCTCGCAGTTACGGTGTTCAGTTCACCAAGTCGTTCTAACGTGACTCAGCACGAACTCGCCGAAACATTAGAAGCCGACTACGTGATCGCTGGTGGCGGCTCCGCGGGGTGCGTGGCCGCGCGCCGGCTCATCGATGCCGGCTACAGCGTGATCTTGCTGGAAGCCGGTGGCGACGATCGTCACGCCGCTGTGTATGTGCCGGCCGGCTCGGCCAGACTGGTCGGCAATCCCCGATACGACTGGAGATACGAGACCGAGCCGGACCCGTCCAGGAACGGTCGCATCGACCACTGGCCCTCGGGCAAGGTGCTCGGAGGCAGTGGCTCCATCAACGGCATGATCTATTTGCGCGGTAACCCGGCCGACTACGAGCGCTGGGTACAACAGGGCGCGACGGGCTGGAGCTTCCCCGAAGTGCTGCCGTATTTCCTGCGCTCCGAGCGCTACGAGAATGGCGCGAGCCAATACCACTCGGACCAAGGACTGCTGGGCGTCGCGAATCTGCGCGTCTCGCATCCTTTCAATCCGCTGTTCATCGAGGCCTGTGTCGCCGCCGGCATTCCACGAAATGACGACTTCAACGGCGCGGTCCAGGAAGGTGTTGGCTACTACCAGGCGACCCAGTGGCGTGGGCTGCGCTGTAGCGCGGCGCGAGGATATCTGCGTCCCGTCATTGGTCACCACAAACTGCAATTGATGAAGCGAGCCTTCGTCTGTCGCGTTCGGGTGCGTAACGGCGCCGCCGAGGCGGTGGAATTCGATCATTACGGCGTCGCGAAGTTAGCGCGGGCACGTCGCGAAGTGCTGCTCGCGGCTGGAACGATCGGCTCGCCGAAGATCCTGATGCTGTCCGGAATCGGGCCGCGCGCCGAGTTGGAACGCCACGGCATCGGTTGCGTGAACGACTTGCCCGGCGTCGGGCGCAATCTCCAGGAGCACCCGGGCATCATCCTCAGCTACGACGTGACCATGCGCACGATGAACGTCGAGGCGCATTCGCGATGGCGCTTCGCCTTGCGGGCTTTGCAGTTCGCCCTATTGCGCCGAGGGCCCGGCACCTCGCCGATCTCTCACGTTGGCGCGTTCTTTCGCACGCGGCCGGGGCTGACGGCGTACGACGCGCAGATTCATTTTCAACCGCTGGGGTATGAAGTCACGCCGGACAAGGTCCTGCTGGCCGAGGCGAACCGTGTGAGCCTGGCTGTGAATGTCTGCCGGCCGGAATCGCGCGGCTCGATCAGGCTGCGTTCGTCACATCCGCAGGACGCGCCTCTGATCGATCATGCGCTGCTAGGTGCGGATGCCGACGTGCGCACACTGATCGATGGCGCGCGGGTGATGCGGAATATTTTCAGTTCCCCCGCGCTGCGCGATCGGGTTCGAAAGGAATATCTGCCCGGCGAGGCGGTGAGCACCGATGAGCAGTGGGAGGCTTACGCGCGCGCCGGCGCGTTCGCGATGTATCACCCGGTCGGCACGTGCCGGATGGGGGCGGTGGCGGACCCGTTGTCCGTGGTCGATCCCGAGCTGCGAGTGAAGAGCGTCCGGCAATTGCGAGTCATCGATGCCGCCGTCATGCCCTGTCTGCCCTCGTGCAATACCAATGGCGTGACCATGATGATCGCCGAGCGCGCTGCGTCGTTGTTGATCGACTCCAAATAAATTTCGCGACGGTGCGCGCGCGTTTCGATGCGGTTGTCTGTTGGTATGACAGTCAGATCGCGCCAGTGGCGCGCGGTTTACGCCCGACCATGCGCTCCACGTTGCGAATCATGTGCATGACTACATCGGTCTGCGACCAGCGTCCCATCGTCGGCCGCCACCACAGCGCCGCCCAGGTGATCAAGCCCGCGATCGACAGCGCGGTGAAGTCCGGATCGTCGAATGTGAACTCGCCGCGCTTGGCGCCTTCCACCAGCAGCGACGACAGCTTCTGATCGAACTCCGCTTTCAGCTTCGCCAGCAACTGCCATTCCTCGGGCTCGAGATTCATTTCCTCGCGCCGATACACCACGATGCATTGCTGATTTTGCAGCACCGCCGTGGTCACGCGCTCGATCGCCAGGCGCAGCTTTTCCCCGGGCGGCAGCTTGGTCGACAGCGCTTCGTCCAGCGCCGCCAGCGGCGAGCGAATGCCGATCTCACAAATGGCGTTGAGGATCTCGCTCTTGTTCCGGAAATAGGAATAAAGAAACGGCTTGGTGACTTTCAGCTCGGCCGCGATGGTATCGAGAGTGGTCGCTTCATAGCCTTGCGCGAAAAATAATTCGCGCGACTGCTCCAGAATTCGCCGTCGCTTGAATTCCTGAACCTCGGTTCGTAATTCATGCTTGTGCGACTGCACTTCGGTTTTCTTATTTGCCTTCGAGGCGCTCACCCGCGCAGCCATAACCTTCCCTCAGCAACACTCGAAAAAAAGCCGGTGAATGATGAGGCAGAACGACAGGCATCGCAATCAATCGCTGTGATGTATTGCTGTGGGGAAAACTCGGCTGGCCACTCGAGCTATACAGCTGTACAGAGCGCCGACACTCGAATGTGTTCAGCGATGTGTTCGCGATCGAGTTGGCGTGCACTCGACGGCGACACTGTCGCCCGCCGGGGACGCGAGTGGGCCGGACCGACCGGTGCGAAGAATTTGCTGCCGGCCAACACACGAGTAGCTGCATCCGCCGAATGTTGTGGTAGGATGCGCGCCCTCGCGGCGAGGAGTCCGGTGACCGGACGCGCCCGAGAACGTCAGCGGATGGTTTGGCAAGGGTAGGGCGGGTCTCAGTAAGTTACTGATCCTGCTACGGAAATCCCCAAGCGCCGTGACGGCCCCGAAACGGCCGCCGGCTCCGACCCCGATGCGAATGGCCCCGCCGCCCCGGCACCGGCTCGCGCAAGCGAACGGCCCGCGGACCCCGGCGGATGGATGGGCGGCTCGACGCCGTCGGCCAAATCAGTGCTGCGCCCGTAGCTCAGTTGGATAGAGCGCATGGCTACGAACCATGAGGTCGGGAGTTCGAATCTCTCCGGGCGCGCCATTCTCCTGTCTGGATCTCCATTTCACTCGCGCGCGTCATCGACATCGGCGCGCGCGTAATGCTGTTTCCAATCTCACCACGATTCGGACTCACGTGAATTTTTTGTCACGTGTGAGAGATCGTGTGCTGCTGCGACAGATAACTCTTTGGTCCGGCGACTGCGTGCGCAGCGATTCAGCCGGTCGCGCGCAAAAAGTCGAGCACGGTTTGCATATATTCGTTCGGCAGCTCGACGTTTGGCAGATGCACCGTCGGTAGCACCTTGAGCTGCGCACCCGGAATCGTCTCCGCGATCGCGCGCCCATGACTCGCTGCCGTGACGGGATCGTGTTCGCCGGCGATCACCAAGGTCGGGCGCGTGATGAGTGCGATCGTTCGTCGCAGATCTGTATCGCGAACCACGGCGAAGTTGCCCGCGAGCCCGGCCGGAGTGGTGGAGAGCACCATGGCGCGAAAGTGTTCGATCGTCGGGCCGCCCGCTCGCAGCATGTGAGCGGGAAACCAGTTGCGTAGAAATATCTCGGCGCGCTCGGTCATGTCCTTGGATTGCAGGACCGTGCGGATGGTCTCGTCCCATGGCTGGGCCGGGCCGAGATACGACGACGTGTTGCTGAGGATCAAGCGATCGATGCGCTCGGGCACCTGGATGCCGAGCCACTGACCGACGAAGCCGCCCAAGGACAATCCCAAGAAGTGCGCGCGTTGGATCGCCAGCGCATCCATCAACTCGACCACATCGCGACCGAGGCGATCGATGGAATAAGCGCCCGCCGGGACGCTCGATGCGCCGTGACCGCGGGTGTCATAACGAACCACTCGGAAGTGGCGTGAGAGCTCGGGGATCTGTCCATCCCACATATGCAGCGTCGTGGCGATGGAATTCGAAAGGATGAGCGTCGGCTTATCGGTCGGGCCGTCGATGCGATACGCGATACGGGCGCCGTCGCCGGCCCTGACGAAAGAAACCGATTCGGACATGGGAAGCTCCTTACCTCGAGTGACGGTGAGGAGATGCTAGGTCCCGGTCGCGCCGCTGGATATTACAAAGTTCGGAAGAACTCTGTAAGGTGGCCGGACAATGAGCGAGTTCACTCTGCACGATCTGCAGTGTTTCGATGCCGTCGTCCGCGAGGGCGGATTTCAGGCTGCGGCGGCCGTGCTCCATCGTTCGCACCCAGCGGTATTTGCAGCGGTCGCCAAGCTGGAGCGTCAGCTCGGCTTACGGCTGCTCGATCGCGCCGGCTATCGCGTCCGGCCGACGGAAGCGGGGCTGTCATTACAGCGGCGGGCGCAGTCGCTGCTTCGAGAGATGGAAGCTTTGCGCGTGCACGCGCGGCAGCTCGTGTTAGGTGAGGAAACTCAGCTTCGTGTGGTGATGGGCGACCTGTGTCCGCGTCCACAGGTGCTCGGACTGTTGAGCGCGTTCTTCGCTCAACGCCCGGCGACCCGGTTGCATGTCGACTACGAGGCCGTGACCGGTCCGTGGGAACGTTTGTTCGACGACGAGGCTGACCTGATCCTGCATCGGATCGACAAAGCCGATCCGCGGCTGGAATGGATCGATCTAGGCACGGTGACTGTCGTACCTGTGGTCGCGCCCGGCTTCTTGCCCTTCCCGATCACGCCAGCCATTTCACCGGAGATGATGCGCGACGTCACTCAATGCATCATCCGCGACACGGCTCGCCATTCGCCGGAGCGCAGCTATTTCGTGGTCGAAGGTGCGCATCAATGTTCGGTCGCCGATCATCAGATGAAGAAGGAGCTGATTCTGCAAGGCATGGCGTGGGGACATGTGCCCCGCTTTCTGATCGAAGAGGAGTTGCACGACGGGCGATTGCTCTCGATTGCCGGCCGACATTTTCCTGGCGCGGCGGAAGAACTGGTAGTGGCGCGACGACGCGATCGGCCGCAGGGGCCGGTGGCGAATCAGCTCTGGCGCTACCTCGAAGGGCAGGCGGCCAGCTTGCGAGGCGTGCTTGGGGCGACGTTAGCGCGACGAACAAAAACAACGCGCCCGTTGAAAAGAAAGCCAGGCAAGCGGCTATAGATCCACTCGCGTGATATCGCTCGTTGCCCAGCGCAGTCTGAACAGCGCGCCGCCGAGCTGGGAATCCTCGACGCGGATTTCCGCGTTGGTCCAATCGCAGATTCGTTGCACGATGGCGAGGCCCAGACCATGGCCGCCAGATTCGCGTTGACGGCTGTTGTCGATGCGATAGAACGGCTCGAAGATTGCCGCGCGTTGCTCGGCCGGAATGCCAGGGCCGTCGTCTTCGACGGTAAAGCTCGTGTACTGCGCGTCTTGGCGGATCGTGACTTTCACCGTCGTGCCGGCGTGACGAAGTGCATTGCGAATGATGTTCTTCAAGGCTCGCGCGACCAATTTTGCATCCAGATTCGCAATGGCGCTGTTCGGATGCACTTCGCTGCTCAGTCGGATGTGGCCGGCGAACTGTTGAGCGTCATCGACGATCTCCGCCAGCCAGTCCGTCAGATTCACGACCTGGGGCGACAACCGTCGGACCGCGCTGGTCAGTCGGGAATAGGTCAGCGATTCGTCGACCAGCGCTTCCAGCTCGTCCAGCGAGTTGCGCATCGTCTGCAGATAACGCTCGCGATCTTCGGCGAGCGTCGCACGTTCGAGCATCTCGACGCCAAAGCGCATGCGCGAGATCGGCGTCCGCAGCTCATGCGAGACCGCGTCGGTGGTTTCTTTTTGCGCTCTCAGCAGCTCCTGCACTCGTTGCGCCATGCTGTTGAAAGTATCCGCGACACCGCGAATCACCGAGCGTGTCGAGACAGTCACGCGCGTGTCGAGCTTGCCTTGACCGATGGCATTCGCGCCTCGCTCCAGCGCCAGCATGTCCCGCCATAGCGGGCGGACCCACAGATACAACGCCACACCGACTGCCGAGGCGAGAGCTGTCCAAACCACGTACTCGATGATCCGTTCGAGCAGATAGCGAGGAAACGGTCCGAGCTGCAAAGCACGTTCTTCGCCAGCGAGCTGCTTGTAATACCGTTCCTCGGCCGTCTTGAGATCGACCACGACCAGATTGCCGGCACGCACCGAGTGAAGCGCTTCCTCGGGAACTTCGCTCAGCGGCACGCTGCGAATGGGATATTCGAACTGGCGCTCCAGCGCCTGAAGCCGTTCGATCCGCTGGGCGGAGGATAGATCGGCGAGTTGACGCTCCAGCAAGAAGTAGAAGCCCGTGACGCTCCGTATGGCAGTGTCCTGCGCCTGCTCGGCGATGTCGACGCGGACGATATAGTCCGAGCCACGCAACGGCAGCAGCATGTAGGTGATGTCGTTTGCTTCATCCAGCGTGGGCAGCCCGTGCCGAAGGCGGCGCAGGTTGCGCTTGGACGCGTGAATGTTCTCGAGCTTCAATAACGTAACTTCATAAGCGAAGTGCGGCCGGATTTCCTCGATGCGTTCCGGCCACTGCTCGATCGACAGGTCGCGCAGGTCCGCTTCGAAAATGGCTTGCGCGCTGAGCGCCGTCTGCTCGCTGCTGCGGGCCAGCTCGGTCCGCAGCCCATGATCCCAGAGCCAGCCGAAGCTCAGCACGGAGCCGACCGCCACCGCGACCACGACCACGTACAGGGACAGAAGCAGTCGACGCATCAGAATGAGATCTTGATACCGAACGACGGGAAGAACGGCAGTCCTTCTTCCTCTTCCAGCCGATAGTCGGAGGAATCCGCGATTGCTTCGTATCTCACGGCGCCGCCGTTCTTGCGCGCGTAAGCGTTGATGATGTCCAGATAGTAACTGCCCTCGACGCGGCCATAGTCGAACTTGCGCTCGATGCGCAGATCGAGGCGATGATATGGCTTCGCGCGTTCGCTGTTGAGCTCGCCATACACCGGCAGGTAGTAGCCGGGATAATCCGGATTCGGCTTGTTGCCGATGATGGGCGTGTACGGCATGCCGCTGCGCAGGTTCCAGCGCAGGCCGGCTTCCCAGTTGGCGTTGATCCGATAGTTGAGCACCAGGTTCGCGACCACCGGCACGTCGTAATCGAACGGAATCGATTCGCCCGTGAGCTCATTGCGACGTTCGGTCTTCGCGGCACTGACCGACAACCAGCCGTACCAGCGCTTGCCACGGTCGCGGTTCACCAGGATCTCGGCGCCATAGGCTTTGCCGGTGGCCGCATTTACATACAGCATCGGCTCGGGAACGTCGACGGCCACTTTGCTCAGGTCTTTATAGTACACGTCAGCGGTAATCGACCAGAGCGTGCTGGGGCGGACCGTGCCACCGAACACATAGTGCACGGCTTCGGGGGACTCCAAGGCCGGGTTGCCGAAGATCGGTACGATCTGGTCGATTTCGGGCGACTGATGATATTTGCCCCAGGATGCGTGCAGCTCCAGCGCGGGATTGATTTGCCACTGAGCGGCGACGCGTGGCTCGGCGTGCGACTCGTCGAGATATTCGTTGCGCGCGAAATGCACGCCGCTGGTCAGCGTGACTCCGGGCGCGATCGTCCAGATGTCTTCGAGGAAGGCGTCGGCGGTTTCGATCTCCTGCTCGTCGTTGGCCTCGGTCAGTTCGCCTTTGTTGGTTTCGCAATCGGGAGTAAAGATCGAGCAGCTCCGATACCGCACGCGGATGCCGTACTCATACGTCGATTTCTGATACTCCACGCCCGCACCGAGCGTATGTGCGTTGGACAAGCGCAAGTCGTACTGAGAGCGGAAGGTCCACTCGTCGGTGTCGATATCCAGAAACTCGGCGCCGTTGCCTTGTTTGTTCAAGCGGGACTCGGCCACGTGGCCGACGGCCGTTTGCAATCGATGAGCGCCGTTCTCGAAGATCCAGCGCGTCGCCTGGCTGTTGAACTCGCGTTCCAGCGACGCGCGGCCGGTCGTGCCCGGGTCGAGCAGGGCGTTGTCGGAGCGAGCGCCAAGCGTAGCGGCGGCCTCGTCGCGCGCACCGATCGCAGATACCTCCACTCGATGATGCGAGCCGATGCGCCACAGATACTTCGCCTGATAGTCGTGATCCTTGGGAAACTGATCGAGCGTGACATCGTCCTCTTCGTCCGGTTGGTAGTCCGCCGCCTCGAGCAGCTTGTCGATCACGCTGACGCGCGCGCCCACATAGAACGATTGATTTTCACCGACGCCGCCTTCGAGCAGCGCGCCGGCTCGCAGCATGCTGGCATCGATCGTGGTTCTTAGCGGCTGTACGCGCGGATCGCGCAAGCTCACATCGAACACGGCGCCGGCGGCGCGACCATAACGAGAGCCGAAGCCCGCCGCCTTCAGGCCGAAATCCCGGATCAGGTTTTCGTTGAAGATGCTGTGGCCGAAATCGTGGAAGATGTAGCTCGTCGGCAAGAAGTCGACGATGAATGCGTTGTCGTCCGGGCCCGAGCCCCGCACCGCCGGCGCGCCGCCTGCTTCTTCGGTAGGCACGACGCCCGGCAGGCTGTAAATCGCTTGCAGCGGATCGCCGAAGCCGCCTGGAACGGCGAGCAGTTTCATTGTTTGGGCGCTGGGTTCGGTGGTGCGTGTGATGCGTTTGGAGCTCACCGTGACTTCTTCCAGCGTCTCGTCTCCCTGCGCGGCGTACGTTGCAGAGGTTGCTGCTCCGAATGCGCATACGCTTACGATCACTGGTCTTGCTAGGCCGGCCCGACGCATCTTCATCCTCAAACAAAAAAGCCGCAGGCGCGGCGATCGGTGGGTAGCGTAAAGAAGCGCTCGCGCCGGATCAGTGAGGTCTCGGTATCCGTCTGTAACGGTTTGTAACGAGCGCCTACCAGGCGTCGGGCACGAACAAATAACCTCTGCCGCGCACGGTCTTGATCCGCGTTGGCGGCGTGGCGGTGTCTTGCAGCTTGGCGCGCAGGCGGGAGATGCCGATGTCGATCGAACGGTCGAGGCCGTCGTAGTCGATTCCGCGCAGACTCGCAAGGATTGCGTCGCGACTGAGCACCGTGCCAGCGGCGCTGGCCAGCAGCCAGAGCAGATCGAACTCACCGGTGGTGAGCTCGACACTTTCGCCAGCCAGCGTCACGCGCCGTGCCGACTGATCGATGCTGAACGAGCCGAATGAAAAGGTCCTCGGCTCGGAGACGTGTGTGGCGGAATTTTGACTGGTGCGCCTGAGCAGGGCGCGAATGCGGGCGAGGAGCACCCGAGGCTCGACGGGTTTTTTCACATAGTCATCGGCGCCAAGCTCCAGGCCGATGATTTCGTCGATGTCGTCGTCGCGCGCCGTGAGCATGAGAATGGGCCCTGCATACTCGGCGCGCACCCGACGACACACGTCCATGCCGTTCAGGCCCGGTAGTAACACGTCCAGCACGACCAGATCCGGGGCCTCGCGCAAGATACGCTCGGCCCCGGAATCGCCGCGATGGTCCACCTCTACGAGGAGCTCATGTTCCCGGAGATACTCACCAATCAACGCCGCGAGCTGCACGTCGTCTTCGACGAGCAGGATGCGGGTCGGCCTGGCGGTGGGATTGCTCATGCCGCGATTGTCCCATAGGAGCGGCACTCATGGCGTGACCTCCTGCAAGGCCGGCGGACGATGTTTGATCCGCTCGCCGAGGAACAGCAGGATGGGCGCGGCGATGAAGACAGACGAGCTGGCCGCGACGATGATGCCGAACGTCATGGGCACGGCGAAACTAGCAACCGTTGCGCCACCCCAGAGCGCCATGGGCAGCATGGCGAGGAATGCAGTCACCGATGTGAACAGCGAGCGGGCCAGCGTTTCGTTGATGCTTCGATCGATGATCTGGCGTAACGGAACATCGGGATGCAAGCGCAGGTTCTCGCGCATCCGGTCGTACACCACGACCTTGTCGTTGACCGAGTAGCCGATCAACGTCAGCAACGCGGCGATGGCCGTCAGGTTGAACTCCAGGCCGGTCAGCGCGAAGAAGCCGATGACCTTGGTGGTATCGAGCACCAGTGTGGCGATGGCGCCGACGGCGAAATGCCAGTCGAAGCGGATCCAGATGTAAATGAACATCGCGACGCTGGCGAACAGCACGGCGAGAATGCCCGCATCCGTCAGCTCGCCGCTGATCTTCGGACCGATGATATCCACCCGGTCGAAGTTGGCCGTCGGCTCGACTTCCAGAATGGCCGCCTTGGCGCGCTCGGCGACCTCGGTCTGCGCGGACGCATCGGCGTCGGGCTGCTGTTGAATGCGGACCAGAACGGTCTTGCCATCCCCGTCGGCTTGCTGAAGGCTGACTTCACCCAGATTTGCCTGCTCGAGGTTGGCGCGAATGTCTGCTATCGGCATGGTCGCTGGCGCGGACGCTTCGATGATCGTGCCGCCGGTGAAATCCACGCCATAGTTCAAGCCCGGCTTCACGAACAGCATCAATGAGGCCACCGACAGGACCAGCGACACGCCGAGGCCGACGAAACGCGCCCGCATGAATTGGAAATTCGCGGTGGCGTTGCGCCAGCTCGCCGGCAGCAGCGAGCCAATGACGAACTGCCTGGGTCGACGCCATTTCAGCCACAACGCCATGATGCTCTTCACGACCGTGACGGCGGTGAACATCGAGATCGCGATGCCGAGCGCCATCGTGACCGCGAAGCCACGCACCGGCCCCGAGCCAAACCAGAACAACAGCGCGGTCGCGATCAACGCAGTCACGTTCGAATCGATGATGGTCGCGTATGCGCGATCGAAGCCATTCGTGAGTGCGGCTATGGCCGACTTGCCGTTGCGAGTCTCCTCGCGAATGCGTTCGTTGATCAGAACGTTCGCATCGACTGCCAACCCGATGCCCAGCACGATGCCGGCGATGCCGGGCAAAGTCAGCGTGGCGCCGAGCAACGTGAGAGCCGCAAGCGTCAACGCGACGTTGATGACGAGCGCGAGGTTGGCGACGACGCCCCAGCCCCGATACAGCACCGTCATGAATACGAGCACGAAGAGCAAGCCCGCTGCGCCGGTGATCGCGCCCATGCGAATCGCGTCGCTGCCGAGATCGGGGCCGACCATGCGCTCTTCCACGATCTGCAACGGCACCGGCAACGCGCCCGCGCGCAACAGTGCGGAGAGCGAGCTCGTCTCGGCGGCGGTGAAGTTGCCTTGAATCTGTCCCGAGCCGCCGATGATCGGTTCTTCGATGACGGGCGCGCTGATCACTTTGCCGTCGAGCACGATGGCGAATTGCCGACCGACGTTGTCGATGGTGATCTTCGCGAACTGCTTGGCGCCGGCGTCGTCGAAGCGGAACGAAACCACCGGCCGACCGGTCTGGCTGTCGATTCCGCTGTTCGCCTGCACCAGGCGCTCGCCCTGAAGCAGCGGTCGCTGCTGCAAGATGTAGTGAATGTCTTCGTCGGCGGCGGGAACACGAATGGTGCCGATGGGTGGGGCGCTTCGGCTGGGCGCGCTCCACGATTCCACGCGATGAAAAGTCAGCTTCGCCGTGCTACCCAAGAGCGTGCGGATCGCTGCAGGATCTTGCATGCCGGGCAGCTGGACCAGGATTCGACTGGTGCCGAGCGCCTGCACGGTCGGCTCCGCGACACCGATGGCGTCGATGCGACGACGGACAATCTCGATACTCTGCTGAAGCGCTGACTGTCGGCGCGCCGTTGCAGCGAGAGCATCGAGACCTTCTTCCTCGATCTCCTTTTGCAGAGCGCGCTCGTCGATCTCGAGCACCAGATGCGCGCCCCCGCGCAGATCCAGGCCCAAGGCGACTTGCTTGTGCGGCAGCCAGTCGGGCCACGCCTCCAGTTGCCGTGAAGACAGCAGGCTCGGTAAAGCAATCAAACTACCAATGACGATGACGAGCCCGTACAACACGAGCTTCCATTTGGAAGGGACCATGAACTTCTCCCGTCGATCTGCGCGACGCGCGCGCATGCCGGCCGTCACTGCGCGCAGCAGTGCCGTTGCCGGAACGAAATGACACCGCTCAGGTGTTTGCGGGAGGTGCTCTGGGTTGAGCAGGGGAGCGCGCCGGTCGTGTGACTGGCGCGTGAGATGTCGTATCGAGCCACTGATCCGGCTGGAAACGTAGTGCAATGGTGCAGATCGGCGAGAGTGCGAGGGGCGCGCTTCCGATGCGCGTCGGATCGGACCGACGGCGATCGCTCGTCTGCAACGACAAATGCCGATCCGCTGAAACAACGGCGACCGGCGAGTCGACGCCATCGAACATGCCGGACGCGAACGAGCGGGCCTGCGCGGGATTGAGCAGCGCCGCCCACCAGACAACAGCAATGAGCGCGAGCCACGAGGGCCCGCTCATGCTGAAAGTCCGCGACCGGAATGTGAATGGAATATGCATTGCTGCAGGCAGGCTAGATCATGTTTCGATCTCGGGCAACTCACCAGCTCAGGTTTGAGAGAACAACTGTCGGGCGTTGTCCGTCATCGCGGCCACGGCGGGATGTTTGACTTTGCGTTCCGCCGAAATCGCATAGAACTCCGACTTCACGCCCTTGGCCAGGCCGATCCGAACGAAGCCCAGCTGTTTTCTAAACGAATTTTCCAGCACCGAAGGCACTGGCGCGAAACCGTGTCCTTCACGGGCGAACTCCCGCAACATGGCGTAGTCCTCGAATTCGCCGAGCAGCAATGGCCGCACGTTCTGCCGATCGAGCCATTGGTCGAGTGCCCGCCGGATGGCTGTGTCGTCGGTGGGAAGTAGCACGGGCACGCCGTCCAGCGATTTCGGAAAGTCACGGCGCAGCGTCTTTGCGAGCGTCGGCGTCGCCATCCAATAAACATTGCAGCTGCCGAGCGGATGACTGTAGGCGCGAACGTTGAGCGACGGCGTCACCGGCGCATCCGAGAGCACCACATCGATTTCATGAATCGCGAGGTCCGCGACCAGTCGCTCCAGGGTGCCTTCGCGACAGATGACGCGCACCGACTGTTTCAGCTGCAGGCTGGGCTCGACGATCCGGTAAGCGATTTCCTTGGGCAGCACGTCGTCGATGCCGATCAGCAATTTCAAGGGTCGCGACGAGGGACGCTGTTCCAGCGCTTCCATCAGCTCCTGTCCGAGTCCGAAAATCTCGTTCGCGTAGCTGTAGACTAGACGCCCGACTTCCGTGGGTACGAGCGTGCGGCCCGATTTCACCAGCAATTTCTCGCCGAGCCGTTCTTCAAGCGTGCGCAGTTGCGCGCTGATCGTCGGTGCCGCCAGTGCCAGTTCTTCGCACGCGCGAGTCAGGCTGCCTGTACGGACCACCGACCAGAAATACAGCAGATGCTGGTAGTTGAGCCGGCGGATCACATTGCTCATGACGCTCTCCAGCGAAGCTCGAAGCTTCGACTATATGAAACGGACTTCAAGAATAATTCTAATTGATCGAACTTAGTATCGGCTGCACCATACTCGGCGAACCTTGCCAGGAGTGAATGATGCGTGATCAGCCGATCGTGATTTCCGAGCCCGATGCCCGCGTGCTGCGCGGTCTGCTCGCTCGTGCCGCCAACGGCCATGATCAGGAGCACTTGGAAGAGCTGAGCCTGGAGCTGGAGCGTGCGCAAGTGTTGCAGCCGGAGCAGGTCGCGCCCGACGTCGTCACCATGCACAAGCTGTTGCGCATCCTCGACCTCAGCAACGGCTCGAGCCAGGAGCTGACGCTGGTCAGTCCCGCCGAGGCGAACGTGAGCGCGCGACGCATTTCCGTGCTGGCGCCGCTTGGAACGGCGCTGCTCGGTTATCGCGAAGGCGATGAAGTCGAATGGGTCATGCCCGGCGGCGTGCGTCGCTTGCGAATCGAGTCCGTGCAGGCGGCCGTGACCGCTGGAGCGCATTAGCGATTCAATCGAAGAGGAGAGCTCAGATGCCGAGACTGCTGTGTGCGACCGACCTGCTGCCCAAAACTGAAGCGGCGATCGATCGCGCGGGGTTGCTCGCCGAGCAACTGCAAGCACAGCTGTCCTTGATGCACGTCGTTTCACCGGTGGCTTCGGAGCTCAATCTCGAACAGGCGTTACAGCACGCCATCACCGGACTGAACGCGCGCGCTCGTCCGCCGTCGTGGCGCGCCGGTCCGACGCCGGAAGTCGTCGTACGCACCGGCAATCCGGCTCGATTGATCATCGATTCGATCGACAAACATCGCGTCGATCTGCTGATCATGGGCCCGCATCGCAAGCGAGGCATGCGCGATGTGCTCGAGGGCACGATGGCCGAGAAGATCCTCAATACCCGCCAGTGCCCGTTGCTCATCGTGCAGCAGCCAGCGGCGGCTGAGTATCGACAGGTGCTGTTGGCGCTCGACGTGGCGGAAGAATCAGGCGCGGCCGTGCGAGCGGCGGAAACTCTGGTGCTCAACCCTCGAGCGCAGGCGATGGTGATGCATGTCTGCGAGCCACCGTATCAGGGCATGCTCAGATCCGCCGGCGTGGGCACACAGGAAATCATCTCGTACGTCAACGAGTCCCGACGTGAAGCAGCGGGTGAGATTCGCGATCTGCTCAGGCGTTCGAGCGCCGATCACACGCGCTATGGCGTCGTGATCGGAGAGAGTCATCCGGCGCGAGCGATTCGTCGCGCGGTTGAAATGTACCAGCCCGACCTGCTCGTGATGGGCACCAGCGGTGGACGTGTGCGGCGGGCATTGATCGGCAGCGTCGCCAGTCAGGTCATGGATGCAGCGGGATGCGACGTGCTGGTCGTGCCACGCGGTTCGATGCCGGTCCGACCCGCTGGTCTGCACTGAGCCGCATTCCTTTCGACATTGCTTACGCCGCCTGCGTGTGCTGACATGGGCGCGATGTCGGGGGAACGCTGTATGACCCACCAGGCTTTTTTGCAGGCCCGCGACCTGCTGCTCAACCATCGCGAAGACTATGCAACGGCGGTCAGTTCCTTTCGCTGGCCTCAACCGACCGAGTTCAACTGGGCCCTCGATTGGTTCGATGCGCATCTCGCCACAGGCGAGCGAGGCGACCGAACCGCGCTGAAAATCGTCGGCATGGACGCCGCGACCAGAACGTTTCGCGAGCTGTCGGAGCAATCCAATCGCGTCGCCAACGGTCTGCGTCAGTTGGGCGTCAAGCGTGGCGACCGCGTGTTGATGATGCTCGGCAATTGCGCCGCCCTGTGGGAGCTGATGTTGGCGTGCATGAAGCTGGGCGCCGTCACGATTCCGGCGACCACGCTGCTCACCGCCGACGATCTGACCGAACGTATGCGTCTGGGCGGCGTGCGCTTCTGGATCACGGATGCCGAGCTCGCGGAGAAGTTCCAGGGCCTCGCTATGCAGGTGACTCGCATCGTCGTCGGCGATCGTAAAGCGGGTTGGACCAGCTATGAGGATCTCACCGGTGGCTCGGCCGAATTCCGGCCCGAGGGCGCGACTCGCGCCGACGATCCGTTGCTGCTCTATTTCACCTCCGGCACGACGTCCAAGCCGAAGCTCGTCTCGCACACTCACGCCAGCTATCCGATCGGTGCGCTGTCGACGATGTATTGGTTGGGTCTGCGCCCTGGCGACATTCATATGAATGTGTCCGCGCCGGGATGGGCGAAGCACGCCTGGAGTTGTTTCTTCGCGCCTTGGAACGCGGAGGCGACCGTGTTCATCGCGAACATCGGACGGTTCAATGCGCGGGCACTGTTACAGGCAATGACCGAGAACGGGGTCACATCGATGTGCGCGCCGCCGACGGTGTGGCGCATGCTGGTTCAGGAAGACCTCGCGCCTCATCGCGGTGCCTTGAATAATTTGTGTGGCGCTGGCGAGCCCCTGAATCCCGAAGTGATGGATGCGGTCGAACGCGCCTGGGGTTTGCAGATTCGCGACGGCTTCGGTCAGACCGAAACCACGTGCGTGGTCGGCAACTCGCCAGGGCAAACGATCAAGCCCGGCTCGGTGGGCCGGCCCTTGCCGGGATACGACGTGATGTTGCTCGACGCCGATGGCAATCCAGCGGACGAGGGCGAGATCAGCCTGCGCTTGAATCCCGCGCCCACCGGTTTGATGCGCGGCTATCAAGATGAGTCGGGCACAGTACGCAGGCTTGAAGGGGCGGTGTATCGAACCGGTGACATCGCGAGCCGCGACAACGACGGCTATATCACTTACGTCGGCCGCGCCGATGACGTGTTCAAGTCATCCGACTATCGCATCAGTCCGTTCGAGCTGGAAAGCGCGCTGATCGAGCACGCGCTGATCGTGGAGGCAGCCGTGGTCCCCGCGCCCGATCCGATGCGTCTGGCTGTGCCCAAGGCTTATATCGTGCTGGCCACGGCAGCGGCAGCGAATCGCGAAACGGCGCTGTCCGTGTTTCGTCACATTCGACAAGTGCTCGCGCCGTACAAGCGCGTCCGACGCATCGAGTTCACCACGCTGCCGAAGACCATTTCGGGAAAGATTCGTCGAGTGGAATTGCGTCGTCAGGAAGTGGAGCGCGCCCGCGTTGGCGAGCGGGCCGCGGGTGAATTTCGCGAAGAGGATTTCCCGGAGTTGCGCGATTAAGGCTGCGAAATGGCCGCAAGTATGCCGGCAGGGTTGTGCGTGCGGGCGACGGTGATGATAAACGCATATACGGCCAGCGCCGCCAGCCAGCAAACAATGCGGATTTTGCGGGTCGAGCCGCGCGCGCGCCGATCGCGCGAGATAGCGCGATTGCGGCCGCAGTAGGAAACAGCAGATCAGGGTTGCCGGTTTGCCGCGGTCAGGCGCCGTCGACCGGACGAGTCACCGGCTTGCCTTGATCCTTCACCACGAACACGACGAACTTGGCCGGCTCGGTCTTGCTCGCATTCATGGACTGACGATGGATGTCCTTGGGGCTCTCGCGGAACGTTTCGCCTTTGCGGACGGTGACCGGCTCCTTGCCATCCACTTGCATGATCAGCGCGCCTTCCAGCACGTACACGAACACGTCGGCATCGTGCCGGTGAGGCGAGGACGCGCCGCCGGGGAGATATTCGACCGTGAGCACCGTGACTTCCTTGCCGGGCACGCCGCTGAGCGGCTCGGTCAGGAGCGATTTGACGACCGCCTGATTCTTGGAATCCGCGGCCTGAGCGGATGCGCCGAGCAGCGCCATGCAGAGCGCGGCGCCGATTGCGAGTTTGTTCATGACTGGCTTGTTGGCAGCTTGTGACAGGCGCGAGAATGCGCCCGGACGCGGCTCCCTGAAAGAGCCAAAAAGGCGAACTTCGATGGAACCAATGTTCGAGCTGCCGATCCGCATTCCGCCCCGCAAATCGGGCGAGCGGCTGCGTGCGCTGCATGGACAGCTCAAGGCGGCCATTCTCGAGGGGCGTCTGCGTCCCGGGTTGCGTTTGCCGGCAACGCGAGTGCTTGCCAGCAACTACGGCGTGTCGCGAAACACGGCGATCGCGACGTACGATCTACTGCTCAGCGAAGGTTACATCACGACGCGACACGGCGCGGGGACCTACGTGGCCGACGTTGTGCCGCGCGTGACGCGCCTGGCCCGTCAGCAAAAGTCCAGCTCCAAGCGCACGCGCCAGCTCGGTGAGTTCTGGCAGCGATCCCTGCATGTCGATGGCTCGCCGGCGCCAGGCCCGGTGCGGTACCAATTTCGACTGGGCTTGCCCGATGTTTCCAAATTCCCCATGCCGACCTGGCGCCGTCTGTCCGCAAGAGCATTGCGGAATTTCGCTCGTCAGGCGCCGGTCTCGGAGACGGCGGCGGGACGACCGGCTCTGCGAGAGGCCATCGCGAAACATGTTTCGTTCGCGCGTGCGGTGGCATGCGATGCGGCCGATATCGTGGTGACGAGCGGAGCGCAGCAGGCGTTCGATTTGCTCGCGCGAATCCTCCTGACGCCCAAGCGCAATGTCGTCGCGATGGAAGATCCCGGCTATCAGCGGGCTCGCATGGCGTTCATGGCGGCGGGTGCGAAGGTCGTGCCGGTGCCGGTGGACGAGGAGGGCTTGATCGTCGAGAAGCTGCCGGCGACGGCCAGCATCATCTACGTGACGCCATCGCATCAGTTTCCGACGGGCGCGGTCATGTCGCCGCGTCGTCGAGCGGAGTTGCTGGCCTTCGCCAGCGCTCACGATGTCGCCATCGTCGAGGACGATTACGACGCCGAGTTCCGTTTCGGCGTGCGTCCGCTCGATGCCCTGCAAACCTTGGATCGCGCCGGCTCGGTGTTCTATGTCGGTACGTTCTCGAAGAGCCTGTTCCCGGATCTGCGGCTGGGCTTCGTGGCTGCGCCGGCGTGGGCGCAACCGGCGCTGCTGGCCGCCAAGCATTACGCCGACGGTCAATGCTCGCCCTTGCTTCAGGAAACGTTGGCGAGCTTCATCGGCGAAGGTCATCTGGCCAGGCATGTGCGACGGATGCGTCAGGTGTACAGCGGCCGGCGCGAAGCATTGCTCGACGGGCTCGACAAATATTTGAGCGCTCATCTCGTGCCGGTGCCGTCGGCGGCCGGATTGCATCTCGCGGCGTTCACTCGAGCTCCGGTCGATGCCGGAAAGATCGTCGAGCGGGCTGCTCGCGAAGGAACCGGCGTCTATTCGCTGAGCCGCTTTCAAATCGGGCGCACGGGCCGGAGCGGGCTGGTGTTCGGCTACAGCAGCCTGACCGAGCGTGAGATCACCGAAGGGCTGATCCGGCTCGCGCGTGCGTTCGGCAAGTAACCCCCTGAAGTGGCTCCGTGGAGTTGATGCAAAGTGGCTCTTCTTGAGGGCCAGTCGAAGCACGACAGTGCGCAGCCATGATGTCACTTAAATCCGGCTTTCAAGTCGCGGCTTTGACCGTGGGCATGGTGTTTTCCTGGGGCGCTCAGTCAGCCGAGTTGCCGGCGACTGGCCGCAAGATCGTCATCGAGAAGATTGGCGACCGTTACGAATGGCAGCTCGTTCGAGCACCGCTCCCGACGCTGGCCGACGATCAAGTGCTGGTGCGCGTGCATGCGATCAGTTTGAATCGCGGCGATCTCTCCCGGCTCGAGCGACAGGATTTCGCCGATGGCGCGAAAACGCCTGTGTCCGATGCGGCCGGCGAAGTGGTCGCGGTCGGACGTGCGGTCAAGAATGTTCGCACCGGGGACCGGGTCACCAACACATACTTCAGGCAGTGGATCGACGGCCCGTATCGAGAAGCATATCTGGATGCCGTGTATGGCTGGACCATGGAAGGCGTCGCCGCGGAATATTTGGCGCTCGACGCGCGAGCCGTCGTGCCGATCGCAAAAGGATTGAGCTACGAAGAAGCCTCGACGTTACCGACCGCCGGGCTCACGGCCTGGAATGGAGTCCTCGGTCGCGCGGATACAAAGAAAGGCGACGTGGTGCTCGTGCAAGGCACTGGTGGTGTATCGACGTTCGCGCTTCAGTTCGCCGTCGCTGCCGGTGCGCGCACCATCGTCACGAGCAGTTCGGACGAGAAGTTGGCACATGCTTTCAAGCTCGGCGCACGAGACGGTATCAACTATCGCAAGGAGCCTGAGTGGTCGAAGGCGGTGCTACGGGTCACGGAAGGTCGCGGCGCCGATCTGGTGCTCGACGTGGTTGGCAAGAGTACGCTCGCTCAATCGGTGGACAGCCTTGCGGATGAAGGCTCGCTCGCGATCATCGGCGGAATCACAGGCTACGACGGTGAGCTGTCGGCTTGGGGGTTGTTGAAGAAATCCGCGACCGCGCGTGGCATCTTCGTGGGCTCGCGCGCCGATTTCGTTCGCATGAACGAATTCATCGCTCGCCATGGCCTGCACCCGCTGGTCGATCGCGTCTATCCCATCGAGCAATATTCGCAAGCGTTGCAGGCGATGGCGTCGGGCAACTTCATGGGCAAGATCGTGCTGACGTTCTGAAGGGCCGTCCGTGGCCCGGTGCGAGCCGAAGCTCGATGAAGCTCAGAACTTGAAGAGCCCGCTCACCGACAACATATTGAAGTCGCCGTCGGAAAGTGCGATCCCTTCATACTCGGCGCGCAACTCGAACGAGGGGCCGACGTTGAGAGCGGCGCCGATGCCGTAGGCCACGTCCTCGTCGCTGGCCTCGTCCTCTGCAACCACGTTGCCGTTCACACGGCCCTTGATTTTGGCTTTGTACGAAGCGAAGCCGAGCTTGCCGTGCACGGAGAAAACATCCCCGAGCGGCAGGCGGCCGATTGCCGACGCGATCAGTCCGGTGGTGCCGACTTCGAGCGTGCCTTTGACGCCGGGGAAGCTGATGAGCGTCTCCTCCGGTTTGCCGCCGTCGAAGTAAGCGGCTTCGACTGCGAAATACGGGTTGATGTTATAGCCGCCGAATACCTTGAACGCGGTATCGTCCGAATCGAACTTGAAGCCGTCGAGGTCGGCGTCTTCGTCGAGCTCGATAGTCGCTGTGCCGACGCCGGCGCCCACATAGAAGCCCGTCTGGACTTCGGCGAGAACGGTCGAGCTCGCGAGCAGGCCGAGCAATGCCAGGCCGTTCAAAGCCATTCGCTTGTGCATTTTAGAAACTCTCCTTGGCGCGCCTCAGGTGCGAGCACCTTGCCCGCCTCTGCTGAGGGCGGTGCAGTATGCCGAGCGCGATTCCCTACAGCCGCATGGCAAGGCTGTCAGGGGCGTCAAATTGAGAGGCGTATCACGAGTTGCGCCGTGCCCGGCTTTGTTTCTAAACAGTCCCGCGATGGCCTATGATCGGCCTTCTGGAGAAGGTCACATGCAACGCTCGCTCATCGTTCTAGGCTTGGTGATCGCGCTGGTCGGGCTCGCCTGGCCGTGGATCTCCAAGCTGCCCCTCGGCCGACTGCCTGGCGACATCATGATCGACCGGCCCGGCTTCAAGCTGTTCTTCCCGTTCACCACCATGCTCATCATCAGCGTGCTGATCTCGCTCATCCTGATGCTCTTCCGGAAGTGACTAGGGCGCCCACGACACCGACAGCAGCCAGTTGCTCTCGATGCCGCGATGAATCTTCTGTTCCAGGAACGCTTGTGTGAGAAACGTGCCGGCGTCGATGGACAGATGCGTGGGCAGGTGAGTGAAGGTCAATCCGAGCGTCAACGACGGATCGCCGAAATGTTTGCCGTTGCCGGCGCTCGCGGTATCGCCGGACAGGTCGAAGCCGGGGCCGGTGATGTGTCCCTGAAATCCCCGCCGCGGCCGCGGGTACGCGAACAACGCGTGCGGAGTGAATAACCAGTCGCCTCGAACGCGCGGCGTTTCCAGCCCGATGAACGGCGTGAAGTGATCGTAGTCAGTATCGAAGTCGATCTGACCGTGCAGCCCTGACTGCGGGCCGCTCGCGATCACATAGTCGAATCGATAGTCTCGCAACTCGACCCGCTGCCAGAGCACGCCGGCGATCCAGCTGTGCTCGCCGAGCCAACCTTCTTCCCGATGCCGCGCCCAGAACAGGCCGGCGCCGAAATCGATCGCCCTGCCATCAAGATCGCTGAACTCCGCCGGCACCGGTCGCTCGATCGGTGTCTCCGGCGCGAACAATGTTTGCAACGGGCGGCTGTCATGATCGGAGTGCAGCTGCAGAGGATCGTAAAAGCCGAATGCGCCCAGCCGCGTCCTGGCACTCAGCGCGCGGCTCGCTGACATCGAAAGCAACGGCCCTGCGATGTTCAGGTCGCCAGCTGCCGACGAGGAATAAGCCGCTTGAAATTGATACGCAGTGCTCTGCTCGGTGCTGCCCATAGCCCAGACCGGCAGCGTCGCATATCGATTATCCATCATGACTTCGGGCAAATGCTCGGCCACGAACTCGACATCATGCTCCGAGCGGGCCGGTGCGGTCATGGCGAGGGCGATCGCGCCGATCAGTACGGCGCACGAGCGGTTCATGGGAGAATGCACGCGGGTCTCGCAGGTTGACGGGCGCTTGCCTGAAGGTAGGACGTCGTGTCCGGCGAAACCAATCGCAGTCCCGATAGTTATCTAATGATGAAAAAGACCGATTCGCGCCTGGAGGGCATGGTCCGCGTCCGCGGCGCGCGTGAGCACAATCTGAAGAATGTCGATGTAGAGATTCCACGCGACGCATTGGTGGTCTTCACCGGTGTCTCCGGGTCGGGAAAATCCTCGCTCGCATTTGGCACGTTGTACGCCGAGGCACAGCGGCGTTATCTGGAATCGGTGTCGCCCTACGCGCGCCGGTTGTTTCATCAAATGGGCGTGCCCCAAGTCGATGAGATCGATGGCTTGCCGCCAGCGGTCGCGCTTCAACAGCAACGAGGCTCGCCGACGACCCGTTCGTCGGTAGGCAGCGTCACCATGCTGTCGAACCTGTTGCGCATGTTGTATTCGCGAGCGGGCGATTATCCGCGCGGTCAGCCGCTGCTATACGCCGAGTCGTTCTCGCCGAACACGCCGCAGGGCGCGTGCCCGACCTGTCACGGGTTGGGCAGGATTTACGACGCGACGGAAGCATCGATGGTGCCCGACCCCTCGCTCAGCATTCGGGAACGAGCGATCGCGGCGTGGCCGCCAGCATGGCATGGGCAAAACCTACGAGATATCGCAGTGACGCTGGGCTTCGACATCGACAAGCCCTGGCGCGAGCTGCCGAAAAAAGATCGCGACTGGCTGCTGTTCACCGACGAGCAGCCGACGGTGCCGGTGTATGCAGGTTACGAGCCGCACGAGGTGCGGCGTGCGTTGAAGCGCAAGGAGGAACCGAGCTATCAGGGAACGTTTACCGGCGCACGCCGCTACGTTCTGCACACCTTCGCGAACACCGAAAGCCCGCTGATGAAAAAGCGGGTCTCGCAGTATCTGGTCAGCACCGATTGTCCGCTGTGCAAAGGCAAGCGGCTCAAGCTGGAAGCGTTGTCCGTGAAGTTCGCCGAACTAGACATCGCACAGATGTCGAGTCTGCCGCTCAAGGAACTGGCCAGGCTGTTGCAACCGTATGCGTCCGGTTCGGCGCCACGTTGGCGCAAGCTCGAAGCGGAGCATCCGGAGAAGGCACTGGTCACTCAGCGGATCGTGCAGGATCTCGAAGCGCGCGTTGCCGTGATGCTCGACTTGGGTCTGGGGTACTTGTCGCTGGAACGCAGTACGCCCACGTTGTCTCCCGGTGAGTTGCAGCGTCTGCGGCTGGCCACTCAGGTGCGATCGAATCTGTTCGGCGTCGTGTACGTGCTCGATGAACCGTCGGCCGGATTGCATCCGGCGGACACGAAGGCGTTGCTGGCCGCGCTCGATCAGCTGAAGCGGGCGGGCAACTCGCTGTTCGTCGTCGAGCATGAGCTCGATGTCATTCGTCACGCCGATTGGATCGTCGATGTCGGCCCGGCCGCGGGCGAGCACGGCGGACAGATCTTGTACAGCGGGCCGCCCAAAGGGCTTGCGTCGGTCGACACATCGCACACGCGACGATTCCTGTTCTCCGAATTCAAGCTGCCGCCGCGCGAGAAGAGAACACCGCGCGAATGGTTGAAGCTGAGCGGAGTGACACGAAACAATCTGCAGGGCCTCGATGCGCAGTTCCCGCTGGGCTTGTTGACCAGCGTGACCGGCGTGTCCGGCTCGGGGAAGTCGACGCTGGTCAGCCAGGTGTTGGTTGAACTGGTGGCCGCGCATCTTGGACAAGAGGTCACGCCCGACGAAGAGGAAGGCAGCGAGCTGGAGCGCACCGTCGTGCATACGCTCGGTGGCCGGATCGCCGCCGGTATGGATCGAATCAAGCGACTGGTCCGGGTGGACCAGAAGCCGATCGGCCGCACGCCGCGATCCAATCTGGCGACCTACACCGGCTTGTTCGACTATGTCAGAAAGCTGTTCGCGGCCACGAAGACCGCTCGCTCACGTCGCTACGACGCGGGTCGATTCTCTTTCAACGTTGCGAAAGGCCGTTGCGAGACCTGCGAAGGCGAGGGTTTCGTGATGGTCGAGTTGCTGTTCCTGCCAAGCGTGTACGCGCCTTGCCCAACGTGTCATGGCGCTCGTTACAACGCGCAGACGCTGGAGATTCGGTATCGAGAAAAGAACATCGCCGAAGTGCTGGCGATGACAGTGGACGCAGCGTGGCAGTTCTTCGAGGACGAGCCGCACATTCATCGCTCGCTCGATGTGCTGCGTGAAGTGGGCTTGGGATATTTGCGCCTTGGACAAGCGGCGACGGAGCTGTCCGGCGGCGAGGCTCAGCGCATCAAGCTGGCGACCGAGCTGCAGCGCTTGTCCAAGGGCGACACATTATATGTATTGGACGAGCCGACCACCGGCTTGCATCCGACCGACGTCGAGCGCTTGGTCGTGCAACTCGAACGCTTGGTGGAAGCGGGGAACACCGTGGTGGTCGTCGAACACGACATGCGCGTGGTCGCGGGGAGCGATTGGGTCATCGACATGGGGCCGGGCGCCGGCGACGAAGGCGGATCGGTCGTCGCGACCGGCTTGCCCGCGCAGGTCGCCAAGTCGAAGCGCAGCCGGACGGCGCCTTACCTTGCGGAGTTCCTCGAATCAGCGAGCAGCTGATTCATCCTTGGTAAGCATTCGTGTGCAGCACGACCTTGCGACACGCCTCGCGCTTCTCGTTGAAGATCTCGTAACCGCGCGCCACGTCCGTGAGCGGAAGATCGTGGGTGATGATGCGATCGGGGCGCAGTCGGCCCGCCGCGATGTGGTCGAGCAGCTCGGGCTGAAACCTGCGCGTGTGGGTCTGGCCCATGCGGAAGGTCAGGCCCTTCTCGAACGCGTCGCCGAACAGGAAGCCATGAATGAACCCGGCGTACACGCCCGGAACGCTGACGACTCCGCCGCGACGTACGGCTGCAATGGCCTGCCGCAGCACCTTGCCGCTGCTGCCTTCCATTTTCAGATTGGTCAGCACCGTTTCGGTCGTGCTGCCTTTCGCCTCGAATCCGACTGCGTCGATTACCGCATCGACGCCGCGGAAATCGGTGAGCCGGATGATCTCTTCGGCGGGGTCCTCGACTTTATCGAAGTGCAACGGCGTGACGCCGTAAGTCTCGGCGGCGAACTCCAGGCGATAGTCGTGATGATCGATCATGAAGATCCGGGACGCGCCCAGCAGTCTCGCCGACTCGGCGGCCATCAGGCCGACCGGACCGGCGCCGAAAATAGCCACGGTGGAGCCTTTGCGGATTTCCGCGTTCACCGCCGCCATGTAGCCGGTCGGCAGGATGTCGGAAAGAAACAAAACCTGGTTGTCGCGTAACGAGCTCGGGACGACTAATGGGCCGACGTTGGCCTTCGGCACACGCACCAGCTCCGCCTGACCGCCGGGAATGCCGCCGTATAAATGCGAGTAGCCGAACATGGCGGCGCCCGGGCGCACGTCCTTCTTGTTCACGATCGCGCCTCGGCCCTCCAAAGGGCCGGTTTGCACGTTCGTGGTCTCACAGGCGGCGTACAGCTCCAGGTTGCAGAAGAAACAACCGCCGCAGGCGATGTTGAATGGCACGACCACCCGATCGCCCTTGCGCAGCCGACCGACCTCGCTGCCCACTGCTTCGACGATGCCCATGAATTCGTGACCGAGAATGTCGCCATGCTCCACCGCGGGAATCTTGCCGCGATAGATGTGGAGGTCCGAGCCGCAGATGGCGGTCGATGTTATGCGAACGATGATGTCGTCGGCGGCGAGGATGCGCGGATCTTCGACTTCATCGAGGCGCACGTTACGCGGGCCATGATAAGCAAGGGCCTTCATCTGGAATCTCCGAGACTACGTCAGAGGTGCGAGTTCAATCTCTCGCACTCGGTCCGGGTTCCGTGCTCCGCGCTCAGAAGCGTACTTGCCGAGAGTGGCTGATTCTGGCCATCAGCGCATGAGAAAATATATATAACGCATGTTTGGTATCTTCCGCCGCGCCGGCGCCGACACAGTCGGAAGGAACGACCAGCTCATATTCGCGAACGTGCGCGTCCATGGCGGTGAACAGCACGCACTGGTGGCTGGTGATGCCCGTGGCTACGAGACGGCCCACCTTCAGCCGCTCCAGCAAGGTGTCCAGCGGAGTGCCGAAGAACGCGGAGTGCCTCGGTTTGAACATGAAGTAGTCTTCCGGCGTCGGGGCGAGCTGCTCGACGACCTTCCGTCCGGGCGAATCGGGCTGCATGCAACGCTCGAGGAAGGATTTCTGGTCCGACTCCCATTGACCCAGTGTGTCGTTGGCGTAGATCACAGGGACCTTCGCTGCGTGAGCGCGTTTTCTGAGCCGCGCGATATTGGGTGCCGCCTTCACAGCGCTGCGCAGAATTCGATCGCCGTCCGGGTAGCGATACTCGGAGATCATGTCCAGGATCAGCAGCGCGGTACCGGTCTTGTCTCGGTGGGGCATGTGCAGAGAATGTGGCAGCGACGCGATGGTTCCGTCGCGAGGGAACCTCGCTGACATAGGAGGAATTTCAAGCAGCGCGGCGGTCGCGGAGCGTGCCTATGGGATTGCAAGCCTTGCTGGAAAATCTGCTGGGGTGGGGCATCTATCCGCTTTGGATGCTGGCCGGGGCGGGAGATTATCTATGTCATCGGCGCACCGACATCGAACACTCGTCCGGCAGCGTCGAGTCCTGGTTTCACGTGGCTCAGTTCCTGACGTTGCTGGTCGCGATCGCGGCCGGCGCGTGCGTGGAGCCTAACGCGCTCGTGTTCGGCGTCATGGTCGTGGCCGTTGTTGCGCATTCCGTGCTGGCTCATCTCGATGTTTCCTACACGGATAGCCGGCGCTACATCTCACCGTTCGAACAGCTCGTTCACGGCTTCATGGATGTGTTGCCGCTGGTGGCGGTGGCGATCTTCGGTGTGTTGCATTGGCAGGAGATCGCCGCCGGACCGGGGAACGCATCGCTGACGCTGATGAGCGCGGATGCCAGTCGCGTGTCGTTGGTACTGAGCTTCGTCGTTCTGGCCGGCGTGCCGATCCTGGAAGAACTGATACGAACGCTGCGCCATCGCAGGCGGCTCTATCAGGCCGGCTTCGCCACCATCAAGTAGAAGACCACGACCAGTGCCGCGAACGCGACGATGCCCAGCGCCACCCACCATTTCAGAAAAGTCCAATAGCGCTGCGGCAACTGCGCGCCGTTGGCGGCGGCAGTTGCAGCCATGTCTCGCATCTTGATCTGCATCCACACGACGGGCAGCCAGGCTGCGCCGGCGAGAAAATACAAGCCGATAGACACGACGATCCAGGTGCTCGACAGCGGAAAGCCGGCGAGATGGATCAGGTACAAGCCGGTGACGGGTTGAATGATGATGGTCGGTGTGGTGAAGGCATAGTCCGCGATGACCACATAGCGCACAACGGTCGCGATGACGCGAGCGTCGCGCGTCAGGCTCGTGAAGAACATGTAGAAGGCGGAACCCAGTCCTGTACCGAACAGCAGCGTTGAGGACAGAATGTGCAACCATTTTACGACGAGGTATTCCATCGACGCGCTTCCAGCGTGTACAGCAGATAGATGGCCGCGAGCATCACCAGATTCTTGCTCAGCGGTCCATAAGGATGCAGCCAGAACTCCGGCAGCTTGAAAGTAATGATCACCGTGTACCCACCGATGACCGCGAGCTGCAAGAGCCACAGCCATCGCCGCCGGCTCAGGATCAGCGTGCCGACGCCAATCAGCAGATCGAGCACGGCGGCGCCGTACAACATCGCTGGCGCAAGCGCGCCGGTGATGCCGACGCGTGCAAGCAATTCATAACTCTCGCGGGCGGGGTACAAGCCCAACGACACGATGCCCGTCCAGATCCACACCAGCGCGATGCTATATCTCAGCAATGGCAACAGCCAAGCGAGCTGAGCCGCGATCAGCATCGCTTCTCGCTGCTGGCCATCGATCAGTTCTTCTATGGCTCGTGGCGCGCGGCCGAGTAGCCGCTGCGTGTCGTCCGGCGGAGCCGTGTTGCCGGCATTGAGCATGGACAATGTTTCTCGATCCAATAGCGAGCCGGGCAAATGCTCCGCAACTGTGGCCGCTGCGCGCATCAGGCCGGCGGGGATGCTGATGAACCTTGCACGAGGCAATTGTAGCCGTGCACGCAGCCGTCGCAGAAACTCTTTGAGAGTGACGGGCTCGGGACCGACCAGAGCAACGCGCCGTTGATCCATTTCGGAAGTTTCGATGATTTCCTGGACAGCGGAAACGACATCCTCGATATGAATGGGCTGAACTTGCTGATGGCCGCCGCCCGGCAAAGGAATCACCGGCAAACTCGCGAGCAGTGTGAACAGCGAGGCGCTCGTGCCGCCGGCGCCGAACACCAACGAGGGCTGAACGATTGTCCATCGCAGCGGCAGCGACTCCACAAATCGGTCCGCGGCATGCTTGCTGGTGAAATATCGGGTGTTACCGCGATCGGCGCCGAGCGCGGAGATTTGCACGATTTTCTTGACGCCCGCGCGAGCGCATGCCGCGAATAACGCCTGTGGCGTGCGTGTGTGTATGTTCTCGAAAGCTTGGCTGCCGTGCTCGCGGATGATGCCGACCGCGTTGACGACCACATCGACACCTGCAAGCCGAGTCGTCCATACCGATGGATCCAGATCCCGCGTGAAGTCAGCGGCGATCGCGTCCTCATGGGCGGCGTGACGAGCAACTGCAATGACGCGATGGCCGCGCGCGCGCAGCGCCGCCGTCAAACGGCGTCCGATAAATCCTGTGGCGCCGGTGATGAGGACGACCATGAGAAGGGGAACCCGGACCCTGCTTGCGAGGTTGAACTGACGATGTTCAGCAATGTTCCGTATCGTAAGCGGCTTGGCCGCCCGGCGCACTGGCGCAAGCCACCGCGTTCCACCGTCAAACAAGTGGCGCTCGATGCTGTTGTATCCGGAACGGCTGCAAGCCTCGCGTCAGCGGGCGCGCTGATGGCGTCCAGTAAACTGCGTAATGGCAGTGCCGCGGGCGGGTTGAACGGGCCCAGTCAATGGCTCTGGGGCGAGGCCGAAGCTTACACTCGCGAGCCGACGCTGCGTCACACAGCAGCGGGCTACGTGATCCATCACGGCACGTCGATCTTCTGGGCGGCATTGCACGGATTGGTTTTCGGTCGCAGCCTGAGCAGAAAGCCAGCCCTACAACACTGCGCCGAAGCGGCGGTCAGCGCGACGACGGCTTACTTCGTCGATTATCACCTGACGCCACGTCGCCTCCGTCCCGGATTTGAAAAGCACGTGAGCCCGAAAGGCATGGTCGCCGTGTACGCGGCGTTTGCTGCCGGGCTCGCGATCGCCGCCATCGTGAAAGACAGTCGGCGATAATTCCTTCTCAGTGCCTGCGCTGAGTCTGCTTGCCGTGCGCGCGAGCTTTGGCTTCATCGCTCATCAATTTCGCGGCGCCCATCTGCAGCTTGTTCTTCATGCCGGGCACGACATGGTCGGCGCCTTCGTTCAGCGCCTGAATCGCGGCTTCGGCAACTTCGGCCGGGTCCTGCTTCGCCGATTCGCCCACCACCGTGTCTTCCATCTGCGCACGCTCGAAGAACTCCGTGTCGGTGGGGCCGGGCATCAGCACGGTGACGTTGATCCCTTTGTCCTTGAGCTCGTTGCGAATCGCCTGTCCGAACGAACGCAGAAACGCTTTGCTCGCGGCGTACACCGCCATGCGCGGTCCCGGCAGCACACCCGCGACGGAGGACGTGATCAAAATATCGCCGCCCCCTTGCTCGAGCATGTCGCGCGAAATCAGCTTCACCAGGTGCACCTGTGAAGTCACATTGAGGTTGATCAGTGCGATCTCTTCTTCCAGATCCGTTTCATCGGTGAAGCCGCCATACACACCGACGCCGGCGTTGGCGGCGAGCAGATCGACGGGCCGCTGCAACGCTCGCACGCTGTCATAAACCTTGCGCACGCCCTCGCGCTGTGACAAATCCGCCTGTACGACTTCGACCTGCGTGACATCGTCGATCTCTGACAATGCATCGGCCGCTTCGTTGAGCTTCTCGGCGTTATCGGAAACCATCACCAGATCGTAGCCGCGCTCGGCAAGCTTGCGCGCCAGCTCGAACCCGATGCCGCTGGATGCACCGGTAACTAATGCAAGGGGACGTTGAACATCGGCGCTGGGGGCGTTCATGGGGGCTCCGGCTCGCTGGGTACAGCTGCGCAACGTCTCGCGCATCCCCAGGTTCCTGGCCGCCTTGCCGCTGCGGTTTGGCGCAGGACCAATCGACCCGACTCACGCATTGCAGATCAGATGCGCGGTGTGCCGTGCCGTCCGACCTTGTCCCCGGGAGAGTGCTCATGAGTAACGCGGCCGAACTGCTGATCGAAACGCTGGCCCGCTGTGGCGTCGATACCATCTACGGTCTGCCGGGCGACGGCATCAACGGCATCATGGAAGCGATTCGCACGCGGCAGGACCAGATGCGCTTCATCCAGGTGCGGCACGAGGAATCCGCGGCCTTCATGGCGACCGCGCATGCCAAGCTGACGGGTCGATTGGGCTGTTGCCTCGCCACCAGCGGTCCCGGTGGCGTGCATCTGCTCAACGGGCTTTACGATGCGAAGGGCGACGGCGCCTCGGTGATCGCCATCACCGGACTGCCGTATCACGATCTCGTCGATACGTTCACTCAGCAGGACGTGGATCAAACACGCCTGTTCTCGGACGTTGCTGTTTACAGCACGCGTGTCATGAGCGCGGCTCATGTTGAAAACGTCGTGACGTTGGCGTGCCGGACGGCGCTGGCGAAACGAGGCGTCGCGCACTTATCGATTCCGGTCGACGTGCAGGAGGAAAAACTCGAAGAGGCCGATCCATCGATGCGTAACAAGCCGCATCACACGTCCGTGGTGGTCTCGGAGGGTTTGCAACTGCCTCAGCTCGAAGACATCGAGCGCGCGGCCGAAATACTGAACTCGGCTTCCAGAGTCGCGATCCTCGCTGGCCGCGGTGCCGCCGGGGCGCAAGAGGAACTGATCGATACCGCCGAGCTGCTCGGCGCGCCCATCATCAAGGCGCTGCTCGGAAAAGCGGTGGTGCCCGACACGCATCCGATGACGACCGGCGGCATCGGCTTGCTCGGTACGCGTCCATCGCACGAAGCCATGGAACAGTGCGATGCGCTCCTGATCGTCGGCTCGACGTTCCCCTACATCGAGTACTACCCGAAACCCGGCCAGGCGCGGGTCGTGCAGATCGATTGCGATGCCTCCCGCATCGGGTTGAGAGCGCCGGCGGAAGTCGGACTGGTGGGCGACTCCCGGGCAGTGCTGGAGATGCTCAACGCCAAGTTGCAACGGAAGGAATCGCGCGAGTTCCTGCAACGCGCTCAGGATGGAATGAAAGAGTGGCGCCGTGTGTTGCGCGAGTCAGCGATGACGGATCAGTCGCCGATGAAGCCTGGGCGCGCGGCCATCGAGTTGAGCGAACAGCTCGCCGATGACGCCATCGTGGCTTGGGATTCGGGTCACAACACCGGCTTGTGCGCGCGCTACATCGACGCGGTGGGCGAGCAGATATTCTTCGGTTCGGGAATGATGGCTTCGATGGGTTGCGCCATACCGTACGCCATCGCGGCGGCGTTGATCTATCCGCAGCGCCAGGTGGTCGCGTTCGTCGGTGACGGCGGCCTGAGCATGCTGCTCGGCGAGCTGGCCACCATCGTGCGCTACGGCCTGTCGATCAAGGTGATCGTGATCAAGAACAACACACTCGGCCAGATCAAATGGGAGCAGATGATGTTCCTGGGCAATCCCGAGTACGAGTGCGATTTGCAGCCCATCGATTTCGCCGCGGTCGCCGAGGCCATGGGCATCAAGGGGTATCGAGTCGTGCTGCCCGAGGATTGTCGCTATGTGCTGGAGCAGGCGTTGTCACAAGCCGGTCCGGCGCTGGTGGAAATGAATGTCGATCCGAACGAGCCGCTGCTGCCGCCCAAGCGCGTCGAGAAATATGCGGAGAACATGGAGCACGCGCTCGAGCAGGGCACACCCGGTGCGCATGAGATTCGTCAATCGCTGCGGGAGCAGCCTTCCCGCAGCATGTTGCAATCCTAGAGTCCGCACATCCCGTGTCCGCGTTGCCATTGAAATTCAAGTGATGTGATGCCGGTCACTGTTCGCGTCCGGGCACGTATGCGCGGGACCGGCGATGCACCGCTGGCGGGATACGGCAAAGCCTGAAAGCGACGCGGTCGTGTCATGCCGGCCCTGCCCATGCCGATGTAGTGGCCGATCGGTTTCTGGCCAACAAGGGTGGTCGCATGGCGCGGGCGATGTCGAACAAACTGACCTTGATCGCTGCGAGCGTCTGCGCGGCCTGCGCGAGCGTGCCCGCGCGTGCGGGCGATTTGGCGTCGAGCATGCATTTCGAGGCCGGCTACACCGGGGACTACTTTTCCAATCGTCGCGGCGGACTGGAGCGCGGCAGTCGACATCTATCCAAGCTCGACGTGTCCGCGACGCTCGACGTAGAAGAGTTGTTCGATATCCAGGGAATGTCTTTGTTTGTTTCTGCCGAGAGCAATGCGGGCGGCGGCTTGTCGGATCGATACGTTGGCGATTCGTTCGGCGTGTCGAACATCGACGCTCCGGCGGCATCGCGCGTGTTCGAGGCTGGCGCGGCCTGGGGTTTCGGCGAGGACGGCAAGCACGGGTTGCGCGTGGGCCTGCTCGATCTCAATGCGGAGTTCGACGCGAGCGAGCCGCGCGCTTTGTATATCAACTCCGTGTTCGGCATCGGTCAGGATCTGAGCCAGACCGGTGAGAACGGTCCGTCGATCTACCCGACCACGTCCCTGGGTATGAGCGTCAATCTGCAAGTCGCGCCCGGCTGGCATTGGCTCAGCGGAGCTTACGACGGTGTGCCGGGCGATCCGCACAAGTCCGACGTGACCACCGTACATCTGCATCACGACGACGGAGTGTTGTTGATTTCCGAGTTGCAGCGTTTATCGGAAGATCGGTTTGAGAAGGTGGCCGTGGGTTTGTGGGGCTACACGCAGAGGACGGAGCACCTGGCCGCCGAAGGTCACGGGCCGACCGGGTCATCTCACAATCGCGGTTGGTATGTCTCGGCGGACTCGCGTCTGGGTGCGATGGATGATGCGCGACCTTGGAGCACGTCGCTGCGCATCGGTCACGCGGAACATCGAGTGAATGATTGCGACTGGTCCGTGATCGCGGCGTTGAACTACGACCTGCCGCGTCCTTTGGGACGAGAGCAAAGTTTCGGGATCGGCGCGGCCTGGATCAATACGTCGTCGGCGCGGCGTGCGAGTACCGAAGGCCTGGACGATTATGAAGCAGCCGTCGAGCTCACCTGGCGCGCGACTGTCACCGACTGGCTGGTCTTGCAGCCCGACGTTCAATACGTCGTCAACCCAGGAGCACAGCGTTCGCTGCGTAACGCTGTGGTGATGGGATTGCGCTTCGAAGTCGCTGCGCCGACGTTCAGCTGGTAATAGGGCAGTGCCGGCGCACGAACGCCGGCACTGCGTTCAGCACTACATCCGAGTGTTGAGCTGGAACTTCACGGGCAACTGCTTCCACATCGCCATCGGCTGGCCGTCGCTGGTGCCGGGAATGAAGCGCCATTTCTTCGCTTCACGCATGGCCGACTCGTCGAGCTTGGGGTGGCCGCTGGAGCTGATCAACTTCACCTCGCCGACGCGACCGTCCGCGAGGATATAAATCGACAGCACCACCGTGCCCTGCGCTCCCTCGCGAATCATCTGCGGCGGATAGTAGGGCTCACTCAGGCCGCGACGCGCGTCAATGCGCGGCTCGACCAGGGTGGGCACCGGCTGAGTCACGCTGCCGCCGCCGCCGAACACTTGCTCCGGCATCGTCGGAACATCGTTGACGATCGGGCCTTCTCCGGTCGGCTCGACCAAGGGGACGTCGATCTCCGGCCGCACATACGTAACCTCCGGATGTTGCTCCTTGATCACCGGTTCCTGAACCTTGATCTGTTCATCGGGCCTGGGTTGCTCGGGCAGAGGCAGCAGCTGCGGCGGCAGCGGGATGATTTTGGTGAGGATGGTGTGGGTCATCCCATTGGTCAGCGCCCAGAAGAACGCGAGATGCAGCAGCACGATGATCGCCAGCGCCCACGCGCGAGGCGAGTTCCAGTTGTTCAGCGATGGAAATGTATTAACCGTCGTCGCAGTCATTCCTGTTACTCCCAACGTGTTATTAGAAGCCCACCCGTGCGCACGAGCGGGCCATGACGCGGTTTGCGGCGACGGCCCCATCCGGTGGCCGATGTTTCAACGCGCCGGACGACGATCGGCGCTGCATCCGCGCCTAGAATCTGCTCCCGCGCGGCGGGCTCCCGGAAGTAAGCACATTCCGGTTGGGGCGTTGGGGAATTTTTTGCGGGTCGACGTTGTCGAATCGGGCTGGAATGTGAGAACCGTCAGCTCAGCCGCAGGCGCTGCTCGAATTCGCGCACCAGCGCGCCGTCGTCGTGATCCCAGGGATGGAAGCCCGGGCGGAAGAAACTGAGCCAGGGCCGGAACACCCGGCGCATCATGCCCGGCTTGAACCATAAATAAGTAAACACGCGCCACCAGGTGCGCGGCGTGTTGATGCCATCCTGCCGGAAGAAATCCGCCATGCGCTCGAAGTTCGAGTACCAGAACTGCGCGCTGATCAATATCATCACCTGGCATCGGATCGCCCAGCGCTTGAACGCCGACAACTCGCGGGTCACCGCGAGGTAGGTGTCGAACGCGACCGCCTTGTGCTCCACTTCCTCGATGGCATGCCATTGCCACAACCTCAGCACTTCGGCCGGCGCGCCGGGCAGGGGATCTTTCTCGGTCAGCAAGCTGTGCGCCATGATTGCGGTGAAATGTTCGAGCGCCACCGTGATCGCGAGTTGCCCGACCGGATGGCGGGAGCGGGCGATGTCGAGACGACGCCGAATCTCGGCGTCCATCGCGGTGGTGTCGTAACCGGCGTTCTTGATGAGCTTGTTGAACACCACGTGTTCGCGAGTGTGCGCGGCTTCCTGCTCGATGAACGCCTCGATCTGTTCCTGCAGGCGACCGTCGACGCGGTTCCGAAAACGGCGCACCGACTCGATAAAGAAGGTCTCACCCTGCGGGAACGAGGCCGACAGGGCGTTGAAATAGGCGGTCGCCACTGGATCGCCGCCGTGCCACCATCGGGTGCTGACTGCCTTGCGGTCCAGGCGCAGATCGCGCGGTGTGATCGTGAGGTCGGCGGGCGTGCCGGCGGTGGGGGTGTCCATGGCCGGCGTATTAAAAGTTCTTATTGAGAGTTCTGTCAATAGTGACCCAGCCGAAAAAAGCAGCCCGACCGACCGGCAGAAACGCCGTCAAAAATAGCCCCGGGCCGAGGGTGCGACGCACGCCCGAGGAAGCTCGCACCCTGGCACTCGCATCGGCGCGCCGCCTGCTGTTGGCCGAGGGACCCGATGCCATTACTTTGCAGGCGGTGGCCAGCGACCTCGGCATGAGCCACACCAATTTGATTCATCACTTCGGCTCGGCGGCCGGGCTGCAGTCCGAGTTGATGCGCCAGATGGTCAGCGAGCTGACGACCACCATCGAATCGGCCGTGATGCGGCTGCGCGCCGGCAAGGGCGAGGTGAAGGATTTCGTCGACATCGTCTTCGACGCGTTCGATCGGGGCGGCGCGGGCCGGCTGGCCGCATGGATGGCGCTCACCGGCGAGTCCATGCATCTGGCCCCGATCGGGGAGGTGGTGCGCGACTATATCGATAGCGTCGAACGTGGCGCCGACGGCGAGGCGGACGCGGCTGCGATTCATCAGCGTGTGACATCCGCGACCTTGTTTGTGACAGTCGCGGCGCTGGGCGATGCCATCATCGGCAACGAGTTGCGCAAGATGGTGGGCCGGGAACGAGACACGGTCCGCAAGTTGATGGGCGCGCTGTTGCCCGCCGTCCTGGCCGCGCAGCCGAAGGGGGGCGGCCAAAACGCCACTTGAACGCAGCTTGCGCGCAGCAAATACTCCGCCCATTACCCGCGCGCAGACCCCTCCCGTGAGCTCCGGAATTCCGCGAATCGAAGGCCGCGACGTGCCCGCAATGAGCGAGCCTTTCAACACCATCCTGGAGGAAATCGCCAGCGAGCTGGAGCTGCGCCCGTTGCTCACCAGCATCATCACGCGCGCCTGTGGGCTGCTCGGCGCCGACAGCGGCTCCATCGGTTTGTATGTGCCGCGTCGGCATACGGTGCAAATCGAGGCCATCCATCAGTTGCCCTTGACCGAGCTCGGGCTGGAGTTCGAGCCGGGCGAAGGGTTGCTCGGGAAGGTGCTCGCGACCGGCCGGCCCGTCATCGTGGACCGTTATGGCGAATTGCAGCGGATTTCGTTGCCCGAGATGCGCGAATACGCCGTGATCGGTGTGCCCATTCCCGGGCCGGGCGGTGGTTTGCTCGGTGTATTCGGTATCGGCGCGCCGCCGCCGCGTAAGTTCGGCGCCGCCGATCTCGACACGTTGCGTTTGTTTGCTCGGCACGCCGCGATCGCAATTCAAAACGCCATGCGCTACGAGCGGGAGAAGCGTCGCACCGAGCGCATGACGTTGATTGCTCACATCGCTCGGGTCATCACCGCCGGCCTGGACGCAAACGAGCTGGTCGCGACCGCGGCGCAGGTGATTCACGAGCACCTGGGCTATCCGAATGTCGTCATCCCGCTGCTGTATCGGGACGAGGACGGCGAATATCTGCTGTTCGACGGGCACGCCGGCAATTACGGCGACATCATGGATCTGTCCCATCGCATCCCGGTCACCAAAGGCGTCACCGGGACGGCAGTGATGACGCGCACCGCGCAGATCGTGAATGACGTCCGCAAAGATCCTCGCTATGTGCCGCCGCCGATTCCGATCAATGTTCGCACCGAGTTGGCCATGCCCATCGTGCTCGGCGAAGAAGTGTTCGGCTGCATCAACATCGAAGGCTTGAATCCGTTCGATGAGGACGATGTCGCGAGCATTCAGATCATCGCGGATCATCTGGCTGTGGCGATCAAGAACACGAGTCTGTCGCGCGAGGCTCGTCAGGCGGCGGTGATGCGCGAACGTCAGCGTCTGGCGCGCGATCTGCACGACGCGGTGAGTCAGGCGCTCTCATCGATCAGTCTGATGTCACAATCGATCGTGCCTGCATGGCGTCGCGATCCCGCGGAAGGTGAGCGTCGGGCTCGTCGCATCGAAGAGCTGGCGCGTCTTGCGTTCGCCGAGATGCGCGCGCTGCTGCGAGAGTTGCGGCCGGATCCTTCGACCGAGGCCGGCATGAGCACGATCGAGAATGCGGGCGTGGCCGATGTGAAGAAGATGGGCCTGGCGGCAGCGTTACAGCGCTTCGCATTCATTCTTGCGCCCCAGACACCGAGCATCCGGCTCGACTTCGCCGCGTATCGCTCGCAGCCGCCGTCGCTGGAAGAGCGGTTGTATCTAATTTGTCGCGAGGCATTGTCGAACGCGATCCGCCATTCCGGCGCGGATCGCCTGGATGTGAGCGCGGCGGTGAATGACGATGTGCTGATGTTGAGTATTCAGGACAACGGCCGCGGTTTCGATGTCGCCGCCCGCGCCGAAGTCACCGGAGACTCTCCCGAACAGGGGATCGGCTTGCAGACCATGAGCGAACGCGCCGCTGCGCTCGGCGGGGTCTGCGAAGTTCAATCGCAGTCTGGACGAGGGACGACTGTATGTATTCGCATTCCGCTGCTGGCGACGGCTCCATGACCGCCACCATCAAGCTGCTGCTCGTCGACGATCACGGCATCGTTCGCGAAGGGTTGCGAGCACTGCTCGACGATGGCGAGGAGTTCGTCATCGTCGGCGAAGCCGCCAACGGCGATGAGGCCTGCGATGCCGTCCGCCGGTTGCAGCCGGACATCGTGCTCATGGACTTGAAGATGCCCGGCATGGCCGCCAGCGACGCCATTCGCGTCATCCGCGCTACATCGCCCAGTGTGAAAGTCATCGCGTTGACTTCCTACGCCGAGGACGGCCAGGTCCGCGAAATCATGGCCGCCGGTGCGGCCGGCTACATTCTGAAAGACGTCACCAAATCCGACTTCGTCACCGCCCTGCGCACCGTCGCCGGCGGCCAGACCTGGCTCCACCCCCTAGCGCAACGCTCGCTCGTCGAACAACTTCGCAATCGCCAGGCCGATCCGTTGGCCCTGCTCACTCAACGAGAACGGAGCGTGCTAGATCTGATCGCTCGCGGCATGAGCAATCGTCAGATCGGCGATGAGCTGCATCTCACCGAAGGCACCGTGAAAGGCTACGTCAGCACCATCCTCGCGAAGCTCAAACTCGAGGACCGGACGCAGGCGGCGCTGTTCGCGGTTCAGCGGGGGCTGGGGCGGCGGTGATCGACGATTTTTTTCCGAAGGGGCCTCAGGGAAAGACGCTGCCGCCGGAAAGTGTCTTCATTCCGCGATGACGATGACGAACAAGGATTTCACATCGCCAAATATCCCCTGGACAAGGATCTTTGACCAAAGGGGTACGTCACCGTGCGGGCGGAGTAACTTCTAACAAGCGAATGGAGTTCGGGCGCGGAGCACGCCCCGGCTCGAAATCTATATAGATCGAATACCCATAGATCGAATAGCCGTGGCTTGCAGCGCGGAGTTTTCGCTCCCAATATCCCACGCATCCATAGGGCTTGGTTTGAGCGCGCGGTCAAATCCGCGCAATCGGCCGCGGATGTGAGTGCGAGAACTTCAGAAGGATGGTTGCGCGTACCATCAATTTCATACGTTCTGCACGCCGTTTCTCCGCGCGATGCAGTCCATGACGAATGGCCGTCGCGGCGGGCCACATCTCTAGGAAACATCATCTAAATACAATGGGAGCTGAAATAAACTTACAAGCAATCAACTTCGAGTCGGCACGAGGTCGCATCCATGGCGCACACTGGAAGGCACAGCACTGGCTCACCGCATGTCTTTGGGGGTGACTGGACGACTCAGAAGCTGCGGGTGGTGTCCAGATACCTACAGAGCTATACGACCGCATTGAAGTACAAGCCCAGGCCGGACCGACCATTCAAGAAGACCTTTATCGATGCGTTCGCCGGCACGGGCTATCGCACGCCAACGACAAGTTCCCCTGGGGCGGCGACGCAGGAGGAGCTTTTCCCGGAACTTGCTGCTTCTGATCCTCAAGGTCTGCTGGAAGGTTCGGCTCGGCTGGCTCTCGATGTCGATCCGCCATTCGATAAGTACATCTTTGTCGAGAAAAACGCTGGGAGATGCGAACAGTTGTCACTGCTGAAGAGCGTCTTTCCGGCCCGCGCCGGCGCAATTGACATCCGGCTCGGTGATGCAAATGCAGAGATACAGAGAATCTGTCGCGGTGAAGACTGGTCCGGCCAACGGGCGGTTCTGTTTCTCGATCCATACGGTATGCAAGTTGACTGGAAGACGATTGAAGCTGTTGCAGCCACCAAGGCGATAGATCTCTGGTTACTGTTCCCGCTTGGCATTGGCGTGAATAGGCTGCTGACGAAATCCGGAGCGATTCCGGATGCCTGGCGCGATCGATTGACAGCCTTGCTTGGCACAGCGAATTGGTACGAGGAGTTCTACAAGGTGGAGGCCACTGCCGACCTCTTGGGCGACGTGAGTGCGCGCGTTATCAAGGCAAGTATGGACGTGATTGGCGCATACTTCCTGGAACGGCTGAGGACCGTGTTTGCTGGTGTTGTGGAGCAGCCGGGCGTTTTGCGAAACTCGTCCAACAATCCGCTGTATCTTCTCTGTTTCGCCATCGGCAACGAGCGCGGAAAGCCTATTGCCATACGAATCGCGAAGCATCTTCTGAAGGACTTGCGCTAATGAGCCAAGGTTCGAATATCGAGTGGACTGAACACACATGGAACCCCGTCACCGGGTGCCTAAAAATCAGTCAAGGCTGCAAGAATTGCTACGCCGAGCGAATGGCGAAGCGTTTGAAGGCCATGGGAGCTGCGCGCTATGCGGCAGGCTTTCGACCAACGCTGCATTGGGATCTCATAGACGCGCCGCGTGCCTGGAGGAAGCCCAGACTAGTGTTCGTGAACTCAATGAGCGATCTTTTCCAAGAAGATGTGCCGGAGGAGTTCATTCAGCGCACCTTCAAGACCATGGAGGCATGCCCCCAGCATACCTTTCAGATCCTGACGAAGCGAAGCGAGCGATTGCGCGATCTGGGAGCTCGGCTACGGTGGCCAGCGAACGTTTGGATGGGCGTTAGCGTCGAAGATGTGCGAGTGATGCATCGGGTGGTAGATCTTGCCTGCGTGCCCGCTGCGGTTCGATTCCTCTCATGTGAGCCGCTGATCGGTCCTCTGGATGAAATTCCACTGCAAAACATAGATTGGGTCATTGTGGGCGGAGAGTCAGGGCCCCGCGCCCGTGAGATGAAACAAGAATGGGTGAAGTCGATACGTCGGCAGTGCCAGGCTTCCGCCGTGGCTTTTTTCTTCAAGCAGTGGGGCGGCGTACGAAAGGATCTGACGGGGCGATTGCTGGATGGACGGGTCTACGACGAAATGCCTCGGCGCTACGAGGCTAGGGCAGCCAGTTGAGCTGAGTCTGACAAGACCTCATTTCGACACGACGCGCGGCCTTAGCTCCGGCTGCGGTTCAGCTCGTCGTCGCTTGCGGAGGACAGCGCATCTACCGCGTGGCGCGCTTTATCGTTTTGCATTTTCCATGCAGTGCATCGAACTCGCCCGGGGATGCATGTTTCTTCCAGCATGCGCAGGTCGCGCATCTTCGACACCGTCCAGAGTTTTCCGAAGCCGAGGGCGTTGGAGGAACTGGAGCCGCGGACTTGTACGGCGCGGAGTGAATCGGCTCCGCGAGTTGATAGGCCGGCGCAATGACGCGGAGATGGTCGTCGTAGCAAAGTTCCAGCAGGGCTCTTCCTCGAATCGTTTCCCTAATCGTGGCGCTTGGTTCGGCAGCGCGGCCGCTGTTGGTTGGTCGGCGGCCGCTTGCTAGCCTCATGTCGAGCGCTTAAACCGAATACCCTTCCTTCGTAAACGGCATCGACCTCACCCTATGCCCGGTCGCCGCGAATATGGCATTCGCGATGGCCGGCGCGACGGGCGGCAGGGCGGGTTCGCCGATGCCGGTGGGAGTGAAGTCGCTTTGGATGAAATAGGACTCGACCTTCGGCGCGTTGGGAATGCGCAGGATCGAGTAGTTGTCGAAGTTGGTTTGTTTGATCCGGCCGTTCTCGAAATCGATCTGCTGGGCCAGCGCGGCGCTGAAGCCGTCAATGACGGCGCCTTCGGTCTGGTTTTCGGCGCCGCTCAGATTGACGATGGGGCCGACGTCGCCGGCGACGACGATGCGATGAATCGTGAGCTTGCGGTTGGCGTCGACGCTCACGTCCGCGACTTCGGCGAAGTGACCGGCGTGGCTGAAGTGGAACGCGAGGCCGAGGCCGCGACCTGCGGGTAGTTTCTGGCCCCAGCCGGCTTTCTCGGCGGCGAGTTTGATGACGGCGGCGGCGCGGCCGGTGTTCAGCGCGAACTCGTTGCCTTCCTGCAGCCAGCGCGGCTCGCCCATGATTTCCAGCAGGAATTCCAGGTGATCGCGATTCGCGGCCACCGAGCACTCGTGCAGGAACGATTGAGTCGCGAACGCGATCGAGCACGAGCGCGGTGCGCGCCACGGGCCGGTGGGGATCTTCAAAGGAAGTTTGGTCTGCGTCAGTCGCGCATTCGGAATCAGCTGCGCGGGGAACTCATCGGCCGGCATGTCGCCGCCGCTGGTCGGGCGCTGGCCGTCCTGCGTGAACGTGATGAAATGATCCTGCCACGCAATCAGCTTGCCCGACGGGTCGAGACCGCCCTTGAATGAATGGAAGCCGCCGACGCGATAAAAGTCATGATGCATGTCGTCTTCACGCGTCCACTGCAACTTCACAGGCACGCCGGCCTGTTTGGCAATGGCAGCGGCCTCGCACATGTAATCGTTCATCAAGCGACGCCCGAAGCCACCGCCAACGCGCGTCTGATGCAATGTCACTTTGTCGGGCGTGATGCCGAGCACATCGGACACAAGCTTCACACCGGCCTCCGGAGTCTGCGTCGGCGACCAGATCTCGATCGCGCCATCTTTGAACACGGCGGTCGTGTTCTGCGGCTCGAGCGGTGCGTGCGCGATGAACGGATAGGTGTAGAACGCCTCGACGGGCTTCGTCTCGGCGAACACTTTATCGACGTCGCCGTTGTTCCGAATCGAATCAGGCCCCGATTGCGACGCGAGTTTCCGCGCCTGTTCGACGTATGAAGCCCAACTATCCTTGGACGCAGACGACTCGTCCCACGTCACTTGCAACTTCTGCCGCGCACTGAACGCAGCCCAAGTGGATTTGGCGAGAATCGCCACGCCCGGCATCACTTCGGTCGGCTTGCCTGTGCCGTTCACGACGAACGCCTGCGTCACCCCTGGCAGCTTGCGAATCTCATCGAGATTCGCTTCGACGACTTTGCCGCCAACCGCCGGGCACTTCACGAACACGGCGTACTGCATGCCAGGAACCACCTGATCGATGCCGAACAGCGGTTTGCCCGTCACGATGGCGTGATTGTCGACGCCGCCAACGCGCTTGCCGAGCAATTTGTATTCGCTGCGAGACTTGAGCTTCAGCGTCTTCTCATCCGGCACGGGCAACGCCGCGGCCGCAGAGGCCAACGACGCGTAAGTCGCCTTGCGCTTGCTCGACTTGTGGAACACGGTGCTGTGCTCGGTCGTGAGCTCCGATTCGCTCACGTTCCACTGTTTCGCAGCGGCGCTGAGGAGCATCGCGCGGCCGACGGCGCCAGCGCGTCGCAATTGATCCCATGACATCGGAATGGAACGCGAGCCACCTGCGCTCTGGCGACCATACACCGCGGGATTGATCGCGGCCTGCTCGACCTTCACATGCGCCCAATCGGCGTCGAGCTCTTCGGCGATGATCATCGGGAACGCGGTCTTGATCCCCTGACCGATTTCCGGTGCCTTGGAATACAGCGTGATCGTGCCTTCCGGCGAAATGCGCAGGAACGCGTTCGGCGCGAACTCTTTGCCCTTGGCAGCAGCCAGCGCAACGTCTTTCTCGCCGACGTAGAAGGCCAGTACCAGACCGCCACCGACCAGGCCGGTGACTTTCAGAAACGTGCGGCGGCTGACTTTGCCGATGGACGATTGCGCTTCAGCGGCGCGGAGCATGTCCTGCACGTACGCATCGGCGGAGACAATCGAAGATTCGATGGCGCTCATGAGAACCTCCGATCAGTTCTGGCTGACCATTTCGCCGGCTTTGGCAGCGGCGGCGTGAATGGCTTTGCGAATGCGGGTGTAGGTGCCGCAGCGGCACAGATTGCCCGCCATCGCGGCGTCGATGTCTGCATCCGTGGGCTTGGGATTGCTCTTGAGCAATGCGGTCGCGGACATGATCTGGCCCGCCTGGCAGTAACCGCACTGAGCGACGTCGTGCTCGATCCACGCGGCCTGCACCGCATTCAACTTGCCGTCCTTACCCGCGAGCCCTTCGATCGTCGTGATCTTCTGACCCGCGGCCGCGCTCACCGGAATGGAGCAAGACCGCACCGGCGCATCGTTGAGATGCACGGTGCAAGCGCCACACTGAGCGACGCCGCAACCGTACTTGGTGCCGACCAGACCGAGATGATCGCGAAGGACCCACAGCAGCGGTGTAGCCTCATCAACGTCGTCGACCGTGAGTTCTTTACCGTTGACGTTCAATCGCATAAAGGAGTCTTCCTGGCTCGCGGGCTGGGATGAGGCGGTCGATTCTTTCATGGCCTCCGGCCATCGACAATGCAGCTAGCCGCGTGAAGGTGGCGATTTATCGCGCACGATGCTGACTTTTTTGTCTGGTCGAAAGCGGCCAAGGCCCTTTTCGACATGTGCCAAGACCTCGTGCCTCGCTGACAATCCGCTGACCTGCCCCTGACAGAACCGGAGCGCACCGTGGAACTGACGCAACGGACCGCTTGTGTAGAATCCGAGACCGAGCCTTTCTGACCGTCGAGTAAGCGCGGGAGAGCAGTTTTGAACACCACCGTGAGTGATAACGCGACAACCGCCGACGTCGCCGGCGCCATTCAGGCCGATGCGGTCATCGTCGGCGCGGGGCCGTGCGGCCTGTTCCAGATTTTCGAGCTGGGTCTGCTGGGCATTCGTGCTCACATCATCGACTCGTTGCTGCATCCGGGCGGCCAGTGCAGCGAGCTGTATCCGGAAAAGCCGATCTACGACATCCCGGCGCTGCCCGTTTGCGGTGCGCAGGAACTGGTCGACAGGTTGTTACAACAGGCCAAGCCGTTCAACGCACAGTTTCATCTCGGGCAGGAGGTCACAGAGCTGAACGTGCTTCCCGACCATACATTCCTGTTGCGCACGTCGCTCGACACGCGCTTTCACGCCAAGACCGTCATCATCGCCGGCGGCCTGGGCTCGTTTCAGCCGCGGCGGCTCGGTTGCGAAGGCGTGGACGCGTTCGAAGCGACGAGCATTCATTACAAGGTGAAGAGCGCGGCCGAGTTCACCGGCAAGCATCTACTGATCTTCGGCGGCGGCGATTCCGCGCTCGATTGGACGCTGGAGCTGGCCGGTAAAGCACGCAGCCTCACGCTCGTTCATCGTCGTCCGGAATTCCGCGCGGCGCCCGCGTCGGTCGCGAAGATGCGTGACCTCGTCAGCTCCGGCAGCATGCGCTACGTGGAAGCGATCGCTCAGTCGCTCATCACGGAAGGCGGTGAATTCAAAGGCGTGCGTGTGAAGAAGAGCGATGGCTCGCTCGAGGATCTGCATGCTGACAAAGCGTTGGTGTTTTTCGGCCTGCATCCGAAGCTCGGCCCGATCGCCGAGTGGGGCCTCGGCCTGGACAAGCGTGCCATTCTGGTCGACACGGAAAAATTCCAGACGTCCATCCCGGGTATTTTCGCGGTCGGCGACATCAACACTTATCCCGGCAAGAAGAAACTGATCCTGTCCGGTTTCCACGAAGCGGCACTGGCGGCGTTCGCGGTCGCGGCGCATCTGAATCCAGCCAAGAAAATTCCCCTGCAATACACGACCACCAGCCCCATCATGCAAAAGCGTCTGGGAGTGGCGGGAGAGCAGTCGACGTGAATGCGTTGTTGGCCGATCTGCTGCAGGTGTTGAAGCTGGAGCGGCTGGAAAGTGATCTGTTTCGAGGTCAGAGCCGCAGGCTCGCGGGCGGCCGCGTGTTCGGCGGACAAGTGCTGGGCCAGGCGCTGGCCGCGGCGTATGCGACAGTCGAAGGACGCGAGGCGCATTCGCTGCACGCTTATTTCTTGCGAGCCGGCGATGCGGACCATCCCATCGTGTATGAAGTGGATCGCAGCCGCGACGGTCGCGGCTTCACTTCACGTCGCGTCGTCGCCATTCAGCATGGCGAGCAGATCTTCCATATGTCAGCGTCGTTTCAGGTGCCCGAGGCGGCCATCGATCGACAGGCCGACATGCCTGACGTGCCACCGCCGGAGGCCGTCCCCGATCTCGCGACGGCCGTCGCCGAGGCGAAGCGCAAGGCGCCCGATCGACCGCAGCCGTTTCGGATCCACGAGCATCCGTTCGAATTCCGCCCTGCGCAGTTGCCCGATCCGTTGGCCGAGATTCCGCGCGATCCCCAGGTGAAGGTATGGATCCGTCTGGTGGATCGAGTGCCGGACGACCCGGTTCTGCATCATTGCCTGCTCGCTTACACCTCGGATTACTTCCTGTTGGGCGCGGCCAGCATGGATGCGCGTATGACGAATGAACGCGAACAATTGCAGATGGCCAGCATCGACCACGCAATGTGGTTTCACCGTCCGGCGCGGCCCGATGAGTGGCTGCTCTATGTGCTGGATAGCCCGACGGCGTCCGGGGCCCGCGGGTTTGCGCGAGGCAGCTTGTTCACCCGTGACGGCCGGCTGGTCGCATCGACTGCTCAGGAGGGCTTGGTCCGACGCCTAAGTCGTTGATCCGTGTGACCCCTTTCTAACCGGCATCTGGTCATATCCAAGTCGAATTTCTCCCTTCAGGGCGGGGGCTTACAGTCCGCCACCATGTATCAGTACGACCAGATCGACCAGGCGCTCGTGGACCAACGCGTCGCCCAGTACCGGGACCAGACGCGGCGCTATCTTGCGGGCCAGTTGTCCGAGGACGATTTCCGTTCTCTGCGACTCCGTAATGGCCTCTACATCCAGAAGCACGCGCCCATGCTGCGTATTTCTGTGCCGTACGGCCTGCTGAGACCCGACCAGCTGCGCATGCTCGCCCGGATCGCGCGCGAGTACGACAAGGGCTATGGCCACTTTTCGACGCGCCAGAACATGCAGTTCAACTGGCCGAAGCTCGAGCAGGTGCCGGACATCCTGGCGTTGCTCGCGACGGTTCAGTTGCACGGCATTCAGACCAGTGGCAACTGCATTCGTAACGTGACATCCGATCATCTCGCGGGCGTGGCGGCCGATGAATTGGAAGATCCGCGTCCGTGGTGCGAGTACGTGCGTCAGTGGGCCACGCTGCATCCCGAATTCTCGTATCTGCCACGCAAGTTCAAGATCGCGGTCACCGGATCGCCGGCGGATCGCGCGGCGTCCCGCGTGCACGACGTTGGTCTGCACCTCGTCAAGAACGAGCAGGGCGAAGTGGGTTTCGAAGTGCTGGTCGGTGGCGGCCTCGGGCGCGCCCCCATGATCGGTCACGTGATCCGCGAGTTCCTGCCGAAGAAAGATCTGCTCGCCTACCTCGAAGCCATTCTGCGCGTGTACAACCTCGAAGGTCGTCGCGACAACATTCACAAGGCGCGTATCAAGATCCTGGTGAAGGCGATCGGCCCGCAGAAATTCCGCGAGCTGGTCGAAGAGGAATTCGCGGCCGCCAAAGACACCGCGCCGGTGTTCGACGCCGCCGAATTCGAGCGCATCAAGTCGTTCTTCGCACCGAAGGACTACGAGTCGTTGCGGGACCAGGACGTGGTGTCCGGCAAGCCGCAGGAATTCCGCAACTGGTACCAGTACAACACGCGCAAGCACAAGGTCGCGGGTTATCGCGCCGTGTTCCTGTCGCTGAAGTCGCCGAAGCGTCCGCCGGGCGATATCACCGCCGATGAGCTGGATCGCGTGGCCGATCTGGCCGAGAAATATTCGCTCGGCGAGATCCGCTCGACGCATGATCAGAACGTGCTGTTCGCGCACGTGAAGCAGAGCGATCTGTTCGCGTTGTGGCAGGAGTTGAAGCTGCTCGACCTGGCGACCGCGAACATCGGCACGCTGACCGACATGATCTGCTGCCCCGGTGGCGATTTCTGCGCGCTCGCGAATGCGCGCTCGATTCCGCTCGCCGAGCAGATCAACGAACGTTTCGACAGCCTCGATTACCTCTACGACCTCGGCGAGATCCAGCTGAAGATGTCCGGCTGCATGAACGGCTGCGGCCATCACTCGGTCGGTCACATCGGCGTGCTGGGCGTCGATAAGAACGGCGAGGAGTGGTATCAGATCACGCTCGGCGGCTCGACCGGCGGCCACGACGCGTCCTTGGGCCAGGTGATCGGGCCCAGCGTCGCGCACGACGACGTCGCCGAAACCATCGAACGCATCATCAATGTTTACGTCGAGCACCGGCAGGAAGAGGAACGTTTCCTCGACACCTTCCGTCGCATCGGCGTCGCTCCCTTCAAGGCCAAGGTTTATGCGCCAGCTAATCAAGCAGCGTGAAGTCGTCGTCGACGAGTGGCGCTACGCCGACGAAGATCCGGTCGGCCGCGAGCGCGCGCTGATTCTGCCGTTCGCCCGCTGGAAGGCGGAGCGCGAGCAATGGTGGCTGTGGGACGGCCGTCTCGGCGTGCGTATCGGGCCGACCGACCCGGTCGCCGAATTGAAGAACGATTTCACGCGCATCGGGCTGGTCGCGATCGAGTTCGGCGGTCTGGCCGAAGGTCGGGGTTATAGCCAGGCGGCGCTGCTCCGTTCGCGTTATAAGTTCACCGGCGAGCTGCGCGCGGTCGGCAAGATCCAGCGCGATCAATTGTTTTACATGGCGCGGTGTGGCTTCGACACCTTCGAGCTGCCCGAAGGCGCCGATCTCAGCGTCGCGTTGACCGCGTTCGACGATTTCTCCGTCGCGTATCAGGGCGCCTTCGACGCCGCCGGCGTACACGTTCAGCGTCGCGCGGTCGGCTGACAAACCCTTTCTCCTGGCCCGCGGCGCCGGTCGCGGGCTGTCGGATTCTTCGCCTCCACCCATCGGGAACAAGCGGCGCCGCTGAAGAATCCTTCATGGGCGCCCACGCCACCCGGGCTCTGAGGTTCGCACCGCACGTCGGGCGCCGAGGAGGTCCTTGTGGCCCACACGAAATCTCCCCAGCGGGCAGTCTTCGTCGGTGCAAGGCTGCTGTTGCTGCTTATCCTGTGGATGGGTGCCGCCTGGATGGATGCCGCCGGGTCGAGCCCCGCGCCACAGCGGCAGCCCGCGATGCTGCATCTGGAAATCCGAGACGCGATCGGGCCAGCCACCAGCAGTTTCTTCCTGCGCGCTCTGAAACATGCGCAGGAGCGCAACGTACAGTTCGTGGTGCTGGAGATGGACACGCCTGGCGGGCTCGATTCCGCCATGCGCGAAATGATCCAAGCCATTCTCGCCTCGCCGATCCCCATCGTTATCTATGTTTCGCCGTCGGGTGCGCGTGCGGCCAGCGCAGGCACTTATCTGCTGTACGCCAGTCATGTCGCGGCGATGGCTCCTGCAACGAATATCGGTGCAGCGACACCGATCAACATTGGAGGCTCGGAGCCCTCAAAGCCAAAGAATGACGAACCACAGTCGGATGAGCCGGAGAGCGCGTCGGAGCGCAAGGCGGTGAACGACGCTGTTTCTTCCATCCGTGGTCTTGCCGAATTGCGTGGTCGCAATGCCGATTGGGGCGAGGCAGCCGTGCGTCACGCCGTGAGTCTCACGGCGCGCGTCGCGTTGGAGCAAAAAGTCATCGATCTGGTCGCGACTGACTTGCAGGATCTGTTGCGTCAGCTCGATGGCCGCAAAGTGAAAACACGCTATGAGGTCGTGCAGCTGGCGACGAAGGGCATCGTGACTGAGGAATTCACCGCCGACTGGCGCACCAAGCTGCTGAGCATCGTCACCAATCCGAACGTCGCTTATTTGCTGATGCTCGCCGGCATTTATGGATTGCTCCTGGAAGGGTTCAATCCCGGTGGCTTCGCGCCCGGTGTGGTTGGCGCAGTGTCTCTGTTACTGGCGCTATATGCGTTTCAGATTCTCTCGGTCAATTACGCTGGGCTCGCACTCATTGCGTTGGGGATCGCGTTGATTGTCGCCGAAGCATTCGCGCCCACTTTCGGCGCACTCGGCATCGGCGGCATCGTGGCGTTCACTATCGGCTCCATCATGTTGTTCGAGGGACAGGTGCCGGGGTTTCAGATCGCGCGAGGTCTCATCGGGGGCGTGGCGGTGGCGGCGGCGATCATCATGTTGTTGTCCGTGGGCCTGTTCATGCGCTCACGACGTGTACGTGTCGCCACTGGGGTCGAGCAGTTGCTTCAGGAGCCCGCCGTCGCGCTCGAGGATTTCGATAGCGTGGGACGTGTCGACATTCGCGGTGAAATCTGGCGCGCCGTGACGCGCGCGCCGGTCAAGAAAGGCGCGCGCTTGAAGGTGTTGCGGGTCGAGGGTTTGACGTTGGAAGTCGCGCCGGGCGAGCAATGATTTTCAGCCAACGAGGAACGAGCCATGTACCTGATCGTACCCGTCGTCATCCTGCTGTTCCTGCTCTTCAGCGCGATTCGGATTCTCAGTGAATATGAGCGTGGTGTGCTGTTCACGCTGGGACGCTACACCGGGACGCGCGGTCCCGGCGTCATCGTCGTCGTTCCGCTGGTGCAACGGATGGTGAAGATGGATTTGCGAACCGTGGTGCTCGATGTGCCCACCCAGGACGTCATTTCGCGAGATAACGTTTCGGTACGCGTGAGCGCGGTGGTTTACTTTCGCATAGTCGATCCGGCCCGAGCGGTGATTCAGGTAGCCAATCCGGTCGAGGCGACCAGTCAGCTGGCGCAGACCACGCTGCGCTCGGTGCTCGGCCAGCACGAGCTGGATGAGATCCTCAGTCAGCGTGACAAGCTCAATCTGGACATCCAACAAATCCTGGATCACGCCACCGACGCGTGGGGGATCAAGGTGGCCAACGTGGAGATCAAGCACGTCGATCTCAATGAGAACATGATCCGTGCGATTGCCAGGCAGGCCGAGGCGGAACGGGTCCGGCGCGCGAAGATCATTCATGCCGAAGGCGAGAAGCAGGCGGCGACCATGCTGGTGGAAGCTGCGCAAGCGCTCGGCACCGAACCGCGCGCGATGCAATTGAGATATCTGCAGACGTTGAGCGACATCTCCAGCGAGCGGACTTCGACCGTGGTCTTTCCTTTGCCGATCGATTTGATCAAGCCGCTGGTGGATCGCTGATTCGTGACAGGAGCGGGCGCGTCGGTGCACACTCGTCGCGTCGCATTTCGCTACGAGGTCGATCATGAGCGCCGGGAATGTCTGCATCATCACGGGTTCGGCGACGGGCATCGGCGCTGCCTGCGCCGTGGAATTGGGGAAGCGCGGCTGGCGCACCGTCATCAATTACACGAAGAGCGAAGTCGAGGCGCGTCAGACTTCGAGCGAATGTGAGAAGCACGGTGGCGAGACGTTGCTGGTACGAGCCAACGTTGCCGAGGACGCTGATTGTCGGCGCATGGCGGACGCGGCGCTGGAGAAGTGGGGTCGGATCGACGGGTTGATCAATAACGCCGGCACGACCAAGGTCGTGTTCAATCACGCCAATCTGGAGGCGCTGTCGGCGGAGGATTTTCAGAAGATCTATGCTGTGAATGTGATTGGCGCATTTCAGATGATCCGCGCCGTCGAGCCGGCGATGCGCAAGCAAGGTCGCGGCTCGATCGTGAATATTTCTTCCCGCGCGGGCATCGATAGCACGGGCACCTCGATTGCTTATGCCGCTTCGAAAGGTGCGCTGAACACGATGACGATGGGCTTGGCCCGCGCCCTCGGACCGCAGATTCGGGTGAATGCCGTGTGCCCCGGCTTCGTCGAGACTCGCTGGCTTCAGGAAGCCATTGGCGAGAAATACGAAATGGCCCGCGCCCGCTGGTCCAGCAACTCAGCCCTGCAAAAACCCAGCAGCCCCGCAGACATCGCCGACGTCGCCGTGTGGCTCCTCACCGGCGCCCCCACCGTCACCGGCGAACTCATCCTCGCCGACGGCGGCAACCGCCTCGGCGCCCCGCCTCGCTAAAGCCCCGCGCCGAGAACTTAGGAAGCGACAGCGGCCCGCGAGTTCCCATTCGCCAGATCCGCGAATTGCAGCGCCGCCAGGCGCGCATACAGCTCGTTGCTTTCGAGCAGCTGAGCGTGAGTGCCGATGTCGACGATGCGGCCGTGGTCGAGGACGACGATGCGGTCGGCTTTGAGGATGGTGGCGAGGCGGTGGGCGATGACCAGGGTCGTGCGATGTTCCATCAGTCGTTCGAGCGCTTCCTGGACGTAACGTTCGCTTTCGGCGTCGAGCGAGCTCGTGGCTTCGTCCAACAACAGGATGGGCGGATCCTTCAGCAGGGCGCGAGCGATGGCGATGCGCTGGCGTTGGCCACCGGAGAGGCGGGTGCCTTTTTCGCCGAGGAACGTATCGTAGCCGTCGGGCAATTCGCGAATGAATTCGTCGGCCCCGGCGGCGCGTGCCGCAGCTTCGATCTCGGCATCGGTCGCGCTCGGCCGGCCGTAGCGAATGTTTTCTCGCGCGGTCGTCCCGAACAGCACGGTTTCCTGCGGAACCAATCCGATGCGTGCGCGAATGTCTTCGGGTCGAGCTTGAGAAATATCGACGCCATCGATCGTGACGCGCCCGGAGGCCGGATCGTAAAACCGCAGTAGCAACTGGAACGTCGTGCTTTTCCCCGCACCGGAGGGCCCGACGAACGCCACGGTCTCACCCCGCTCGATCGCCAGCGACAAATCGTCGAGCGCCAACGACTCCGGCCGGGACGGATAACGAAAAGAAACATGCTCGAAAGTAATGCGCCCGACCGGCGGGGTCGGAAACTGCTGCGGCTTGGGAGGCGCCACGATATTCGGCGCGGCGATCTTGAGCTCGACCAGACGTTCCATCGCACCGGCCGCGCGCTGCACCTCACCCCACATCTCACTCAGCGTCGCCGCCGCGATGGCGACGTACACGGCGTAGATCAGGAACTGACTCAGCTCGCCGCCCGTCATCTCCTTGTCGAGCACGCGATGCGCGCCCTGCCACAACACGAAGGTGATCGCGCCGAAGACCATCATGGTGCCGATCGCCGACATGGCGGAGCGGACCTTGGTTCGTTGCAAGGCCACGCGGAACGACTCTTCCACGGCGGTGGTGTAGCGTTTGGTGTGCAAGCCCTCGAGTGTGAACGCCTGCACCGTTTGAATCGCGTTCAGCGTCTCGCCGGCGAGGCCGCTGGTATCGGCGATCTTGTCCTGCGACTCGCGCGATAACTTACGCAGTTTCCGGCCGACTGCGATGATGGGCACGATCACCAGGGGAATGAGCACGATGATCATGCCGGCCAGCGACGGGCTGGTGGCGATCATCAACACCAGCGCGCCGACCAATTGCACGGCCGAGCGCAATGTCATGGAAAGATTCACGCCGGCGATGCCCTGCACGAGCGTCGTGTCGGTCGTGAGTCGAGACAACACCTCGCCGATCCGGGTGATTTCGAAGAACGTCGGGTCCATGCGCACCACGCGCGCATAAACATCCTCGCGCAGGTCGGCAACGACTCGCTCGCCCAGCCACGTCACGAAATACAAGCGCAAGGCCGCGAAAATACCGAACACAGCCGCCGCGGCGAGGAATGCCACGAAATAGGTGTTGATGGTGGTCGCGTCCTGCGCCGCCATGCCGCGATCGATGAGATCGCGAAACGCCATCGGGATCACGAGCATGGCCGCCGCCGCGACCAGCAGCGCGATCATCGCCAGGCTCAGGATGCCTTTGTACTTGCTCAGATACGGCCACAGCTCACGCAGCGGTTTGAGCGAGCGGGCCTTGGGTCTTTCCGGATTGGCTGACATGGCGTGCGCGAAACACTCGTGATGAGGTCTAGCGATAGACCGGTAATTCGACGTCCGTGAACAGCCCTTCCACATCGGACGGCGTGGCCGCGTTGCCGGCGCGATCCACCAGCCGCCGCGTCAGATGCGGGGCGAGCAGTTGCAGGAAGTCGTACATGTAGCTGCGGAGCAGGGCGCCCTGGTGGAAGCCGATCCAGGTCGAATGGGCCGGGAACAGATGCGACGCGTCGATGGACACCAGGTCCGAGTCCTCGCGTGGGTCGACCGCCATGCTCGCGACGATCCCGACGCCCATTCCGAGCCGCACATAAGTCTTGATCACGTCGGCATCGCGAGCAGTCAGCGCCACGTGCGGCGTAATGCCATGGCGCGCGAAGATCTGCTGTAACGAAGACGGCCCCGAGAAGCCGAACACGTAAGTGACGATCGGATACTTGCCGAGCGTCTCGATCGTGACTTTGCCTTCATTCGCGAGCGGATGACCCTGCGGCACGACGATGCGCCGATGCCAGCGATAGCACGGCAACAGCACCAGATTGGTGAACAGCTCCTGCGAGCCGGTGTTGATCGCGAAGTCGATGCGGTCGCGCGCGGCCATGTCCGCGATCTGCTCGGAGGTGCCCTGGTGGAGGTGCAGCTCCACGTCCGGATACCGCTCCCGAAACCGACGGATGACCTGCGGCAGGACATAACGGGCCTGCGTATGCGTCGTGCCGATGGCCAGCGAGCCGCGCCCGTCGCCCTTCTGCTCGTCCGCGAGGCGCTTGATGCTCTGGACTTCCTTGAGGATTTTCTGGGCGCGGTCGATGACCCGCTTACCCGCCGGCGTGACGCGCGTCAGGGTTCTTCCCTGGCGCAGGAAGATGGGAAACCCCAGCTCATCCTCGAGCTGCTTCAGCTGCTTGCTGACGCCCGGCTGCGAGGTATGCAGGCGCTCGGCCGCGGCGGTGATGTTCAGGTCGTTCTCGACGATGGCGGCGAGGTACCGTAATTGTTGTAGTTTCATGCACTTAACTATAGCGATCGAAGCGCGGCGAAGTCATAACGGGCCCGCATCATGACAGAACAAACCAGTCTTTCCCTGGTTATAAGGCGGTTAGCTACAGTGCATCCCAGAGAATAAGGATCGATTGACCATGACCGATGCACTGTCGCCCCGCCTGCAATCCCTCGTCGAGGGTACTCGCGCCCTGCTGGAACAGGCCGTTCGCGAGCACCAGGATGTGGTGTACTCCAATAGTTTAGGGCTAGAGGCGATGGTGTTGACCGACATCATCAGCACCTACACGCCGGAAATCGAGATGTTCACGCTCGACACCGGCCGCTTGCACGACGAGACCCTGTCGCTGCTGGATCGCCTGGAGCGCCGCTATCAGCGTCGCATTCAGGTGTTCTATCCGCAGGCCGAGGCCATCGAGCAGTACGTGCGCGACAATGGTATCAACGGTTTCTATCTCGGTACCGAAGAACGCCAGTCCTGCTGTGGGATTCGCAAGATCGAGCCGTTCAAGCGCGCCATCGCCGGCCGTAAGGCCTGGGTCACGGGCGTGCGTCGCGAACAGTCCGCCGAGCGCGCGCTGGGCGAGCCGGTGTCCTGGGACGACCGCTACGGGCTCTGGAAAATCAGCCCGATGCTGGACTGGACCGAAGCGGACGTCACGGCGTATATCAAGGCTCGCAACCTCCCTTACAACGCCCTGCATGACAAAGGCTATCCCAGCATCGGCTGCGCGCCGTGCACCCGGGCAGTGGAGCCCGGTGCCGATCCGCGCTCGGGCCGCTGGTGGTGGGAAAATCCCGAGTCTCGCGAGTGCGGCCTGCAGCCGCGCCGCCGGGTCATTCCGCTGAAGGTCGAGCCGCGTCGCGCGGCCGGCCAATAAGCGCGACGCGGCGCGTCGCAGGACGACGCTTGCCATGGACTACTTCCCGATTTTTCTACGGCTCGCGAACGAACCGGTGCTGGTCGTCGGCGGCGGGGAAGTAGCCGCGCGCAAGATTGATCTGCTCCTGCGCACGCAGGCGAAGGTCAGCGTCGTTGCTCCCGAATTGATCGAGTCGCTGGCGCAGAAGGCCGCGGCCGGTGTCATCGCTTACGTGCCCGGCGAATTCCAGCCGGAGCTGCTGGACGGCATGCGCCTGGCCATCGCGGCAACCGACAAACAATCGGTCAACGCGTGGGTCGCGCACCAATGCGAGCGTCGAAACATTCCGGTGAATGTGGTCGACGATCGCGAGCTGTCGCGCTTCATCATGCCGGCGATCATCGATCGTTCGCCGGTGGTCGTCGCGGTGGGCAGCAGTGGCGACGCGCCGGTGCTGACGCGTCGTCTGCGCGAGAAGCTCGAATCGTTTCTGCCGCAGCGGCTCGGCGATCTGGCCAAGCTCGCCGGCAAGTTGCGCCCGGCGGTGAAGGCGAAGCTCGAGCACGCCGGCACGCGTCGTCGCTTCTGGGAAAATTTCTTCGACGGCTCGATTGCCGCCGACGTGCTGGCCGGTCGCGAGGACGCGGCGGGGCAGGGCGTGCTCGATCGCATCGGCAACTCGCTCACGCGCTTCGCGAAGCAATCGAAGTTCGCGGGCGAAGTGGCGCTGGTCGGCGCGGGTCCGGGCGATCCGGGATTGCTGACGTTGCGCGCGCTGCGAGCGTTGCAGAACGCGGATGTGATTGTTTACGACCGACTGGTGTCGGCCGAGGTGCTCGATCTCGCTCGTCGCGATGCCGAGCGCATCTATGTCGGCAAGGCGGCGGGCAATCATCACGTCTCGCAGGAAGATACCAACGCGCTGCTGGTGAAGCTCGCGAAAGCAGGCAAGCGCGTGTGCCGATTGAAAGGCGGCGATCCGTTCATCTTCGGTCGTGGTGGCGAAGAGTTGGAAGCGCTGGCCGCCGAAGGAATTCGATTCGAAGTCGTGCCCGGCGTGACCGCCGCGGCCGGTTGTGCCGCTTACGCCGGCATCCCGCTCACACATCGCGATCACGCGCAGGCGCTGACGTTCGTGACAGGGCATTGCAAGGGCGAATCCGACAACGTCGACTGGGCCGCGCTCGCACGTCCTGGTCATACGGTGGTGTTCTACATGGGCCTGAACCAGCTACAGAACATCGTCGCCCGCCTGCGTGAGCATGGAGTGCCCGAGACTCGCGCCGCCGCGCTGATCGAGCATGGCACGCGTCCGTCGCAACGTGTGGTCACCGCCACGATCGCCGATCTGGTTCAGAAAGCCGCCGAAGCTCGCGTGGAATCGCCGGCACTGCTGATCGTGGGCGAGGTGACTCGTCTGCACGAAGCATTGCATTGGTTCAACACGCGCTCCGTCGAACTCGCACTCACTGATGAAGGAAGGCTGTCCGCATGAGCAGCTCAAATGAAATTGTCCGTCGGGGCTTCGCCGATGCCATCGGCAACACGCCGCTGATCCGCCTGAATCGATTCAGCGAGCTCACGGGTTGCGAAATCCTCGGCAAGGCCGAGTTCATGAATCCGGGCGGCTCGGTGAAAGATCGCGCCGCGCGCGCCATCATCGAAGCGGCCGAGCGCAGCGGCAAATTGAAGCCGGGCGGCACGCTCGTAGAAGGCACGGCGGGCAACACCGGCATCGGCTTCGCGCATGTCTGCAATGCGCGCGGCTATCGCTGCATCATCGTGATGCCGGACAACCAGTCCAACGAGAAGTATCAGATGATCGAAACGCTCGGCGCCGAAGTGCTGCGCGTGAAGACCGTTCCGTACAGCGATCCGAATCATTATCAGAAGATCGCAGGTCGTCTGGCGGATGAGATTCCGGGCGCTGTCTGGGGCAATCAGTTCGACAATACCGCGAACCGTGACGCGCACGAGCAGACCACGGGTCCGGAGATTTGGGAGCAGACGGGCGGTAAGATCGATGCGTTCGTGTGCGCGACTGGCACGGGCGGCACGCTCGGCGGCATCTCGCGTTACCTGAAGAAACAAAATCCGAAGGTGCGTATCACTTTGGCCGACCCGCAGGGCAGCGCTCTGTATCACTGGATTCGCAACGGCGAACTGAAGGCCACCGGTCCGGGCTCGATCACCGAAGGCATCGGCATCGGTCGGGTCACCGCCAACCTCGAAGGCTCGCCGATCGACGACGCTCTGCATGTCACAGATATCGAGTGCGTGCACACGGTTTATCAGTTGTTGCGCGATGAAGGTTTGTTCCTCGGCAGCACCAGCGGCGTGAACGTCGCCGCGGCCGTGCAGATTGCCAAGCAACTCGGCCCCGGCCACACCATCGTCACCATCCTTTGCGATAACGGTGCGAAGTACCAGTCGCGCCTCTTCAACAAGAAGTGGCTGGCGGAGAAGGGCCTGCTCGATGCGGCCGGCTTGTCGCAGAACGGTCAGCCGGCGCTGCTGGAGGTGGCGAAGAACGTCGCCCACGTGGGTGCGTTTCCGCAGCGTCTGAGCGCTTAAAACAGTCTAAGTAGCCGGTGATCCAGACGGCCGCAGGTTCGTCGAGCCTGCGGCCGTTTGCATTTCAGGCCCCGACCGCTCGCGTATAGTGCTCGAAGCGAGCGACACGGGTGGCCTGCATGTCGACGGCGATCGCAGTACTCGGTGGTGTCGGTTTGTTTCTGCTCGGCATGAGCGTGATGACCGGCGGCCTGAAGGCGCTTGCCGGTTCCGGGCTGCGCACGTCATTACAGAAGTTCGCGGCCACACCGCTGTCGGGCGCATTCTGGGGCGCCCTGATGACTTTGATCGTGCAGTCATCGAGCGCCACGACCATGACCACCATCGGTCTGGTGAGCGCGGGGTTGCTGACATTCGCGCAGGGGCTCGGGCTGGTGTTCGGCGCGAACATCGGCACGACCGGAACCGCCTGGCTCATCGCACTCATCGGAGTTCGAGTCTCGCTCACAGCAGCGGCGCTTCCGCTGATCTTCGTCGGTGCTTTGATCAAATTGTTGGGACGTGGACGACTCTCCGCGGCCGGGGCGGCGCTGGCCGGTTTTGCTCTGATCCTTCTTGGCTTGACGACGCTGCAACAAGGCATGGGCGGGCTGGCGGAACAGTTGCATCCCTCGGATCTACCCGCGGTGTTTGGCTCAGGTGCGAATGGGCGATTGAGCTTGCTTGGCGTGCTCGCGCTGGTCGTGCTCGGTCTGGCAATGACGACTGTGATGCAGTCGTCGACGGCGGCTGTCGCGGTCACGTTGTCGGCGCACTTCGCGGGTGCGATCGGGTTGGATCAGGGTTGCGCGCTCATCATCGGACAGAACATCGGGACCGCGACCAGTTCGGCAATTGCCGCAATCGGCGCGAGCAGCACCGCCAAGCGGCTCGCACTTGCCTACATCCTGTTCAAGATGATCGCAGCCGTGATCGCGGTGCTGCTGTTTCCCTTCACCACTGCCATGCTGATTCAAGCGTCGACGAGCGTGGCCGGGGTGACGCTCTTGGCTGCGTATCACACGGCTTACAACGTTGTCGGCGTGGCCGTTCTTCTGCCGGTCATCGACAAGTTCACGCGATTGGTCGAGCGAATTCTGCCGGAGCGTCGCTCGCAACTGACGCGTTGTCTGGATCGCGCGGCCCTCGAGACACCGCTCGCGGCGGAGGAAGCTGTGCGACGAACGGTCGCGCGATCGCTCGAAACAATGTGCGAATCGATCGGCGCGGCTTTGACGGCTTCGCGAGCTGCATCCGTCGGGCTGGCCCGCGATGCGTTGCGCGAGGCCCGGGTCTTCATTTCCGAGGCGAGCGGTCCGCCCGAATCGGACGAAGAGCAGGATCGGCTCACGAGCACGCTGCATGCACTCGACGGTGCATCTCGCTTGGCCGACATCGCGAGCGAGAAAGGCGAATTCGGGCGCGTGCCTGACGAGACTGAAGATGCGCGCGCTGTGGACTTGTGCGCGGAAGCGATGCGAAGCGCGGCGTCCATAGCTCGTGAGCTGGACGCGGCGAGCGGGGCATCTGTCGAGCAGAGAATGACTCAACTCGAAGCGTGCGCGACGGCGCTTCGCGAGCTGAAGCCCGAGCATCGCAAGGTCACGCTAAGCTCGGTAGCAACCGGAACGTTGCATGCCGACGAAGCGATGACCCGCGTCGAAACCGTGCGACGGCTCGAATCGCTGACGCGTTACGCGTGGTCGTCCGCCACACATCTGGTCGATGGCAGACGATAGGTGCCGCTGCAAGCTATTGTCGCGCGACGCCCGTCTGACGCGTTTGTTCGTCCACGACGCGGATGAGGTTGTGAACGTCCTTCACGCCGCGCACTTGCTCCGCGACATATTCGGAGCGACGTTTCGCGTTACGCGAGCGGAGCGTTCCGCTCAATGTCACATCGCCATTCGCGACCGTCACCTCGATATCGGATGCGTCGATGTGTTCGTCATCGGTGAGTCGATCGCACACATCTTCCCGAATCCGTTGATCCTGTCGCTGATAGCCGCTCGGCCCGCGGCCGCGATGACCCGTTCGCGGTTGCGGAAAATTCGCGCCTTCGTCGCTGGCACCCTCATAGCGGCGCCCGCCGGGTGTGACGCCACCGTAGTTGCCATAGGCGAAGCCTCCTTCCGTGGCATGGCGCCGACCGGGCCGATATTGGCCACCGGTAAAGTCGACGTCGGATTCGTCGTAGTCGATCAGCGCGTCCTGGTGCGGCAAGCCACCTTGCTGCTGATATTCATATTGAGCTGCGAAGCGCCGGTGCTCGTCGCGTTCGGAATCGCGATAACGCCGGAGGTTTTCGCGCTCGCCGTACAGATCGTCGCCGGCGAGCGGGTCGTCGCGCCACGGGGGTTGTCGAGCCATGACATCACTCCTTCGCTGACTTCGATGATTTCCTTTGCTTGCGTCGATTCATATCCACCGCGGTGCCTTTGGCCTCGGGGCGCTCCACCGCGCCGGGTGAATTCGGGCCGGGCGGCGCTTTTTCGAACTGCGTCTCGTGCATCACCTTGGCCTCGGCCTTCTCGGTCATGCCGGGCATGAGGTTCGCCATCATGACTTTCAGCACGCCGTCGCCGCCGACGATGCGCTCGTCCTCCGGATCGCGCGCTACGTCGACGATCGCGTCGATGACGTTCTGCGGATCGTGCAAGGGTTTCGGGGGCTCGACCTCGTGGCCGGTGTAATTGGCCGCGTGATCGAAGAACGGCGTGTCATGCGCGGTCGGCAGGATCGTGCAGATGTGCACGCCGTCGATATGGTTCTGTTTGACTTCCTGACGCAGCGAATCGCTCAAACCTACGATGCCGTGTTTGGCGGCCGTGTACGAGGTGTAATAAGGCACGCTGGTCTTGCCGAGCTCGGAGGCGATGTTGATGAGCGTGCCGCCGCCCTGTTTGAGGAACTGTCGATATGCGAAGTACGAGCCATACAGGGTGCCGAGCAGATCGGTCTTGATCGTCTGCTCATGCACGTCGAGTGGAATGTCCTCGAAGCGGCCCAGGGCGCCGACGCCGGCATTGTTGATCCAAACGTCGATGCGGCCGCATTGTGAAATCGCCGTCTCGGCCAGCTGCTCCACATCGCGTTCACTGCTTACATCCACTGACACCGGGATGGCAGTGCCACCTGCCGTTTCACATTCACGAGCGACGGTATCCAGCGCTTCGCCTCTCCGCGCGGCGAGCACAACCTGCGCGCCCGCATTCGCGAACTCGACAGCAGCACCGCGACCAAAGCCGCTCGATGCACCGGTGATTACGACGACCTTTCCATTCAAATCTGAGTGCGTTGCCATAAGGTCCTCCGAATTTCCTCGGCAACGGCTGGGCCGCGGGCAGTGTTCCTGTCAGCGCGGACGGACAGTGCCTGAGGCATCCACCGAGCGGGCATGGCCGGGGAAGCGGGTGAACATCTGCGCAACCGCGCTCGAGATGGCTTCCTTGGGGTTGTCCATGTCTTCGTCGCGCAAGCGACCTTCCGCTACGCCTTCCCAAATCATCTGACGTTTCTGTGCGTCGACGACGTCGATGTTGGCGGTGCCGATCGGATAAGTCACGGTGTCGATATCCTGCGAGTACATCGGCCAGGCGCTATACAGACCATAGCGATAGCCGTAGTAGCCGAATGCGGCAGCATCGGGAGTGGAGCGCACTTCGGTCCGCTCGTGCACGTTCGCGTAAAAGTTCACCAGCAGATTTGGATTCTCATCCACGTACCGGTAACCGCGCATTTCCATCTGCTCTTTCACCGCGGTCTTGAAATAGTCGGTCACGAGCGTCGAGTACCCGCCTCGATCCGTGCCTGTCTGTTCCGGGAAGCCGAAGGTGCTGTAGCTGGAGAGATCGGCGTCGGGCGCCATGTGAACGCGGATATCTGCTCTTCGTTCGGTGGCACAGCTGGCGCACAGGATCGCGAGCATTGCCAACGTGCTCGCGCGGATCGATGCATGAATCATGAGGGCTCCTCGCTAAAGACTGGGGGCGCGCCGGGCAACGTCCGCGTTGCAAATAGGTTCCTGCGGGGGAAAGTCGCTCGGTGCGTAGGAAGCGAGCGGTAGGTATGTGCATCGGGAACAACACCCGTGGTCCGCCGTTGGAGCTTTGTTGTCCCGTCGCCTTGTGGGGGAGCGAGCATGAACGCGGTCGCCGAGCGCATCACACCCAGCATCACTTCCATGATCCGGCTGGATCATTCCCAGGTGATGGCGGTCTTCCATCGATACCGGCCGGAAACTTCGCCCGGGAAAAAGCGAGCCCTGGTCACGAACGCGTGCCTGTCGATCGAAATCCACGCGCAGCTCGAGGAAGAAATTTTCTATCCGGCGCTGCGTAACGTGATGAGCGGCGACGAAGTGCTCGAGAAGAGCGAGTCGGAGCATGAACGGATGCGGCAAATCATCGGCGAGCTGCGACAGATGAGCGGCAGCGAAAGCTCGATTCAGGAATCGGCCTACGACGACAAGTTCTACGAGCTCATGCGCCTGGTGATTCATCACGTCGCCGATGAGGAAACGCGCCTGCTGCCGGCGGCCGAGCGACTTCTGCACGACCAGTTGGGCCGGCTCGGTATGGAAATGACGAAGCGACGTTTGGAATTGATGAAGCCGCACGCTGCCGAGTTCGCTGAAACTACCGTGCGATCGTTCCCCGCTGGCGCCGCTGCCGGCGCAGCGTTGCTCACGGCAGGAGCGGTTGCTGTCGGGGCGATGCTCCTCGCCCGAAATAGCAAAAAGACCACTGAGAGCTACATGAATCGCTGGCGGCACTGAGCGGGAGCTCGACGCGCGCTAGGGTCATGGCGCTCGATGATCCGCGTTTTCAATCCGCGCCTTGGACTTTGCGCGGCGAGGCGATCGTCGGTTTCAAGTGGGTTCGCAGTGACGTCGCACGACAATTCGTACCCCCCGACGCTACAGTGCTTTGTCCCTGGCCCGGGCGCACACTCGCGCTGCTTTATCTTGCCCACTATCGGGACAGTCCGGTGGGCGAATATCACGAAGCGATCGTGGCGCCGGCGCCGATCTGGCACAGAGGCCAGCTCGGCTTTTGGGTCTCTCACATTTTCGTCAACAAGGCGAGGTCGATAGCGGCCGGGCGTGCGATCTGGGCGTTGCCGAAGCAGCCTGCTTCCATGCAGTGGACCCGGAGTGCGTTTTCCGCCCTCGGTTCGGGGTTGGATTTGCAGGTCCAGGTTACGAGGCCGCGTCGGTGGGTCTGGCTGCCATTCGTCGGCGCCGCTATGAGTAGATACAGCAACGTCGAGAGCTGGTTCGGGGTGCGAGGCGTCGCTCGCGTCGGCTTTGCTCGGTCGAGGCTGCAGCTGGCCGATGATCTTGGCCTGGCCCGGCTTGGATTCAGCGGGACGTTCCAGGTGTGTGTGTGCGAGCGAATGACGATTACGATCGGTCGTCCACGCCGGTAGTCACATCTTTTCGCCGGGCAATGCGGCGGCTTGCTTGATCCAGCGTACCAACTGCGCCTCGTCCAGCTCGTCGTCTTCACGAATATCGAAGTAGCGCACCTCCGGATATTTGCTCAGACCCGCCGGGGGCGGCTTCAACGACGAGCCGCGGAAGAAGGTCAGCTTCACGTACTTCGTGAAGCAATGGAAGCTCAGGAACCAGCGGTCGAGCTCCATGCCGTAGAACGGCGAGTTCCACTTCACGGCTTTGTGAACCTTGGGCACATGCTTGGTCACGAGCGCGTCGATGCGCTCGCCGAGAGCGCGTTTCCAGCCCGGCATCGCGGCGATGTATGCCTGCACCGGCTCATCGCCATAGCCTTTGGCGATCTGCGGGTTGCCACCCGAGAGCAGGACGACTTTGTCGCCTGCTTTCGGGGGCTTCCTGGCCCGGGCTGGGGTTTTCGCCCTGGCGCTCACGAGGTCTGCCTCGACTTTGAAACATACGGCTGCACGAACATGTACAGGCCGGTGAACAGCAGCGGAATGAGCGGCACGAGCGCCAGAAAACCGATCCACGTGGCGTCGGACTTCTGAAACATCGCGACGATATTGGCGATGACGGCGAGGGTGAAAGCGATGGACAGCCAGCGATGGGTCTGTCGAATCCGTTTGCTCAAGGCAAGCTCCTTATCGTTTTTTCGCGGGGGCGCCGTTTTGAGCCACGGCTGCTTTGATGAGTGTCTTGAAGGCGCGCGCGTCGACCTGCTCGCCTTGCTTGATATCGATCGCACGACGCATGTTGCCTTCCAGGCTGGAGTTGAACAGCTTCGAGGGATCGGGAACGCTGGCGCCGCGCGCGAAAGTGAGCTTCACGTGCGTCTTATAAGACTCGCCGGTGCAGACGATCCCATTGCGCGACCACACCGGATTGCTCCATTTCCATTCCTCGATGATTTCCGGATCGGCCTCCAGAATCAGCTCGCGCATGCGCGCCAACGTCTCGCCGCGCCAGTCGCCGAGCTCGCGGATGCGCGCATCGATGAGCTTGGCTGCGGGTTGCCCGGTCTCGCTCGTGCCGGCCGCTTTGGCTGCGGGCTTCTTGGTGGTTTTCGTCTTGGCCTTCGTGGATTTCGCGGCGAGTGCCATGTCAGTTCACCTTTCCAAGAACCTGTTCGAGCTTGCCGAGGAACTGTGCCCACCCGGCCTTGGCACCGCCGTAGGCCTGCTTCTGTTCCTTGCGGAAGCCGGCTTGCTCCACGCGCAGCTGAGTTCCTTTGACGGTCGGCGTGAGCGTCATGGTAACGACGGTCCTGGTGTCGAAGGCCGGATCGTCGTGCGGATAATCCCAGGAATAGGACAGCGTCTTGTGCGGATCGAGCGCCAGCACCTCGCAAGCGAGCACGCCGCCCCAATCGCCACGCAGATTGAATTTGTGGCCGACGACGGCCTGGAAATCGTTCTTCATCAGCCACTCCTCGAGCAGGTGCTGCTGAGTGAGCGCGCGCCAGACTTTTTCCGGCGGGAACGGCAACTCGCGTTCGACCACGGCGACGAGGGTTTCAGTCGCGACGTTACTCATTGATCCATCCTCTTCAATAAATCTTCCAGCCGGTTGAAGCGGCTTTCCCAGAATCCTGCCATCTGCCGGGTCCAGTCGATCAGAGGGCTCAGGGCACCGAGTTGCGCGCTGTAATGGGTCTGACGACCTTCCTGTCGATCGCGCACCAGCCCGGCGAGCTTGAGCACGCCGAGATGTTTGGAAACGGCCGGTTGCGAGATTCCGGCGTGCGTGGTCAGCGCACCGACCGTCTGCTCGCCCTCGCGACACAATTGCTCGAAGATCGCGCGCCGGGTCGGATCGGCGAGCGTTCTGAACAGCACATCGGGGGTGTTGGCCATGAGTGATCGATAACCAGCGGGCTATGGGTCGACATATAACCAGCTGGCTATGCGAGAGTCAAGCGGCCGTGGCCTTGACTCGTCGCCCGATCATTAGCACATTGGCCCGACGCCATCGCGCGAGAGCAAACAATGTCGTACCACATTCGCCGACATCTCGGTTTCGCCGCCCTCATCCTCGGGGCGATCGCGTTGAGCGGCTGTCAAACGACGCCCAGCCAGGCTCCGGCCGCGCCCGCCTTGCGCTTGCTCGAATCGCAACCTTTGACGGTTGCCGAGAACTGCGACGCCAGCGGCAGTTATTTTGTTGAATTCACGGTGTTGAGCGACGGGGCCACGGGTGACATCCAGGCTCCCTCCGGTCCGGCCTGCGTGCAACAGGCGCTGGCGGCCTGGGTGAGTTCATTCCGGTATGAGGCGCCGGGCCGAGACATTCCGTCGGGCATCGAGTGGATGATGGTGACGGGCCGCAAAGGCTCGTAAAAAAAGCCGCCGACGAGCCGCGCAACCTTCCGCGAGAGCGTCGCGTCCAATTGCCACGACGGCCCACTTCGGGCCTATGGGGACGCGGGCTCGCATGCGGAAGAGAACATTCCTCTGGAGCGTACCAGGGCTGGTACTGCTGCTCGGTGTTGCATGGTTTGCTATCAGTCGCGAGCAACCCGTCGACACTCGCTATACCGGCGCCTACCGATTCGATGACGGCACGCTGATGGTCATCGCGCCACGCGACACGACCGATCTGCGCTTCAAGTTGATGAATGGCGAGACCGGCGCGCTGTGGCCGACCGATAACACCGGTCACTTCGAAGGTGGCGAGGGTTGGGCCGAGCGCGAGCCAGTCACCAATCGCCTGCAATTCAAACGCAACGGCGCGGGCGATGTCATCGGGTTGACGTGGCAGCGAACTGGCGCCGTTAAATCACCCGTCGGTAATGCAACCCGACTGCCGCTGCGAGAGGAGCTGGTGACGTTTCCCAGTGGCAAACTCACTTTGCGCGGCAAGCTCATCCTGCCCGAAGGGCAAGGGCCGTTCCCAGTGATGATCCCGGTGCACGGCTCGGAAGACTACAGCGCGGTGGATCATTACTCCGATCCATACATTTACGCGGCCAACGGCATTGCCGCGTTCGTTTACGACAAGCGCGGCACCGGCGGCTCGACGGGCAAATACACCGCGAATTTCGACGTGCTCTCCGACGACACCGTCGCCGCCGTTCAATACGTACGCGGGCGATCGGAGATCGACGGCGACAAAGTCCATCTCGCCGGTTACAGCCAGGGCGGCTGGATCGCTCCGCTCGCGGCGCTCAAAGACGGCCACATCCGGAGTCTATTCGTCGGCTTCGGCGTGGCCGTGCCGGTGCTCGGTGAGGATCGCTGGGGTTATGTGTATGCGCTTCAGCAGAAGGGCTTCGGTGCCAAAGAGATCGCGGAAGTCGACAGCATCGCCGCGATCATCGGCGACATCGTCGATCGGGGCCAGAATCGCTGGTCGGATTTCTCGCACGCGTTGCAGGCAGCGCGTAGCAAGCCGTGGTTCGAGACTGCGAAGCACAGCGACTCCATTTTCGGGATGATCGTCGGCAGCGACATGCCGCTGTGGGTCGTTCGCCCCTATATGTGGTGGAAGTACGGTCGCGACGATCCGCCGTTCATCGATCGCCTCTACGATCCGGTGCGGACGCTCGCGCAGCTGGATGTGCCGAGCCTGTGGATTTTCGGCGGCAAGGATTCCAGCGCGCCGACGCAGTGGAGTGTCGACGAGTTGCGCAAGCTGCAGAGCGACAACAAACCTATCGAATATTTCATCTATCCCGAGGCCGAGCACGGCATCACGCGCTTCAAGCAAAACGAGGACGGCGAGCGCATCACGCTCGGCTATGAAGACGGTTACTTCCGTCAGCAGGTGGAGTGGTATCGCAAGCAAAGCGGTTTGCCGTAACACGACCGCAGTGGAACTGCGGTAGGCTGCGGTGTCTTCAGCCGCAGCTATCGATGCCCTGCTCATGATTCGCCGACGTGCCCCCGACGCTCCGCCGTTCGAAGATCTGCTCGCGCAACGCCTGACTCGTCGTCAGGTTTTACAGGCCGGGGCGGCCATCGCGCCGCTCGCCCTGAGCGGAGCGGCACTGCTCGCATCCGCGGATGCGACTGCCCAGAGACCGGCGCAGCTCGGTTTCAAACCGATTCAAGGCAGCAACGCCGACGCCATCGTGCTGCCGCCGGGATACACGCATGACGTGCTGATCCGTTGGGGCGACAGTCTGTTTTCGTCCTTGCCCGATCTGGATGCCAGCCGGCTCAACGACGGTGTGCTGTTCGACCCCAAAGCCGCCGAGCACCAGCGTGGGCAGTTCGGTCAGAACTGCGATGCCATTCATTTCTTTCCGTTGCAAGGTCGCAGCGATCACGGCGTCCTGTGCGTTAACAACGAGTACACCGACGACGCGTTGATGTTCCCCGGTCATCCGGGATTTCGCGGGCTGCGCGGCGCAGTGAGTCGCGAATATGTGAGGCAACGACAGCAGCTGGTGGCGGTCGCGAAGGCGGCGCAGGGCGTTTCGATCGTCGAAGTTCAGCGCAAGCGTGGGCGCTGGCAATTCGTGAAGGACTCGAAATACAACCGTCGCATCACCGCCGATACGGCCATCAGCATCGGCGGTCCGGCGCGTGGCGCCGCGCTGATGAAGACGAATGACGATCCGGCGGGCGAGCGGGCGTTCGGCACGTTCGCGAACTGCGCCGGTGGCGAAACGCCGTGGGGCACCTATCTCACGGCCGAAGAAAACATTCAGGACTACTTCGCCAATCTGGATCAGCTGAAAGTGCGCACCGACGTCGATCCGTTCATCATCGAGGCGCATCGACGCTTCCGGATGTGGAGCGCGCAGTCGCTCTACAATTGGGACATCGCCGACTCGCGGTTCGATCTCGCCGTCGCGCCCACCGAGCCGTTCCGCTTCGGCTGGATCGTCGAGATCGACCCGCTCGATCCCACCAGCACGCCCATCAAGCGAACCGCCTTGGGCCGGTTCGCGCACGAAGGCGCGAGCCCGGTGATCGCGCGAGATGGTCGCGTCGCCGTCTACATGGGCGATGACGACAAGTTCGAGTACGTCTATAAGTTCATTTCGAACGGACGCTTCGATCCGAAGAATCCCACGGCCAATCGGGATCTGCTCGATCAGGGCACCTTGCATGTCGCGCGCTTCGACGCCAGTGGCCGGGGACAATGGTTGCCACTGGTGTTCGACCCGAAGGGTCCGCTGAACGCCGCCGCCGGATTTCGCGATCAGGCCGATGTGCTCATCAAAGCGCGCATGGCGGCTTATCTGCTGGGCGCGACGCCGATGGATCGTCCCGAAGACGTCGAAGCGAATCCGACGACCGGTCGTATCTACATCGCGTGCACCCGTAACGAGAGCCGCACCGTCGAGGCTGGCACGATGACGTATGGCGGACGCGAGATCGATACGACGCCAAACGCGGCGAATCCGCGCGGTGCGAACAACTTCGGTCACATCATCGAGATCGCGGAAGCGGGCGACGATCACACTTCGCTCGAGTTCTCTTGGGAAGTGTTCCTGCTCGCGGGCGACCCGTCAGGCGATCGCTTGATCACCGATCTGAGCCAGGTGAAAACCGACAGCGCCTACTACGCGGGCTATGCCAAGGCCGCGGATCTCAGCCCGATCGGCTCGCCCGACAACATCGGTTTCGATCGCCTCGGCAATCTTTGGATCGTGAGCGACGGAGCGCAACCTCACAGCGGCAACAACGGCTGCTGGGTCACGCCGACGTCGGGCCCGAATCGCGGGCGTTTACAACAGTTCATGAGCGGTCCGGTGGGCTGCGAAGTGTGCGGCTGCCAGTTCTCGCCGGACGATGAAACGTTGTTCATCAGCATCCAGCATCCGGGCGAGGGCGGCACGACCGCCGAGCCACGCAGCCACTGGCCGGATGGCGGCAAGAGCCAGCCGCGCTCGAGCGTGATCGCGATTCGCAAGGAAGGCGGCGGTCGCGTCGGGAGCTGAGCTCGTTACAGCACCTTGCCAGGATTCATGATCCCGTTCGGGTCCAGCGCCTGTTTGATGGCGCGCATGACGTCGAGCGCGACCGGTTGCTCATATCGAACCAGTTCTTCGCGCTTGAGCCGGCCAATGCCGTGCTCGGCGCTGATGCTGCCGCCATAACGCGCGATCAGATCGTGGACTGCCCGGTTGATGCTCGGTGCCAGGCGCAAGAACGATTCGTCGTCGCCATTGGCGGGCCGGCTCACATTGAAATGCAGGTTGCCGTCGCCCAGGTGACCGTAAGAAACAATCCGTCCTTGCGGCGAAATCGTCCGCACCAGCTGCGAGGCTTCGACGATGAACCGCGGCAGCTCGCTGGTGGTCACCGAAACGTCGTGTTTGATGCTCGCGCCGATATGACGCTGGGCTTCGGGGATGGTCTCGCGCAGCTTCCAGAACATTTCACGCTGCGATTCGCTGGAAGCGAGCGCGGCGTCCGAGATTTCACCTTGTTCCATTGCAGCGGCCAGCTCGGTTTCGATGGCCTCGCGCATCGATTCGGCCTGGCGGCCGAGGCCGATTTCGAGCAGCACATACCAGTCGTGACGCCGGTCGAGCGGGTCGGCCGTGTTCGGAATGTACTGGAGGACCAGGTCCAGCGCGAACCGCGGAATCAGCTCGAAGGTCGAGACGGCGTCGCCGGTGAAGGTGCGCAATCTCGACAGTAAGGACACGGCCTGTTGTGGATCTTCGATCCCGACGAATGCAGTGATCGTGGTCGCCGCTCGTGAAAACAATTTGCACGTGGCGGCGGTGATGACTCCAAGCGTCCCTTCCGCGCCCATGAACAGATTGCGCAGGTCGTACCCGGTATTGTCCTTGCGGAGCGGCTTGAGATCGTCGAGCACGCGGCCGTCGGGCAGGACGACTTCGAGGCCGAGAACGAGGTCGCGCATCATGCCGTAGCGGAGCACGGCCGTGCCGCCGGCGTTGGTCGACAGATTGCCGCCGAGTTGGCACGAGCCTTCCGACCCCAGACTCATTGGGAACAAACGATCGACGGACGCGGCCGCCGCTTGCACTTCCGCCAGCACACAGCCGGCTTCGGCGATCATGGTGTAGTTCAGCGGATCGATGGCGCGGATTTTTCGCATGCGTGCCATAGACAGCACGATCTGCGACCCATCCTCGCTCGGCGTCGCTCCGCCGCAGTAACTGGTGTTGCCGCCCACGGGCACGACCCCGACGCGCGCTTCGTTACACATGCGCATGATGGCGGACACCTGTTCGGTGCGGTCCGGGCGCAGGACCAGCGGCGTCGCGCCCCGATACAGTTTGCGATGATCGACGAGGTAAGGCTCGATGTCCGCCGCCTGTTCGAGATAGCCCTGCGGACCGACGGCGCGACGGAGTTCGGCGAGCAGGGAGCTGTTGATGCTCATGAGGTAAGCTTACTCCAACGGAGGAATGATCGATCCTGGATCACTTTCGCTTACATCAAGGTCTCATCGGGCACGCCGGCTCGCGAGCCGAGCTCAACACGCCGGTGCTGGTGGTGGATCGTGACGCCCTGGATAGAAACATCCGTCGCATGGCCGAGCTGGCCCGCAAGCACGGCGTCGCTCTCCGGCCGCACGCGAAGACTCATAAAAGCGTCGATATCGCCAAGTTGCAAATCGCTGCCGGCGCCGTGGGTGTCTGTTGCGCGAAGCTCGGCGAGGCGGAGTGGTCTACGTCGCCGGACGTTTCTATCGCTGCGTCGTTTTCGGAGGCGTCAGTGGTCCACGTCGTCGGAAGTTTCTATCGCTGCGTCGTTTTCGGAGGCGTCAGTGGTCC
>JAEWAF010000006.1 GCA_023391815.1 Pseudomonadota bacterium
CAGTACCGGCGGCTGATCCCCGGCTACATGCTCAGACACAAGGTCAAGCCCGGCATCACCGGCTGGGCGCAGGTCAACGGTTTTCGTGGCGGCGATGACATCGGCTCGATGCGGGCACGCATCGAGCACGATCTGGAATATCTCCAGCACTGGTCGCTGACGCTCGACCTGATGATCATCCTGAAGACAGCCATGGTGGTTTGGAACGACAGACATGCTTATTAGTCCGATGGCGCGCCGCTGGGTCTCGATGTTGAGCGCGGTGCTGCTGATGTGCTGCTCAATGCTGAGCAATTCGAGCAACGCTGCGGATTCGGACTATCGTCTGGGACCGGGCGATCTGTTGCGGGTCAACGTGTTCGGCTCGCCGGAGTTGTCCGGTGAGGTGCGGGTCAGCGAGTCCGGCAACATCACCTATCCGCTGATCGGTCAGGTGCCGGTGGCCGGCAAGTCGCCGGCGCAGGTGGAGGCACAATTGGTGAGCGCGTTCACCGAAGGCGGCTTCCTGAAACAGGCGCAGGTGACGGTGCTGGTGATCGAGTACCGCAGCCAGAAGGTGTCGGTGATGGGTCATGTCACGAAGCCGGGCCAATACTCGCTGCAGTCGAGCAGCCGGGTGCTCGACGTGCTCGCCGAGGCTGGCGGCCCCGTGAACGAAGAGGCCGCCGACATCGCGACCTTGATGCGTAAGGATGGGAGCAAGGCGCCCATCGATCTGTCCGCGCTGTTCGGCGGCGACCCCGCTCAGAACCACGTGGTGGCTGGCGGCGACACTATATATGTGCCGCGCGCCCCGCAGTTTTATGTGTATGGCGAAGTGCAGAAGCCCGGCATGTACAAGCTGGAGCGCGGCATGACGGTGTCACGCGCGATTTCGAAGGGCGGTGGCCTGACGACGCGCGGCTCGGAGCGCCGGGTCGTGATCAAGCGCAAGGACAAGGAAGGCAAGGAGCAACACTACTCGGCGAAGGGTTCCGACCTGCTGCAAGCCGACGACGTGTTGATGGTCAAGGAAGGTTTCTTCTGATCGAGAAGGTATTCGGGAAGACAGCACTATGATGGGCCTCGCTCAAATGTTGAGAGTTCTGCGCGGACGCGCGTTTCTGTTCACGACCATCGTGGTGCTGGTCGTGACCGGCGTGGCCGTGATCAGCCTGCTGTCCCCGAAGAAATATGTGTCCGAGCTCGCGCTGGTGGTCGCCCTGCAGGGCAACGACCCGATGAAGGACGCGCCGATCGCGCCGGCGCTGGTGCCGACCTTCCTCGCCACCCAGACCGAGATCATCAAGAGCCGCAATGTGGCGCTGAAGGTGATCGAGAAGACCGGCCTCGCCACCAACCCGGAAGTGGTCCAGGCCTTTCGTGACAGCGGTGCCGACACCGATCTGAATTCCTGGCTGGTCGAGAACCTGTTGCGTAACGTCGATGCCAAGACCGGCCGTAGCAGCAACATCATTCGTATCGCCTACGCCAGCGAGAATCCGCTCGAAGCGGCGTCCATGGCGAACGCCTTCGCCGACGCTTACATCCAGACCAGCCTGGAGTTGCAGGTCGATCCGGCCCGCCGCCAGGTCACGTGGTACGAGCAGCAGGTCGCCCAGCTGCGCGACGAGCTGGTCGCCGCTCAGGGCCGACTCTCGAAGTATCAGGCCGATCACGGCGTGCTCGGGGTGGATGCCGCTCGCATGGACGTGGAGAACGCCCGTCTGCAGGAGATCTCCAATCAGCTGGTCGCCGTGCAGGCGCAGATGTTCGATGCCAACGCGCGCACCAAGCAGATCACCTCCAGCGATCAGCTCGATTCGCTGCCGGACCTGCTGAAGAATCCGACGATTCAGAGCCTCAAGCAGGAGCTGGCGCGCGCCGAGTCCAAGCTCGCCGAAGTCAGCGAGCGCTACGGCGTGAATCATCCGCAGTACATCGCCTCGAACGCCGAAGTGGCCTCGCTGAAGTCCAAGCTCAACGTCGAAATCGGCGTGACTCGCGGCTCGCTGGTACAGAGCGCGGAAATGGCCCGTCGCCAGGTCGGCGATGTGCAAAAGGCGTTGGAGGAACAGAAGGACCGCATCATCGCGCTGAAGCGCCAGCAGGACGAGCTGGCGGTGTTGACCCGCGATATCGAGAGCGCGCGCACCGCTTATGACGCAGCCTTGCAGCAGGCCAATCAAACCAAGCTCGAGAGCCGCGTCGATCGCACCAACGTCGCCATCCTGAATCAGGCGACGCCGCCCCTGCTGCCGGACTCGCCGAAGGTCCTGCTGAATCTGATCGTCGGCCTGTTCGCCGGCATCGCGCTGGCGACCGGCCTGATCCTCACGATGGAAGTCTGCAACCGCCGGTTGCGCTCCGCCGAGGACCTGGCCGACTTCACCGATTTGCCCGTGCTCGCGGAGTTGCCGGCGCTGCCGGCGGCCGCGCGGCGTCATCGCCAGCGCGAAGTGCGCCGTGCGTTGAAGCTGCAGCCCAACGTCGCCCCGGCTAACTGAGATCGAGTCATTGAGGCCCCCCGTTATGGACGCCGCCGTCGCCCCTCGCGCCCGCCTGCCCCGGGTCACCCGACCTCGCATCCGGATCGGCGAGATCCTGTTGAACATGGGCGCGATCTCCGAAGCCGATCTGCAAAAGATCCTGGCCGAGCACCTGGATCGCGGCGAGCCGTTCGGCAAAGTGGCGGTGGCCATGAAGCTCATCACCGAAGGCGAGCTGCGCGCGGCACTGGCTCAGCAGTTCACTTATCCGATCGCCCGTATCGGCGAGTCGGCGCTCTCGCCGCTGCTCGCGGCCGCTTACGAACCGTTCGGCGCATACGCTGAAGGCTTGCGCACGCTGCGCAGTCAACTGTTGATGCGCTGGATGGGCGAGCATGACTGCACGCTCGCGGTCTGCTCGGCTCGCAGCGGTGAAGGTTGCAGCGTGCTGGCGGCCAATCTCGCCATCGTGTTCGCCCAGCTCGGCGAACGCACGCTGCTGATCGACGCCAATCTGCGTCGACCGGTGCAGCATCATCTGTTCGGCCTCGGCGAGTGCGACGGTCTCACCGATCTGATCAAGGGCGCCACCCGCACCGAAAAGGCGCTGCGCAAGATCGCGCAGTTCGACAGCTTGAATGTGATGACGGCCGGCACGCCGCCGCCGAATCCGCAGGAGCTGTTGAGCCGTCTGCCGTTCGCGCAGTTGCTGGATGAAATGTCCGGCCGTTACGACGTGATCATCATCGACACGCCGCCGCTGCTCGAATTCGCCGACGGTCAGATCGTCGCGGCCCGCGCTCGGGGCTGCCTGCTCGGCACGCGCAAGGACAGCACGCGTCTGATCGATATCGCCCGCATGAAGGCGCAGCTCGATCCCAACCTGACCCACGTGTTGGGCACTGTGATCAGTGGCTGAAACGACGGCAATCGGCAACATCGGCGGCGTTCACGTCGCGCGGCGAGCACAACAGCACCGCGATTTCGTGCCCCTGCTCATGCTGTGCACGCCGATCGCGTCCGCCAGCCTGTTGTCGAAGTTCGGCATTCCCGGTTACGCGAACTTAGGGATCGGCATCGCGTTGCCCTTGCTGATGCTGGTGATCGCGTTCGGCATCATCAACGACGGCGTGCGCATCGAGCCGCGCCGGCTGGGTTTTTATTGCATCACTCTGGCGGTGCTGATCCTGCCCCAGCTGTTGCAAGCCGGCACCTTCTCGCTGAACTCGCTGATGATGCTGGCGCTGCTGCATCTTCCTTATGCGCTGGTCGTGAAGCGCGGCGACGAGCTCGCCCCGAAGGTGCTGACGTTCTTTCTGTACATCGCTCGCGTGCTCTCCGTGCTGGCGGTCGCGCAATATTTCCTGCAAGGCTACGTCGACAAGGCGTATCTGTATCCGATCGATAACCTGTTGCCACAGGAATTCATCGTGCAGGGCTTCAACGCCCAGGGCACGATCAATTACGGCTCGACCCAGATCCGCGCGACCGGCATGTTCATGCTGGAACCGTCGTTTCTGACTCAGTTCCTGGCGGTGGCCATCGTCGCCGAGTCGGTCACGTCGCGACGCCTGTGGCCGCTCGGCCTGTATGTCATCGGCATCGTGGTGGCACACGCCGGCACCGGCATCCTGATTCTGTTGATCTGCATGCCGTTCGTCGTGTTCCTTCATCGCCGTTGGGATCTGCTGGCGTTGGGCGTGCTCGGGGTCGTCGCGGTGTTCGCATTCGGCGAGCTGCTGAATCTGCAATTCATCACCAATCGCGCCAGCGAGTTCAACGATCCGAACTCCAGCGGCTTCGCGCGCTTCGTCGGCGGTTTTTATATGTTCGAGCAGATGTTGTGGCCGAACCTGCCGCGCGCCCTGTTCGGCTACGGCGCCGGCTCGTTCCTGGACTACGCGCGTCTGTTCGAGATCGAAGTGGCCGACATGCCCATGACCAAGATGATTTTCGAGTTCGGGGTGGTCGGCGCGTTCACTTACTTCGGGTTCATCGCCAGCAGCCTGTTCGCTTCGCCGCTGCCACGCATGCTGAGCGTGGCCATCGCGCTCACGTTCCTGCTCAACGGCATGTATGTGCCGTTCTCGCATGGACTGGCGCTGGGGCTGCTGGTGCTGACCTCCACACGGAAGGTGCAGACCGTCACGCCGACGGTGCTGAAGACCACGCGGGCCGCGCGGGCCTGAGGAATGACCATGTCACTCGAACTCATCCTGCTGGTACTGGCGGTGATATGCCTGGGCTTGGCCCAGCATCCATTCGTCACGTACCCATTGTCGCTTACCTTGATGAAGAAGCTCTGGCCGCATCGGGCCGAGCCGCTGCCTGCACGCAAGCCGCATCTCGACTTCACCATCTGCATGTGCGCCTACAACGAAGAAGGCGTGATTCGCGAGAAGTTGCAGAACCTGCTGGCGCTCAAGCAACGCGAGCCGGGCCTCGAGATTCTGATCTATGTGGACGCCGCCAGCGATCAGACCGCGAAGCGTCTGCGCGCCTACGCTCCGCATATCAGCTTCCATGTGTCACCGGCCCGTCACGGCAAGACTCATGGCATGAACCTGCTGGCGAGCCGTGCCACGGGCGACGTGATCCTGTTTACGGATGCGAACGTCATGCTGGACATGGAAGTGCTCGACAAACTGCGCGCCTCGTTCGCCGATCCCGAGATCGGCTGCGTCTGCGGCAATCTCATCTATACCAACGGCGGCGAATCGGTGACGGCGTCGACCGGCTCGCTGTACTGGCGCTTGGAAGAAGGTATCAAGCGCCTCGAGCAGGAGACCGGTTCGGTCATGGGCGCCGACGGCTCGTTGTTTGCCATTCGTCGCTCGCTGCACAAGGCGCCACCGGATCACATCATCGACGACATGTTCGTCTCGTTCTGGGTGCTGATCCAGGGTTATCGCATCGTGCAGTCGAAGGACGCACGGGCTTACGAAGAGTCGGCGAGCAACGCCACCGATGAGTTCGGGCGCAAGGCGCGCATCGCCTGCCAGGCGTTCAACGTGCACCGGCTGATCTGGCCGCATATCCGCAAGCTGAGCTTCCTGACCGTCTATAAATATGTGTCCCACAAGCTGCTGCGCTGGCTGTGCATTTATTTCCTCGCGCTGAGCGGCATCTTCGCGGTCGCGGCGCTGGCCGTCGCCGGTTACACCTGGGCTGCCGTCGTGCTCGTGGCGGGTGCCTTCATCGGTTTCATTCTCGGCGCCCGCTACGCGATCAAGCCGTTCTCGCAGATCGTCGACATCGTCAGCAGCATGGCGGGCGCGGGATTGGGTGTTTGGAAATCGGTACGCGGCGAACGGTTCCAGACCTGGACCCCCGTCGCCTCGCTACGCAAGGTCGTCGAATGAGATGTTTGTGGATCAGCCGGCACGTGCCCTACCCCATGAACGAGGGGTTGAAGGTGTACTCGGCCAAACTTTCCGAAGCGCTGGCGCAGGCCGGTGCGTTCGTGCGCGTGCTCGGCTTCGGCGGGACCGAAGCCACGCCGAAGAATCGTGCGCGCATGGAATGGGTGTCAGTGCCAGGCGCACGCCGAGGAACCGCGCTCGCCTTGTTGAATCGCTTCCCGCTGACCGCCGCTGTTGATTCGACGAGCGCATACCGTGCGCTCCTCGAAGAGCAGCTGCGCGAGCGTTGGGACGCGATCGTGTTCGACAGCTACGGCACCGGTTGGGCGCTGGATCGCTGCAAGGCGTATCGCGCGACTCAGCTCGGCGCCAAGACCATCCTGGTTCATGTTTCTCACAACCACGAAGAAGTGTTGTGGCATGCGATGGCCAAGCAAGCCGAAGCCGGTTTGCCGAAGCGGCTGGCGCTTTGGCAGAACTATTACAAGGTGCGCGGTCTGGAACGTCGATTGCTGCGTGAGGTCGACCTGGTGTCGGCGATCACCATCGAAGATGAGCAGGCGTTGCGCGCTCATCGAAACGACGACAACACGCTCACGTTGACGCCCGGCTACGACGGCGCCGTCGCTCCCGAGCGCTTGATCGACGCCTCAGTCCCTCGCCGCGCCGTGATCGTCGGTTCGTTCCAGTGGGTCGTGAAGCGCGAAAACCTCGCCCGCTTCGTCGAACATGCCGATGCGAAGTTCGCCGCGAACGGCATCGAGCTGGTCGTGGCCGGCGACGTGCCCGACGATCTGAAACAAATGTTGATCGCCAGCAGCCGCGCCACGCGCTTCGAAGGCTTCGTCACCGACCTCGCGCCGTTCCTGGCGCAAGCGCGCATCGCCATCGTGCCGGAGCTGATTGGCGGCGGCTTCAAGCTGAAGTTTCTCGACTACATCTTCGGCCGCGTCCCCGTGGCGACCGTCGACGCCGCGGCCGCCGGCCTGCCCGCGAAGCTGCGCGAGGATCTGATCACCAGCACCGATTTCGCGGGTCTCACGTCCGCCATCATCGAGCACATCGACCGACTGGAACATTTGAATCGCTTGCAGACGGCCGCATTCGAGCAGGCGAGGACCTTGTATCGATGGGAAGACCGCGGGCTGCAGTTGCAGCAGCGCATCGCGGACTTGCAACAGGCGCGTGCGAGCTCCCCCGCACGTTCGTCGGCCACGGCCGCCGCCGCCAACGCCTGAGCAGGAGGCCGAATGTTTGGTTACGTCTCGTTTGCCCAATTGTCCGACGCCATCCGGTCGCAACTGTATGCGATTCCGGCGGACGTCGACCTGATCGTCGGCATCCCGCGCAGTGGCATGGTGCCCGCTTATCAGATCGGGCTGTTCCTGAACCGCCTGGTTTGTGACATCGACAATTTCATCGCCGACGGCTGCATCAGCCACGGCCACACGCGCAAGCTCGGCGTCACGCTGACTTCGCTTCGCCGGGCCCAGCACATCCTGCTCGTGGACGACAGCATCGCCACCGGCGGCTCCATGCAGAAGGCGTTGGCGCGTATCCAGGAATCCGGCTATGCGGGTCGGATCTCGACCTGCGCCGCAATCGTCGCGCCTTCTCACAAGAGCAGCGTCGACGTGTCTTTCATCACGATGCCGCAGCCCCGGCTGTTCGAGTGGAACGCGTTTCATCACGCGTGCGTCGAAACGGCGTGCTTCGACATGGATGGCGTGTTGTGCGTCGACCCGACCGCCTATGAGAACGACGACGGTCCGCGCTACGAGAAATTTCTCGCCACGGCCCGGCCGCTGTTCCGCCCGACCTTGAAGATCGGTCACATCGTGACCGCGCGGCTCGAGAAGTACCGCAGCCTCACCGAGGACTGGCTGGCGGCCAACAATATTTCTTACGGGCAGTTGCACCTGGTCGACCTGCCGAGCCGCGCCGAGCGCATCCGGCAAGGCGCGCATTGCTCGCACAAGATTCGGGTGTATCGCGAGACGGGTGCATCGATGTTCTTCGAAAGCGAGATCGGGCAGGCACACGAGATCGCGACCGGCGCGGGCAAACCGGTGCTGTGCATCGATGCGATGACGATGGTGATGCCGGGAACTACTCACATCGCGGCGACGGCGAAGAACGCGCTCTGGAAATTGCGCTCTCCGCTGGGCCGCGCGAAAGGGTGGGTCAAGCGCCAGCTTCGCTCCTCCCGCACGCCCGTGAGGGGCGCGTGAGGCGGCGATGCGGCACTCACTTCACTCACTGCTTCCGTCGCCACACACGGATGTAATCGATCACGTAGTTCCACTGCGACTCGTCGGCTTTCATGGCCGACACATCGACGCCCTTGAGCACCATGCCGAGCTGGTTGGTGACCAGGATGTGCGCCGGCACGGGCTTGCTCCACACGTAGTGCGTTTGTTTGATCGGCTGGCCGTCGAGCAGCCAGATCGGCTGGTCCTTGACCCAGTCGAGCGAGAACACGTGGAAGTCGGCGGAGAAATCGAAGCCGGGGACGTATTCGTTTCTTTTGAATCTGGTCCACAGATCCTTGGGGTTGCCGTAACGCTCCGGCTTGCCGTGCGTCTGAACGTAACCGGTCATCACGCGCGTCTCGGGGCGGCCCTGCCAGTTGAAGAATTCGAAGATGTCGATTTCCGGCGGCCAGGGCAGCTCGGAAAATTTTCCGTCCGGATATTGCACGCCCGGGTTCAGCCAGAACGCGGGCCATGCGCCGATGCCGGTCGGCAGCTTGGCTCGCATCTCGATGTACATGCCGTCGGTGACCGGCAGCTTTCCGCGCAACATGCCCGACTCCAGGCCACGCGGTTTCAAGCCGCCGCCCGGCGGAATACGGCCCTTCAATGTGAGCGTGCAGTCGTCGAACACGTGCAGCGAGCGCGGGTCGCCGTCGGGATAGTCGCGATGATACGACCAATACGTCTTCAGGCCGTCGAGCTTGCCGTTCTCGTAGATGTACCGGTAGAAAAATTCTTGATCGAGCTTGGCGCGCGTATCGATGGTCGCCTCCTTACGATGCCGACCGAAGGTGTAATCCTTGACCAGCTCGAACTCGCCCGTTTGTTTGTAAGGCCGCGCCGGGTCGATCGGCGGGCCCAGCAACGCCGTGCAAGTCGCGGCCACCGCCGCCAGAGCAATGATGCTCATCGTCACCTCTCGAATTCAGTGCGGTCATCTTCACGATCTGGCCTCCGGCTGGCAATAGGAGCATGCGCTTGAGCAGGGAAATCATCATCACGGGCGGCGACGCTCATTTCTTTCCCTGGATCATCGCTGCGATCAGCTCTCTGCGCGCGCACGCCGAGACCCGGGCGCTCGATATGGGCATCATCGATCAGGGCCTGACCGAGGAGCAGCGCGCGCAACTAAGCGCATTCGGCTGCAAAATCGTTCAACCGCAATGGACTCTGCCCGTGCCCCAGGAGGCGCGCTCGTTGCGAAATATCGGGCTCGTCGCGCGCACGGCCTTGCGCGATTACTTCACCGGCTACGAAGTTTATTTGTGGTTCGATGCCGACGCGTGGATGCAGACGCCCGAGTTCGTCACTGCCTACGCCGAAGGCGCACGCGCCCGCGGCGCCGCCGTCGTGACTGAAAACGGTCCCGGTTATCGCAAGACGTTCACGGACTGGAAGTGGTGGGCCGGCAATATGGTCGCGTCGTTCGGCGTGCTGGACGGCCTGCGCTGCTCCTTTGCCACCAGCATCAACATCGGCGTGCTGTGCTTGAAAGACACGGCCCCGCATTGGCAAGAGTGGCAGCGCTATTACACCAGGGCGCTGGAGCGCACCGGCAAAGTGAACATGGATCAGCATGCGTTGTTCGCGGCGATTCATCTCGAAAACCTGCCGACCGCATTCCTGCCCGCGCGCTTCAACTGGCTACCGCACTTGAGTTGCCCGGTCTGGAACGCCGAACGGAAATTGCTGTGCGAACCGGTGGCGCCGTATCGGCCGCTTTCCGTCATTCACCTGGCCGGCCCGCGCAAAGATCGGCCCTACGAAGTGGCGCATCTGAGCGGCGGGTCGTTCGCCACCTCGCTGACCTATCCAGCCATGCAACAGCACCTGGCTGCTAAGGCGTCAGAACCGCAGCCGGACATGGCGACTGCCCTGAGCGCACCGGTCTGATGATCGCAAGACCAACTCATTCGAGAACCTTCGCCAGGAATCGAGACGAATCGGCTGATAAATGAGCATGAGCTTCAATATTCTAAGAACGGTTTCGGTCGTGATTCCCGCGCACAACGCGAGCGGCACGATTCAACAAGCCATCGCCACCGCTCGCGGGCAGACGCTGCGTCCGGCGCAGATCGTGGTCGTCGACGACTGCTCCAAGGACGACACGCTCCAGAAGGCGGAAGCCGTCGCCGGCCCCGACCTGCTGGTCGTGCGCAGCCCGAAGAACGGCGGCGGCGGCGCTGCCCGCAATCGGGGCATCGATCATGCGACCGGCGATGTCGTCGCGTTCCTCGATGCCGACGATCTGTGGGCGCCGAACAAGCTCGCCAATCAAATGGCGCTGTTGCGCACCCAGAGCCGCGACTCGTTTTGTTTCAGCGCCGTCGAGCAGGTCAATGAATACGGCGAGAAGCATGTGCTGCCGAAGCGCGAGCCGTTCCCCGGCGAGGAGCTGGCCGATTACATGCTCAAGTCCGGCAACATCATGCAAACCAGCACGCTGCTGGTGCCGCGACATCTGCTGGCGAATTGTCGGTTCAACGAAAGGCTGCGGCGCTTTCAGGATCTCGATTTCGTGCTCACGTTGGGCGAAGCCGGCATCGCCGCAGTGTTTTGTCCGGAGCCGCTGGTCGAATGGCGCAACGTCGGCAATCCCAAGCGCGTCAGCTCCAATCCGGATCCGGCGATCATGCAAACGTTCTTGAACGCGCATCCCCGCCTGACTCGGGCCCAAAAGCTCGGGCTGGAGATTCGCAGTGTCGGTCCATCGCCCGGAGCGGCCGGCGCGTTGCGTTGGTCCTGGCGTCTGGCGCTTTCCGTATTCGCTGGCGCGCTGCCACCGCCGAACGCCGTGAGCTTGCTACTCAAACACAGCCTCGGCATGCGGAATTACGGCGCGCTCCGCGCGCGCCTCGGAGCTCGATCGTGAGATACGCCTCGCGTTTCACCTTGTTCGCGTGCGCCATGGCGCTCTTCGCCGGCACTCACGCCCTGAGTGACGCGCCCGGGACACAATCCGGACCAACGCCCTACCCCACGCGCAACGAAGACTGGCCGGGCAAAGGCGTCATCCGCACGTTCGGCTGGATGAAGGACAACCGCAATTTTTTCTGGACCGAGCGCGCCAAGAAACAAGGCGCCATTGTGTTCGCCGGCGACTCGCTCACCGCCAACTGGAAAACCCTGGGCGCCGACTTCTCCGGCACGCTGGTGGCCAATCGCGGCATCGGTGGGGATGTGAGCCGCGGGCTGCTGTTCCGTTTTCAGGAAGACGTGCTCGACCTGCATCCGAAGGCCATCGTGATTCTGATCGGCATCAACGATCTCACCGCCAGGCAGCCGGCGAGCGCGACCCTCGAAAATATCCGCTCCATGCTCTCGCTCAAAGAGGCACAGCAGCCGCAAGTGCCGGTCTTCCTGTGTACGGTGCCGCCGAGCGCGAACCCGAAGGCGCCGGTCGATGAGCAGCAGCGCCGGCAATTGAATCAAGGACTGCGACAGATCGCGAAGGACACGAAGCTCGTGACCTTGGTCGATCTGTACGCCGCGACCGCCACCCACGCAGGAACGCCCGAGCTCCGCTATTTCACCGACGATCAGTTACATCTGTCCGCCGAGGGCCGCGCACGCTGGAAAGAAGTGTTGCAGCCGGCCATGCAGCGCGCCGGAGTGTTGTAGTGATGAGTATGCCCATCAGCAAAGCCGCTGACGGTCACGCCATGAGCGAGATGGCATCGGCCTATCTCGATGCCTTGCGCGCGGCCGGCGCCAATCTGGTCATCGCCTCGCACGTGCTGGCGTTGTACTTCGGCATGCGCGACCCGTACTCGTGCGGCAATCTGGGCGTCGCGCTGTTCTTCCTGCTCTCCGGCTTCCTGATCATGCAGTCCATGCTGAACTGGCTGAACAAGCCGGAGCCGCGTTTCGCCGGTTTCTTCGCCGATCGCGTCGCCCGAATCATGACGCCGTACGTGCCGGCGCTGGTGCTGATCGCGCTGCTGAATCTGATCTTGATCGATACCAATCATGGCCAGGGCGGCGTGAACACGGGCGTGCTGACGTTCCTTGGCAATTTGCTGATGCTCCAGGATCACGCGCTGTTCCAGGGCCTCGAGTTCGCTCACATGGACGTCTCTTGGCGCATCCGTCCGTACAACACCGCCGAGCCGTTCTGGACCGTCGCCATCGAAATGTGGATCTACGTGGCCATGGGGCTGTTCGTTTTCTGCGTGCTGAAGCGCGAGCGCATCGAGCGCTGGCTCGGCGCCGCGCTGGTGGCGATCGCTTTGCCCGTGCTGATCTGGAACGCCGCCGCGGGCGGCGGCAAGTCGCTCACCTTGATCTGGCTGTTGGGGGCGATTGCCGGTTACCTGTTCCATGTCTGGCGGGCGCACGGTTACGCCAACATTCGCAGCGTCGCGACGGTGGTGACAGTGTTCGCGACGGTCGCGCTGATCGGCCGCGCCGGCAAGATCGGTTTTCACCCTTACGATTTCCAGACCGCGACGTTGCTGGCGATGATCATGTTCGGCGTGCTGGCGTTGCTCATGTGCGTCAAGAGTGTGCCGAGCGCGCTGCGCGGGTCGGTGAATTTCCTGGCGTCATATAGCTACAGTTTGTATTTGATCCACAACACCGTCTTAATCCTGGTGCTGGAGCACGTGCGCACCGAAAGCGCCTGGGCCCACGTGGCCATCGCGGTGATCGCCGCGCACGGCTGTGCCTATCTGTTGTATGTGACATTCGAACGTCACTATCGAGTCGTGGGTCGCTGGCTGCGCCCGAAGTTCGAGCGCGCTCTGTCGCCGCGAGGGGCCGCGGCAAGCACGCCGGTCGCGGCCGATCTGGTTGCGAGCAGCAGCCGGCAGGAGCGCTGATGTCCGCCGTTCGTAATGTGCGCTGGGTCGGCATGATCCAGGTGACGCGGATCAGCGTGCAGCTGCTGGGTCTGTTGATTCTGTCCCGCCTGCTCACGCCAGCCGATTTCGGCCTGGTCGCCATCGTGTTCGCGATCACCAATTTCGCCATGCTGCTGCGAGACATGGGCATGGCGTCCGCGATCATTCAGCGGGACTCGCTCGACGAGCAGACCGTGCGGACGGCGCATTGGACCAATAGTTTCATCGGGCTGGGGCTGGCGGCGATCCTGCTCGGCTTCTCGTTTTTCGCGGAGCCTATTTTCAAAGCACCGGGGCTCGCTCCGCTAGTGCAGTTGAGCGCGCTGTCATTTCCGTTTCTGAGCGGCTCGACCGTGCACCAGGCATTGCTGGAACGCGGCTCGAGGTTCGCCACGGTGGCTCGGATCGAGATCGTGTCGTTGCTGACGGGATTCACCGTTGCCGTCGTTTCCGCCTATCTGGGCGCGGGCCCCTACAGCTTGGTGCTGCAGACCCTGACGGTCGCGGTGCTCTCGGCCGTCCAGTTCTGGATCGCCTCGGACACGAACATGAAATGGGGCTGGAGCCCCGAGGCCGCCCGAGGCTTGTGGAGTTACAGCGGCAGCTTGTTCGGTTTCAACCTGGTGAACTATTTCTCGCGCAATGCCGACACGATGATCATCGGACGCATGCTCGGTCCGGCATCGCTCGGCCCATACTCGCTCGCGTATCGCGTCATGCTGTTCCCCTTGCAGAACCTGACCTTCGTCGCCACGCGGGCGCTGTTCCCGATGATGAGCCGCCACCAGAATTCCCCGCAGGAATTGGGCGCCATGCACCTGCGCCTGCTGTCGGTGATCTCGTTCTTCACTGCGCCGATGATGGCGGGCCTGTTCGTGCTGCGTGAGCCGTTCGTCGATGTGGCGTTGGGCGATTCGTGGGGCATGGTCGCCGCGTTGATCATGTGGCTCGCGCCGATCGGTTTCATTCAATCGCTGGTCAGTGCCGGCGGTGTGGTGTTCCAGGCGCTGGGCCGCACCGATCTGCTACTTCGGCTCGGCATCGTCAGCAGCATCATGCACGTCACGGCCTTCATCACCGGCGTGCAGTGGGGCCTGCTCGGGCTCGCCGCTGCTTATTTCATCGTCACCCTGATCAACGCCGTGATCTCGCTGGGCGTGCTGCTGCACTTGATGCAACAGACCGTGTCGCGCCTGATAAGCGCGATCCTGCCCGCGATCGCGAAGTCATTGATCATGGCGACTCTGCTTTATTTCGCCGACATCGAGCTGCGGGCCATGGACTATCCGGCGCTGGTCCGCCTGCTCGCACTGAGCGCAGGCGGCGGCATCATCTTCCTGGCACTCACGCGCATTCATCTAATGCCCGCCGATCGTGACGTGCTGCGTCTGTTCATGAAAAAAGCTTAGGAGGGGAACAATGACCGCGAAGGGAACACTTCGTCGCAACACTTTGTGCCTGGCTGCTGTCGGTACGGTGCTTTGTAACGCCGTGCTGGCCGCGAATCCGGATGAGAAGAAAGAGGAACACCTCTATCTCTCCGAACAATTCCTGTACGACGACAATCTGTTTCGCCGGGCCGAGAGCAGCAACACCGACGCGATTCCCGGCGATCCCAGCGCGACGCCTCGCCAGTCCTCACGCGAGGACTACGTTAATCGCATCACCCTCGGCTTGGGCAATGACTTCCACATGGGTCAGCAGACGCTGCGACTGAAAGGCCGTGTGTACGATGCCCGCTATCAAGATAACGACTATCTCGACTACACCGGCGGCGACGCCTCGGCGGCATTCGACTTCAACGCGTTGACCGCGCTGTCCGGCCGTTTATCCGCTTCCTACGGTCGCACGCTCGCCGACTTCGCCAACACGCTCGGTACGGATCGCGACCTCATCGAGAGCATCAACTACTCGGCGATGGTGCGCTGGGCGATCGGCCCGCGCTGGTCGATCAGCGCCAGTGGCGGTCGCATGGAGACCGAGCACGATCTCGATATTCGCCGCCACGAAAATCTCGAAGCCGACATCGGACGCGTCAGCCTCGACTATGCGACGCCGTCATTTCATTCGTTCGGCGTCGAGTATCGCTATATCGACGCGAAGTTTCCCAATGCCATCATCGCGCCGGACGCCACCGCATCCGCCAGCGACTACGAGGAAAACGCCGCCATCGCCCGGTTCACCTACACCGCGACGGTGCGCACTCAATTTCGCGTGAGCGCCGGCTACGTGGAGCGCGAGCGCCCCGCCGATCCGCAAGGCCGGTACTCGGGCGACACCTGGCGCGCCGAGATCGATTGGAAGCCGCGCGAGAAATTCTCGATGCTGCTGGCTGCGTGGAGCGAGCTGAAGGCTTATACGGACGTCGAATCCGATTACTTCATCTCCGACGGCTACAGCCTGTCGCCGACCTGGAGCCCGACCGAAAAGCAGAGCTTCGCGCTCACCGCGTCGTATGAAGATCAGGAATATCTGAACACGCGCGACCTGGAGCTGGTCAATGGGAAGCGCAACGACGACGTGCTCACGGGCTTGTTCACGTTCACCTATAAACCGCGCGAGCAGCTGGCGCTCGAGCTGAGCTATCGGGGTAGCGATCGTGACAGTAACCGGGTGAATCGTCGTTACGATGCGCAGGTCGCCGGCATCGCTCTGCGCTGGAGCGTGTTCTAAGACGATTCCATCACGGATGGCATGACACCAGTCGCAGTCGGCTGCGTGTCATGCCAGCTAGGCCGCCGGCCGATACACCAGCACGTACTTCACCGGCTGCGGCAGTTGCGGGCTCGATACTTCGACTTCCAGATGTAACGAGCCGCTCGCGTCCTTGGAGAACGAGTTCACTCGCACGCCGTCCTCCGCTTTATATGTCTGGATCAGCTTGCCCCCGGCCAGCTTCGCGGAAACATCGAACACTTCGCCATCCGCCCGTTTCCATTTGATCGCCTGACCGTCGAGCGGCATATGGATCGGCCCCTGCGTGTCATATCTGACTTCGGCTTCGGTCTCGCCGAGCTCGATCAGAATCTGCTGATAAGGAAAGTTGGTCCTGGCCAAGCGGCCCCGCGCGATCGGCCGCTTGATGAAGCTCATCTTCTCGATCGCTTGCTCGATGGCCCGCGAGATATCGGCGCTCTGCTCGGGCGCATACTTGTATTTGCCGGTCAGGCTGGAGGTCTGGTCAGCCCGGGCGCCGAGGGTCGCGACGATTGCTACCAGAAAAGCGCAAACTGTGCGTCTGAGCATTTTTGCCTCCGGTCGGTAGGGCGCTGACGATCGTAGCGCATACTTTGCCAGCTGCGAAACCGTTTGCTATGACAGTATTCAGGGCAAAGAACCGGGACGCGACAGCAAACACGGCCACGCGCCAGCCAGGGGGGACCGGATGCATCTCGGCTACTGGCGCAGAATCTTCTCCATCGCCTTGCCCTTGGCGAGCTCGTCGATCAACTTGTCGAGATAACGGATCTGTTGCATCAGCGGATCGGCGATCGCTTCCACCCGAACACCGCACACGACGCCCTTGATCGAGGAACGGTTCGGGTGCATGGCCGGCGCTCGAGCGAAGAAGGTTCTGAGGTCGCTCTCCTGTTCGATCTGGCGCTCAAGCTCCGCCTGGCTGTAACCCGTGAGCCAGCAGATGATCCGGTCGACTTCCGCCCTGGTGCGATTCTTTCGTTCCGCCTTTTGCACGTACAGCGGATAGACCTTGGAAAATTTCATCGCGAACAGGCGCTCGTTCGACATCGTCAGCCCTCCCATCCCGGTCGATCCTTTGGGGAAATTTAACACAGGGTCCTTTGGCGCCAGCGTTCGGACTTCACGCCGCTCGACAAACGAAGACATTCCCAGTCATCGTTCGCTGCTAGCGTCGCGACAAGAACCGGAGCGCGCCGGCGCGGCAGCTTCGAAAACAATCATCGTCACACTGGCCAACCGCCGTAGAGCGCTGAAGTGATGATCAAGAATCCAACTCTATCGATGACCGTGCTCGGCGCGCTGCTCTGCCTGTCAGGCAACTCGGGCGCGACCGAAGCGAGCGGACCGGCAGCACAACAGTCGCTCGACGACGCATGGTGGACCGGGCCGATTCTCGCGGCGGGCGCAGGAACGTTGCCTCAGGGACACGCTCTCATCGAACCGTACGTCTACGACGTCATTCGTTACGGTCGTTATGACAACGATGGCGATGAACGAAACGCGGCACGGGCGCACTCCTACGGCAGCTTGACCTACATTCTCTATGGCGTGACCGATCGCTTCACGGCCGGCTTGATCCCGACCTTCGGCTACAACGATGTCGGCAACGGACGCGACAGCTCGGCGATACAGATGGGCGACATCTCGGTCCAGGGACAATACCGGTTGACGCAGTTCAGACAGGGCAGTCCGATCCCGACTCTGTCGCTAGTCGTTCAGCAGACCTTGCCGACGGGAAAATACGATCGGCTCGGTGAGAACGTGAACGACGGGTTCGGTTCGGGCGCGTACACGACCACGCTGGCGCTCTACTCGCAGTATTACGCATGGATGCCGAATGGCCGCATCCTGCGCAGCCGGTTCAATGTTTCTTACGCATTATCGAGTCGCGCGGACATCGAAGATGTGAGCGTGTATGGCACGAACGCCGGCTTTCGCGGAACGGCGCGTCCGGGCGATGTGATCACGATCAACTCCGCCTGGGAGTACAGCATCACTCGCGAGTGGGTGTTCGCGGTCGATCTGATGTATCAACATGACGCGAGCACGACGCTCGAAGGCGCGGAGACAGACCCGGCCACCGGGCGCATGGAGAACGTCGAAGAACGCTTCGACTCGGCATGGCGCTTTGGTATCGCGCCCGCCCTGGAGTACAACTTCAGCAGTCGCGTCGGGGTCATCGCCGGCGCGCGGTGGTTTGCCGCTGGCCGCAACACGAGCGCGACGATTACGCCAGTGGCAGCGATCAATATGGTGTTCTAAGCCCGCCGATCGGCCAGCCAGGTTTTCTTCACCTGAGGAATGTTCACGGCCGGAAACGGCCGGTCGCTCGTTTCCTCGACCAGCGCCGCCATCTCTCTGAAGAGGCGCGCCACTTCGGGATCGTTGGTCACATTCAGCGCGGTGAGCTGAGCGGCGACGTGCTCGGCCGTGCTCATCGTGGGATGCCGACGCATCTCCTCCATGAGTCGGGGCACGAGCGGGGTGTCGAACTTCGCCACGATGACGTTCTTCGCCAGCTCCCACAGATCGCCGATTCTGCGCCGTGCGGCGCCGTCCAGTGCTTCATTGCCGAAAGCCCCAGCCACCGCAACGATGATCGCCAGCAACGGTTCCATGCGTGTCCCTCCCCGTGTCGTTGTACGTATCGCGCGATCTGCCGCCTGGCGAGCCCTCTGTGCGGGAGGTCACAATGGCAGTCAGAAATATTCCTTGATCGTGCCAAGGGCGTCTTACTCGTGTCTAGTACGGATGCCTCGTAGATGCGGCGCACGAGGTCGGTGCGGTTTGAAAATATTCGCTGTTTCCCGGATCGATTTCGACCATCGACCGCGATCTCTCATACGTGTATCGGGAATGTTTCCTGATCGATGCCGGTGCGTGTTTTAAAACAATCGCGATCCGGGAGGATGATCTCAGCTCAGTTTTTCTTCGTCTTCGCCCGCTTCGCGACCGCTGTCTTCGCCGGTCGCTGCGGAACGATCGTTTCGCCTTTGGCCAGCATCGCCACCAGCGTCTGGATTTTCTTCGCCCGGCCCGCCGGCGTTTTCATATTGTTGGTCCGGAACGTCAGCGAGAACAGGTTCTGACGGTTGAGCGATTCGAACGTCTTGCGGGCCCGCGGATTGGCGTCGATGGCGGCGCGGAGGTCTTTGGGAATCGTATCCACGGAGGCGCTGCGCATCGGGGCATACGCAGCATCCCAGCGCCCATCCGCTTTAGCGGCATCGACATGCTTCTGACCATGCGGCGTCATGCGCCCGGCCGCGATCAGCCGCGCCACGTTCTCGCGATTGATGTCGCTCCAGATGCTCTTCGGCTTGCGCGGCGAATAACGTTGCAGGAACGAGATCTCGTCATAGCCCTTGCGAATCCCATCGATCCAGCCCCAGCACAGCACGGCGTCCAACGCCTCGGCAAACGTCACCGTCGGCTTGCCCGAATCTTTCTTATAGAACCGCAGCCACAATTCGTCCTCGCGGTCATGATGCTTGCTCAACCACTGCTCGAACTCAGCCGCCGAGCGAAAGCTCTTGATCTTTTTCGGATCGGGAATGATTTGCGCCATGGATGCTTCGCGTCCTCGTTCTCCGCTTAGTCTGGCTTAAGTATCCTTCAATTCTTCTCGATGGTGTGAAACAGCCGGGTCGGAGATACTGACCTGCGGCTTTTGGACAGAGGTGGTCGATGAGCTCCCCGGGTCAGCAGAAGCGTGTGCAGTTCGATTTCGAGATCGAGTTTTTGAATGGCGGTGGCATTCAGGGGCAAGGGTTTCGGCTCGATATCGAGGGGGAGGACATCGATGACGGCGCGCTGGCGCAGTACATCGTTCAAGACCTGCGATTGTTGATGGTCGGGCGCGTGACCATCTTGAACAAAACCATCATCGCCGAGCCTCACAAGCGGTCGCGCGCGGCGGCGGTGGTCGACGATAAAGCGACAGCGACGTTGATCGATCTGAGCCACACCATCGAAGACGGCATGATCACGTACAAGGGGCTGCCCGCGCCGCTGATCTGCGATCACATCAGCCGCGAGCAGTCGAGGAGCCTGTACGCGCCGGGAACCGAGTTCCAGATCGGCAAGATCACGATGTGCTCCAACACCGGCACCTACATCGACAGCCCGTTTCACCGCTTCGCCGACGGCGTGGATATCGCCGGGTTGACGTTGAATACCCTGGTTGGTTTGGACGCGGTGGTCGTGCACGCGGACGGGATGTCGGGCCGGCAGATTCCGGCGGAAGCATTCGGTGCCGTGGATGTCCGAGGGAAGGCGGTGCTGGTTCACACGGGTTGGTCACGTCATTGGCGCACGGACCAATACTTCGAGGGCCATCCGTTTCTGACCGCGGCTGCGGCCGAGTATCTGAAGAACGAAGGCGCGAAGCTGGTGGGTATCGATTCTTACAACATCGACGACACTGGCGGCGGTGATCGGCCCGTGCACACGACGCTGCTCGGCGCAGGCATTCCTATCATCGAGCACATGCGAGGACTGGAGTTGGTGCCGGCAACGGGTGCCACCTTCACGGCCGTTCCGCCGAAGGTCAAAGGCATGGGAACATTCCCAGTGCGGGCGTTCGCGACCCTGCCCGGTCAGTGAGTACCGTGATCGTCGTCGTCTTCGTCGTCGTCGGACTTGGTCTTCTTCCGATCATGCAGCGGGTGAAACGGTACGGGCGGTTCGGTCGGATGTTCGTATTGGCCCGGACCGGTCTGGTCGGAGACGTGGGTGACGCCCTTCACCTTGGCCCAGGTCTGGGCCGCCTCGTGACCTGACGCAATCACCAGCACTCGGCGATGCCCCAGATCGCCGAAGCTCCTGCCCGCCTGCTGCTCGTGCCACTTCGATCCGGCTTTGGAATGCTCGAGCATGACGCCATCCACATAGCGCTCGCCGGCCTGGCCCCGCGAATCGCCGCGATCCCAGAACCCGTTCGAGACGACGATGAAGTTCCGGTCGATCGCACGACGGCGCTCATCGATTCGCCGCACCAGATCGACCGCGCCATCGGTCCAGGCATCCTTCTCCTGTTGCGGCCAATCGTCCCAGTCCGCCAGCTTGTTCCAGGGCCGCGCCCCAAGCGAGTCGAGAAACACTCCATCGAATTGGCCATCGCGCATCAACTGCTCGACGTAGTCCACGACATGAAGAATCCAGGGCGAGCCCGGACGCATGTCCGTCATGTGAGTTTTCGGATAGGAGACTCGCTCGCCTTCGCGCGGATACGGCCACAGAGGCACGCGCGCCGGGTCGTTCATATATAACTCGTTGTCGAGCGCGCAGACTCGTTTATCCGGACGCTCCGTCGCACTGATGTAGAGCAGCACTTCAGCGCCATGGCGCCGCGCATCGGCGAACGCGGGATCGTTTCGATTGCAGCGCCCGGCGATCAGCATTCCGGTCGGCTGGCCATAGAGCGACACGTTTTTGGTGTTCTGGAAAGCGATGCCCAACGGGTTCACGGCCTCAGCCCGAGACGCACACAGGGTCAGAACCACCGCATACGCGAACATCGCGAGGCTGGAACGAGACAAGATGCTCATGTGCCCACTACCCGCATCACCGCATCGGACGACGCAGATCTTGAGGCACCGCCCTGAAGAAAAAGTTCGGCTCAGGGAATTCCGAGCACCACGCCTTGCCCTTTGCCGAGCCGCGGCGGTTGCGCGATCTGTTTCGGCCAGTGGCGGTGATATTCATCCATCCACAGCTGGTTGATCTCTTCCGGCGCGGGCATGCCGGCGACGCGCATCCAGGTGACGATGGTATAGCGATGACCCGAAGTGACGGGCCGAACGCCATGAATGTAATTGTGATCGGAGGGGAAACACACCAGCGTGCCGGCCTCCGGCTCGATCACCAGGTCGAGCGCCGGGAAGTACAGCTCGCCGCCGGAGAAATCGTCGTTGATGAAGTAGACGGCCGACAGATCGCGGTCCAGCGTTTTTTCCCACAGCTCCAGGCCGTCGTCGTCCTTGTAAAGCGTTTCGGCATCGACGTGCGGAATGTAATGACCGCCCACGCCGTAATGAAGAATCTGTAATGGTTCGCGGTCGCGCACTTCGACCCGGTAAAACGGATTGACCATGGCGGCGACGCAGGCGTCGTCAATGGCGCGCAGTTTCTTTTCGATGGCTTTGGTGAGCTTGACGTGTTGGGTGTCGCGAACCTGTTTGTTGATCACCCACTCCACCTGGCCTTGCTCCGCGTCGTCCTCGAAGTTCGAGACCGGCGAGTCGCTCATGCCGGCGCGTCGTAAGAAACGGGTGAGCTCCGCGAGATCGTCCGATCCCACGGCATTTCGCCGCACCATCACACCGTCACGCAGGTTCATGACGGACAGGCTATACGGGAACGCAGGCTCGCATCAACGCGGCCGCCTGAAAACATCGGTGTCGTCATAGAACGATGGATCCGCATTGGCGGGCCACCAACCTGGCACCCCGAGGACCGGCAAAGGTAGAAAATCTTTGCCGACGAGGCGGTCCACGTCGAGGCTCGAAGCGATCGCCGCATCGCTCGCCTCCTCGACCACCCACACGTGAGCGGTAATGCCCTTGCGCGGCTGCATCAGCTTCTCGAGCAGCGCATGACCGAACAAGGCCAGCCGCGCCGACGACCATAGCGCCCGATGGCCGATGAAGAGCGCGTTCCAATCGCGACGACGTAACGCATCGACCAACATCGCCGGTGCTTGCAGAATCGCCGCGTTCTCATCGAACAGCGTCAGAGCATCGCGTAACGGACCGCGAGCGCCGGCGACGCTGCCGCGTGCTGTGATCTCTCCGGCGTGTAGCACGTTCAAGCGCCGCTTCGTCTTGGGATAACTCAGCCACATCAGTCCGTTGAACAGATCGTGCAAGTTGTCCCGAGTGGGAACGCGCGCCGTGCGGGCAATGAAGGACTCGTAAGGCTCGCCGTCGGGCAACGCCGCCTGCTCGACGAATTGCACACCGTCGGCCGGCACGGCGTTCAAAGCATCGGCCACCGACTCAGACCTCGCCGCCGCCAATACCGTTCGCGCGACAGGCAGGCACGTCGTGAGCCAAGGAGCTGGCGGATTCAATGCCGCGGCCAGCGCAGCCAGTGCAGAGGTCATATTCGATCCCGGTCGCGAGGGCTCCTATTGTAGGGGTGCAAGCTGTCGCGACCACGCCTCGGAAGGGAATCGGCCGACATGTTCTCGTCGATCGGGAGGCGCGTTGCGACGTGCGTCTCACTCGGGTCGGAGCCTGCGCGCTTCACGTATCTTCCCCACTCAAGGAAAGCCTGCGAGGGTCGATGCACGTAAGACACAGACTCAGCGGGACGATAACCGCGGCCGAGAAGCTCACCGACCGCGGATGACATCACAGACCCATGACGAGCACGCCGACGCGCATCGACGATCATCGCCCCCCGGGGCTGGACGCAATTCTGCGCCGACTGCGCAGCGCTTCGGGGTTTCCGACGCTGTCGACCACCATCGCCGATATCAATCGGGTGGTCAGCTCGGAGACGCACAACAACCGCCAGCTCACTCAGGTCATTCTCAGCGACGCCTCGCTCACTACCAAGCTGCTGCAGGTCGTGAACTCGGCGATCTATGGCCAGTACCACGGCCGCATTCGCACTATCTCCAAGGCGGTGATGATCCTGGGCTACGACGAGGTGAGCAACACGGCGACCGCATTGGCGATGCTCCAGTTCTCGCGCGGCCGACCGCAGGAGAAGTCGCTGCAGGACGAGCTCATCGGCGCGTTCTTCGCCGGCGTCGTCTCGAAGAAGCTAGGCCAGCGCCTCGGTCTCGCCAACAGCGAAGAAGCCGTGATGTGCGCCATGTTCCAGAGCCTGGGCCGGCTGCTGGTCACGTTCTTTCTCTACGAAGAGCGCCAGCAGATCCGGGCGTTCATGGACAAGGGCATGCCGGAAGATGCCGCGGCCGAGCGCGTGCTGGGCATTTCTTATCGCGATCTCGGCGTGGGCATGGCTCGCGAGTGGAATTTCCCGGGCCGGCTGATCGAAGGCATGGAAACGTTGTCGTCGCGTGAGATCGCATCGCCCGACTCCGAACTGCAGCGGCTGAAGATCGCGGCCAACTACGCCAACGATCTATACAACATCGCGCTACGCACACCGGCGGCCAATAAATCCGCCGCGCTGCTCGCGCTCAGCAAACGTTACAGCGCCGCCGTCAAACTGGATGCGAAAGCACTGACCGAGATCGTCGATCAGGGCCTGAAGGAAATGTCGGAGCGCTCCGCGACCCTCGACCTCCCAGCCGCGAACAGCCCGACGCTAAAAGCCATTCGCGCCTGGAACGGCAGCGCCCCGGAAACTCTCGAGGCCACGCAAGAAGACGCGGCGTCCCAGTCCGATCCGTTAACCCAGCGCGTCGAGGCGATCGACGAAGAGCAGGCTGCCGAGGCAGCCGCGCTCGAGACTCCGCAGCAAGCTCTATCCGCCGGCATTCGCGACGTGACCGAAGCCCTGGCCGGGGACTGTTCCCTGAACGACCTGCTGCACATGGTCCTGGAAACCATGTATCGCGGCATGGACTTTACTCGCACCCTCATTTTCATCCGGGACGCGCGCATGAACACGATGCGTGCCCGCTTTGGATTCGGCGCGGACATCGAAAGCGTGATTCCTCAGTGCAGCTTTCCATTGGCGTTCGCACCCGACGCGTTCCATGTGTCGATCGAGAAAGGCGCCGATATCGTCATCGAGAACGCGCACGCCGAGAACATCGCCCAACGCATTCCGGACTGGCATCGCAAGGCCACCCGTGCCAGGAGCTTCATCCTGTTGCCGGTGATGTTGAAGGGACAAGCCATCGGGCTGCTGTATGCCGATTCGGAAAAGCCCGACGGCATCAAGATCGACGCCGAGCAGCTCGGGCTGTTACGAACGCTGCGAGGCCAGGTGACGCTCGCGTTCAAACATTGCGCGCCCGGGCGCGGCTGAAATCAGCCGTCGCTTTCTCGTACGGCCGTCCACAGGTCGCGCACGTAGTCGAACAGCCAGCACGCCAGTTCCAGGCGATGCCAGGTGGTCAGCTCGGTGAGCGAGGTGTAGGCGCTCAGCAATTGCTCGCGCTGAAGTTTGTCGTAATCGTGATAAACGCACACCGACGCCAGATCGAACAATCGTTGCCCGACACCCGCGTACTCCCAATCGATCAGCCGCAACGTGCCGTCGTCGGTGACGTTGAGATGATGGACGTCGTTGTGGCAAAGCGTGGCGGCGGAGTTCTCACGCAACTTCAACGCGACCTGCAAGGCTCGTTCGCGCAGTGATTTGGTCGTCAGCCCCGGCTGAATCCCGCGTTCTTGCAACGTGCGGAAATAGCCTTCGAGCGTATCGTTCAGCTCCACGCGCCGCACGCCCGTCGGCGGCGGCACCCGATGCAGCCGACGAAACAATTGCCCCAGACGTTGAATATTTTGTTCCTGTAGGGGATCAGCCTCGGTCCAGGTATCGCCGAGGTAGCGCGTCACGAGCACTCGCTGCACGGGGTCGCACAAGAGCACATCGGGCCCGATACCCGCGTCGCTGACTGCCGCGAGCACGAGAGCCTCGCTCTGCCGGTCGATCTGCAAAGCGTGCTCGGCGGCGTTGCTGAGACGCACGACGATGTCGTCCTGCCGGGTACGCACCAGCCAGCTTTCATTGGTGAGCCCGTGCTTGATGGGCTCACAGGACAGAACCGCCTCGACGCTGATGCCAAGAACCCGCGCGGCGATCTCGAGTGCGCCGGCCTCGTTGCCAGCGGACGTCATGTCAGCTCAAGTCGATGGCGCGGCGACCACCGACTGACTCTGCAATGCCTGTTCCCTACGCCACACGAAATATCCACGCACCACGATCCCGAGATAAATGATGAACAACAGCGTGGTCGGCAACATGCCCTGACCGAAGACCAGCCAGGCACCCGCGGCATCGACCACGATCCAGTACAACCAGTTCTCGATTATGCGTCGCGCGACCATCCAAGTGGTAACGACACTGCCCCAGGTGACGAAAGAATCCAGATACGGGGCCGGCGAGTCGGTCCAACGTGACAATGCCCAGCCGTTGATCGCGCTCACGATTATGACAAGCGCCGCCACCGTCACATGCCGGCTCACGGTCCACGACTCGATGCGCACGTCGCCCGCGTCGGTCTGGCCTCGCCGCCAGTCGATGAATCCATACACCGCCATGACCAGATAGAAGACGTTCAGCACCACCTGCATGTACAGCGACGCCTGCACGAACAGCACGACGTAGATCGATGTGCTCAAGAATGCACACAGCCAGCAGAGCAGGTTGCGGCGGACCGCGAGCAACAGATACGCCAGGCCCAACAACACCGCCGTGACTTCCCACGGCGACATTGCCCGGACCTGCGCAAGAAAGGTTTGCAGCGATATGTCCATGCCGCGCTCAGGCGTCCGGCACGGTGCCGCCGAGCACCTTCATCACGAACACCTTGCGGCCGTGCTCGGCGAAGCTGGTCGCCGTCTCCTTGCCGAGGATTTCGAACAGACGCGCATGCTCTCCAGAGATCTGCGTGCTCATGGCATTGGTCGTGACGTGCAGCTCGGGGTACTTGTTCAGCCGGTCGATGAAATCCTTGATCGGCGGAATGTAATCAGCGTCGAGCGGATAAAGACTGATCTCGATGGCGGTACGCATTACTTGAACTCCCAACGGAAGGTGACACCGAATTGCCGCGGCTCGCCGAGCTGCGTATAGCGTTTGTTCGCGAAATCGGGCGGCTCGTTGCCGAAGAAGAAACCGCGAGTGTAGTAGTCCTCGTCGAACACATTGCGGCCCCAGACGTACAACGCCCAAGTCTCGGCTTCATAACCCGCTTTGAGGTGCGCGAGCGTGTACGCATTGGAACGATAGTTGTTCTTGTCCGCGTCCAGGTCGGGCACGTCGAAGTAGTAATGGTCCGTGGCCGTCACATCGACGCGCGCCATCCAGCCCAGCGGATGCCGCCAGGTCGCATTCACCGACGCCTGGTACTCCGGCGCATACGCTTGATCGCGATCGCTCAAGTCGGTGACGCCGTCGGGACGGAAGCCGGAGTAACGAGTGCGCAGCAGGCCCAACGCCCCGCCCAACTCGATTTGTTCCGTTGCGCGCCAGCGTACGCTGCTCTCGATGCCCGTGTTGCGGCCGCCGGACGCATTGTCGGTGTAGAGCAGATAACTGCTCGGATCGCCGGGATTGAGTTGCGTGCTGATCGCCACCTGCATGTCGGTGCGCTTCATATAAAAGGCGGTGACATCCGCGTACAGACGACCCTCGAGCCACTCGCCCTTCATGCCGATATCGAGACCGACCAGATACTCGGGCAGGAACGCCGGGCGCACCCGCGAGGCTTCACCGAGATTGAATCCACCCGCCTTGTAGCCGCGCGACAGCGTGGCAAACCAGCGCATGTGCTCGCGCGGATCGAAATAGATCGTCGCCTGCCCGCCCCACATGGTGTCTTTCGCGGACAGATCGAGGTTGGTCAGATCCTCTGCGTCGCGGCGGCGATCGTTGTAATCGGCATCGCGCTGCTCGCCGCGCAATCCGAATGACCAGCCCCAGCGGTCGCTGAACGGCGCCTCGACCTGGGCGTACACCGCGAGATTCTGCGCGTTGTAGTCGCTGTTCAGCGTCTTGTCGGTCGAGCCGGAATACTCCGGAAAGAATGGATCGATGTAGACGCCCTGGGACGTGTAATCGAGTTGCTCGTCGACGTCCAGACCATATACGCCGGCGACCCACGTCAATCCGTGCGCCGATGCAGCCTGCTCGGAAGTGAGGCGCGCTTCGAAGCTGCGGCCGCGACGTTCGCGCTGCTGGCGATCGAAATAATCGTAGGTGTAGGGCGCCCAGCTCTGCGCGTTGCCCCAATCAGCGTCGAAGCTGTAATCGGTGTTGCTATCGGACAGCGTCGCTGTGAGTGTCAGCCGCCCCAGTCGACCCGCCGAGGTATCGACGCGCAGCGCCGCTCCATCCGAGCGCTGCGCATCCTTGCCCGGATGATCTGCGAGCGACACGCGTGAGTTATCGATGGACCACGCGTCGTAGCCGTTATTCAGATCCGCATGCAGCCACGTCAGATCGACTGTCGTGCTCTCGCTCGCATGCCAACGCCACTTGGCGCGCGCGGTGAGCTCGTCACGGTCCATCGTGTCGTCGCGACCGAGATAAACATCCTTGCGATAACCATCGCTGCGATATTCCTGGACCGCGACGCGCCACGCCGAATTCAACGACTCGACCGGCCCGGTCGCAACCGCGCCGATCGATTGGCTGTTGTATTCGCCGAGCGACGCTTCGGTGGAAAAACCAAATTGATCTTCCGGGTCGCGACCGCGCATCACGATGAGACCGCCCAGCGCGTTGGCGCCGTAGTGCAAGCCTTGCGGCCCGCGCAGCACTTCGACGCGATCGACATCGAACGTCGTCGCCGGCATGCCCATGCCGCTGAAATCGATATCGTCGATCAGAAATCCGACCGACGGATTCGGCGCGCCCTGCCATTCCTCACGCTCGCCGATCCCGCGAATCTGGAAAAAACGCGGACGCGACGTGCCGCTCGCATAGGAGAGATTCGGCACCGCCGAGAGCACATCTTCAAAGTGCTGGCGACCGGCATCGCGCAACGTCGCCGTATCGAGCACGGTCACGCTGACCGGCGCCTCGACCAGGGATTGCTGACGAAGCGTCGCGCTGACGACCACCTCTTCGAGCACATCCTGCCCGGCGGCGCACGCCAGGCCGGCGCTCAACGTGAGAGAAAGAATCGATGCCCGGGTGATTGTCCCGAGATATTTTTGTTTAGCGACTCGCATGCCGGATCCTCGTACGAGAAAGATCCGGCGCGGGCGCAGAGGGAGCTGGGGAAATGAACGGACACCCGAAGATGACGAGGCGTCCACGACCTGCTCCCTACGCCGGTACTAACCGGATCAGGTTCAACGGGTTTGCCAATGAGCCACGCGGGCGGGTCGGCATCTCGGGCCCCAGTCAGGGCCACCCCTAAGGCGGGCGCGATTGTAACAAAGGGGTTGAAAGGGGACAGATCTATTTTCGCCCCCTGCGTCGGGCACAACTCGAGCCGCTGACGACAATAGATCTGTCCCCTTTTGACCAGGGCACTGTGCATCAATCGTTTCTGGCGCTATAAGGAACGCTTTCGTCTCGCCACTGGCTGCAACCATGCCCAACCGTCATTGCCGTCTGTTTCACGTCGACGCGTTCACTCGCCAACGCTTTACCGGCAATCCGGCCATCGTGGTGCTGGACGCGGACAATCTGACCGACGAGCAGATGCAGACCATCGCCACGGAAGTGAACGGCGAGACCGCGTTCGTGCTGGAAGCCGAAGCGGGCGATCACGACATGCAGGTGAGATTCTTCACGCCCCGGCACGAAGTGCCGTTCGTGGGTCACGCCACCATCGCCGCCCAATACGTGCGCGCCAAGAAAGATGGCAAGCCCGGCGGCAAGCTGCGGCAACGCACCGGCGCCGGCATCGTCGAAATCGAGGTCACCGAGATCGACGGCGACCTGCGCATCGCCATCACCCAGAACCCGCCCTCGCTCGGTCCTGTCATTCCGGAGCATCACCGCCGCCAGGTGTTGAACGCGCTCGGCATCTCCAGCCCGAGCCTGCACGTCGACTGTCCTCTGCAGGTTCTCACCAAGGGCGGCTCGCGCCTGCTGGTGGGCTTGAAATCGAACGACCTGCTCGGCTCGATCAAGCCGGACTTCGAGGAGCTGGCCCGCCTCACGTCACATGTGGGCGCCGAAGGTTATTTCGTGTTCGCGCTGGTCGAGAAGGACGGCGTGATCGGCACCGAATCGCGGATGTTTGTTCCGGCGCTCGGCATTCGCGAAGACGCGGTCAGCGGCAACGCGCACGGCATGCTCGGTGTCTACCTGGTCAATCACGGCCTGATGACGCCGAAGGACGGCCGCGTCGTGTTCCAGGGCCGGCAGGGCATGTGGATGCGTCGGCCCGGCATGGTCGAAGTGGAGATCGAGTCCTCGGGCAAGGTCGCCCAGTCGGTCCGCATCGTCGGCGACGCCGTGATCGTGTACGAAGCCGACATTCAGGCCTGAGCGCCCCGAAAATCCCCTACTTCCGCGAGCTTGGCCGCCGTCCGGGCCGGGATTTACGGCCGTGGCTGAATGGACGGCGGTCAAATTCCCGGCATCGGCCGAAAATTTTCTTTCTCTTACAATAACTTCGGCCGATTTTTCGGGTAGAATGCGCGCCCTTCGCCTGGGCGCCCCGGTTGGGAGCCGCCTGGGTAATCGCCATTTCTGCCATCTAAGAAGTGGGCGCGGTTTTCCGATAGAATCCGCGCCCGCTAAACGACCCACAACCTAGCTGCGCACAGACCTTGTAACGGAAATCCGACATGCCCCGTACTACAGCCCTTGCCGATATTAGAAACATCGGCATCATCGCCCACGTCGACGCCGGTAAAACCACGACCACCGAACGCATCCTGTACTACACGGGCCGCAAGCACACGATCGTCGACGTTCACGACACCAAGGATCTGAAGTCCTCGACCACGACGGACTACATGGAACAGGAGCAGAAGCGCGGCATCACGATTCAGTCGGCCGCCGTGTCGACGTTCTGGCGCAAGAAGAAGATCAACGTCATCGACACCCCGGGCCACGTCGACTTCACCATCGAAGTGAACCGTTCCCTGCGCGTGCTCGACGGCGCGGTCGTCGTGTTCGACGGCGTCGCCGGCGTGGAGCCGCAGTCTGAAACGAACTGGCGTCTCGCCGACAACTACGGCGTGCCGCGTATTTGCTACGTCAACAAGATGGACCGCAGCGGCGCCAACTTCCTGCGCTGTGTGGACATGATCAAGAAGCGCCTCGGCGCCCGTCCGCTGCCGGTGCAACTGCCGATCGGCTCCGAAGACAATTTCAAGGGCATGATCGACCTGGTCGAGATGAAGGCCCTGGTGTGGGAGTCCGACGATCGCGACGCCAAGCCGGTCGAGCACGAAATCACCGCCGACCTGGCCGACAAGCTCGGCATCAGCGTGCCGAGCGATCGCAAGATCCTGGCCGACATCGCCAAGTTCCGTTCCGACCTGGTCGACACCTGCCTGGAGCAGGACGACGCAGCGATGGAGAAGTACCTCGAAGACGGCGTCGAGCCGTCGGCCGACGTGCTGCGCAAGTGCCTGCGCAAGGGCACGATCGGCTCCGTGTTCAACCCGGTGCTGTGCGGCTCCTCGTACAAGAACAAGGGCGTGACTCAGATGCTCGACGCGGTCGTCGACTATCTGCCGGCGCCGACCGACGTCGCGAACATCAAGACCGTGGACCAGGACGGCAATCCGAACGGTGAGCGTGCGAGCTCCGACGATGAGCCGTTCGCCGGTCTCGCGTTCAAGGTGATCAATGACGCCTACGGCGCGCTCACCTTCGTGCGCGTGTACTCGGGCGTCCTCACCAAGGGCATGTCGGTGATGAACTCGACTCGCGGCAAGCGCGAGAAGATCGGCCGCATGGTGGAAATGTTCGCCAAGGAAGCGAACCCGATCGAAGAAGCCCGCGCCGGCGACATCATCGCGCTGGTCTCGCTGGCCGAAACCGACACCGGCGACACCCTGTGCGATTCCAACGCGCCGGTGATCCTGGAGCGCATGCGCTTCCCGGACCCCGTCATCAGCGTGTCGGTGAAGCCGAAGAACAAGTCCGAGCAGGAGAAGTTCGGTGCCGCGATCGGCAAGATGGTCCGCGCCGATCCTTCGCTGCGCCTCGAGACCGATCGCGAAACCGGCCAGACGATTCTGCGCGGCATGGGCGAGTTGCACCTCGAAGTGACGCTCGACCGCATCCGCACCGAGTTCAACGTGGAAGGCGTGATGGGTCAGCCGCAGGTGGCGTACCGCGAAGCCTTCACCAAGACCATCTCCGAGCAGTACGTCCACAAGAAACAGACCGGCGGTTCCGGTCAGTTCGCCGAAGTGTGGATCACGTTCGAGCCGCTCGAGCGTGGCGCCGGCTTCCAGTTCGTCGACGAAACCGTCGGCGGCTCGGTGCCGCGTGAATACGTGCCGTCGGTCGAAAAAGGTCTGCGCATGCAGATGGAAGACGGCGTGCTCGCCGGCTACCCGACGGTGGACTTCAAGGCCCGCCTCACGGACGGCAGCTACCACGACGTGGACTCGAACGCGCTGACGTTCGAAATCGCGGCGAAGGCCTGCTTCCGTGAAGCCATCCGCAAGGCCGGCCCGATCCTGCTCGAGCCGGTGATGAAGGTCGAGACCGTGACTCCGGCCGACTACCTGGGCGACGTGATCGGCGACATCAACCGCCGCCGCGGCATGATCCAGGAACAGCTGGAGCGTGGCACCAACATCGCCGTCGTGGCCACCGTGCCGCTGTCGGAAATGTTCGGCTACATCGGCCATCTGCGTGGCATGACCTCGGGTCGCGCCTCGTACACGATGGAGTTCTCGCACTACGATCCAGTGCCGAAGAACGTCGCCGACGTGGTCATCGAGGAAGCGGCCAAGGCGCGTTCGGCGCCGAAGGGCTAACTGCCTCGCGGCTCGGGATGAGCGAAGGGCGGTGGCGAAAGACACCGCCCTTTTTATTTGCGCCTATTTCACTGCCACCGTTTCAGTTCGCCGGTTGCGGGCGACGGAGAGAGCTGCGGCCGCATCGCCGGCAGCAGTCGATCCCGCAGCCAGAACATCGGCTCCAGCATGTCGGGTCGATTGAAGCGCGTACCCGTGGTGACCATCACAGCGCGCAACTCCGGCATGACCATCAGCAACGAGCCGCCGTTGCCCTGCGCCCACCACAACCGGGTCTGCGGCAGGTTCGGATCCTTGGTGTGATCCAGCCACCATAGATAACCGTAGCGCTGATTCGCGTTGGGGATGCGGGTGCGCTCTTGCGTCATCGCATCGATCCAGGCTTCGGAGACGATGCGCGTGCCTTTGTATGTGCCTCGCGCCAGCACCAGCTCGCCGATCTTGAGCAAATCGTCCGGTTCCAAGCGCAAGTGCCCGCCGGTGTCGACGCCGCGCTTGCCATCGTAGTAGCGCCATTCGGCACGTCGCGCTTCGAGCGGGACGAACAACTGCTTCAGCGCGAACGCGTCGGCCGACATGCTCACCGCCGCGGCGAGAATTTCGCCGATCGCCACCACGTTCCCGGTGCAATAGGCAAATTCCTTGCCCGGATCGGCACGCATCTTCTGTTCGCTCCAGAACGCGACCCAGTCCTCCTGCCGATACATCTTGTCCTCGTGACCCGGCGACTTCGGATCCCAATCGTTGCAGTCCAGACCGCTGCGCATGGTGAGCAGATCTTCGAGCGTCATCGCGGCTTTGCGCGGGTCCTTCTCGAAGGTGGCGCGCCGGGTCGGCAGCAGGTCCATGACCTTGGAGTGCACCGAAGGAATGGCGCCTTTGTCGATCGCGATGCCGACCAATAGCGAGGTGATGGATTTGGTCGCGGAGCGAAGATCCGGCGGACGCTTCGCCAGCGTCGAATCCACCGCCCGCCCGACGACGAGGCCGTCGACCTGCATGATGAATGACTCGAACCCGGCGTGCTGCCCCGCTGCGACTTCGGCGGCGATCTCTTGCGCCGGCTGCAATGGCTCGGCATTCGAAACCAAACTCTGCGCCAGCAAGATGGCGAACAGCATGGCCGTGCGATTTCTCATTGGATAGCCATGGCGGCTTCGTACTCTTTCACTCGCCCCCAACGAAGCTGCTGCACGCCCTGGCCGAACTTTCTTCCCTCCAGCACCAGCAACTCGTCCGTCGACAAGAAGATCTCGTCCGGGCAATGCTCCTCGCATTCGTATTTGTATTGGAGGTCCACGGTCACCGCCTGCAACTGCCCCGTGCCCCGGAAAGGATAATGCTTGAAGACGTCCTGATCGGTGATTGGCGCAGTTCCATCGGTTGTCCACGGGTGGAAGAAATCCAAGGCCGATCGGGTGCGTCCATCCTCCGGATCTTTGCCATGGTAGGCGACGTTCTGAACGCGAACCTGCTTGGGACAAAGCCGGGAGGCAGGTGGATCCAGGCACACCGGCGCAATTGAAAACGGGAAGGCGCCCGGCAGAAGAACCTGCAAGTTCATATCTATCTTTCGGCGACGTGCCGGCGTGGCGCTCGCTGCGACAGGGACCACCGGTACACCCACCACACCGAAGCTTGCAAACCTCAGGTCCGAGACGAAGCTCACGCGCAACGCTATATCTTCGTTAACCAGCTGCAGAACGCCCGGCTGCGCGGACGGCACCACCGGTTTGTATGTATCGTAGACGAAGAATCTCGAACAACCGCCCAGGGTCAGCAGCATCGCAACGAATGCGACCTTCGAACCCGCGCCGTGGGGGGACTTCATGGACGGCTAGTGTCTATCGAGCAACTGCGTTCGTCCACCCCGCTGAATCTTCAGCACCTTGCCTACCGCCGGCACGATGTCTTCCGGATCGTGCACGGCCATCACGATCTGGGTTCCCTGTTCAGCCAGTTGCTCGATAAAGCCGAGCACCGTCGCTCTCACATCGCCGTCGAGACCCGTGCACGGCTCGTCGAGCAGTAACAATTCCGGATCGTTCATCATGGCTCGCGCGAACAACGCGAGGCGCATCTGCCCGTACGACACTTGTCGCGGGCCGCGGGCGCGCAGATGTTCGATGTTGAAGAACTTCAGCCAACGATCGGCGGCTTTGCGATCTGCTTTGGCGGGGGCTTCGTTCAGGCCGACGCTGGCGTAGCGCCCCGAGATCACGATCTCTTCGATGGAGCTGGCGAGGAAATGATCCGCCTGCAGCTCCGGCGAGACCCAGCCGAGGCGATGTTTCCAACTCTCGATGTGCGTGCCCTTCGGCACGCCGTCGCGCTCGATCGTGCCGCCGAGCGCAGGATGCAGATCGCCGTAGATCATGTTGAGCAGCGAGCTCTTGCCCGAGCCGTTCGCACCGAGGATGGCCCAATTCTCACCACGCGCGAGGGTCCAATCGAGCTTGCGAATGACCGGACGGTAATCGCGATAGATGTCGGCATTGCGAATGACAAAGAGCGGGGCCGCGCTCCCCCGCTTAGCTGACTTGCGCATCGTCACGGTAGCAGTCAGGCTCGGCTGCGCCGAGGCGCGTCGCCCGGCTCGCGCGCGCGCAGAAGAAAGATCGTGCCCTGGCTGCAACGATGACAATCCCCGCCGGGGCTTGGCGCCAGACTCGCTTTCCGTGCCTGCGACGGCCGGGTGAGACAATCTGGCGCCGCGAGCAACCGCCTGCTCATGCCCGACCGGGCCGGCTGAAACAATCCGACCCTGCTCGATATGCGCCACATGCGTCACATTGTTCGGCAACTCTTTCGGCCGATGCGACGTGATCACCCAATCGTGCCCGCCTCTGGGCTGCTCGAGCGCCTTCTTCAACTTCTCCTTCGCTCGCACGTCCAACCCGTTGAACACTTCATCGAGCAGCAACACCGCCGCGTTGCCAGCAAACAAGCGCGCAACCAGCGCCAGCCGTCGCTGGCCATAGGACAAGGTCAGAATGCGCCGCTGCCTCAACCCCCACAGGCCGAACCGCCGCAACACGCGCGCGACGCGTTCACGCTGAGCAGCCGTCGGCTGGGTCAAAGGAATGTCCTCATCGAACAATCCCGTCGTCACCACTTGAGTGACGGTCAGATTCCAGTCGTAGCGAACATATTTGTCCTGCCGCTCCGGCCCCACATATGCAATCTGCTCTTTCGCCAGCGACGCCGTGCGCCGCTGCCGGCCCGTAGGCGTCGGCCACACTTCGCCACGAAGCATCTTGAGCAGCATGGTCTTGCCGGAGCCGTTGGCGCCGATCAGCGCCCAGCGCTCGCCTTTACGCAATGTGAAGCTGACCTCCTCGAGCGCCCGATGCGCCTCGAAGATCAACGAACAATTGACGAGCTCGATCAGCGGGGCGGCGTTGGAGTGTTTTGCAGCGACCACAGGGCGTTGATTGCCGGCGAGTCGCGCACGACCCGGCCGTCTTCTTCCAGTTTGAGCAGGTGAGCCAGCAGCGAGCCTTTCGCCACCGGATGCAAGCGGGGATCGACGTCGTCGTAGACGCTGACGACCAATGTATCTAAATCCGCGGCGCCGATGCGCCCGAGGCGCTCCACGACTTTGGCTTCGCGCTGTAAACGATGCGCGACGATGCGGACGATCTCGGCCTGCGCGTCTTCGATCGTAAGGCCATGGCCGGGCGCGATACGCGTCACCGGCTCGTTCTGCAAGCGTGCGAGCGAGCGCAGATAGTCGCCCATGCTGCCGTCCGGTGGCCCGATCACCACGGTCGATCCCTGCATCAGATGATCGCCCGTGAACAACAGGCCCGTGCCTTCGAGCAGATAACAAAGATGATTCGAAGCATGTCCGGGCGTGTGCAAGGCACGCAGCGTGAGCGAGCCGACACTGACACGATCGCCATCGTTCAACAGCTGACTAGGCTCGAACCCGGCATCCTGACGCCCGTGCACCGGCGCCGGTTTACCCATCACCTTCGCGCCCGTCGCACCCGCCAGCGCCTTGGCAGCGGGCGAATGATCCGGATGCGTGTGAGTCGCGAGCACCGCGTCGATGCGCCCGCCCGTTTCCTGCAGGATGCGCTCCACATGCACCGCATCTTCCGGGCCCGGATCGATCACCAGGAACCGATCCTCACCGACCAGATACGTGTTCGTCCCCGGCCCGGTCATGAAACCGGGATTGCGCGCCACGAGCCGGCGCACGCCAGGAGCGATTGGGTCGAGTTGTCCAGAGCTGAGCGACATGCCGGCAAGCCTATCATCACTGCGGATCGTCCCGCTCGGCCGGGGAACATCAACGGCTGCGGGTTCAAGACACGCCGCTTCGATTCGACGGGTTCCGCGCCGCAAATTGACCGACGGGACCCGTTCACGTATTTTGCGTGAGAACAGTCAGGATCTCACAAAATGGCCGCAAAGCAGAATATCACCGTGGCAATCGAGCCCGGCCTGCTCAAGCAGGCGCGCGCCATAGCGGCTCGCCGCGGAACGAGCATCAGCGCGCTCCTGGCGGAAGAATTGCGCGGCCTGGTCGCCGAGGACCGCGCATACGAAATTGCCCACCGAAGAGCCAAGGCCCTGTTGCAAACGGGACTCGATCTTCAGGGAGGCCGCATGGACGACCGGAACGAGATCCATGACCGAAGTCGTCTTCGTTGACACAAACATCCTGATCTACGCGCACGACCGACAGGCCGGCGAAAAGCGGATTCGCGCAACCCGTGCGTTGGAGCGGCTGTGGAGCGAACAAACGGGGCGCCTCTCCGTGCAGGTGCTCCAGGAGTTCTATGTAACGGCGACACAGAAGTTGAAGACCTCTCGCGCCAGCGCACGTGAGATCGTTCAAACCTACACGCCTTGGGTTCAATATCCGACCACGCCGGAAACAATCCTGCAGGCCAGTGAGCTTTCCGAAGTGGCGCAGATCTCTTTCTGGGATGCGTTGATCGTCGCCTCCGCCGAACAGGTCGGAGCTTCACAGCTCTACACTGAAGATCTCAATGCCGGGCAGATCCTCGCCGGCGTCAAGATCGTCAATCCTCTTACTGACTACGACCTGCCGTCGACGACGCCATACTCGGTACATGAACCCGCGCCGCCGGCGTATGGCGGCCGAGGCAAGGGGAGACGCTAGCCCGCGGAAGACGAAACCTCCGGTATCATCGGGCCCATAACAAAGCTTCCAGAATAGGAGCAAGGGCGAGCGTGACCCTCACCATCCTTCTGATCGCAGCCATCGTCGGGCTGGCCGTGTTCATGTTTGGCATGCGCGGCGCGGCGAGTCGTTCTCCGGTGCTCGACGCGGCGCGCGACGAAACTCCGACCGCTATCGGCCCGCGAAGCGGTGACGGGCCGCCGTTCGAAACGGAAGCAACCTCGAGTGCCTACGCCGAGTGTTACAAGCTCGCCTTCACCGTCTCCGGCTTCGACTACGTGATCTCGGGTCAGCACGAAGCGGTGCTGGAGAGAGTCAACGACAACGCCGCGGCCGCGGTTCATCAGCGTGAATATTTCCCCCGGCGTCCGATGCTCCTGCCCAAGCTGATGCAGGCGTTGAACGATGACGAAAGCACGCGTCGCGAACTGGTGAGGCTGATTCTCGAAGATCCCGCGCTGGCGGGCAGCACTCTGCAACGGGCCAACAGCGCCGCCTATCGTTATTCGCCCGAGCCGGTCGACAGTCTGGATCGTGCCGTGGTCGTACTCGGCACCGACGGGCTGCGCAGCCTGCTTGCCACGGCCATTCTGCAGCCGGTGTTCCGGCAACCGAAAGGTCATTTCGACAACTTCGCCGCGGTGACCTGGGAACATGCGCAGCGCACCGCCGCCGCGTCCGAAATGTGCGCGAGGGTGCTCGGCAATGCCGATCCTTTCATCGCACAGCTGATCGGTCTGCTCGGCCCGCTGGCGCGCATAGTCCTGTTTCGACTGACGATGGAAACCTATCGCGAGTTTCCGGACGTTCAGCCGCGCGCCGAAGTCTTCATCCGCGCCATGCAGTCGCAGGCTCCGAATGTCGCGGGCTTCATCGCATCGACCTGGGAGCTGTCCGATCCTTCCATTCGCGCCTTGCAAGAACAAACGGACAAGATCCCGCCGGGCACCATGAGCCCGCTCGGTCAGGCCATCTATTTCGGTGAGCTGTGCGGGGCTCTGACATTGTTAGCCAAGCGCGGCACGTATTCCGAGGAAGGCGCCCAGGCGCTGCTGATGGAACAGGGTCTGACGCGGAAGATCACCCGGGAAATCTGGCAGGCCGCGAACAAGGCCGTGCAGGAATAGCCGCCCGGAACCGGGTCCTGACGGCAATCGTTCACTGAATATCTAAGTGAACGAGCGAGGCCCCATGGCTAATTTGCCTGCAAATACGCCGAAGCACCCGCCCGGACTGCACCGGATGCTGGCTTACGGCCGGCAGAAGGGTAAAGTAGGTTGGATCCTGCTGTGGCTGCTGGGCATTCCCATCCCGGTGCTGTTCGTGCTGTTTCTGATCAGAGGCTGCACTTGACCTCTACCCTGGAGCAACCTCCCTCATGCTGGTTACGTTTCGGTCCACGGCGACGGAATCGATCACGATGTTCCAGGACGTTGCGGTCCAGCTGCTGAAGCTCATGGGCGCGACCGGGCGCATTCCCGGCGCGCTCGGCCCGGATGACGTGCCGCTGGCGCTGCGCCAGCTGGAACATGCCACCGAGCAGATCAAGGCCGGCACGCATGTAACCCCCGCCCGCCCGGCCGACAACGAAGATGCCAAGAACGAGGACGAAGACGACGAGGACCGCGAGGCGCCGGTGGACCTGGCGACGCGCGCGGTACCGTTGCTGAGCATCCTCAAGCGGGCCGCGGCCGCCAAGGCAGAGATTGTCTGGGAAGCCAAGGGTAAGTAGCCCGCCGGTCGCCCCCCGCCTCCGTCATTGACCACCGCCCTCCAAGCGCGGTGGTAAACTGGCCCGCTTGGAGTGTCGGGGAGCCGTTCATGGGCCGTATTTTCGAAGTCAGAAAGCACGCGATGTTCGCGCGCTGGAACCGCATGGCGAAGCAATTCGCCCGCATCGGCAAGGACATCACCATCGCCGTCAAGAACGGCGGCCCCGACCCGAACTCCAACCCGGCCCTGCGCCGCGTGATCCAGAACTCACGCGCGGTGAACATGCCCAAGGACAAGGTCGAAGCGGCGATCAAGCGCGCTTCCGGCAAGGACGCGGCCAACTTCACCGAAATCCTTTACGAAGGCTACGCCCCGCATGGCGTCGCCGTGCTGGTCGAAACCGCCACGGACAATCCGACCCGCACCGTCGCCAACGTGCGCAGTATCTTCACCAAGCACGAAGGCAACCTGGGCACCGCCAACAGCGTGAGCTTTCAGTTCAAGAAAATGGGCGTGTTCCGTTTGAATCCGGAAGGCATCGACCAGGACGACCTGGAGCTGTACCTGATCGACCACGGCCTGGAAGAGATGGGCGAGAGCACCGGCGAAAAGGGCGAGCCGCAGATCGTGGCCCGTTGCAACTTCCCCGAGTTCGGCCAGATGCAAAAGGCCTTGGAAGACCGGGGCATCACCCCGCTGTCCGCCGAGCATGAATACATCTGCCTGACGCCGACCGAGCTGCCCGAAGAGCAGGCCACCGAAGTTCTGGAAATGATCGACAAGCTCGAACAGGACGAGGACGTGCAGAAGGTGTATCACACCTTGGCGTAAAGTCGATGTTGACGACGATGTATCGACGGACGCCCCGGATACATGGATGTATCCCGACGACGCAGGCGTCGGCGAGAGGCACGAGTCACGCCTTTTGCCGGCTCGCCTGAGGATCGCGGCAGGATGCCCGAGCCCGATCTCAATGTGAGCGGCGATCTGCTCTCGGCCGCCCGGCAATTGGTCCACGGCGGCGCTGTGAGCGAGCTGCGGGTCCTGCAATCCGGCCTGGTCGTGACAGGCGTGGTGGGCGGCGCCCGTGGGGCGCCCAACCGGCCGCCGGG
>JAEWAF010000107.1 GCA_023391815.1 Pseudomonadota bacterium
CACCCCCCCCCCTCGTTTTGACCCCGCGGGGCCCCCGGATCGAACGTCACTACAATCAGCAGCGCTGATCGCTTCGCGAGCGACTTTAGAACTGATTCATCGTGTTGTGAATGCCGCCCGCCTTGAGGGCCGCTTCACCGGCGAAGTACTCCTTGTGGTCATCGCCGATATCCGAGCCGGACATGTTCTGGTGCTTGACGCACGCGATGCCCTCTCGAATTTCCTTGCGCTGTACGCCAGCAACGTAAGCGAGCATGCCTTCTTCGCCGAAGTAGCCTTTGGCCAGGTTGTCCGTGGACAACGCAGCCGTGTGGTATGTCGGCAGCGTGATCAAGTGGTGGAAAATGCCCGCGTCGCGCGAGGCGTCGCGCTGGAAGCGTTGAATGCGACGATCGGCTTCCTGAGACAGCTCGGTGCCATCGTACTCCGCGCTCATGAGCTTGGCGCGGTCGTAGGCGGAGACGTCCCTGCCGTCCTTGCTCCAGGCATCGAACACCTGCTGACGGAAATTCAGCGTCCAGTTGAACGACGGGCTGTTGTTATAAACCAGCTTCGCGTTCGGCACGACGGCGCGAATACGATCCACCATGCCCTTGATCTGGCCGATATGGGGTTTCTCGGTTTCGATCCACAGCAGGTCGGCGCCGTGTTGCAAGCTGGTGATGCAATCGAGCACGCAACGATCCTCACCGGTGCCGGTGCGGAACTGGAACAGGTTGCTGGGCAGGCGCTTGGGACGGAGCAGCTTGCCGCCACGATTGATGATGACGTCGCCATTCTTCATGGTCTCCGGCGTCACCTCATCGCAATCGAGGAAGCTGTTGTACTGATCGCCAAGGTCGCCGGGCTCGCGCGTGTAGGCGATCTGTTTGGTCAGGCCGGCGCCCAGGGAATCCGTGCGAGCGACGATGACGCCGTCATCCACGCCCAACTCCATGAACGCGTAACGCACGGCGCGGATCTTCGCGAGAAAGTCTTCGTGGGGCACGGTGACCTTTCCATCCTGGTGACCGCACTGCTTTTCATCGGACACCTGGTTTTCGATCTGGATGCAGCAGGCACCGGCTTCGATCATCTGCTTGGCGAGCAGGTAGGTCGCTTCGGCATTGCCAAAGCCCGCATCGATATCGGCGATGATCGGTACCACGTGCGTCTCGAAGTTGTCGATGCGGCTCAGCACCTGCTTTTCTTTAGCCGCATCTTTCGCGCTACGCGCCGCATCGAGCTCGCGAAACAGTCCGCCGAGCTCGCGAGCATCCGCCTGACGAAGGAAGGTGTACAGCTCGCCGATCAGCGAGGACACCGAGGTCTTTTCGTGCATCGACTGATCCGGCAACGGACCGAATTCGGAGCGCAACGCCGCGACCATCCAACCGGACAGATACAAATAGCGACGCTTGGTCGAGCCGTGATGTTTCTTGATGGAGATCAGTTTCTGCTGACCGATGAAGCCGTGCCAGCAGCCCAGCGATTGGGTGTATTGGCCGGAATCCTTGTCATAGGCGGCCATGTCCTCGCGCATGATCTTCGCGGTATAGCGCGCGATGTCCAATCCCGTTTTGAACCGGTTCTGCAGACGCATCCGCGCGACGTATTCCGGGTTGATAGCGTTCCAGCTCGGGCCATTTTGGGCGATGACCGCACCGGCTTGTTCGGCGGTGCTTGCATAGTTCGACACAGACCTGCTCCTAATCGAGATGACGGGCCGGGCGCCACCGGCCGCAAGTGGGCGGGTTCGGAGAAGCCACGGCGGAGCAACCATAGCGGGCCCACGTCCCGACGTAAAATATATGATTCGTTAGATATCGATACGTTTGTCGTATGGCGATTGCTGCCCAGGCCGGGTACGTGCCGGTGAATCAATGGGTTAGGAGGAATGTGCTCTTGGGGCGGATGGCTGCGTTCTGCAGCCATCCGGGCAAGAGGCAAACCCTAGTGACGGTCGAGACGCTTCGCCTTCTCTCGAAACGCGTGTAGCAGCGGTTCGGTGTATCCGTTCGGCTGAGACGTTCCATCGAAAATCAGGGCGCGAGCGGTCTGAAATGCCAGGTTGTTCGACCGATCGGCCGACATGGGCAGATAGTTGGGGTCGCCAGCGTTCTGCGCATCGACTCTCACGGCCATGCGCTCTAGTGCCGCATCCACATCCTGAGCCGTGCAGATGCCGTGCATCAGCCAGTTGGCAATGTGCTGTGAGGATATTCGCAACGTGGCGCGGTCTTCCATGAGGCCGACATCGTGAATGTCGGGGACTTTCGAGCAGCCGATGCCTTGATCGATCCAGCGCACCACGTAGCCGAGAATGCCTTGTGCGTTGTTATCCAGTTCCTCACGGATCTCAGCCGCGGTCCAATCGGTTTTCTCGGCGAGTGGAATCGTCAACAGCGCGCCGAGCGGGGCAGGGGGTTCGGTTGCGAGCTGCGCGTGACGGGCGAATACGTCGACAGCATGATAGTGCAGGGCATGGAGAGTCGCTGCTGTAGGAGAAGGCACCCAGGCCGTTGTCGCGCCAGCGCTCGGATGGGCGATCTTCTGCGTCAGCATGTCTCCCATCTTATCCGGAGCGGCCCACATCCCCTTTCCGATCTGTGCGCGGCCACTCATTCCCGCAGCGAGAGCGATCTGCACGTTACGCTGCTCATAGGCCCGGATCCAGTCGCTTTGTTTCATTGCGTTCTTGCGAATCATCGCTCCGGCACGCATCGAGGTGTGGATCTCATCGCCCGTGCGATCCAGGAACCCGGTGTTCACGAACACGATTCGATTTCTGACCTCATGGATGCACGCGGCCAGGTTCGCCGAGGTACGCCGCTCTTCATCCATGACACCGATCTTGATCGTATAGCGGGGTAGATGCAGTAAGTCTTCAATCGCATCGAAGAGCCGGTTGGTGAATGCAACCTCGGCCGGACCGTGCATCTTCGGCTTCACGATGTAAATCGATCGTGTTCGGCTGTTCGCGTGACGGGAATTCACGTCGTGCAGGGCAATCAGGCTGCCGATGACGCCATCGATGATGCCTTCCGGCGCGCGCGAACCATCACGCAGCAACACCGCGGAGGTCGACATCAGGTGGCCCACGTTTCTCAAGAACAGCAAACTGCGACCCGGTAAGGTGAAAGGTTTGCCCACGGGTGACAGCCAGTCGCGATCCGGCTCCAAAGTGCGCGTTAGAGTCTTGCCGTTCTTCTCGAACGTCGCGGTGAGCGTGCCTTGCATGAGCCCAAGCCAGTTGGCATAGGCGGCAACCTTGTCCTCGGCGTCCACGGCGGCGATGGAATCTTCCAGGTCGACGATGGTCGTCAAGGCCGCTTCGAGAATGACGTCGGCGAGTCCCGCGGGATCCTCTCGTCCAATCGGATGTTTTCGATCCAGCACCAGCTGGATATGCAGGCCATGATGTTTGAAAAGCAGGCCCGTCGGTGCATTCGCCGGCCCCGTATAGCCGACGAACGCCGAGGGATCCGCGAGCGCGGGTACGAGCGCCTCGTTCTGCACGCTCCATTGCGTCACGTCCTCGTGACGCATCGATTGCAATGGCACGCTGTCATTCAGAAATCGCTTTGCATACGCGATGACTTGCCGGCCACGCTCCGCATCGTAGCCCGGCCCTCGAGCTTTGCCCGGCAATGCGTCCGTTCCATAAAGTGCGTCATACAGGCTGCCCCATCGCGCGTTGGCGGCGTTGAGGGCGAAGCGTTCATTGAGCGCCGGCACGACCAGTTGCGGTCCCGCAAGCGTCGCAATCTCAGCGTCGACACCCTGCGTGTTGATCCGGAAGTCGGCTGGCTCCGCGACCAGATAACCGATCGCGCGCAGGAACTGTTCGTATTCCGCGGCCTTGATCGGCTGGCCTCGCCGGGCTTCGTGCCACTGATCGATCTGGGCCTGCAAACGATCCCGCTCCGCGCACAGCTCGCGGTTTTCGGGTGTGAAGCGCTTTAACAACGCGGCAAATCCTTGCCAGAACTCATTCGGATCCAATCCGGTACCGGGCAGGGCGCGTTGCTCGATGAAGGTGCTCAGGCACTCCGCGACTCGCAGGGAGCCACGAACGACGTGATTCGACATTGGAAATCGATCTCCAGGCCTCGGGCGCTGAGAGGCCCGACTCGCCGGCACGATAACGTCTCGTGGATTTTTTCGGTATATGCAATAAAGTTAAAGAACCTGTTCTTATTTGGAAAAGATGTGAGCCCCGAATACGAGCTTTTCGTGTGTGTCGTCCGTAGCGGCAGCCTGTCGGCGGCGGCGCGAACGCTGGGTCTGTCGCCGGCGATGGTCTCGAAACGGATCGCACGCCTCGAGCAGCGACTCGGAGCGCGATTGATCTCGCGCACCACGCGACAGCTGACGATGACCGATGTCGGGGAGCAATTCTTCGAGCGTGTGGTGCAGATTCTTGCCGCGGCAAGCGAGGCCGAGGCGATGGTCAGCGGCCGTGCGCAGCAGCCTTCGGGGAAATTGCGCGTGTCGGCGCCGACCTCGTTCGGCAGATTGCACGTGACACCGTATGTGCCCGCGTTTCTAAAGAGATTCCCCGCCGTGGCGATGGAGCTGCAGCTCGATGACGCGTACGTGGACTTGGTTGAACGGCGAATCGATCTGGCCATTCGAATCGCCCCGGAGATCACCCGCGGGCTCACGGGACAGCGGCTTGCTCCGAATCGTCGCGTCTTGTGTGCAAGCCCGGACTACCTCGCTCGGCAGGGTATTCCGAGGACGCTCGATGAGTTGTCCAAGCATTCATTGTTGGGTGCGGGCTCTCAATTTCCGTGGCGCCTGCAGGGCCGTGACGGTCCGGTCCTGGTACACGGGCGCAGCGTTGTGCCCACTAACTCGAGCGAAGTGGTGCGCGAGTTGGCCATCGCCGGACTGGGCATCGCGCTACGCTCGAAATGGGATGTCGAGCGTGAGCTTGCATCGGGCGCGTTGCGGGTCATCCTTCCGGAGTTCCCGGGGGCAAGCGATGTGGCGATCTTCGCCGTCTCGCCTGCAGCGAGCTTGGTGCCGCCCGGCGTGACTGCGTTCATCAAGCATCTTGCAGACGCTTACCGCGTCGTACCGAGTCTTGCAGAGGGGTGAGGAGGCACTCCAGCGGTGCCTTAGAAGAACTCATCGAGCAGTCGGTAATACTCGATGCGTTCGGGATCGATCGTTCCGCCATAGCGTTTCAGGAACGGATCGATCCACTGCATGCCAAGGTTGTGACCGATGCTCCAGCTGGCCAGCGCCAGATCCTGATGACGATCCGCAACCCCCAGCCTTGCGCAGTCGACAAAAGCGCTGAACCGACCGTTGTCGGCCATCAAGTTAGGCAGACAAGCGTCGCCATGGGTGACCACGAGGTCCTCGGCCCGGGGGCGGCGGGCGAGAAGTTCTGGTAGAACATCGGCGGGCGTTCTGCCGACTCGTTCATCGTCGAAGTCATCCTCGTCGACAGCGCCAGCCTCTGTGCGCGCTCGCGCAAGAGCGATGCGGTTGGAGAGGCGATGATCGAAGGGACAGTCGCGCGCGTCGAGCGCATGCAAGCGGCGTAGTGCGGCAAAGGTGATTTCGATGATCTGCTCGGGCCCGAGGTCCGGCGAAGAGGCCAGGTCCCGCCCTGCCATGCAGCTCATCAGTAACCAATCGCGTTCTTCACAACGTTCTTGAGCAAGAACCTCCGGACACGGAATTCCGCACGCGGCAAGCCAGCGAAGGCGCGCGACCTCATCTGGAATTTCATCGAACGGCCCGGTGGGCTCGGTCTTCACGAACAGAGTCGGGCCACGGCTGGACTCGAGTCGGAAAACAGCTGCGTTCGAACGGCCGATCGTCTGTCGAATCCAGGAGTAACCGCCCAGGCCGGCAAGCCAGGCCTTCGGTGGAGTGAACTCTCTCTCGGATGCCAAGCCCGGCTCTTTCGTTCCACTCTCTTCAGTCATGTCGTGGCAAATCGATTATCAGCGCACCGCGAAGTTGGCGACATCCCCATGATAGCCGAGCATCGCATGCGTAGGCGCGGCGCCATGACGGAAGTCGAGGTGGGCGCGATGAGAGCAGAGGGTTCGGCAGAGACCCAGCGTGCAGCGGGTGAACGCGCGCCAAAATAAATCGCAACCATCAGCGCAACAACGCTGCCGGCAGCGATCACCTAAGCGGATTCCTGTCCATCTGATCAGTACGTCCCGGACGCGCTGGGGATTAGCCGCCCCTCTGACCCGATCGTATGTTTCGTGGAACCAGTTCCGCGACCTCGATCTGGGGCTGTCCATCCCTGACGCGCTCCATCTGGAAGGCGGCTGTCCCGCATCGGGTGCCCCCTTTCACGAGACGCCAGTAAAGCCGACTGGTCGTTCAATCGCTTTGCAAGTGAGACCAAATGATGAACAAAGTGGTGCGAACACACCCGGCCACCATCGCGCCTGATTTCACCAGAAGCCAGCATCCCGATGCGTTACGCCTGGTCGATCCAGAGCTACGTTCCACTGCCCGGTTGCTGCAGGAGCAGTTCGCGCCATTGATTTTCATCACCGACGAAAACATCGCCAGCGTGCGCTCGTGGGTTGATTCGTTCACCGGGACGTTCCATCCCGACGTGCCGGTTGTGGAACGCTGGGTCGCTGGCGTGAAGCGCATTCCCGACGTTCGCATATTTCTCATCAATGCGCGCTCTGGCGAGCAGCGACCGGGCATTCTAGTCACGCATGCGGGGGGGTACATCGTCGGCTCGGCGCGCGCCGACGTTCCACGCTTGCAGCGGATAGCCGCGGTACTGGATTGCGTGATTGTCGCCGTCGAATATCGGCTCGCGCCCGAGGCTCGGTATTGCGACTCTCTGGAGGACAACTATCTGGCCCTCAAGTGGGCCTATGACAATGCCGCTGAAATAGGACTAGACCAGAGTCGTATCGCGGTGATGGGAGCGAGCGCGGGTGGTGGTCACGCTGCGCTACTTGCTATTACAGCACGTGATCGCGGCGAGGTCCCGCTGGCCTTCCAGCTTCTGGTCTATCCCATGCTCGACGACCGCACCTGCACTTCGAGGGCAATTCCCGAGCACATTGGATCGCTGATCTGGACAAAGGAATCGAACCGCGTCGGATGGCGCGCATTTCTTGGGTGCGAGCCGGGGACGAACGCAGTGCCTGCAGGAGCCGTTCCGGCTCGAACTTCGGACCTTTCCGGCCTGCCGCCTGCGTTCATCGGCGTTGGGGCACTCGATCTATTTGTTGGCGAATGCATCGAGTACGCACGCCGACTCATATGCGCCGGAGTGCAGACGGAGCTTCACATCGTGCCGGGCGCGTTTCACGGATTTGACTTCGCAGAAGACGCTGACGTGGCGAAGCGGTTCCGCGCGGCTAATATTCAGGCCTTGGCGCGAGCGTTCGGCGTAGCGGTCAAGCCAGAAGCTGACTCCGAGCCCTTATGACAGTCCCCGGGGCGATCATTCCGAGTCGCCGTCGCCGTTCGATCTATCATTCACCAGTGTCTGATCCAGAAACGACGCGTTGGCGCGGACGAAGGAAGCGCGGAGATGCCGTGAGTCGCGGTACAACGGTTCTCCGTCTACTGAAACAGATCGACAAGTCTCACCATCACAAAGTACATCCATTGGATCGATAACCGAGGCGCCAGCGCTTGCGGCAATCTGGCGAATCTTTGAGCTGACGGGCTCCAGAGCGGTGTTAATCGCAGTTCTGCTCGGAGAAGATCGATTCACTTCGAACCGCGGCGGAAACAAGTTGCGGCGAATCATCTGTCGCGGATCGAACTGCACACCGACTGGAGTATCGAGCAAGAGGTACACGCGCTTGTTTGCGCTCGTGAACCTGCCGACGATCTCTTGCACCCTGTCGAATGCACGTACCGCATCGGGCTTGAGCGGACCGGCAGCTCCGAATTGGCCTCCGTAGCTAACGAACATGCAGTACCAGCACGCGCCAATAACGACCGTATCGACGCTTCTGTCCTGTTCGTATGAGAGGACATGCTGCACGTGTGGCGTGCAAGCGAAGGGATCGGGGGCATTGTACTCAGAAAAATCGGCGGGAACCGTGGTGCATCCTTTACTCACGATGAAAACCGCCCCGCGCACGGCCGCCTGCGTATTCGACAGGTCCGCGATTCGAGGGTAGTACTGTTCCATCGAGCTATCGCCAAAAAATAGGGTACGCCGGAATTCCGGGCCCGAAGCCGATATGTGCGGTAAAGCAAGGGCCCCAGGCAGGTTACGAGTGCTCGGTTCCCCCGCTTCCATAGCGGCTTGAGCCAACTTTCTTACATCGGCCGGTTCTATGGGGGCCGAGATCTTGCCAATGAAGATCAGATAGCCCGCGCCCGCGCACACGGCCATCGCTAGACACAGTGCGGTGGTAACGCGCGCTCCTCTTCTCGAGGTCTTGATCGGCAACTCCACGTATCTGTATGTTAGGAAAGCCAGTAGAAATGAAATGCCTATCGTGCAGAGCGTCGCCCTGAACGTCATCGGACTCGGCCATTCGAGGAGATGTGGCACGTACATCAGTGGCCAATGCCACAGATAGAGTGGGTAGCTGATCAAACCGATGAATACGAGAGGCGCCGCGCTTAAGACGTATCGATTGATATAGCTGCGAGGGCCAGCAGCTATCAGCAGGACGGCGCCGCTCGTCGGCAGCAACGCGCTCCAGCCGGCGAGATTGCTCAGGCGCATGGGGTCGAGGCCCACGAACGCGGCAGCAATCAATACAGCGCCAGCGAGCCCGCAGATGTGTCTCAGGTCCGCCCGTGATGCGAAGTACCTCACGACTGCAGGTTTCGCTGTCGCTGTCGGCGAGCTGTCCGCATGTTCCGCTTCGATCAACGCGAGAAGACCGCCGGCTGCGAGCTGCCAGAGCCGTGTCCATGGAAGCCGATAGGCGGCAACCGGATCTGAGGAAGACATCAGCACGCTCGCCAGGAACGAAAGAGACGCGATGACAGCAATGAGCAGAATCCGGCGCTTCGGAAATGGCCAGATAATCAGCAGAAATGCTGGCCACAACAAGTAGAACTGTTCTTCGACGCCCAACGACCAGAAATGGTCGAGAAATCTGGGGCGCAGCGAGAGCTGCCCCAGGTCAATCGGATCGCGCACCCATGTCAAAACGAGGTTCAGGACGAACGCCGCACCGCCGGCGATGTCCCGTCCGAGCAGCCGGAATTCACCGGACAGCAGAATCAGCGAGCCCGCTAACAGCACTGCTGCGGTGACTACGATTAGAGCCGGGAATATCCGTCGAACTCGGCGTGAATAGAATGCCAGGCAGCTGAACCGGCCCTCTTCTAACTCGCGCCGGATGATCCCGGTGATCAGGTATCCCGAGATGACGAAGAACACGTCCACGCCTGCGAAGCCGCCGGGAAGATAATTGGTGTGAACGGCGACGACGGCGAGGGCTGCAATGGCACGCATGCCGTCGACATCTGGCCGGTACTCCAATCTCGTGGACATCGCTGGTATTCCCGATAGCTGTTGCGCGGTTCCAATGAGAGATCGCAGCATAGCCGTCGGTCGATGTACATGACGGAGATGCCGCCCAGCTGAGCCGACTGAGCGCGCCAGCGAGTTCTCGTTGAGGTCGCGGCCCCACCGAAGGCATTTCGAACGAAGAAACGAAGAGCGGGTCGCATCACTTTGAATCGGGGGGCGAGCGTGACAGTGCTGGATTGTTGGCAGCAGAGTGCGTCCAGTTCGCGCGATCGGCGACTGTTTGCTTTCCTGGAAGTCCACAGCAGTTCCTCAGGATTAGCACGCGATGACCTTGCAGCTTGCCTTCGTATGGCAGCAGTTGATCGTCGTCACGACCGTTTGCTCAAATATTGAGCGTCATCCTCCTCCCGTTGGGAGCCGCGAGGGCGGTAGTGAACTCAGCCCGTGGATGGATCAAACAAGTGCGCGAAGGAGGGGATTCTGATTAACGAGCATGAACATCCGGAAGTCCGCAATTGTCACCCCGAGCTTGCCCTGTGCATCCAGTCCGAAGTGCGCTGCTGACACGTGGAATGATCGGCAGCACGATGTGCGATGGATACTCAGCCGAGTGATAAACGGTTTGAGTTGCGGTTTCCATTCGCGTACCCGTCATCGGATCCTCACCGGTATTCAAATTACGATCGAACCGCGGGAAGTTGCTGCTCGAGACTTCAATGCGGATCCGATGGCCGGGCAGGAACACGTTGCTGGTCGCCGACATGTCGATTTCATACTCGTACACCTTGCCAGGCTCCAGCAGGCTCGCCTTGGTCGTTACGCCGCCGCGGTAGCGAGCGCGCACTATGCCGTCCTGGAGGTTCTGGGCATAACCATCGGGATGCACGTCGACGAGTTTGGCGGTCCAGTCGGTGTCCCTGGCGGAGCTCGATGCGAACAGTTTCATCTTGATGGGACCCGTCACTTCGACGGGTTCGGTCAAGACGGGCGTGGTGTAAACCAACACATCGTTGCGAGCCTCGGCCCTGGCTTGATTCCACGGGCCCGTGGGTACGGTGCTACAACAGGTGTTGCCGCCCAAGGTGGGGACGGGATCGTTCGGATCATAGCGATACTGATCGCTGCTCGCGGAGCTGCCGGGGGCGGAAGCAGACAGCGTGCCGTCGCCCGCCGCGCTGTTGGCCTTGCCCGCGCTCTGTAAATAATATTTCGTGTACTGCGTGCGCGCCAACGGCCATTCGTTTTCGAAGCGCCAGTAGTTCTCGCCCATCACGAAGATTTTCACCTGTGGCTCTCGGTCGACGCCGTTGTCGATGCCCTTGAGCCAATGATCCTGCCAGCGCAGATAGAGTTTCTGCAGATCCATCGCGGCGGCCTCGCCGAAATCCACGTTGCGCTCGAGGCCGGTGGTCGGCGCGCTCGGTGCGCTATGACTGCGACCCGTTTCGTGCGTCCACGGACCGATGAACAGACGCTTTTGCTCCCGAGCCAGCTTGGATTTGCTGCCATTGACGATCTTGATGTGATCTTCGAGCGCGCCACGCAGGAACAGGTCGTACCAGCCCTCGACCACCAGGAAGGGCACTTCAACCTTCTGGATCTCGTTTGCAAAGCTGATGTTTCTCCAGAAGGGATCGTCGGCGCGGGGATGCTTCAATATCTCGCGGTAGCTTTCGTTGACATGGCCCACGGCCGTGTCCATGGTGGAGAGCGGCAGATGGCGAAATACCTGTGGCCAATCGTAGCCGCCGGAATACTGCATGCCGTGGCCATCCATCACGAGTGCGCCCCAGGGAAACGCGAAGCCGAGGAACAGGGCGCCGTCGGTGTACATCCAATTGTTGAAAACGTCGCCGGTCGTGACCGAGGCCGCCATGTTGTTGAGCGCTTTGTGCCGGCCGACCCCTTGGGTGATCTGCACATAGCCGCCATAGGAGCCGCTCAACGTGCCGATCTTGCCATTGCTCCAGGGCTGCCGGCTGATCCACTCATCGCTGTCGTAGCCATCGTTGAACTCATTCGCAAACAGGCGATATTTCCCCTCGGAATCGTATTTGCCGCGCACGTCCTGGTTGACGACCACATAGCCGCGCTCGGCGTACCAGCGATCCTGCTCGAACTCGCTCTGCGTATTGTTGTTATAGGTATTGCGACGAAACAGGACCGGGAACCTGCCCGGGGCATCCGGTCGAGTGATGTCGTTCGAGAGCACGACGCCGTCGCGCATTCTGACGCCGACGTCCTTTTCCATGATCACTTTATAGGTCGGCTGGGACAGCTTGCTCTCATCCCAGTGGGAACTGGAGCGTTGCTGAGCCCACGCCGCAGGGCTGCTCAGGAGTACTGCGCCCACAAACAATGCGCTGAGCCGCGACGCGCCCCTTGGATGGTTCTCAACCATATCGTCCCTCGCTTTCCAGTCTGCCAGCCTGCGGATTGCCGCCGCCAGTACTTAACATGAAAAATAATAATAGTCGATGGTCCGGCGCTTCGTAGCCCTCGGGGCGAAGCTCACGTGCCCGCTCCCCCGCCTCGCCGTGATCGGCGCCGGGGAACGGCTGGCCGCTGACTCGGCGCCAGCGGCTCGATCAGCAAGGGGTTGTCCGTAGCTAATTCGGGGAAGGCGCATCGTCGCCGTAGCGAATCGACCATACACGTGACAGCTCATCGGGAGATCCGGAGTTGACTTCATGAACCCCGGATAAGCATTCCGGCGAGATGGTTCACGCTATACAGGGTTTCGTTACTCGCACTCGCCGCGGCGTGCTGGCATGTGCCTTCGAGGACTTGCATCGATGACAGAGAGAATCCGTATCGCTCCGCTCCATGTCCCCGCATTCGATCCGAGCGCAGCAGAGTCGATCGCGCGTGAAACAGCCGCGCCGCTCGAGTTGGTCGTGCGCATTTATCGAGAGGAGCTGGATGCTCTCGCACGCAAGGCGCGGATCACGCACTTCTTGCACCTCATAGCCGGTCGCCGGGCACGCATGAGACTGCGACCTCCTCACTGATTGCGGACCGCCGGGCCATGAAGCTGCGGCAAGCGGTGTGCGGGTTCAGTCGCTCGCCTTGTGGCACCGACGTAGAATGCGCTCGTCCATCGAACATCGTTGCCGGATCATGCGTCTGCTCGTCGTTGAAGATTCCGCTCCGCTGAGTGCGGCGTTGCTCAAGAGCCTGAAGGGCGAAGGTTATAACTGCGATCATGCCGGCGATGGCAAGGCGGCGCTGCGCTTCATCGAGGCTTACGAATACGATCTGATGGTGCTGGATCTGATGCTGCCGCAACTGGATGGGTTCGCGGTTCTGCGCGCGCTTCGACGGCGCAACTGTCCGACCTGGGTCCTGGTGTTGTCTGCTCGCGATCAGGTGGCCGACCGGGTCGCCGCGCTCGATGCGGGCGCGAATGACTATCTCGTCAAACCCTTCGCGCTGGACGAACTGCTGGCGCGGCTGCGCGCGTTGAGTCGCCGGCCCACGGATGATCCGCGGCCGATGCTCGCGCATGGCGAGCTGCATCTTGAAATTGTTTCGCGCGTGGCCCGCTGGCAGGGCAAGGACTTGCAACTTACTCCCAAAGAGTTCGCCTTATTGGAATTATTGTTGCGCTCTCGGGGGCGAGTCCTGTCGCGCACGCAGATTTTCGAGAAGTTATACGCGAGTGCGAGCAAGTCGTCCGACAAGGCGGTGGAAGTCATCATGAGCACCCTGCGTGCGAAGCTTGCCAAAGCAGGTGCGGGCGATCCAGTGCAGACCCGGCGCGGATTCGGCTATGTCATCGGCTGAAGCGAATCTCTGGTCGATCCGGCGCCGTCTGACCGTCCGGCTGACGTTTGCGCTGGGAGCGGTGCTGGCGGTGCTGGTCGTATTGATGGACTACCGTATCGACGCCGGAGTGCACGATCATCTGGATACGGTGTTGGCGGATCAGGCGCGCAGTGTGACTTATGCGCTGAATCACAACGATCCAGCGACGCTCGATCGGCTGCTGCCTCATTACGCCATCCCGGGACACACCGAATTTTTCACTGTTTACGATGCCAATGCGCGCATGGTGCTGACATCGGCCAACAGTGCCGGGGTGCCCATTGCCCCGCCGGTCCGCGATTCGAATCTGCCCGTTTATTACGACGTACTCACACCGGACGGGCATAACGCTCGCGCGCTCGCCGTGACATTGGAAGGGCACGAAACCGGTCGGCTCCTGATCGTGGCGACTGAACGCGAAGCATGGGACAACGCCGAAGGTGGCATTCATTCCGTGCTCCTCGGAGGCGTGGCGTTCACGATCGTGGTCGTGTTGTTGCTCGTGCAATGGGTGGTGCGTAGTGCCTTTGCTCCATTGCTCGAGCAGGGCGCGCGGATCGCCAGAATGGATACCGAGAAGCCGCCTGAGCGGGTAGGGGAGCATCTGCCTGCCGAGCTCGCGCCATTCGCGGACGCGTTCGACAGCGGCATTGCCAAACTTTACGGTGCGATCGAGCGCGAGCGCCGCTTCTCGCGTGACATTGCTCATGAGCTACGCACGCCTTTGGCGGAAACGCGCATGACCGCGGAAGTCGCCTTGAATGATGGCGACAGTGTCGCCCTGCGCAGCGGTCTGGCCACTGCGATCGCTGCAACCGAACGCATGCAGCGAAGCGTCGACACTTTGCTTGCGCTCGCGAGATTCGAGTCGGGTCAGGAAGCACCCGCGCTGGATCCATTGGATGTGGCGCAGTTGGCCGCAATCCAGGTCGAAGGGGTGCGCCGTGCGGCCGAAGCCAACCAGATCTCGCTGGCGCTGCACGCACCCTCGGAGGCATGGGTGCATAGTGACATCGGCATACTGGAGCGAATTCTTGCCAACTTGCTCCAGAACGCCGTCGACTATGCGCCGGCGGGCAGCGTCGTGAATTGTTCTATCGAGCCGGTCCAGCATCGCGCAGGCTCCGCGCATTTAATTTGCATCGACAACGAAGCACCACAACTGACGCACGCGGACCTGACGCATCTCGGTACGCGGTTCTGGCGTAAACCGCATGAGGGGGGCACGGAACAACACGCGGGCCTTGGGCTCGCGCTCGCACTGGCGCTCGCGCGCTCACTCGACCTGCGTTTGGACTTCGAGCTGCGTGGCGCGCGCTTGCATGTGAAGCTCGGTCCACTGCCCGCGTTGTGATCGCGCCCATACACGCGACCAAAGCTTGAGCAAAGCTTCATCGGGCAAGCTGCCGGCATCTGCCGATCTCTGGATTGTTTGCCGATGCTCCTTGTCCCATCTCGGCCCGCGCGCTCGATCGTTGCCATCGCGGTTCTGGCTCTGATCGGCTGGTTCTTGTTCAATCGTGAACACGCCCCACAAGCCACGGCAGCGCCGGAAAGCGTCGTCGATGCAAAGGGACGATTGAAGCTGGACTCGGTGCAAGCTGGCGCGCTGGGGTTAGAAACAGAACCGGCGGTCACCGCCAATGCGCTGCCCATTAGTGGTTTACCAGCCGAAGTCGCAGCGCCATTGCATTCGAGTGCACGCATAGCGGCGCCGTACGCTGGTGTCGTGACCCGAATTCTGCGCGATGAAGGCGACGCCGTGAAAAAAGGCGAGGCGCTGGTGCGCATCCAAAGTCGCGAGTTGCTGAGCGCACAAGCCGATCTGGTTCGCGCGCGAAGCGAGGCCATCGCAGCCTTACAGCAAGCCGAACGCAACGAACTGCTGCTCAAGGAAGGCATCATTGCCGCCGCTCGCAATGAAGAGAGTCGCGCTCGGGCGGCAGCAGCGAGCGCTGCTCGCGAGCAGGCAGAAGGCGCGCTATCGGGTTTGCGGATCGTGACCGACGGTGTGCCGGGCGAGTACGAGTTGTTGGCTCCGATCTCGGGCCAGGTGCTGCGTCGGATGGTTGTTCCCGGCCAGGCGCTGGTCGCGCTCCAGGAAACGTACGCGGTGGCGGCGCCCGGCAGTCTCGATCTCATCTTCAGCGTGCCCGTGAGCTCCAGATCCCGGGTCGCGCCCGGGATGAAGGTGCGTTTACCGGATGGATCCGCCGGCAGCGTTGTCGCCGTCGGTGCCGACACCGATCGCGCGAGCCAGCGATTGCGCGTCCGGGCGCGTGCCGATGACGATCGCGGTCTCGTGCCGGGTCAACACGTGGAGCTGACGTTGTTGGCGCCGGCGCCCGCCGATTCGATCAGTGTTCCGGCGGCATCGCTGATCACCGAAGGCGACGGACACGTGCTCTTCGTGCTTACCGGAGAACTGTACCGCGCCGTGCGCGTCGAGCGATTGGGTGGAGACCGGGAACACGCCATCGTGCGTGGTGAGATCCGAGCTGGCGAGCAAGTCGTCGTGCGAGGTGCGAGCGCACTGAAGCCGCTGCTCGCCTCGGAGTAAGCGCCTCATGCTCGCACGGTTGATCGAATTCTCGCTGCGCCAGCGCGTGCTGGTGTTGCTAGCCGCCGTCGGTCTCGCAGCGGCTGGCGTCATGGCGTTCCTGCGATTGCCCATCGACGCGTATCCGGACATTTCTCCGACGCAGGTGAAGTTGATTCTGAAGGCGCCAGGCATGACGCCGGAGGAGATCGAAACGCGCGTCGTGGCGCCCTTGGAGATGGAGCTGCTCGGCGTGCCGCAAGGGGTGATGTTGCGCTCGATGGCCAAGTACGCCATCGCGGACATCACGATCGATTTCGAGGAAGGCACCGATATCTATTGGGCGCGTCAGCAGGTCGCCGAACGCTTCGCCAATGCTTCGGGCAGTCTGCCAGAGGATGTGAGCGGTGGCCTTGCACCGATCTCGACCCCGCTCTCCGACGTTTTCATGTTCACCGTGGAAGGCGAGGGATTGTCGCTGACCGAGCGACGTACATTGCTCGATTGGACACTGCGGCCAGCATTGCGAACGTTGCCCGGCGTCGCCGATGTGAACGTCCTCGGCGGTCACGTCGGTAGTTTCGTCGTCGTGCCCGATCGCGCGCGTCTGAATGCCAATAACGTGCTCTTCAGCGATGTGGTGGCCGCGGTCTCGCGAAACAATAGAAACGACGGTGCTGGGCGTATCGGTGCGGGTGAAGAAACATTGATCGTGCGCGCCGAGGGTGCCATTCGCTCGATCGAGGACCTCGAGGCGATCGTCATCCGCTCCGGGGTCGACCCGGTTCGAATCGGTGACGTTGCCGAAGTGCGCGTCGACTCGCTCACTCGCTACGGCGCAGTGACTCAAAACGGCAAAGGGGAGGCGGTCCAAGGGATCGTGGTCGCCCTGCGGGGTGCCGATGCATCTCAGCTCGTCAATCGGATTCGCGAGAAGCTCGATGAGCTTGAGCCCACGTTGCCGGCGGGCGTGACGATCTCGACGTTCTATGACCGCAGCTCGTTGATTCAGCGAGCGGTCGGAACCGTGCAGAGTGCGTTGCTCGAAGCGACCGTGCTGGTCGTGGTGCTACTGCTGCTGTTCCTCGGTGAGATGCGTGCGGCGCTGGTAGTCGCACTGATGTTGCCGTTCGCGGCCCTGAGCACGTTTCTGTTGATGCACCTGACGGGGCAGAGCGCGAATCTCATGAGCCTCGGTGGCCTGGCGATTGCGGTCGGCATGCTGGTCGATGCCGCGGTCGTCGTCGTAGAGAACACCGTGAGCCGGCTGGATCCGACTGCCTCCGGCTCGCATCTGCCGCGATTGCATAGAGTGTTCGCGGCCGCCCGCGAGGTGGCAACGCCGGTGGCCTCCGGCATTCTTATCATCTGTCTCACATTCCTGCCGCTGCTCACGCTCGAAGGGTTGGAGGGGAAGTTGTTCGCGCCGGTCGCGCTCACGATCGTGTTCGCGCTCGGAGCGTCGTTGCTGTTGTCCCTGACGCTCGTGCCGGTACTGTCTTCCTTTTTGCTCAAGGAACACGCACATAACGAGCCTTTCCTCATGCGCCATCTGTCGCGGTTGTATGCGCCGTTGCTGGATGGGGCGCTGAGCAATCCAAAACGCGTGTTTGTGGCGGCGGGCGGGTCGTTGCTGCTCGGAGTCGTCGCGTACCTGGCGACGGGCAAGACTTTCATGCCGACCATGGACGAAGGCGATCTGCTCATCCAGACGCAGAAGGCGCCCACCATCAATCTGCAGCGCTCGCTCGATCTGGATGTGAGCCTGGAGCGCGCCATTCTGCAGCAGGTGCCGGAAGTACGGCGGCTCATCGCGCGTACCGGCTCCGATGAGTTGGGTCTCGATCCCATGGGCCTGAACGAAACGGACGTGTTCATGGTCCTCGCGCCCAAGGACGAATGGCGTGTCCCCGACAAAGAATGGCTGGCCGGGCAGTTGCGCGCTGTGATGTCCCAGTTCCCGGGGGTCGACTTCGGTTTCACTCAGCCCATCGAGATGCGCATTTCCGAGATGCTCACCGGCAGCCGCGGCGATCTTGCGATCAAGATATTCGGTCCGGATCTGGCTCAGTTGGGTCAGCTCGCGCAACGAATCTCGGACGCGCTCGCGAAGGTGGACGGCGCACAGGACATTCTCACGCAGACGACGGATGGCGTTGCCTATCTGCGCGTAGTCATCAATCCACAAGCCGCAGGTCGCGCCGGTCTCGCCGTCGCGGATGTGCAGGACGAGCTGCGCGCACAGATCGAGGGTGTTCCAGCGGGCACCGTCATCACACCTGATCGTCGCATCCCCATCCTGGTGCGAGGTCGCGATGGCGTGCGGGAGTCGGTGCACCGATTCAACGACCTGCAGCTGGCTCGCGGCGACGATGGCGAGATACCGCTGGCATCGCTTGCAAGCATCGAAGCTGCGTCCGGTCCGGTGCGGGTCAATCGAGAAAACGGGTCGCGTTTCGCGGTCGTGCAAGCGAACGTCGGTGGCCGCGATCTCGTCGGCTTTGTGGAAGAGGCGCGTGCAGCGATCGCACGTGACGTACCCATGCCGGCGTCGTATCGATTGGAATGGGGCGGTCAATTTGAGAATCAACAGCGCGCGGCGGCGCGGCTCGGCCTGGTCGTTCCCGTCGCGATCGGCCTGATCTTTCTTGTGCTGTTCATGACGTTCGGGTCCGTGCGCCACGCATCGCTGATTCTCGGAAATGTTCCTTTTGCGCTGGTCGGCGGCATCGTCGCGTTGTGGTTGTCGGGTGAGTACCTGTCGGTGCCGGCGTCGGTGGGCTTCATCGCCTTGCTCGGCATCGCGGTACTCAATGGCCTGGTGCTGGTGTCTCATTTCAACCATTTGCACGGCATCGGCACGGATATCGACTCGGTCGTGCGCGAGGGAGCGCAACGCCGATTACGGCCGGTGCTCATGACGGCCACCATCGCCGCGCTGGGCTTGGTGCCATTGCTGCTGGCCACCGGTCCCGGCTCGGAAATTCAACGCCCGCTGGCGATCGTCGTGATCGGTGGCCTCGTGAGCTCCACCGCTCTAACGCTGTTGCTGCTGCCTGTGTTGTATCGGCGCTTCGGCGTGCCGCGTCCTTCTGCATCGGAATCGGCTACATGACTGCATTCGTGCGACTGACTCTCGTGTTTCCGCCCGCCCTCGAGGAGGCACTGGTAGAGACGTTGATCACCGCGCCGCAAGCGCCGGGTTTCACCTTGTCGCACGCACAAGGACACGGTAACGACTTTCGACACGCATCCACGGCCGAGCAGGTCCGCGGCAGCGTCGAGCGTCGCATTGTTTGGATCGTTATCGAGGCCGCGGCCTTGCAACCTTTGATCGAGACTGTTCGCGAACGGGTGCGCTCCCAGGAGGTCGTTTGGTGGTCCGAGCCGGTGTTGGAACGCGGGAGGCTCGCGTGATGCCACGGCTCGTCCTCTCCATGCTTTGCTTGATTGGAGTGTCGCCGCCGATTTCGGCACAGGATTATCTGCCTCCCCTGGAAGTCGCGGTGGAGGCGATCGCCCAGCAGGCCGAAGTGCTCGCGGCCGATGAGCGCTCGGCGGCAGTCGATGCCGAGGCTCGTGCGCTCTCGCGCGGAAGTTACGAACTGGAAGCGACCTTGATACCTCAGCGGCGGCGCACCGATGGAGGTCAGTCGTTCGATGAGTTCGAAGCTCAAGTCGGTCGTCCCTTCCGGTTGCCCGGCAAAGCGCCGCTCGACCGTGAAATCGGCACGCGTGCTCGCGCGATCGCGACACTCGAACGCGATGAAATTGCCCACGAAGCGGCGGTCCGCCTGCTCGAGCTATGGATGCAATGGCTGCGTGCAACAGCCACCGACGAAGAAGCGCGTGAGCAGCTGCACTCTCTGCAAACGGAACATGCTTCCTTGATGCGCCGGGTCCAGATCGGTGACGCCGCAGAGTTGGATCTGCAATTGATCACTGCGGAGCTCGCGCAGGCGCGTGCTGCCGCACTGACGAGTGCGACGTTACTGTCCGCGGCGAAACATGCGCTCAACACAGATTTTCCTCAGATCACTTTGCCGACTCGGGCCCCGACGTTGCCGGAGCCGCAGCCACTACCGCACACAGCGGATCAGTGGCAGGCGCGGATCGTCAACGATAGCTACGAGTTGAAGGCGGCGGAGCAGGAGGCTGCTCGTCAGGAGGCCGCGGCGAAGCGCGCTTGGGCTGACCGCATCCCCGATCCAACCCTCGGTGTGCGTTTCTTTAGCGAGCGAGACGGGCAGGAGCGTGCGGTCGGTCTCGTGTTCACCATGCCTCTTTCAAGCGGCTACCGGCGCGAGGTGGCCAGCGCCGAGCATGCTCGAGCGCGCGCCCGCTTGCGTGATGTGGAAGTCGTTCGCCGCGTGCTTCTGAAGGATGCGCACTTGAAAGTTGCGTTCGCCTTCGATGCTTTGAACCAGTGGCAGGCGCAACGCGATGCGCACAACGCAATGAGAGCCGCCGCGAATCGAATTCAGCGCGCCTGGGAACTGGGCGAAATAGGACTGGCGGAGCGTCTTCTGTCGGCCCGTCGCGCTCGCGAGACGGCTTATCAAGAGGTCAGTGCGCGCGCTGCGGCTCACGAAGCGCAACTGCGAGTGCGCATCGACGGTCACGATCTCTGGCATCGAGAAGACGGTCGGAATGAAAAAGATCACTGAGGCGCTCATGCACCTATTGCGCGCTTGTTCGCTTGCCGCCATCGTTGCCATCAGTGGTTGCGCGTCCAGCGCGATCGGCCTGTCGGATCAAAGAACGATCGAGGCCGATGCGAGCTTCGAAGCCACGCTTCGTAAATGCAGAAGGCTGCAGCCCGGTCGGCTGAACCAGCGGATGAATCTACGACCGACAAGCCCGCGTATCTCGCGCTGCCTGCGCAAAATGGGCTGGCAATCGGATGGTAGCCGCGCTGAGCCCAATGGAGATGGAAGAGGCGATCCAACCGCGATGAGGTAGGCGAGAACACAAGCACTTGGGCATTTCGCGCTGGAATAGACAGCCACCCCCGTGGGCACGGACCTCCCGGGCTATGACTGAAGACTGCATGCGTCGGAATAACTGCTTATGCGTCAGCTGCTTGCAACTGACCGATCGGCAGGAAAGTCCCCATCGTACGAACACGTGCGGATGAGAGTTGTACACGGGATGTACACGATTGTGACATGTACACGTTACGTGTACATTATCGGTCGCTGGACACGGAGACCATGAGGCGATGCCGACCACGAAGAAGCGAACTGTCATCCACAGCGAGCGCGCTCTGGTCGAACAGGCGCTCGACACCCTCCGTGAGCTGGGGATCGAAGCTCGCGTGGACCCTGGGAAGCCGAAAGACCCGCGAGTCGATTTCACAGCCAGCTTGCGCCGTGGTGCGAAACGTACGCCTGTTCAAATCGAACCGAAGCGCGGTTTGCGACCAAGCACGGTGGGCCCCCTGCTGCATCGTTTACAGGACCTGAAGCCGCCAGCACTGCTGCTGACCGACTATGTGACGCCGCAGATGGCCAAGCTACTGCGGGATGCAGGTATCGCCTTCGCGGACACAGCGGGCAATGCATATCTCGAGTTTGCCGGCAACATCGTCTACGTAATCGGCAATACGCCCGAGCGGCGCCCACGGGCTGAAAAGGCTGTTCGAGCATTTCAGCCGACCGGTCTGCGAGTTGTTTTCGCGCTGTTGTGCGCGCCGGAACTCATCGCGCGACCGACGCGAGAGCTGGCGGCGATGCTGGGGGTCGCCAATGGCACCATTGCTCGCGTGATCGACGATCTCGCGCACCTGGGTTTCATAACGACTCTGGGCAGGCGCGACCGACGGCTGCACAACCTGAAGGGACTGTTGGAACGCTGGGTCATGATGTACCCGGTTCATTTGCGACCCACGCTGCTGCGCCGGAGGCTAACGACTGATGAGCGCGATTGGTGGAAGAACGCAGCCTTCGATCCTTTGCATGTTGCGCTTGGCGGTGAGCCGGCAGCCGACCGGCTGACACAGTACTTGAAGCCCGGCACGGTGACCCTCTATGTGCGCGATGAGGTGCGCCCCTTGAACGAAATCGTCGCGCGACACCGACTGCGCACTGACCCCGCAGGCGAAGTCGAAGTGCTCGATGCGTTTTGGCCAGCCGAAATAGCCGCCGATCAACCAGGTCTCACACCCACGCCGCTCATCTACGCCGACCTCCTGGCTACAGGCGATGCTCGATGCATCGAAACGGCGAAGCTTGTCTACGATGGTTACCTCGCTCGACGTTTCACGGAAGCTTGATCAGATCAGCATAGATCTGCTGCTCGCCGTCGATTCAACGGCGATTGCATCAGGCGTCAGATATTGCGTGATCGGCGCGTTCGCCCGGGACGTGATTCTGGAGCTGCGCTTTGGAATAGATACCGGCGAAGCCACACGCGACATCGATTTCGGCCTGATGATGGATGATTGGGCTCAGTTTCATGAGTTGCGGGCACGATTGATTGCGCGTAACCAGTTTGCAGGGCACAGCGGCGTGCCGCATCGACTTACGTTTCGGGGCGTCAGGCGACTCGACATCGTGCCCTTCGGTGGCATCGAGCGAAAAGCCGGTGAGATCGCCTGGCCTCCCGAGTTCGCGACGGTCATGTCCACCGTGGGCCTGCGACAAGCGCTCGCACGAGCGTTGCCTATCACCATCGCGGAAGGCAAATCAGTTCCGTTTGCTTCACCAGCCGCCTTTATGCTTTTGAAGCTATTGCATGGAGCGAGCGGGGCAGTGCAGTCGATCGAAGAGACGCGCGGGACTTGGGCCTGCTATTGAGGACATACCTTCGCGCAGGCAACGAGGAGCGCCTGTACGGAGAACATGGTGCACTACTCGACGAGCCAGACTTCGATTTCGACGCAGCTGGCGCGCGCATCCTTGGGCGGGATCTGGCGGGGATGGCTGGAAATGAGACACGCGACCGCCTCGAACAGATTCTCGAACAGGGCATGAGTAGCGGACGAGGCGAGCCGTTGCTTCGAGCGCTGCCACTTAGATATGACGAGGCGCGGCGACTGTTGGAAGCGATGAGGAGAGGATTGCGTGAACGCTGAGCATTGAGTGTCATGCGTGCGGAAGTTCGCCGGACAGTTCATCGGGCGTCCTCGTCAGCGCACACCGGTGCTCGCGCACTCAAGGAATCGCTTCATCGCGACAGAAGCGATTCCTCGCTCAGCTCGCGCATGATCAGTGCGCCCAGCACGGCGATGCCGCGTTGGATTCTTTCGGGCGACACGGTGACGAACGACAGTCGCAGAGTGTTTCGTTGCGGCTCGTTGGCGAAGAATGGCGCGCCCGGTACGAACGCGACGTTCTCGGCAATCGCTTTCTGCAACAGCTCGACAGCGTCCATGCCCGAAGGCAGGTTCACCCAGATGAACATACCGCCCTCGGGCCGATTCCAGGTCACTCCGCGGGGGAAGTGCTCCTGCATGGCATCGAGCATGACCTGGCAGCGCTGTGAATAGAGTTGGCGGATAGTGGGGATGTGTGTCTCGAGGAAGCCGTCCTTGATGCATTCGTAAACGATGCGTTGGGTGAACGAAGGCGTATGCAGATCCGCGGCCTGCTTTGCCTGTACCAACTTGCGATGGAGTGCCTGAGGCGCGATCAGATAACCCACGCGCAGTCCAGGTGTCAGTACCTTGGAGAACGAGCCCAGGTAGACGACGTTCTCAGGCATCATCGACTTCAACGAGGGTAAGACGTCGCCGCTATATGAAAGCGCACCGTACGGGTCGTCCTCGACGACCAGCAGCCCGGCGTCGACAGCGATCTTCGCCAACTGCTCGCGCTGGGCAACCGGGAGGCGACGACCGGTCGGATTCTGGAAATTGGGCAGGCAATACATGAAGCGCGCGCCGTCCAGAATCTCTGGGGTCAGCCGCTCCGGCTGCAGCCCGTTCTCGTTGGAAGGCACGGAAACAAAAGTCGGTTCGCTCAACGAGAATGCCTGTAGCGCGCCGAGATAAGTGGGCGTCTCGACCAGCACGCGGCTGCCTGGATCGATCAGCGTCTTGCCCAACAGATCGAGCGCTTGCTGTGAGCCCGTTGTGACCAGCACGTCGGCTGGATCGATGCGCACCGAGCCGGTCGAGTGACGTGCGGCGATCCATTCGCGCAACTGCATGTAGCCCTCGGTCGGGCCGTACTGCAGTGCTGGCGTCGGCGCCATTGTGAGAATCGACTGCGTGCTGGCGAGCACTCGATCGACTGGAAAGGTGTCGGGCGAGGGCAGGCCGCCGGCGAAGGAGGTGACTTCGGGGCGTTCGGTGATCTTCAGAATCTCGCGGATGACGGAGCTGGTGAGCTTCTGTGCACGCTGTGACAAGGCCAGGTTCATGAACATTCACTGTCGAGGACGGGCAAATCGCCAGGACGCAAGATCGCACGTTGGCCTCGCCGAGGAAATGCACACTTACCCCGATTTTTTCGCTGTCAGCTGCAGGACCCGCCTGAGCAAACAGCAACTTGCTGATTGAACTACGAGTGCGGGCTTGTAGCGCGAGCGGCTTGTTTGTGCTTCGCGCACGAGGGTACGCTGCCTCGGCACCTGAGGCACCCCAATTGACTCTCGAACTTCATTTGCGAGTGAGCGTAGGCACAGGCTCGCTCGCGGTCGCCATCGTGGCGCTCACGGTGGCGACCGCAGCGCTGGCAAACGACGTGACGATCGAGAGCCTGCGCACGGGAAAGGAAGTCTACGATGCGGGCTGTCTGGCCTGTCACGGGCCGAACGGAGAAGGAACGCCGAAGAGCACGCTCGGCTTCGAACCGCCGAAGACATTTCCGGATTTCGGCGCGTGCGATCAGACGGCGCCGGAAACGATGCAGAATTGGCGAGCCATCATCCGCGACGGCGGCCCGGCCCGCGGCTTTTCGCCAATCATGCCTGCATTTGGCGATTCGCTCAGTGCGGAGCAAATCGCCGCGGTTGCCCGCCATTTGCGCGGGCTCTGCCAGGATCGCTCGTGGGCGCCGGGGGATCTGAATCTTCCCAGAGCGCTTTTCACCGAGAAGGCATACCCGGAAAGTGAGGTCGTGATCACGACTTCGATCAACGCCGAAGGCCCGCCGGGCGGCAGCAATGACTTCGTCTACGAGCGGCGCTTGGGAGGCAGCTCTCAATTGGAGATCGAAGTGCCCTATGAATATATCCACAACGCAAATGGGGGATACACCACGGGCGTTGGCGATATGACAGTGGGCCTCAAGCGCATGCTCCTCTGGCATCTGAACCCGAACGGGGCCCGGGGCTCGATTCTCAGCGTACAAGGCGAAGCCATTCTGCCCACGGGCAACAAATCGAAAGGGCTGGGAACGGGCGAGCTCGCACTGGGCGCGTTTGTCTCCTATGACGCGCTCCTGCCGCGCGACTCGTTTTTGCAAGTGCAGGCCGGTGGCGAGGCGCCAATCAGCACCGGTGAGCTGCCGAATGCGGTCTATATGCGCGCCGCCCTGGGAAAGAGCTTCGCCGAGAATGCCGGCGCAGGGCGGTTGTGGTCACCGATGCTGGAAATGCTCGTCGATCGCGATCTCGAAAGCGACGCGGTGACCCTGTGGGATGTCGTGCCTCAGTTCCAGGTGACGATCAGCCAGCGTCAACACGTGCGCGCGGCGCTCGGCTACCGTTGGCCGCTCAACCAGACACAGGATCGGCCTCGCGAAGTCGTCTTCTATTTCCTCTGGGATTGGTTCGACGGCGGTCTGTTCGAGGGCTGGTGATGAAAGTTCGCGATGCTCGGTGCATGAAGTCGGTCGCCGCGCTCGCTTTGTTACTTGTTCCTGGCGAATTCAAGGCGGCGGACGCTCCCACGACGCGGCCTCCGCCGGCACAGTTTCAGACTTCGGATCGATGCATGGCCTGCCACAACGGCCTGGTGGCTCCTGGCGGTGAAGACATCTCAATCGGATTCGACTGGCGTGCCAGCATCATGGCGAACTCATCACGCGATCCTTACTGGCAGGCAAGCGTCAGGCGCGAGGCTCTGGACCATCCGCAGGCGATCCGGAAAATCGAGGACGAGTGTTCGGACTGTCATGCGCCGATCACGCGGTACGAAGCACGATCTCACGGCAAGCTCGGCGCGGTGTTCGAGCACTTACCGGTCGATCGCCGAAGTGAATCGAGCCGCAAGTTCATCGACGGCGTCTCGTGCTCGCTTTGTCACCAGATCAGCGGCCAGAAGCTGGGAACGCCCGAGAGCTTCAATGCCGGATTCGTCATCGAGCCCGCCGAGAGCGGCGTGCATCCCGAATACGGCCCGTATGACATTCATGGCGGCCGCCAGCGGATCATGCGCAGCTCCTCCGCGGGATTCGAGCCCACGCGCGGCGATCACATTCGCCGCTCCGAGCTGTGCGCCACTTGCCACACGTTGTACACCGAGGCGCTTGGCGCGGAGGGCGCGCCCATTGGACGATTTCCTGAGCAGGTTCCATATCAGGAATGGCTGCACAGTGACTTCCGCGACAAAAAGTCATGTCAGGATTGTCACATGCCTCGCGTACAGGGCGATCTGCTCATCAGTCGCGTGCTTGGCGAGCGCAGGCCGGAGCTGTCGCGCCACTCCTTCGTGGGCGCGAACTTCTTCATGCAGCGAATGCTCAATCGCTATCGCGAGGAGCTGGATGTGATCGCCGAGCCCGCGGAGCTCTCCCGGGCTGCGGACTACACCTCGCAATACCTGCAGAACGAGGCCGCCGAGGTGCGGATCGATCGCATCACGCGCGTGGCTGGGCGGCTGGAGGTCGAAGTGCGCGTGGTGAACCTTGGCGGGCACAAGCTTCCGACAGCTTATCCGTCGCGGCGCGCATGGCTGCACTTCGTCGTTCGTGACGACGCGCACCGAACGATCTTCGAATCCGGCGCTCTGCATCGAGACGGCTCCATCGAAGGCAATGACAACGACACCGATGCCGCGCGCTTCGAGCCGCACTATCGCGAGATCAACAACCGTAGTCAGGTTCAGATCTATGAGCCCATCCTGCGCGATCAGAACGGCGCGGTGACAACAGGGCTGTTATCTGCCGTTGGCTACCTGAAGGACAATCGCGTGCTGCCTCGAGGATTCGATAAACGCACGGCGGACCCCGACACTGCTGTGATCGGTGAGGCGATGCAGGATCCGGGCTTCGGTGGGGGATCGCACCGTGTGCTCTATTCAATAGATATCGATGCGGTACGCACGCCCGTGCAGGTTCAGGTCGAGCTTTGGTACCAGCCGGTCGGATATCGGTGGGCCAACAATCTGAAGCGCTATGACGCAGCGGAGCCGCGCAGGTTCACTGGCTATTTCGATTCGATGAGCGGAAGCGCGTCTGAATTGCTGGCCCGCGCGAAGGCGGTGGCCTTCTAAGGTGTGTGTATGCGCACCGTGAGCTCGTTACCTGGCGTAACTCATATGCGCCGTGTCGACAAGGAAGTCTTGTAGCGCCGCCGTCTGACGGGCTGCAAACGCCGTCGTCATATGATTGAAATCCCGATAGACGAGCACGCCCGATTGCATCGCCGGGCAGAGCTTGCTATCGCAGAATTGCTCGGATAGATCGATGAACCGAATGCCGATCGATGCGGCCACGTTGCTCTCGATCAGAGTGACCTTCGGGTCGAGCGCATTGACCCGCAGGGTGTCGCAATGGCTCTCGGGCAGCTCTCGCCAGCGCGAGCGGGCGACGCAGTTCGCGACGTGCTTGTTCGGCGATGGACTATCACGCAACAGGACGACCGGAACTCCAGTGGCATGCAACTGCTGCAGCGACTGTCGCAGGCCATTCTCCCATTCTTCGTAGGTCGCCGCGTGCTTGCGACGATTGCTCCATGGGCCGCGGATGTAGCCGCTCGAGAACTGCGACACGATCACCACATCGGGCCGCATGCGTTCGATTTCTGCTATCGACCGGGCGCGCCACTCAGTGCACTCCGGCCAGTCGCGCTGCATTCGTGTGCTGTAATCGGCGATGCTCGATACGGCACATGAAGCTTTGAGTAGCGTCACGAGACGCCAGCCTTGCTCGGTTGCCAGCTGGGCGAGGGGCGTCGACCATTGATCGGCGTGCGAATCGCCGAAGAGCACCACTGTTTTGGATGGATTGCTGGCGCCGAAGCTGCACTTCAGGGGCTCGACCTCCAGCAACCCGATCAGGCACTTCTTGGGGGCCGAGCTGGCCGTGGAGAGCTCGTTCATCGAGTGAATCAGTTCCGCATGAGGCGGTTGCGCGGAAAAATTGCGGGCAGCCTGCGCCGTGCCCAAGGCTAACGCTCCGCCCAATATCGTGACAGTCAATCCGAGGCTCACCGAGCGAAGCGGCCGTGCCGCGAGCCATTCACTCGCGCGTACCGGGTGCTCGAGCAAGCGGAAGCCAGCGACTGCACAGCTCAGCGTCAACACGCTGCAGATCAGGACCTTTGCGACTGGATCGGTGACATCGAGAATCGTGGCATAGACGATGATCGGCCAGTGCCAGAGATAGATCGAGTACGAATGCCGGCCGAGCCATTGCATGACGGGCAGGTTGAGCACCGCCGCCGGACTCATGCTCTTGCCGCTCGCGCCACTGATCAGGATCGCGACCGTCGCCAACGCGGGTGCTGCCGCGATCCATCCAGGAAAGCGCATGGCTTCGGTCATCAGCAGGAAGCTCGCGCAGAGCGCTGCCACGCCGATCCATCCGAGCGGCACGGCTGCGGGCGAGCGTCGTGCCCAATCGGTGACCGGTCGCAAAGCCGCGAGCGCGCCCAAACCGAATTCCCAACCCCGTGTGGGCGACAAATAGAAAGCCCAGTCCTGCTTGACGTAGCTGAGCCAGACGCACAGCGCGAACGAGAGCACGGTGAGCGCGCTCATCGCGATCGCTACCACCCGCACGTTTGGCCGCCAGCGCCACAGCACCAGCAACAGCGTCGGCCACACGAGATAGAACTGCTCTTCGACCGACAGCGACCAGGTATGCAGGAACGGATTCACGGCGCTTTCGGGGGCGAAGTAATCCGCCAGCAGCGACATGAAATAAACATTGCTGGCGTACAGCGAAGAAGCCAGCGCTCCTTTCGCCGCGAAGCTCTGCTCGGACGGGGACAGGATGAGCAATGCCCCCAGCAGCGTCACAGCCATGACCAGCAGTGCCACCGGCAACAAGCGCCGGGCCCGGCGCCCGTAGAAGCGCAACAGATCGATGGACCCCGTGCGTTCCAGCTCCGCCAGCAGCAGACCGCTGATCAGGTAGCCGGAGATCACGAAAAAGACATCGACGCCGACGAAGCCCCCGGGGAGCACCCCGATGCCGAAATGGAAGAGCACCACCGAAAGCACCGCGACTGCCCGTAAGCCTTCGATATCCTGACGAAATTGCTTGCCCAACGTGGCGGATCCCTGGCGGTGCGGTGGCTATGAAATGAAATCGGGCGGCAATGCTACCGTTACAGCGCGGAGCAGGCGAGCGTCGTCGGATGCGAACAGATGATTTTTACGTTGCGTTGTGCGAGGGCGAGGGCGCGTTGGTTCACCGACGATCCAACTCGATGCCGGGATACCAGCCGCTCTCGGCCAGTATCTCTTCGGGCGTCGCGGTCAGAATTTTCTTCAGCGCCTGCTGCTTGTCCGGCGTCCGAACGAAGAGCGCCTTGGTGATGCGATAGCCCACCCAATAGCCCAGGTCGCCGGGCCGTTCATCCGAGCCAGGCCCGTTCCAAAGCCAGCGTGACAGATCGGTCGAGCGCAGGTTGCTCGAGAATTCCGTCTCGATGTCTTTCTCGCGGCCGCGCGTCCATTTCTTCAGTTGGGGATTGGCGATCTCCCCGGAGATCAATTCCGCGACGAGCTCGGCACCGCCTTCGACGATCGCGGCGTAGAGGAGGGTGGGATGGTCAGGTTCGGTGCGTGTCGCGGGTTGCTGCACGTGGGCGTATTCGTGGGCGATCAAACGCACCAGTCGGTCTTCCTCTTCGCCGACGGTAACCACGGAGCAGATGGTCTCAAGCCCGATCAGTACGCCGGAGGGGCCGGTCGTACCGCCGGTGTTACCGCGACCGATGACGACCGTGACCGGTGGAAGAAGAGCCTCTGGATAACGAGCGCGCAGATCTTCCAAAGCCATCGTCACGCGGCGCGCCACTTGCGGCAAGGGTTGAGCGCAACGACGAGCGTCGCGAAAAACGTTCGGCTTCTTTTGAATGGCGGCTGCCAATTTTTCCGCCGTGATGTCGCGTAGCTTCGCGAGCTCGTGCAAGCCAGCCGAGCCTCGGTCGAGGTATTGGTCCTGAAGTACGGCGGCGCTCGGCGCGCCATCGGTAGCCTCCAGCACTTGGTAAAACCGGGTGACGTCCTCCGTCTGGAAGCCAGGAGCGGGGCTGGCCACTGAATCGGCTCCCAGCGCGGGGTCCGGAACAAGCGCAAGCATTGCCAAGACACAGGCAGCAGGTAGCGATGTATTCATCCGTTCGCTTCCACTCGTGAGAACAGGTGCCACTTGACCCGATCATGATACCTATCCGAGGCCGATTCGTCGTCACAGGTCGTGCGGTCACTGGAACCGGAAGATGGGCGTGGCATTCCAATCCGGGGCCAGCGATGGTTGCCACCACTTCGAAGGAGCGCGATGACTGTAAACATCGATCGGCGGCGTCTCGTTGTTGGCGGTGCGCTTGGCTTGAGCGCATTACTGCTGTCGATCGGTCGGACTGTTACTCACGAAGTGCAGGCGGCGAAGGGATTTACCCACGGAGTGGCGAGCGGAGAGCCTGGCGCCGATTCCATGCTGCTGTGGACTCGCTACGTGCCGTCGGCGAACGTCAGCGAGGTCCGGCTCGATGCGGAAGTGGCACTGGATCCTGATTTCACGCGCGTAGTTTCCGGTGGCAGCGTGCGCACCGGTGAGTATCGCGACTGGACAGCGAAGTTGAGCGTCGGCGGTCTGCGACCTCACACGACTCATTGGTATCGATTCGTCGCGCCCGATGCTGACAAGTCGCCGGTGGGGCGCACCAGGACCTTGCCGGTCGGCGACATCGATCGGTTTCGCCTGGCCGTGTTTTCCTGCGCGAATCTGCCACTAGGATGGTTCAATGCCTACGCTCATGCCGCCGCGCGCGACGATCTCGATCTGTGGCTGCACGTCGGTGACTACATCTACGAATACGCCCTCGCTGCGTATCCGAAGAAAGATCTCGTTGCCGCGCGAGATGTCATGCCCGCGCACGATCGCCAGACGGTCAGTCTCGCCGACTATCGCCTGCGGCTCGCTTGTTACCGTGCCGATCCGGATCTGCAGAGGCTGCATCAGCGCGCCCCGATGATCGCGTTGTGGGATGACCATGACAGCGCCAACGACAGCTGGGAGGGCGGAGCGCAGAATCATCGGCCGAAGTCAGACGGGGATTGGAACATCCGTCGCGCAGCCTCGATACAGGCGAATCGCGAGTGGCTGCCGGTTTCCGAAGAACCCTGGAAGAAGTATTCCATCGGTACGCTCGCCACGTTGTATCGTACGGAGTCGCGCCTTTTCGCGCGCACTCGGCCGGTTTATTCCGAGCTCTCGAAAGCGCACAAAGCAAGCGACCCCGATCTGGCTCTGCGCACGTTCCATGATGTCTGGCGCGATCCGGCGGCAACGATGCTTGGCTCGACCCAAGAATCCTGGCTCGCGGAGGAGTTCAAGCGCAACGCGGCTGCTTCATGCTGGCAGATGGTCGGCATGGCAACCATCGTCGGGCGCACGTTGATGCCGGAAGCAGCGCCGAACTGGGTTCGTCCCGAAGCGGGCGAGCGGGTGTTGGAGAGATTCAAGAAGGAGGTGCGGGCTTCCAGGCTCGGCGTGCCGATGTGGATGGATCGCTGGGACGGCTATCCCGCCGCTCGTTCACGCCTGCTGAAATCCGCTCAGCGAGCGGATGCGGACCTGGTGATGATTTCAGGGGATAGTCACAATGCCTGGGCGTATTCGCTGGTCGAAGGCGGGCAGCCCGCGGGCATCGAGTTTGCCGCTCACAGCGTGACGTCTCCGGGTATCGAAGCGGAGTTGGGCATGACTCCCGGCGATGTCGCGCGTGCCTTTGTCACCACCAATCCGGAACTGGTGTGGGCCGACACCAGCCAACGCGGCTACATGATGGTCGACGTCACTCCGCAACGGGTCACCGGCGAATGGTTGTTCATGAAAACCATACGGGCGCGTAGCACCGACCTCACAGGCACGCACAGCATGTCGGTCGAGCGTGGACGACGCAAGTTCGCCGTTTGATCGAGCCGGGCGCGGCGGCGCGAACGTTCAAGCTCGATTGATCAGCCGGTGCAACAGCATGCCGACGATCATGGCGGGTACGAACCACAGAGCTTCCCGTGAACCGATGCCCAGTCCCGCCAGCGCCGGTCCCGGGCAATACCCGGCCAGCCCCCAGCCACAACCAAACAAGGCTGCGCCCCCAAGCAGGCGTCGATCGATATGGCGCAGATTGGAAACATGAAATGTGCTCGCCAGTACCGGGCTGCCGCGCCGAAGGACGAAGCGGAACAGCACCATGGTGGTGATCACCGCTCCTGCCAGTACGAACAGGAGAGCGGGGTCGAAGGCGCCGAAGACATCGAGAAACCCGAGTACCCGTCGTGGATCGGTCATGCCGGACATGGCGAGACCGGTGCCGAACAGCGCACCCGAGACGAGAGCAGCAATCAGCAGGGGTGCCATGTTCAACCCAAGACGTGTCTGATGAGAAAGGTAGTGGCCAGCGCAGTCGCCATGAAAGTGAGTACCGCGACGAACGAACGCAGCGAGAGCCGGCCCAGGCCGCAGACCCCGTGTCCGCTCGTGCAGCCGTTGCCCATCCGTGTGCCAAATCCAACGAGCATACCCGCGGCGATCAGAGCGGGCCGCGAATAGTCGATACGCGGCAACGTGGCACCGGGGACAAATGCCATGTACGCGCCGCCTGCGATGATGAGCCCGATGAGAAACGCATATCGCCAGGCGATGTCGCCTTTGTTTGGAAAGATCACGCCGTTGAAGATCCCACTCACGCCGGCGACCCGACCGTTGAGCCATAACAACAAAGTCGCGGCCAGGCCGATCAGCACTCCGCCCGCGAGCGCGCTCATCCAGGGGGTCATCATGCACTCACTTGTAGAGATATCTAAAATGTACGTCAATCCCACGAGGTCGAGGGTCTGGTCATCGGCAGGAGTACGTCATGATCTTCCGTCAGCTGTTCGAGCCGGTTTCGTCCACCTATACCTACTTGCTCGCGTGTCCTCGGACCCGTGAGGCCGCCTTGATCGATCCGGTCATGCCGGCGTGGCAGCGCGATCTGCAGATCGTGAACGAGCTGGGCCTGAAGCTGGTGATGACCATCGATACTCACATCCATGCCGATCACATCACAGCGGCATCGATGCTCAAGCGGGAGGCGGGCAGTCGCATCGCGCTGGCAGCTCTCGATGCGCTCGACTGCACCGATGTCGGCGTGCTCGATGGAGTGCCGCTGCAGGTTGGTGGCATTCGCCTCGATCCGATCCACACGCCGGGGCATACCGACAATCACTTCGCCATTGTCGCGGGGGATCGCGTCTTCTCGGGCGATGCGCTGTTGATCGACGGCTGTGGCCGCACCGATTTTCAGAGTGGCGACGCGCGTGCGCTTTACGCGAGTGTCCGGGGAAAGTTATTCAATCTGCCGCCCGAAACGCTCGTGTACCCTGGACACGACTATCAGGGCCGTTTTGTGTCCAGTATCGCTCAAGAGAAGCAGCGCAATCCGCGCCTCGGCGCAGAGCGAAGTATCGAAGACTTCGTGCGATTGATGCACAACCTCAACTTGCCTTATCCGCGGTTCATCGATTACGCGGTCCCTGGAAATCGCCAGTGCGGCGCATGCCCTGACAACCTGCCGGAAGCCCTGTGGCAGTACTGCCGCGAGATGCAAGAAAGCCCGCAAGGCTGAGCAGATGAACACCCGGACGCGCTCCGCGGACAGCGGAGTTACGCATCCTTGGACAGTACTTCACGAGTACGGACTGCTCGCGAGCGCGCTGCTGGGTCTCGCTGCCGGAGGAATCGCTCATCTGAGCGGCGCGGGCGCGGTCGGCGATAATTTGTTTGCTGCATGCACCGTCCTGGTTCTTACCGCAACGCTCATATCCACCGCCCGCACGCTATGGCGTGGCGAGGTGGGAGTCGACCTCATTGCCATCCTGGCCATGACGGGAGCGCTCCTGCTTCAGCAGTATCTTGCCGGCGCGATCATTGCCGTCATGCTCACCGGGGGTGGGGCGCTCGAGCGCTTTGCCGTCGCGAGAGCTCGACGAGAGCTTAGTGCGCTGATACAGCGTGCCCCGCGCGTTGCTCACCGCCGGGTGCGGGCGGAGATCGTCGATGTCGAGGTCGATGAGGTGACGCTGGGCGACGTACTCCTGGTGAAACCGGGCGAAGTCATTCCCGTGGACGGCATCATCATCTCGGCGGACGCAGTGCTCGATGAGTCGGCACTGACCGGTGAGTCCAAGCCAGTCAAGCTCGAAACCGGTACGCCTGTTCGTAGTGGCGGCACCAACGCAGGCGGACCTTTCGAACTGCGCGCGACGGCGAGCGCAGCCCAGAGCACGTATGCCGGGATCATTCGCCTCGTCGGAGCGGCGGAGCAGTCGAAGGCTCCCTTCGTTCGTCTCGCCGACGGATACGCGCTGGGTTTTGTCGGGCTCACGTTGTTGCTGGCTGCCTTGGCTTGGGTGCTCGAAGGCAGTTCGATGCGCGTGCTGGCGGTGCTGGTCGTCGCAACGCCATGCCCGCTGATCCTCGCCGCCCCGGCGGCGATCATCGCGGGCGTTTCGCGAGCGGCCAAAGCAGGAATCATTGTGAAAGGCGGCGGTCCGTTGGAGGCGCTGGCGCGCGTGCGCGTGATGCTGCTCGACAAGACAGGGACGGTCACCGTATCGCGACCCGAGGTCATTGCAGTAGAAACGTTCGGTACGACGTCTTCGGATGAAGTCGTGCACTTTGCCGCCTCGCTCGAGCAGGTTTCCGTTCATCCGTTCGCTCCCGCAATTCTGGCGGAAGCGCGCAATCGAGACGTTGAGCTGAGTTTTCCGGCCAATGTGCGAGAACAGATGGGTAGCGGCGTTTGCGGAGAGGTGCAAGGGCATCAAGTGGCAGTCGGCCAGCTCAGCTTCGTGGTGTCCGGGCCGACGAAGATGGCGGAGCTTCGCTCGATCGAGCTGCGTACCGCCGTCGAAGGTTCTTCCAGTGTGTTCGTTTCGAGGGACGGAAAGCTGATCGGAGTCCTGATCGTGCAAGACCCGATTCGACCGGACGCTCCGCGGGTTCTGCGCTCGCTACGCCGCGCCGGCGTTGAGCGCATCCATATGGTGACCGGAGATCATCCCGACGTGGCTGAGCTCGTCGGAGATGTGTTGGGTGTCGATCGAGTGTTCGCCGAGCGTGCGCCCGAGGAGAAGGTCGAAGTCGTTCGTCTCCTGCGAGAGGAAGGTTCGTCGGCAATGGTCGGCGATGGTGTCAACGACGCGCCGGCCCTGGCGCTCGCGGATGTCGGAATCGCAATGGGAGCACGCGGCGCGACGGCGGCGTCCGAGGCGGCGGACGTGGTCCTCACGTCCGACCGGTTGGAAAGCCTGGTGCTTGCACTCACGATCGCGCACAGGACACGAAGCATCGCGCTTCAGAGCGTGCTCGTGGGAATGAGCCTGTCGCTAATAGCAATGGGGTTTGCCGCGACAGGCTACATCACGCCGGTTGCTGGTGCGCTTCTGCAGGAGGGCATCGATGTCTTGGTCATACTCAACGCGCTACGGGCACTTCGCGGGCCACGGCCGACCGCGCCCCGCGGAATGGATACCAAGCGCCTTGCAAGTGAATTGGCCTCGGCGCATCGAGCTCTCAAGCCTCATGTCGGCGAGTTGGCTGCGCTGGCGTCGCGACTCGACACGCTGCCGGGCCCTGAAGCGAAAGTACAGCTCGAGCGTCTGCGTGACATGATGGAGAAGGAACTGCTGCCGCATGAACGTGAAGAGCAGGCGACCGCCTATCCGATCATCGAGCGCATGTTGGAGGGGGAGGACCCGACCGGCGCGCTCATTCAGACTCATCACGAGATCCGCCGCTTGGCGCGGCTGTTCGCGCGTCTCATCGACCACTTGCCGGTGGAAGGGCCGGCACGAGAAGACCTGCGTGACCTGCGGCGCGTGCTCTACGGCTTGCACGCGATTCTGGTGTTTCACTTCGCGCAGGAGGAGGAGCTATACAGCATGTTGGATGCCCGAGCATGAATGATTTCAGAGCAGGACAAACACTGCGGCGGCAAGCACGGTCGGGCCTGCCGCTCCGAGCAGCAACGCGCCCGCGCCGATGGTTTCATCGGCGAAACCACGTCTCAATAGTGTGACGCCCGCGGGATTTGGCGCGTTCGCTATGACGGTGAGGCCGCCACCCGCGACGGCTCCGGCGACGAGCATGTACTTTGCTTCTGCACTGATGCCTGTGATGAGCGAGCCGAGGTATGTCAGAGCCGCGTTGTCAGTGACCGCGGTCAATCCAAGCGCACCGAAGAACAAAGCCAGTGGCTCCAGCCCCGACACGATGGGTTGCAGCCACCATCGCTGCATGCCGCCGAGCAGGACCAGGCCCGCCAGGAAGAAGCCGACCAGCAATGCTTCCTTGATGATCAGTGGACTCTGATAGCGGTCGTAGGCTTGAGTGAAGCCGAGGAACATCAAGAACAGGCCCACAAAGATGATCGGGTGATGGGCGAATATAACGACGCCGCAGAGGAACGAGGCGTGCGCGATCACCACGGCGAGAGGAGTGGTGGGGGCATCAGCAGACCTCGCCGAGTGCGTGGGGCGCAGGTGCCGTCGTATCGCGAAGGTAGCCACCGTCGCATTGATGAACACGACCACGGCGGCCTTCCAGCCGAAGTGAGTCAGCATGAACATGCTATCCCAGCCCCACGTGGACGCGACCATCAGCACGGGTGGTGCGGCGTACGAGGTGAGCGTCCCGCCGATCGATACGTTTACAAACAGCGCGCCGAGCGCGAGATATTTCAGGTGCTCAGGAATATGCCGCTGGAATGCCTGGGGAGCCAGCATCAGTGCAGCGATGGTCATCGCCGCCGGTTCCGTGATCAGCGATCCGAACAGCGGCACGACCGAGAGACTCAGCCATGTGAGCATGGCTGGAGCCGGAAACGGCAGTACCCGGGCAAGCGTGTGAAGCGCGGTCTCGACCGCGTGCAGGATCGGCCGAGAGGCGGCGATCACCATGACCACGAAGACAAAAAGCGGTTCGGTGTAATTGCGCGACTCGGCATACTGGAGCGCGGCGGGTCCGCTCGAGAGTAGCGCCATGAAGGCAATGAGCACGATGGCCCAGAAGCCGAACACCACTTCGACTTCGCCCAGCAAGTGAAACAGACCGGCATGTCGGGGCGAGCGCGCCGCAAGTCGTTCGAGTTGCTTGGCCGCGAAGGTGTGGGCCAAGGCGAGGGCGAACAGTGCAGCCGCAATTTTCTGCAGAAGGGGATCGGTTTCCGCGGTCATGGAGCATAGCCAGCCCGCGCGGCGGCCCGACCTGCGCATACCTGTCGGACGACCATTCGCTCGACACCCGGCCGGCACTATACATGATGAAGCGCGGCGCGTGCGGCCAATCCAAAGCTCAGCGCTCTGTCCGACGCATCAAGGCAGCCTGTGCGGAACTACCTCGGATTTCGCGGGTGAGCTAGGGGGATCCACCTCTGGTGGCGGTGATCGGACCTGCCGACACTCTGCAACGGGGCAAGGTGTTTGCGAGGGAGCCAATGCGCGTATCGATCTCGGCAGTAGCTGCGACTCTGCTTTGTTTGCTCGTGAGCGACAGGCCCGATGCTTCACCGTTGAGCGTCGACGAGAAAGTGCGCAATGCGCTACAACTGGATCAGAACGTCGATCACGGCAAGAAGCTTTACCAAACCCACTGTGCTCAATGTCACGGGCCACAAGCGCTCGGCAGCGCGGCCAAGGTGATTCCATCGCTGGCGGGACAGCGGCGTGCCTATCTGGTTAAACAGTTGGCGGACTTCAGCGAATCGGAGCGCACCAGTCCACAGATGCACGCGGTCGTCGCCAAACCGGGTTTGTCGAACGAGCAGGCCTGGGCGGATCTTTCCGGGTACCTGAACTCGCTGCGGCCGGCCAGCTTCCCACAAACCGGCGACGGCCGCGGGCTCGAGCTCGGAGAAGCGATTTTTCAGGACCAGTGTGCATCCTGTCATGAGCAGGATGCGCGGGGCGACGACGACGGGTTCATTCCTTCCTTGCGCGACCAGCACTATTCCTATCTCGTGCGTCAGACGCGAAGCATCGCTTCCTGGCACCGATTCAACGTCGATGCCGATCTCGTGCGATATCTGGATAGCTTGGACACCGAAGAGACGACCGCAGTGGCCGATTACCTCTCGCGCATGCGCGGCCCGGTCAAGGATCGTGACCGGATGAACGACGATGGCACCGTCAACAACTGAAAAAGGCGGCCGCCGAGCTCAGAAATAGCGCTGGCTGCGAAGCGCGTCGATACGCTCGGGAATGGGTGGATGGCTCATGAACAGTTTTCGCAGGCCCTGCGCTACGTCACCGTCGATACCGAACGCTTTGAACTGACCCGGCAGCTCGGCGCCGGATTGCGCTTCGAGCCGTTCCAGCGCGCCGATCATGGTCGATGTGCCGGCCAGCTTCGCGCCGCCCGCATCCGCACGGAATTCTCGTTGCCGCGAGAACCACATCACCACGATGTTGGCGAGCAACCCAAGCACGATCTGTAGAACGATGACGATCAGGAAGTAGAACGGACCGGGGCCACGACGTTCATCCTGCGCGCCGCCGCGCATCGCGCCGTCGATGAGGGTACCGATGGCCCGGGACAGGAAGATGACGAATGTGTTGACCACGCCCTGGATCAAGGCGAGCGTCACCATATCGCCATTCGACACGTGCGTGATCTCATGGCCGAGCACGGCTTCTGCCTCTTGTTGTGACATTCCCCGCAACAGCCCGGAGCTGACGGCCACCAATGCATTGTCCCGCTTGGCGCCGGTGGCGAAGGCATTCATCTCGGGTGCATCGAAGACGCCGACCTCGGGCATGCCGATGCCGGCGCGCTGCGCATGGTGGCGCACCGTCTCGATGAGCCATGCTTCGGTGGCATTCGACGGTGTTTCTATCACGCGCACGCCCATCAGATGCTTCGCGGACCATTTCGAGATCGCAAGCGAAATGAACGAGCCGACGAAGCCGATCACGGCTGCCATGATCAGCAGACTCCCCATGTCGATTCCCTGACGTGCCAGCGCGAGGTCGAGCCCGAGGATCCTCGCCACGAACGACAACAGCACGAGCACGGCAAGGTTGGTGACGAGGAACAAAGCAATGCGTTTCATGGGACATCGCTCGGTTGGCACCGTACTCGGGTGCTTCGGATCGCGCCTTCATCAGTAGCAGGTCGCAGTCGGCTAGTCGAGTCAAGGTGTGCACGGCGCGCTGTCGGTGCTCGCGGGGTTGCCGGGCGATTTCCCTGGTGCACTGGAGCAATCGAGTATGAGCGTCGTAGGAGTCGGGCGGACCCGAGCGTTCCCGACACCGCCACGCGGCTTCGGTACCAGCAGCGGCTTACGTTGTTAGCGGAAGTGCGCGCCAACTCCGCAGAAGCCCCGGTTCGACGCGCACGCAAGCTGCGCGACCATGTGACAGCAAGCGTGCGAGCGGTCGGCAAGCATGCGCTGGCGGCGCGCTCGCCATCGCGAACGGGCATTGACGTGACACTGCCCGTGCGCGGTCGAGCCGATCTATGAACCGTAGAACCTGGAGCTGAATCATGGCGACGCAGGGCAATCTTCCTTCGGTATTGCTGACCGATTGGTATCAGTTGTCGATGCTGGATGCGTACTACCGTCTGGGAATGACGCAGACGGCGATGTTCGAGTTCTTCGTGCGACGCTTGCCCGAGTGGCGCAGCTTTTTGGTCGCCGCGGGACTGGAGCAGGCGCTCGAGTATCTCGAGAACCTCCGCTTCAGCGCTGAAGAGATCGACTGGCTCGCGTCCACCGGGCGTCTGAGCGAGAGCACGTTGGAGCGGCTGGCCTCATTCCGTTTCACGGGTCGTGTGTTTGCCGTGCCCCGAAGGTACGGTGTTCTTTGCAAGCGAGCCCATCCTGCGGGTGGAAGCTCCGTTACCCGAAGCGCAGCTGGTCGAGAGTCGGCTGGTCAGCCTGCTTCATTATCAAACATTGGTAGCGTCGAAGGCCGCGCGATGCCGACTGGCCGCGCCGAAGGCCGAGCTGATCGATTTCGGGATGCGACGCGCGCACGGCGCCGAAGCTGCTTTGCTCGCGAGCAGGGCGGCTTACATCGCGGGTATCGATGCCACGGCCACCGTCGAAGCATCGTACCGATATGGCATTCCTCCGGCGGGCACCATGGCGCATTCGTTCGTTCAAGCGCACGAATTCGAAGCGGATGCATTCCTGAACTTCGCACGCTGCCAACCGGAAGGCATCGTTTTGCTCATCGATACGTACGACGTTCGGCGCGGTGCGCAGCGTGTTGCGGAGCTGTCGAATCAGTTGCGGGCCGAGAAGATCAAGATTTACGGCGTAAGGATCGACAGCGGCGACCTCGCCGAGTCGGCCGTCGTGGTGCGGGCCGTGCTGGATCGAGGCGGCTGCGGCGACGTTCGCATCTTCGCCAGCGGCGGACTGGACGAATATTCCATCGATGCGATGGTCGCGGTGCATGCGCCGATCGATGCGTTCTGCCTCGGCACCAAACTGGTGGTTTCCGAAGACGCGCCTTCGCTCGATTGCGCCTACAAGCTACAGCAATACGACGGTCGTCCGGTGCGAAAACTTTCGCAATGGAAGGAAACCTGGCCGGGGCCGCGGCAGGTCTACCGGCAGTACGATGCGAGCGGTTATCTGTGCATGGACTCGCTGGCGTGCGAGGACGAGATCATCGACGGCCAGCCGCTATTGCACGAGGTGATGACGAATGGTCGCCGTATGGGCTCGCCTCCGCCGTTGCAGGAGGTCCGCGTGTATTGCGCCGAACAGTTGGCGAGGTTGCCGCCGGCGTATCGAACGTTGGAGCGCGTACTGCAAGCGCCGGTCAAGGTCTCACAGCGCCAGCATCAGTTGGCGCAAGAGGTCGGACTCGTTCCGCACTGATCCGCGCCGTTACCGCTGCCAGAATATAGATGAGCAGATGACACGTAGTTCTTACGGCGATCTCCGCATGGCCCGCTGCGGCATCGGGATGAACACTGCGCCAGGGCGCTTGGACCATTCCCGGAGGCTGTCATGAGAATCGGTGAAATTTGTCGGCATGGCGTCGTCTCGATCGCCAATACCGAAGGCATCGCGGAGGCGGCGCGCCTGATGCGGCAGCATCACGTCGGGTTCCTGATCGTGCATCAACTCGGCGACGATTTGCGCCGTCCCATCGGCGTGTTGACCGATCGCGACCTGATCGTCGAGGTCATGGCGAAGCAGGTCGACCCGGCGACCGTCAAGGTCGATGACGTCATGAAACGGCAGCCGTTGGTCGCGATCGAGAGCGAAGACTTGGGCGATCTGCTGCAGGCGATGCGCAATTCCGGCGTTCGCCGTGTGCCAGTGGTCGATGTTCGTGGCGGGTTGGTTGGCGTGATTGCCACGGACGATATTCTCGACATCATCACGACGTTCATGTGCGACATCACCGGATCCATCAAACACGAGCAACGAGTCGAGCGGCGTGCGCGAGTCGGGTGAGATGCGAATACCGATCGCCGTTTCGGCGCGGCATGCCCATCTGAGTCAGGCGACGCTGCAACGGCTGTTCGGCGATCGATTCGAGCTGCACGTTCGCAACTGGCTGTCGCAAACCGGCCAGTTCTCCGCGCAGGAGACGGTGAGCCTCGTCGGACCGCGGGGTCGAATCGATCATGTGCGTCTGATGGGGCCGCCGCGAGCATGCGATCAGATCGAGCTGTCACGCAGCGATGAATGGACGCTGGGCGTTGCGGCGCCATTGCGCGTGTCGGGCGACGTGGCCAATACACCCGGACTGGACGTCATCGGACCGGCCGGCACCGTGACATTGTCGAGCGGAGTGATCACCGCTCATCGTCATATCCATATGAATCCGGAGGATGCACGACAGCTCGGAGTGCGTGACGGGCAAGTCGTGAGCGCCAGGATCGACAGCGACGGCCGCGATCTGACTTTTGCCGACATCGTCGTCCGCGTCTCGCCGGAGTTCCGCCTGGAGCTGCACCTGGACACCGATGAGGCCAATGCGGCGGGCGTCACCAACGGCAGCTATGCGGAGCTGATCCGCGAGTCTCGGTGAAGTACGTAATCGACCGTGAACACTCCGGGCTATCGACCGGGCCCGTTGCTGTCAATCTGCTCGCGTGGGATCGATGAAGGAGCCGGGCATGAAGTTCTGGTTGATTCCAGTCGGGGTTGTCATCTGGACGCTGGCAGGCTGCGCCTCGCAACCGACACAGCACGATCTGATGCAGATGTCCGGGCTCGAAATGTATGAATCGCTTTGTGCCAGTTGTCATGGCGCGAGCGCTCAGGGCGACGGTCCGGTCGCGCCACTCATCAAAATTCACGTGCCCGACCTGACCCGGATCGCTCAACGCAACGGTGGTGAATTCCCGGCCGAGGACGTGCACCGCACGATCGACGGTCGCTTCGAACATCCGGCGCACGGACCGCGTGACATGCCGGTGTGGGGCTGGCAGTTTTATCGCAGTCAGTCGATGAACGATCCAGCCGAGCGCGCGCGCGTGGATGCGCTGATCGATCGACTGGTCGACTACCTGCGTACCATTCAAAAGAGTTAAGGACGATTCATGCGTACCACACCGCTCATCTGCACGCTGGCTCTATTGACCTGGAGTGCGGCGGCCGGCGCCGTCGACTATGTGGCGATGTCGGGCCAGCAACTCTACGTCCGCTTCTGTGCCAGCTGTCACGGTGTATCAGGCCGAGGCGACGGCCCCGTCGCCGGTGCTTTCAAAGTGGAAGTGCCCGACCTGACGCTCATCGCGCGACGCGCCGGCGGCTCGTATCCACGAGACCGTATCGCACAGATCATCGATGGTCGTTTCGTCATCGGTGCGCACGGCAGCCGCACGATGCCCGTTTGGGGCGAAGATCTCAGTCAACTGCAGCTGGGCAACCCCGATGCCGAGCGCGGCACACGACTGATGATCCAGCGGTTGGCGGACTACGTCTGGCTGTTGCAGAAGCCAGTCGCCGGGCAAACCGAGGAGCAGCGATGAAGATGAATAAGAGACCGTGGAAAACCTTGCTTGTGGTCATCGCCGATCCCTTCGCCGTTGATCAACCGGCACTGACCAAGGCGGTGGCTTTGTCATTGCGTACCGGTGCGCGTCTGGTCCTGTTCAACTCTTTCATGCTGCCGCAGCCGGTGAACGACGCCTCGATGGGTTCACGTTCGCAGATCATCGGCTCGGCGCTGCGTCAGCGGCGCGAGCGCATGGAGGCGCTCATCGATGTGACCCGGGCCCGCGATTCGAAGTGCATCGCCATTTGGGACTATCCCGCGCATGAGGCCATCGTTCGACAGGTGCTGAAGACCAAACCGGACCTGCTGATCACCGCCAGCCATCGCCATGGCCGGCTCGCTCGATGGTTGCTCGCCAACACCGATTGGGAATTGATCCGTCAGTGTCCGTGCCCGGTATGGTTCGTGAGATCGCCGGAGATGGCGCCCCGACCGAACATCCTGGTCGCGGTCGATCCGTTTCACGCCCACGACAAACCGGCTGCGCTCGATGAGCGGCTGGTGGACGCCGCTACTATCGTTGCCGATCAATTTGGCGGGCTGGTGAGCCTCGCGCATGCCTGTCACATCCCAGACAGCGCACGCTCGGTACGCTCGCTACTGCTCGCGCGTGCGAAGCAGACCGTGCAGGATCTGGCTGCACGACATGGAGTCGATACAGGCGCGTGTGAAGTGAGGGCGGGCAAGGCGGAAGACGTGATTCCCGCGATCGAGCGACGCGACCGTGCTGACTTGCTCGTCATGGGCGCCGTCTCCCGGAGTATCGATACACATCCAGTCATCGGCAACACCGCCGAGCGCGTCATCGATCGAGTCGCTTGCGATCTGCTGGTGATCAAGCCCGCGCCGTTCAACGTGCGTACAAGGGCGCCGAGTGCGCGGCGGCTCGCGAGCGTGCGCGCCACGACCGGCGCTCGGACCAAACGAACACCCGCGCAATACGCAAGTTGAGATGATCGCGCCTCCGTGACCAAGCGCATCTTGATCGTCGATGGCCATCCCGATCCCGCAGCCGAACGATTCGTGCACGCGCTGGCCGATGCATATCGGGAGGGCGCCGAGGCGAACCGGCACGAAGTCATGGTGCTGCGGGTGGCGGATCTGGAGTTTCCGTTGTTACGTTCCCAGGAGGACTACGAGAAGGGCGATCCGCCGGAGGCCATTCGGCAATGTCAGGGCCGCGTCGACTGGGCCACGCACGTGGTCATCCTATATCCGCTTTGGCTGGGCTCGATGCCGGCGCGGCTGAAGGGCTTGCTGGAACAAATGTTGCGGCCGGGGTTTGCATTCAGCGCGCGCAAGCTGGGCCGCTGGCCGGTGAAATTGCAGTCCGGCAAGAGCGCGCGGATCGTTGTCACCATGGGTATGCCCGGATGGGTGTATCGGTGGTACTTTCGCGCTCACAGCGTGCGCAGCCTGGAAAGAAACATTCTGCACTTCATCGGCTTTCGCCACGTGCGAGCGACGCTGATCGGCAATGTGGCCAACTTGTCCAACAACGCACGGCTGGGATATCTGAGGCGCATGCGCGAGCTGGGACGGCACGCGAGGTAGCCGGTCCGCGTTCGAGACACCGTGACAATCCGAGTCGCTTAGGGGGAAGCACCGGTACCCGCGCTGAGGCGTGTGGGATCAGACTCCACAGGGCCAGATAGATCGCGCCAATCCGCCGAGGCAGGATCATGAACCCGATCCAAAACGTGCTGGTGATCGTGGATCCGACCGTTCGAGAGCAGCCGGCGGTGGCCAAAGGAGCGCTGCTCGCGAAACAGCTTTCGGCGCGGCTCGATCTGTATATTTGCGACACCCGGGCAGCGAGAGACACACGCCTGGCGCAACATCTGCGCGACTCGCCTCGGGGGCCGCTGCAAGAGCTGGCGCCGTGGCTGGAGTCACTCGCGGGCCCACTGCGCCAACAAGGCCTCGAGGTGATGACGGAAGTTGTGTCGGCGGATCCGCTTCATACGGCGTTGCTGGAGCGAGTCAAGCACACATGCGCAGGGTTGGTGATCAAAGACACTCATCATCACACCCTCGCGCAGCGCACGTGCTTGACGAACACCGATTGGGAATTGATCCGTGGCTGCCCGGTTCCTCTTCTGCTGGTGAAGCCGAGACCGTGGTCAGCTTCACATCGAATCGGCGCGGCGCTCGATCCTGGTCACATGGATGATAAGCCGCCGTTGTTGGACCGCTGCATTCTGGAGGAGGCGGCCCGGTTCGCGCAGGCACTCGGCGGCGAAATGCACGCCATCCATACCTACATTCCGGCGGCCATGATCGCCACAGCCACTGTCACCGTGCCGCCGCTCTTGATCGACATTCCGGTCGAGGTGTTGGAACAAGAGCGAACGCTCAAGCTCAAGGAACTGACCGTGCTCACCTCAGACTATCGAGTCCCGCCGCAAAACATTCATCTGGAGATCGGGGGCGTGAGCGAAGCGTTGTGTCGAATCGCGCGTGCCTGCGGGATCGACATCATGACCATGGGCGCCATCTCGCGCCGGGGCGTGAAGCGGATGCTCATCGGCAGCACGGCGGAGGAGGTGCTCGAACGCTTGCCCTGCGACATGCTGGTCGTAAAGAGCCCGGATTTCGCGGAGCTGGTGGTGTTGTAATGCAGAGTCTTCATGGCCCCATGCAGGAGTCGCCGCGGCAGCCGAGCGCGCATCTGGCCCGCGTGGGTTCGGTGGCTGAAAGCTGTCATGGCGGCGTGTTCAACAGTTCGCCGATCAACGTCAGTAGCTCTTCTGCGTCGATGGGCTTGCTTGCCAGGCGCAGTCGTCGATCGCCACGCATGTTCCGCATGGCCTTGGAAGTGTCGCCGGTCACGAGAATCGCCGGGATATTCCGCGCTTGTTGTTCACGGATCGCCGCGATCACGCTCAATCCAGTCTGATCTTCCTTCAGGTGATAGTCGCTGACCACGAGGTCGATATCCGAATGTTCTCGCCCGCGCTGTAAGGCTTCCTCGCGATTGCCGGCCGTGATGACTCGATACCCTTCCAGCTCCAATAGCATCTGGGTCGCCAGCAACACGCTCGGCTCGTCTTCAGTCACGAGGACCGTGCCGCTTGGTACGGGTCGCGTGACATGAGCGCCCGACGCCGACGGCTGGCTCGCTCGGTCCATCGTCGCCGCATTGACGCAGGGGAGCTCCAGCGTGAACACGGAGCCCTGGCCCAGTTGCGACTGAACTTGAATTCGCAGGCCCAGCAGCCTGGCGATTCGCTGCACGATCGCGAGCCCCAGGCCGTAGCCCTCGCGAGTGGTGTTCCTCGCCACGCCCACTTGAAAGAACTCATCGAAGATATAAGCGAGCTGGTCCGCGGGAATGCCGACGCCAGTGTCCCGAACTTCGATGCGCACATCGGTGTCGATCCGAGTCGCGCGCAGCGTGACGGTGCCAGCGTTCGTGTACTTGATTGCGTTGGAGATGAGATTTCGCAACAGCTGCTCGAGCAATGAACGATCGGTGCGGGTGTGCAGATCGGTGTGCTCGACCACGAGCGCGAGCCCTTTGGAGCGCGCGGCCGTCCCGAATTCCGTGTTCAGCAACTCGAACAACTGCTGTAGCGGCAACCTGCTCGGCTGCGGTTGTACGGCCCCGGACTCGAGCTTGCTGATGTCGAGCAGGGCGCTGAGCAGGCGTTTCATCGAGTCGATCGCTTGACCTTGCTGGATCAGCACCTCGCGCCCCCGGACGGGCAAATCGAGCCGAGAGAGCGTGCCGTGCAGCAGTGAGAGTGCCTGCACCGGTTGGCGCAGATCGTGACTCGCCGTTGCCAGAAAACGACTCTTGCTCAGATTGGCCCGGTCGGCTTCTTCACGAGCCTGGTCCGCCATCTCGCGAGCCTTGATCAACTCCTGTTCGACTCGCTTGCGGTCGGTGACGTCGCGGATCGCGGCCGCGGCCAGCCCTTCTCCGATCGGGCTGAGGCTGATCTCGACCGGAAATTCGTCGCCGTTCGCGCGACGACCCAGCAGATCGAGACCGGCACCCATCGGACGCATGCGTGGATCCTCCGCAAACTCCTGACGATGGTGTGCGTGTCGGGCTCGCAAGCGCTCGGGTAGGAGCGAATCGACGCTGCGACTGACGATGTCTTCGCGTCGATAGCCGAAGACGTGAGTGACTCGCTGATTCGCGTACAGAATCCGCCCCGACGCGTCGACGATGAGCATGGCGTCGGGCGCGAGCTCGACCAGGTCCGCCAACAGCTGCTGATGAACAGTCATCGATTCGTCCTCGCGGCGCGAGGCTGGATTCGATTGCAAATGGTACAGCGACCTCGGACCCTATCAAACGTTAAGTTTTCATCGTATACGTGATGCGTCCCCTGACGGGAAGGGCGACGGGAAGGGCGCCTCGCATCGGGCAAGGGCACCGCCCGGCTTCGCGATGCGCGGCCTTCGTCAGCGCGGCGCTTCGAAAGTGCGAGCCGCGTCCTCTCTGATCGAAGGTAACGAAGGCGGGACGGTCAAGTACTTTTCGAACCATCCGAGCGCGTGCAGGGCTGCCTGCGCCAGGGTGCCTGTTTCCTCGAACAAATGGCTCGCGCCTTCCACGACGGTCACCTTGATGGGGGCCCACATGCAAGCGGCCGCATAGCGATTGAGTTCGAGCACCTGAGGATCCTCGCTGCCGACGATCAGCAGCGTCGGGGCGCGCACGAGCTTCAGCGAGTCGAACGCCAGATCGGGTCGGCCGCCGCGGCTGACAATCGCACTCACTTTCCCCGGCCGTTCGGTGGCCGCGCACAGGGCCGCGGCCGCGCCGGTGCTGGATCCGAACAAGCCGATCGGCAATGCCGCGAGGGTCGGATCTCTCCGCAACCAGTCGATCGTCGCGACCACGCGATCGGCCAACAATGGAATGTTGAAACGGAGCTCTCGCGTGATCGCGTCGATCTGGTCCTCGGAGGCGGTCAGCAGATCCACGAGCACGGCCGCGAAGCCGTGGGCCGCCAGAAGTCGGGCAATCTCGTTGTTACGTGAGCTGAAGCGGCTGCTGCCACTTCCATGCGCGAACAGGATTACGCCGTGCGGATCCGGTGGCGTATGCAAGAGGCCTTTCAGCTGCACATCCTTGTCAACTGCGAATTCGATCTCGACAGGATGATTGGCGTTCATAGGTGCTCTCATGAATCAAGATCAGAAACAATCGCTTCGTGCAGGCTCAGCACCGAGCGGGCTGACACGATATTCCCGAACGAGCGCGCGGCGCGTCGTGAACCCCGCGTAGGTGCTGCGTGGAACTGGTAGTGAACCGCGCGTCGATCCATTGATCGACGAGCCAACGTGATCGACGAGCCAACGCGACAGACGATCGTCGAAAGGCTGCTCCGAGCTGGTGATCGACGCTATCGTTCATCAATCGTCTCGCATCGTGTCGCCTCGGCCTGTTCGCGAAGGTCATGCACGGATTGCACTGGTGATGCGCGCAGTCAGGGAATGCGAGGCTCGAAGCCCGAGAGACGCTCGAGCGGAATGCGATAGACCAGCAGGTCCTCTCGCGACGGCCAGGGTATCCACGGCTCGTCCCCGATGACCTGAATACCGCGAACGCCAAGCTTCGCCATATCTTGCAGTGACAGATCCCAACCGGCGTAGTCGCGATCGTTGGCCAGCAACTCGTGCTCGAACAGATGACCCAGCACAGTGATGCGCTCATCGACGCCGATGCGTTGGTAGAACCCGGCTTCGCGCGCGATCAACTCCAGGCGCGAGGCTTCGAGCTGTGCCAGCAGCACCTCACGGGACCGCTCGGCGAGCACCGCATCGCGCGCTTCGGGCTCGAGCGTGCCCAGCATGTCATCGAGCAGATGCTCCAGCTCGAAACGATCGATCGGTTGCACGACTCCGCCGTGCCACATGAGCGAGGCGTGTGAGGCGAGCAGCTTGTTGTGCCCGGCGAGGAACACATAATTGGCGCAACTCGAATAACAAAACGTATCCACTCGGACATCGAGCGCATGATCCAGCATCCAATTGCCCAGCTGCATCGCCGCGCCGGCACCGCCGCCATCGCTTTCGATGATGATGGTGGTGGGCTTGGGAGAGGCTTCCTCGTAAAGCTCGTACACTCCCTGGTTCGCTTCGGTAGTGATCAATCCCCGATACTCGATACAACACTCGGTCAGCCGGATCTTCGTGACGATTCGCGTTTCGGTCGATTCGGCATGCGCGCTTTGCCCGCACACCGGTAGACAGAGAGTCGACGCAAGCAAGGCAAGCCGCCAGACGTTCATGGCTTCGCCTATATCCAGCCGATCGCGCGACGCAGCCTGCGGCGCATGTGGGTAGCGATGGACATGATCTCCGCGTTCGCGAAGTCGCGCTGCAGGTCTGCGACGATCGACGCATCGAACTCACGATCCTCGCTGGGCGACACGGCCCTGCCGAGTGCGTCGGCGATGCGAGCCGCCAGATCCGTCGAGGCTTTCGGAGCGAACAACAGCATGGAGGGACTGTGAACCGGGTCTGCGCCTGGAGCCACCGTCGGACTCACGCAGACGCTCCGGTGTACTACGTAATGGCCAAGGGCCCTTCACAGCTGTTTCCCAGTGCGATAGCTGACAGTGTCATCCCCGACCATCGCAGCGATTGCGGGGAAACCATCGATGTCACCACTCACACTTGAAGGGCGTCGGGAATCGCTGTACCCATCGCGTAGGTCGTCATGAGCGAGTTCGGCATGCTCAAAGCCGAACCCGCGGCCGCCTGGAAGGATGCAAGCCAGGTTGTCCCGCAAAGCCGCTCGAGCCGTTGGCTCACGTGGGGGCTTGGAATCGCGCTGGTCGCGGGCGTGACCTTCGGCGCCTTGCATTTTTCGGAAGCCGAACAGATCGCGGCGATTGCCGAGAACGCGCGACCGTTCTGGTTGCTGGCCGCGATCGTGCTTCAGCTGGCGACCTACGTCGCACAAGGTGAGATCTGGAGAGTGATCGCCAGGGCGGCGGCATTTCCTCTGTCGTTTGGCACCGTGTTCCGATTGAGCCTGGCCAAATTGTTCATCGATCAGGCGCTACCATCGGCGGGGCTCAGCGGTACGGCCGCCGTCTCGAAATATTTCGAGCAGCGAGGCATGGCCAGGCCCGCGGTCATGGCGTCCATCGTCATCAGCCTCGTTTCTTACTTCGCTGTTTATGCTGTGTTGCTGTTGACGGCGCTGGTGTTGCTGCCGTTGCCGGCCGCCGCCCGGAACGTCGTGACATTCGCGACCGTTGCGTTCCTCGTCGGCTGCGCAGTCCTCGTGTGGGTGTTACTCCGGTCCACCGATTCGAGTGGACGCTTGGCGCAGATGTTGTCTCGACTGCGCCTGGTTCAGCCGCTGGCGCGGTCGCTCGCGGAATCCGATCCGAAGCTGGTGCGTGATCGACACGTGGTGCTGGCCTCGTGCGCCGGTCAAGCTGCCATCGTGCTGCTGGACGCCGTGACAGTGTGGGCATTGATCCATGCGCTCGGCCACGCGTCGTCCATCGTCCCGGTATTCGCGAGTTTCATGATTTCGAATCTGTTTCGCACGCTCGGTGTCTTGCCGGGCGGGCTGGGGACCTTCGAGACGAGCTCGGTGCTGACGTTGCAATTGACCGGCGTGCCGCTGCCGGTCGCGCTGTCCGCGACGCTGTTGTTTCGTGGCTTGAGCTTCTGGCTGCCTATGGTTCCCGGCATTTATCTGGCGCGCCGGATGTTCGCCGGCGGGCAGCGGAGATCCCGTGCTGCTTTGGGCGACTACTGGAGTCGATCGGCCGATGAGATATGCAATCTGCTGGGCACGACACCGTCCGGGCTCACATCCGAAGAAGCGCAACGACGTCTGCATGAGTTCGGTCCGAACCGGTTGAGCGTGGCGCGAACGATGTCGCGCCTGGACATCTTGCTGCGCCAGTTTGCCAATCCGTTACTGTGGCTTCTGTTGTTTGCAGCGGTGATCGCCGCCTTGACCGGAGAGCTGACGGATGCCTTGATCGTGGCCGTCATTCTGGGAGCCAGCGCCTTCATAGGATTTCGACGGGAATACAGCGCTCATACCGAGGCGGCGGCGCTCAATGCTCGGATCAAGACTCAGACCAGGGCGCTGCGTGACGGTCGGGAACTGCTGCTGCCGATCGATGAAGTTGTCCCCGGCGATGTGGTGCTGTTGTCCGCGGGCAGTCTGGTGCCGGCGGACGGATGGGTCATCGAAGCGGACGACTGTTTCGTCAGCGAATCGGCGTTGACCGGCGAGAGCTTTCCGGTGGAGAAGGCCGCGGGCGTGCTGCCAGTCGACACTCCCCTGAGCAAACGCTCCAACTGCGTGTACTTGGGCACCAACGTTCGCAGCGGCACTCTGCGCTGTGTCGTCGTCGCCACGGGCACCAGCACGCAGTTCGGCGCGATCTCTCAGAGACTGCAGCTGCGTCCGCCGCAAACGGAATTCGACCGAGGCGTGATGCGCTTCGGATATTTGCTCACCAGCGCCATGCTGGTGATGGTGCTCGTGGTGTTCGCGGCTCACATGCTGGCTGGACGACCGGTCGTCGAGACGCTGTTGTTCGCGGTCGCTTTGGCGGTGGGGTTGAGCCCGGAGCTTTTGCCAGCGATTCTGAGTGTCAACCTGGCGCGTGGCGCGCAGATGCTCGCCAGTCGTGGCGTGCTGGTCCGGCACCTCAGCGCCATCGAGAACCTCGGCGGCATGGATGTGCTGTGTACCGATAAGACAGGCACGCTCACCGAGGGCGTGATCAGCCTTGAAGGCGGCTACGATGCGCAAGGTGCGAAAGCACCCGATGTCGTCGAGCTCGGCGCGATCAACGCGGCGTTGGAAACTGGGCTTGCAAGCCCCTTGGACGATGCCATTCTGAACGCCCGCCGCCCGGATCTGAGCACATGGCGGAAGCTCGGCGAGATCCCGTTCGATTTCGTGCGCAGGCGAGTGAGTGTCATCGTCGCGCGCGATGCCGATGTCCTGCTGGTCACAAAGGGCGCCTTTCACGAGGTGATCGATGCGTGTGCCTCGCTCGCCGATGGATCGTTGCTGGATGCACCGACTCGATCCATGCTTGAGCAACGTTACAGCGAGTGGGGGCGTAAAGGCATCAGAGTGCTTGCGGTCGCGACCGCGCAGCTGGCCGTGCGCGAGAAATATGGCCGCGAATGCGAGCATCACTTGCGCTTCGCCGGCTTTCTCACCTTCCTCGACCGGCCCAAGGAAGGAGCCGCACAGGCGATCGAAAGCCTGCGACGGCTCGGTATCGCCATCAAGCTCATCAGCGGCGACTCGAAGCTCATTGCCGAGCACGTGGCCGGTCTGGTCGGCTTGGGGAACGAGCACGTGTTGACGGGAGCGCGGATCGATCAGCTGGAAGATGCAGCGCTGTGGCGCGAGGCGCCACGTACGGATCTGTTCGTGGAACTCGATCCCAATCAGAAGGAGCGCATCATCCGTGCGCTCAAGCGCGCGGGGCACGTGGTCGGATTCCTCGGCGATGGCATCAACGACGCTCCGGCCATGCATGCAGCCGATACCAGTCTTTCCGTCGAGCACGCTGTCGACGTGGCGCGAGAGGCCGCTGACTTCGTCTTGCTCGAGCGTGACCTGGACGTGATCCGTCGCGGTGTGGAGGAGGGGCGCAGGACGTTTGCAAACACTCTGAAGTATGTATCGAATACGACCAGCGCCAATCTCGGCAACATGATCAGCATGGCGCTCGCGTCATTGTTCCTGCCGTTCCTGCCGCTCACGGCCGGTCAGATCCTGCTCAACAATTTCATGTCGGATGTTCCCGCCGTGGGGGTGGCGGATGACAACGTGGACCGCGAATTGATCGAGCACCCGCGCCGATGGGACATGCGCTTCATCGCCCGCTTCATGATCGAGTTCGGGCTGTTGAGCTCGGTGTTCGATGTGTTGTGTTTCGGCGCGCTGCTCGGGATCTTTCATGCCACGCCGGAAATATTTCGCACCGGCTGGTTCGTGGAATCGTTGTTGACGCAGCTGATGATCGTGCTCGTCGTGCGTACGCGCAGGCCGTTGTATAAGAGCAGACCGGGTACCCTGCTGCTGTCTCTTACGCTGCTCCTGGCGCTGATCACGCCCGCGATTCCCTATCTGCCATTCGTAGCGGCGTTGGGCTTCGTGCCGCTGCCGCTGCCATTGCTCGCTACGCTGATCGCGATCACTGTAACTTACGTCGTCGCGGCGGAGCTCACGAAATACTGGTTCTATCGGGCGATGCCGACAGCCTGAGCCGGAGTCGCTGGACCATCCCAGACGCGTAGCGCTTTCTCCGGTACGCGATCGGGTTGTGGCTGCAGGAAACGTTCGGGGTTTGTCGCAGCGGACCCCGAAATTAATCATTCGTCATCCTGAACTGCGATTGATCGAGCCCGTACCCGGCGTCCTACCAGGCGACCAAGCACTAAGGTGGGCGCAAGATGTCCGAAGCGCGGCTCTCAGCGGGGCCGGAACTGGCACGCGCCAACAGGCGCCGTTGCCAGGGCCATGAACTCTCCCTTTATCATGCGACCGATACTCATCGTGAGGATCTGGAGCAGTTCGTTCGCGACGTATTCGCATCGAGGCACGGCGCGCGCGTGTGCTCGTTCATGCCAAACCTGTTGGCCATGCGAAACGACCACGGTGCGGTCTGTAGCGTGGCGGGCTTCCGTTGTGCCGGCGATGAGACGTTGTTTCTAGAGCGCTATCTGGACGAGCCGATCGAGCGCGCGATTGCATCCTCTTGCGGACAGCCCATCAGTCGCTCGCAGATTGTCGAAGTGGGCAATCTCGCGGGCCTGAATTGCCGCTCGGCGATGCGCCTGGTGCTCGATCTTCCTCGCATTCTGTTGGACCGAGGTCATCGTTGGATGGCCTTCACGGCAACCGATACGTTGCGGGAGATTCTGGCGAGTTATCAGGCGCCGCTGCTGGATCTCGCTCCGGCCACCGCGGCCCGAGCGCGGAATACCGGCGATGAATGGGGACGCTACTACGACAGCAGTCCCCGAGTGATGGTGGGTTACCTCGCCGATGGGCTAAGTCTGCGTCGTCGGCGGAGGAACTGAGCATGCCGGCCACCGTGCTCGATATGTTGAATGCGATCGAGGGAACGTTGCCGGCCATCGACGACGGCACCCTCCGACTCTGCTACGCGGATGTTCAGCGATTGGTCGAGGCGGAGCGACGCTGGCTCGAGTCGATGCGCGTGCGTCGGTGCGCTTTGCTGGCCGAGAACGGCGCGAGTTGGATTGTGAGCGATCTGGCGCTGCTGGCGTGTCAGGCGGCGAATGTTCCGTTGCCTCCATCGTTCACGCGCGAACAAACGGCCCATGTGCTCGAGGATGCCGCGATCGACTGGGTGCTGACGGACGCGAGTGAGCAATTTACTCGAAATCATCCGGCGTACACGTACGTGGCGAGCTCACATCGAACCGGGCTCGCGTTGCTGCATCGTGACCGCGATCCGGTACACGGCCGCGCCTCGATCGCCGACATCGGCAAGATTACCTATACATCCGGTAGCACAGGGAATGCCAAGGGCGTGTGCTTGAGCCAAAGCGCTATCCAATCAGTCACGCGTACGCGTACGACACCGCCATGCGTCGCAATCCGGTCGGATTCTTCGGCATGGTGTTCGTGCTCGAAGGCGCGAGTATCGCGCTCGCATGCAACGCTGCCGATCGAATTCAAGCGTCGTTGCAGCTGCCGAACAAAGCCATGACCTACCTGCGCAGCCACGGGCAACTGGATCAGCAGCATGTGCAGGATCTGTACTCGATCCTGAATCGCTTCGAGGAGGCGCAGGATCGGGCCGCGGTGGAGCAATGCGCGCAAGTGATGTTTCGTCTGTATGGAAACGTGTTTCGCGAGCTGGATGAGCGGTCCGTCGTAGCGACCGCCGGGAGGGCGGCATGAACCTGAAAGACAGATGTGTGTTGATTACGGGCGCAAGCGGCGGGATAGGGCGAGAGCTGGTCACCGTGTTGCTGGATGAAGGCGCGCAGGTGTTGCTCAGCGGCCGTGACCATGCGGCGCTGGCACGCGTGGTGGAGCGCCACGCCGAACGCGATCGTGCGACGGTGTTTGCCGCCGATCTCGCGAGCGCATCGGATCGTGCCAGGCTTTGTGACTTTGCGCAGCGTTGGCGCGGCGGCATCGACATCCTCATCAATAACGCGGCGATCAACGACTTCGGCTTTCTGTCGACGCAATCGGCCGAGGCGCTCGATTCCGCCGTCGCTATCAACCTGACCGCCCCCATGGACCTGTGTCGCCGCTTGATTCCGCGTCTGGAGATCAGCGACGACGCGCACATCGTCAATATCGGTTCGGTGTTCGGCAGCATCGGTTTCGCCGGCAACACCGTTTATTCCGCCACCAAGTTCGGGCTGCGTGGCTTCTCCGAAGCGCTCCGACGCGAGCTGGCGGACACGAGTATTCGAGTTCACTACTTCGCGCCCCGCGCCACCCGGACCGCCTTCAACAGCGATCTGGTCGACGAGATGAACGAGGCGCTCGGCAATCGGGTCGATGATCCCGCGGAGGTCGCGCGTCACATCGTCGGGGCAGTGCGCGAGGGCGAGATCGAGGGCGTGCTCGGCCGGCCTGAAAAATTTTTCGCCCGTATCAATGCGATGCTGCCGCGTCTGGTGGACAGAGCGATGGCATCGAAGCTCGCTACGATCCGCCATTTCGCGAGCAGAACGCCGCCCACGCCCGCGCCGCGGAGGATGCCCGCCTTGGTCAAAAGCACAGTCCAACCGAGGAAAGCTTCATGAGCGCTCGCAAACTTCTTGGTATCGTGCCGTTCATCGCTCTGCTGTCGGGTATTGCTCACGCGCAGTCATCTTTCGACACGGAGCTTGCGCGCATTCAGCAGCAATGGGCGGTCGCGAATTATCAGATCGCGTCGAAGGATGAGAAGGTCAAAGCATTCGAAGCACTGGCCACGCAGGCGCACCGATTCTCCACCACGAACCCGCAACGCGCCGAGCCATTGATCTGGGAGGGCATCGTACTGAGCACCTACGCGGGCGCGAAGGGCGGGTTGGGGGTGCTGGGCTTGGCCAAGAAATCCCGCGCGGCGCTCGAAGCTGCGCTCAGGATCGATGACAAAGCGCTCGACGGCTCGGCGTACACGAGCCTCGGTGCGTTGTATTCGAAAGTGCCCGGGTTCCCGCTGGGCTTTGGCAGCGATGACAAAGCACAGGCGCTGTTTGCGAAGGCCTTGCAACTCAATCCCGACGGCATCGATCCGAACTACTTCTACGCGCAGTACCTCTGCGACCGGAATGAATGCCACGAGGCCTTGCGCTACCTCCAGCGTGCCGCCGATGCGCCGCCTCGCCCGGGCCGCGAGCTCGCGGATCAGGGCCGGCATCGCGAAGTCATTGAGCTGATGGCGAAGGCGCGCTGAACGACGGCAGCGATCTGTCGAAGACCCGGCCGGACCGGTCCTGAAAAAGCAGTCCGGCCGCGATTGATTTCCGCCGGGCCGGCGTCTAGCGGCGAATGGAATGCCGCGTTAGCCTGCCATGACCCGATCCGGCCTGCCGTCACTGCTCGATAAATCCCGTCGTTTCGTTGTGTTAGCCGCGCTTGTCTGCCTGGCGCCGGCGGTTCTGGCGGCCGATGAGCCGCTCGACTTGACACAATTCCGTGGCAAGGTCGTGGTGATCGACTTTTGGGCGTCATGGTGCGCGCCTTGTCGCCAGTCCTTCCCGTGGCTCAACGAAATGCAGGCCAAGTACCGCGATCGCGGTCTGGTGATCATCGGCGTCAACGTCGACCGCGAGCGCGCCGAGGCCGATCGGTTCCTGCAACAGACGCCCGCCGATTTTCAGATCGTGTACGACCCCGACGCGCGCTGGCGTCGCGCTATCAGGTGCCCGGTATGCCCAGCTCGTATGTGATCGGACCGGATGGTGGGCAAGTGGGCGTCCACATCGGTTTTCGCCAAGGCGTGCGTCAGGAGCGCGAGGCTGAGCTCGAGCGCCTGCTTTCGAAGGCCGGCACGGATCGTGCTCACGCTCAATGATTGGATGATCGGGAGAATGCGAATGAAAGCAATGGGTCTGCTCGTAGCGTGCCTCGCCATGCAGGGCTGCGCGAGTGTCGGTGTCGAGCCCTGGCAGCGCGACGTGCTCGCGCGACCGGAGATGTCTCTGGATGCAAACCCCGTCGATGCGGCGATCGACGATCACATCTATTTCAGCAAGGAAGCTTCCAGCGGCGGACGCGGGTTCGGCGGCGGCGGCTGCGGTTGCAACTGAGCATTACGGAACACGAATGAAAGACGATAACAATCTGGGCGCCCGGCTCGCCGCCGCCACTTGCGCTCTGCTGGGCGCCAGCGCGGCACCGGTCATGGCGGAAGAGGCCGAACGCTGGTCATTCGACACCGCGCTGCTGTACTACGGCGAGAATGACGATCGAGTGCAGGATGTGAGTGCGACGATCGGAGCGAAACGCGCGTTCGACGAACGCTTGCTGAATCTCACATTGACCGCGGATACGTTGACTGGCGCGTCGGCGAGCGGTGCGATCGCCACCGATGCGCCGCAGACTTTCACGAGCCCGTCCGGCAAGGCGGTGTACTCGACGCCCGCCGGCAAAACGCCGCTCGACGACACCTTCCACGACACGCGATTCGCGCTCAACGCGAGCTGGACGCAGCCGCTCGCACGTCTGTACACGTTGTCCGCCGGGCTCGGATTCTCGACGGAATACGATTACACGCACCTCGGTGCGAATCTCTCGCTCGCGCGCGATTTCAACAAACGCAATACGACCGTCAGCGCCGGTCTGGCCTGGTCGCAAGACGACATCGATCCCGTCGGTGGCGCGCCGGTGCCGCTCTCGCAGATGCTGGACGTCGGCAACTCGGCCAACAAACGCAACAGCGACAGCAAGGACGTGATCGATCTGCTGTTCGGCGTGACCCAGGTCCTGTCACGTAACACCGTGCTGCGCGTGAACTATTCCTATAGTCAGTCGAGCGGCTATCTGAACGATCCGTACAAGATTCTGAGTGTCGTCGACGGCACTACCGGCGACACGATTCTGCGCACCCCGGCGCCGGGCGTGCAAGGACCGACGGGCGTCTATCTGTACGAGAGCCGGCCCGATTCGCGAACGAAGCACAGCCTCTATGCCGAGATGAAACATGCGTTCGGCGCGCCGGTTCTGTACGGTTCCTATCGGTTCATGACGGACGATTGGGGTATCGACTCGAGCACGGCTGAAGTGCGCCTGCGCTGGCCCGTGGGAAGCGCGAACTACGTTGAGCCGGTGGTTCGTTACTACATGCAGTCGCAAGCGGATTTTTATCACCCGAGCCTGGTGCAAGGCGCGGCCTTGCCGGCGTATGCGTCAGCGGACTTTCGATTGGGTGAGTTCGATGCAGTCACCGTCGGGGCCAAATTCGGCCATCAGACCTCGAGCGGCAATGAGTGGAACGCCCGGTTGGAGTACTACCAGCAGAACGGAACCATCTCGCGCGATCAGCTGATCGGCAATCAGTTCGCTCGCGCGCAGTACCCGGATCTGAAGGCAGTGATCGCCCAGTTCGGCTATCGCTTCGGGTTGTAGCACTCGGACGAGAGGCTTCGACATGCAGGGCACGACTTCGCAGAGCGCGTCCTTTACGCTGAGCCGTGAGGAGGACCACTGGGTTGGACGGTTCACGGCGATGGCGTCGCCCTGCGAAGTGCTGATCGAACAAGCTCCGGAAGCGCTCGCGCGACAGATCGTCGATGTCGCCGCGGCCTGCGCATGGCGAATCGAGCGCAAGTTCAGCCGCTACCGATGCGACGGCGTGGTGCACATGATCAACTCGAGCGCCGGGCGCACGGTCGTGCTCGATGAAGAAACGGCGGCGTTGATCGACTTCGCCGAAACGTTGACGAAGATGTCGGAGGGGCGCTTCGATATCACCTCGGGCGTGCTCCGCACCGTGTGGACGTTCGATGGCGGCAACCTCGTTCCCTCTCAAGCGGAGATCGATGCGGTGATGACGTGCGTCGGGTGGCACCACGTGCAATGGCGCAAACCCGCCCTGCAGTTGCGGCCCGGCATGCAGATCGATCTCGGTGGTATCGGCAAGGAATATGCGGTGGATCAGGCGGCGGCTCGTATCGAGGAGATCGCACCGAGCTTGAGCTGCCTGATCAATTTCGGCGGTGATGTCGTGGTACGACATCCACGCCGCGATGGTCAGCCGTGGCGAGTGGGTATCGAGGCGACGGATCGTGCCGGAACGGCACTACGCGTCGTGCATCTCACTCGCGGCGGGCTTGCGACGAGCGGCGACTCGCGCCGCTTCGTGCTCCACCGCGGCCGCCGTTATTCACACATCATCGATGCGCGTACAGGCTGGCCGGTGCCGGATGCTCCTCATTCAATCACAGTCGCCGCGGATACCTGCACGCAAGCCGGAACATTGACGACCCTCGCCATGCTACAGGGAGCGGGGTGCGAAGATTTCCTGCGGGCGAGCGGGACGAAATATTGGATTCAGCCGGCGTGAAGCGCCCCTTGGACGGTCCAGTGATGTCCCATCATCGGGACATCACCCCGGTTGTACCTTAATCCGGACAAAGCCGATCTGTACCCCAAACGGGACATGGGGTAGCATGTCCAGAATGAGGGACACCCCCATCAAGACCATCGAAGCGCTCGGGCAGGCGGTGCGCGCGCGTAGGCTGGAGAAGAAGCTTTCCCAAGCTGAACTTGCCCAGCGCATGGGCGTAGAGCGTAAGTGGGTGGTCCGCCTCGAAGCGGGCAACCAAGCAGCCGAGATTGGTAATGTGCTCAAGGCGATGAAGGTCCTTGATCTCGAGCTCAAGGCGATCGAGCCCGGCAGCAAGCCTATTCCAGTTCGCGCCCCCACGCTCACCCCGCGAGTTCGCGATGTGTTCGCAAGTGAGGGGGTCATGGGCCCGAAATCCGACGCTCGCTCTCGGGAGTCAGACGATGACACGCCTGATCGCAATCGTTGAGGGCGTCGCGCTCGGTACGATCGAGAGCAACAAGTACGGAGCTCTGAGCTTCGCCTATGACCCCGCGTGGCTTGCTCGTGCGGATGCCATCCCGCTATCCACATCGATGCCGCTTGCAGAGACGGTTTACAAGCAAAAGCAGATCTCAAACTTCCTCTGGAACCTGCTCCCGGAGAACCAGCATGTGCTCGAAAGCTGGGCCGAGGAATACAAGACCAGTCCGAACAATTCCTTTGCCCTGATTTCCAAAGTGGGTGAGGACGTGCCCGGTGCCGCGCAGTTCATTACAGAGGATCGGGCTGCGGAATACCTTGGCCAACCGAAGGCAGGCATCGAGTGGATTTCAGTCGAAGAGGTGGAGGAGCGTATCCGGATCCTCAAGAAGGATCATTCGGCGCTGCGCCTCCACAAAGACTTAGGTCGGATCAGTCTCGCAGGCGCACAGGCGAAGACTGCGCTCTACTGGGACGGCAATCGCTGGGGCGTTCCCTCGGGACGGGCGCCGACGACGCACATCCTCAAGCCTCAGATTCCTAACTTCGAAGGCATCGTCGAGAACGAGCATCTATGTATGAGGATCGCGGCCCGCACCGGTTTGCCCACAGCGACCTCTCAAGTCCTTCAGTTCTCCGAGCCTGTCATTGTGGTTACTCGCTACGATCGCCTTCCTGCGCTTACACCAGGCGGAGTGATGCGTCGAGTACATCAGGAGGATTTTTGCCAGGCGCTCACCTGCTCGCCAGCCGCGAAATACCAAGAGAACAACGGGCCCGGCATCAAAGATTGCGTCACGCTATTGCGGCGCATCTCAAGCGACCCTGACGCTGACATTGCTGCATTTATCAAAGCCAACATCTTGAATTGGTACATCGGTGGCGTAGATGCGCATGCGAAGAATTTTTCGATCCTCATTGGTCCTGATGGGAATCTCTTGGCCCCGCTGTACGATGTGTCCAGTCAAATCCAATATGCGGAGCAGTTAGGAAAGAACAGCCACAGGCTCGCGATGAAGATCGGCGGCTACTATGAAATTCCGCGAATCGGACTGAATGAATGGTCATCGATGGCCAAGGCCTGCAAGCTCAATGAGGATGAAGTCGCGGGATGGATCTTCGATCTCGGAGCGTCATTGCCACAGCACGTGAGCGATGCCTCCAACGAAGCCATCGAGCAAGGGCTTGATGCAAAGATCATCGAGCCACTTCGGGATGCGCTCATCCATCACATCCAGGAGCGCGTTGCCTCGATCACGACCATTTCCTATTCGAAGGGTCCGAGACCCTGAAGTCCGTGCGCCTCCTCAAGACGATAAACATCGTCCCTCGCAAGCGCTTGCGTCAGCCAAGCACGGTCTTTCGTGAGGCGCCGGCCGAAGCACTCGCCGGAACCGAGAGCGACGCGCGAGTATCCGCCAACGCAAGTTGAATCAGTTCCTTCGCAGCTCGCGCCGCGCGATCGGCGTCCTTGTCGACGATGGCGGCGTAAAGCCGTCGGTGATCGGGAATCGCGTCACGCGGAGGCTGATTCGATTGGTACTTGAAGTAAGTGGTCCAGTGGATGGCGGCGCAGATCGATGCGGACAGTGTCATGAGCGCCTGGTTGCCGGTCGCCTCCAGAAGCGCTTCGTGAAATCGCTCATCGGCTGCCCGTCCCTCGGCGGAGGCGAGTCCGTGACGCGCCATGTCCTCCAGAGCGTAGCCCATGGCGCTGAGCTGGTCCTCACTGCGCCGGCGCGCCGCCAATTCGGCAGCGTGCGGTTCGAAGATGCCGCGAAGCTCGAACAGTTCCTGGATGAAGCTCAAGCTGGGCCCGCTATGGAAAGCCCACCGCAACACGTCGGGATCGAGGATCTGCCAGCGTCGTCTGTCGGTCACGTGCGTGCCGAGGTGCGGGCGGCTTTCCACCAGTCCCTTCGCGACCAGCATGCGCACGGCTTCTCGATAAGCGGTACGTGACACGCCGAAATCGACGGTCGCATCCATCTCCTTCGGCAACAGCGAGCCGACCGCGCGTCGACCGCACAGAATGGACGAGCCCAACTCGCCGGCAATTCTTCTGTGAACGGATGAAGCAGGTGTGGCGGCGTGCATGGAGCCTGCGATATCCGAGAGCGGGATGGCCCATTCCGGCGCGGCTCTCTGACTCTTCGTGGCGCTGTGCATGTGAGTGTCCACTCCGGTAACGAAAGTGCGGGTGATCCTGTTCGCCCGCTCGCCATTGCGCACAGCCGGCGACGCGGGCGTTGTAAACGACTATATCGTAAATATGAAAACGCTTGCACTTATCAAAACGCGGCCGATCGTTTCGCGCGAGTGTTTCCGTGCCAAATCTCTCGATCGTGAAATAAACAGCGCGAACATGCGAAGTGCTCGTCGAGCCACGCGATGCACGCCGAGATCGCAACGCTCAGTCCTCCGGTGCCTGAAAGTTATGCATTCCGTCCGGGCGCGGATTGATCGCGAGCCGGGTGGCCATGCCGTTGCCGCCGAAGCTGGCGCGATGCCAGCGACCTTGGGGCGCATAGACGACGTCACCCGGCTCGGCCGTAAAGAATGGAACTCCTTCGATCAGATAATCGATCTTGCCTTCCAGAACCAGCCAGAACTCGGAATAGCCGATATGGAAGTGCCCGAGATTGCTGGCCGGCGGCGCGGGTTGGCCCGGGCCGCGAATCATGTTGGCAAAGGTTTTGTCGTCTTTGACGAACGGGCCGCCGCGGCCGTTCGCGTTGACGACGTCCTTGATGAAATCGAGATAGGGTTTGTTGACCTCGTCGTACGCGCCATGGCCGGTGTAGGTGACCTTCATATATTTCTTTCCGTCCATCGGCACGGGCGTCTCGTCGATCGGATAGAGCGGCACTGCTTGCGCGCCTCTGACCTCGAAGCGCAGCGAAGGCTCCGAGCCCTCGGTTTCAATGCTGTAGGCGACTCGGTAAGGGACCTGCACCATGAAGCCTTGGGTTGCGACGAAGGGCTGCTGGCCGTCGATGCTCACTCGCATGCGGCCCGACTGCACGATCCAGAAGACCCGGTCGTCGGCGAAGAACTGCCGTTTGCTCTTCTCGCCGGGCGCCATGCTGATGTAACGCGCGATGAAGTCCCGGTCGCTGACGATGTCTTCCTGCCAGCTGCGCTGACCGGAATGTTTCGTGAGCACGTCCGCGAGCTTCCAATGCGGTTTGTTGGGCGCGGTCCAGGCGGTGGTCTCCACTGGCTTTGCGGACCAGGCGACAATGGGCTGCGGCCGCTGCGGCGGGGATTGCTGTGCCAGCGCGCCGCTAGCGCAGATCAATGTGCCGGCCAGCGCGAACCAGAGCTGCTGCAAGCGGGACCGGTCGGACTTTCTCATGGCATCTCCGTTGTTGGATCTTCAGCGTTGATACAGCGGCATGACGCCAGGCGTGCGCAGTGCAAGTTTGTAGATGCTCGATGAGGCGGTGATGTACGCCACCTTGCCTTGCTCGGCGAACGCCAGATTCGCGGCCACTTCCGGCAGCACCAGTTGCCCGAGCACTTTTCCGCCCGGCGTGATGATGCGAATGCCGCCAGGACCGGTCGTCCACACATTGCCGGCGCTATCGACCTTGAGGCCGTCGGGCCCGCCGGGTCGCCGCTCGTCAGCGGGGTATTTGATGAGTACGCGAGCGTTGCTGACGGAACCGTCGGTGCGGACGTCGTACGCGTTGACGAAGCGCTCGGGTCCGAAGTTCGCGACGTACAGTATCTTGCCATCGGGCGAGAAGGCGAGGCCGTTGGGTAAGGCGAGGTCTTTGATCATCGCTTCGAGCTTACCGTTGGCATAGCGGTAAACGGCGTTGAACGGCAGTTCCTTCGCCGGATCCTTGTCCATGCCCGGAAGGCCGAACGGCGGATCGGTGAACCACAGCGCACCGTCCGGTGCAAAGACCAGGTCGTTCGGGCTGTTGAGTTTCTTGCCCTGGTAGCGATCGAGCAGAGGAGTGGGCTTGCGCTGCGCGTCGAGGCGAACGATCTTGCGCCCGCCTTGCTGGACCAGGAGAACCGAGCCGTCTTTGTCGGTGACCATGGCATTCGAGCCGAGATACGAGTCGGGCGGAAACGGATCGAGGCCGCCCGCGCGCTCGATCAGCAACTCGACCTTCCCACTGCGATCTACCGCGAATACTTTGTTGTCACGCAGATCCGAGAACCACAGCCGACCCTCGCGCCACATCGGGCCTTCGGTGAACTTGAATCCGGTCGCGACACGCGCGACGGTCGTTCCCGGGGCGATGATGGCGTCGAGTGCCGGATCCATGCGCTCGATGCGCGTCGATGTTGTATCGGCGGCTGCGATGCCGAGCACGGCAATGTTCGCAACGGCGCTGAGCAATGCAAGCCTGGCGTGACGAATTGCGTTCATGAGATGTCTCGTCAAACAGCGTCGGTGAGCAGCACCAGATAGCCTTTGTCGGCGACGGTGTTTTCGATCATCGGCCAGTACTTGGCGTGATCCGCCGAGGCGATCCATTGCTGGCGCAGTTCCTCGCTCTCGTACGTCAGCTGAAAGCGATAGTTGATGCTCTTCGCCGGCGCGGGACCGCCTTGGATGACCTTGCGCAGCTTGAGCATCTTCAAGTCGATGTAGCCGCGATGTTTCTGTGCGACCGGCTTGAAATGATTGTGATAGGCGTCGAGCATCTCCTGCTCGCGAGCGGGATCGATGGCGAGGTCGCAGTAAAGAACGATGGGCTTCTTCGCATCGTTTGCGGCGTTTGCAGCTCGCGCCAGGGAATTGACCGTGGCGGCGCTGCCGGCGGTGAACCATGCGAGAGTTTTGAGCCAATGTCGTCGGTTCATGGATGATCCTCGGTGTGCTGCTTCGATGCCGGTGGTGGTTGGGCGGCCGCGGCTCCGGTCGCGGCCGTGGAGAAGTTCTGCGACAGATATTCTTCGATGATCTGCATTTCCTCCGGCGTCACTTCGGCGCCGCGGGCCGCCATCAGATCCATGACCTCCGCCCATTGCTGTGGGGTCTTGCGCTTGGTGGTGATCATGTAGATGTCATGGCAGCTGATGCAGCTGCGCTGAATGAGCTCGAGGCCCGGCCCGGCGGGTGGCTCGCCCGGCGCCTGCTGTGCCCACAGCGGCACGCTCGCGAAGATCGATGCGACGAAGGTGAGCGTGAGGAGGCTGGTCGAACGGAACATGGGTGACTTCACTTATGGGAGTGCGAACGCGGTGACCGTGTCGCTTTCGACCGGATCACCCGCGAACCCGCCGGTATTCACGGCCGCGACGAATTGCTTGCCGTTCGGGCCGCGATAGGTGATCGGCGTGCCGTAGATCGAGGCCGGCAGCTTGAAGCTCCACAACTCGGCACCGGTGCGAGTGTCGAACGCGCGGATGCGCTTGTCGTCCGTGCCGCCGATGAAGGTGAGCCCGCTGGCCGTGAGGATCGGCCCGCCTGCGCTGATGCGACCGGTGTTCTTCAGGGGCTCTGGCAGGTTGTCGCTGACGCCCAGAGTCGAGCGCCATGCGATGGTTCCCGTGTTTACGTCCACTGCAACCAGGCTGCCCCAGGGTGGCTGCTGGCAGGGCAGGCGCGTTTCGTGATTCCAGAAATAGACGTAACCATCTTTCAGGCCCCACGAGCCATCGGGCCGCTTCGCGAGTTGCTGTGGGCTCGCGAGCTCGTTGATGTTCACAATGAAATATCCAAGGCGGGCGTCGAACGCGCCGCCGCCCCAGTCGACGCCACCGAGACTGCCAGGAAAGCTCGCAACGGCGGAGTCGCCACGCAACGGCTGAAAGGCACGGCTTTCGACGATGTTCTTTTCGCGGATGAGCTGTTCGCAATACGCGCGATGTTCCGGCGTGAGATCGGCGAGATCCGAGGTCTTGAACTCCAAGCGCGCAAGCGGCGGCGGAGCCACCGGCATCGGCTGCGTGGGCCACGGCGCTTCATCCGGAATATCAGTGTCCATCGGCACTGGTACTTCTTTCACGTCATAGAGCGGTTTGCCGCTGACGCGGTCGAGCAGAAACAGCATCGCGGTTTTGTTCATCAGGGCGATGGCGGGAATCGTCTTGCCATTCCTCTTCACGTCGACGAGCGTGGCCGCGGGCAGGTCGAGGTCCCAGATATCGTGATGCACGGTTTGGAAGTGCCACAGATATTTGCCGGTCGCGGCTTCGACGGCGACGATGGAATTGCTGAACAGATTGGCGCCCTTGCGGTCGCCGCCCCAGCGATCGAAGGCCGGCGCGCCGACGGGCAGATACACGATGCCGCGCTCCGCATCGAGTACGAGTGACGTCCATACGTTCACGCCCGAACGATTCTTCCAGCTGTCGCCCTCCCAAGTGTCGTGGCCGAACTCACCGGGGCGGGGCACGGTGTGAAATGTCCACACGAGCTCGCCGGTGCGAGCATCCCAGGCACGCACGTCGCCCGCGGCGCCCAGCGAGGGTGTTTCCTGCACGCGCGAGCCAGTGATGACCAGATTTTTATAAGTGAGCGGCGGTGAGCTCATCCCCAAGGGTGCGCGAGGCGCGCCGTTCATGACCTCGGGCGTTTTCATGTCGAGCAAGCCGTCCTTGCCGAAGCTTGCGATGGGCTTGCCCGTCGCCGCGGACAGTTTGATCAGTTTGCCGCTGCGGGTGCCGAAGAAAATCGCGGGCTCGGAATCGGCGAGGCCCGGCCAATATTCGACACCGCGCATGGAAGGTTGATCGTGATTGGGCAACTCGTAGACCCACAACTCGCGACCTGTGTCGGGATCGAGGGCCACGACGCGTCCGTACGGTGTGGAGACGAACATACGACCGTTCACGACCAGCGGCGTCGCCTCTGAAGGGATGAACCGGCTGCGACGCATCGGCATTTCATCGCCGACGTCGCTCGAGGGCGGCAGCGGTGTCGCGCTCGGCGGCTTCATGTGATAAGTCCAGGCCACCTGCAACGTAGCGACATTGGCCGGTGTGATCTGATCGAGCGGTGAGAAGCGAGTGCCGCCGGCATCGCGATGGTAGGTCGGCCAATCGACCGAGACGGGCGTGCTCGTGCACGCGGTCATCAGGGCGCCAGCGGCGGCGATGACGATCGTTCGCTTCATTGCTGTTTCCGAGGAGGACGGGGCTGTTGGAGTAGGGCAGTCTTTGCAGCCGTATCGCGCGCGACGCCGATGATCATGAGCTCGAGCGGAGCGGCGCTTTCGTTGCTGAAGGATTTGACGTGGCCAAGATCGACCGCGATGGCGTCGCCACTACGAATGCTGGCGCGTTCGGCATCGAGCGTGACCGTGCCGGTGCCGGAGAGCACGTAATAAACTTCGCTCATGTCCGCGAGGCTCGCAGGTCCGATGTTGGTGCCTGAGGGCAAGATGAGGTGATCGACGTAAGACCAGGTCGTGAAGAACACGCTGGGCTCGAGTGCGCGACGATATTGCACGCGTCCACGACCGCCATTCATCGCATCGACCGGCTTCAGCAGAGCGCGATCGAGCCGCATCGAGATGAACTGCGGGACCGGGTCGAGGGGCACGCCGACGCGCGTATCGCCAAGATCGAAAGCATCGTAGGTCTTGGACGTGCCGACGTTGATGTTCAGCCACTGAATGGGCCGATCCGTCGGGTTATAGATCGCATGCGAGTGGCCTTGCCGATTCGGCGCGCCGGCGGGCGCTTTAATAAGAGAAGTGCGCCCATCGACGGTGAATTCAGCCTCGCCGTCGAGAATGACGAACATTTCCTCGCAGTAATTATGAAAATGCTGGCCGATGCCACTGCGCGGCTGGATCACGCCGCGATGGAGAAAGATGAAATTGGTCGCGAGCGCATCGCTCCCGAGCAGCACCGCGAAATCCATCGAGCCCGCGCCGGCGTGCACGCCCGTGAGAGCGCGAAAGGTTGTCGGATCGGTGTGCGCAATCCGTTGCTCCAGCGGCATGCTCGTCGATGGCCGCGGCGTATCGGCCGCAAAAGTAGCGGCGGACACGAACAAGGATGCAATGAAGGCCCGGCTGGTCACGCGCTCTTCCCCCTGGCCGCCGATCTGTGTCTGCGGCGTTGTCGTCCCATACCATATCCGATAGCATATACGATATGACGGCGACGGCAACAAAAGTCCGACAATTAGTCCGGCCCAGTGTCGTGCCGGTGCGCTTCTTATTAGTGTTCGTGCTGTTCCTCCTCAGCACGGTCGCGTTTCTGGATCGGACCAATATTTCGATTGCGGGGGTCGCGCTCGCGCAGGAGTACGGCCTCACGCAGGTTCAACTCGGCTGGGTGTTCAGTGCCTTCCTCATTGGATATGCGGGATTTCAGATTCCCGCGGGTTGGCTCGCGGTGCGCCTCGGGCCGAGAAACATCCTGACGCTCGGTGTGCTGTGGTGGGGCGTGTTTACCGGACTGACCGCCATTGTTTCCCCAGCCGCGAGCCACGCCTTGATTGCACTCATCCTGGTGCGATTCGGCCTGGGCGTCGGAGAATCGGTGATTTATCCAGCGGCCAATCAATTCGTGGCTCGTTGGATCCCGGTGCACGAGCGCGGCAAGGCCAACGGTTGGATCTTCGCCGGTGTGGGCGCGGGTGCGGGCCTCACACCGCCGATCTTGAACGCGATCATCGAGTCGCACGGCTGGCGCGCGTCGTTCTGGTTCTGCGCCATCGTAGGATGTATCGCGGGTCTCCTATGGTATGTCACGGCTCGCGATCGTCCCGATGATCACCCGCGCGTTTCCGAGGCAGAGCTCGAGCAGATTCGAGCGGGCATCGATGGGGCTACGCCGGCGGAGCGACCGCCGATTCCCTGGCGGCGCATCTTCGCCAACCGGGACGTATGGGCGCTCACGATCAGTTACTTCACGTTCGGTTACGTGGTCTGGATTTTTTTCAGCTGGTTCTTTATTTATCTCGCCGAAGCGCGCGGCTTGAATCTCAAGACCAGCGCGCTGTACAGCATGTTGCCCTTCATCGCCATGACGATCTGTTGTCTGCTGGGCGGTGTGATCAACGATGCCGTGGTCAAACGTCGCGGGCTGCGTTGGGGACGTTGTGGATTGCCGGCGGTCGCCTTGCTGTTGACCGCGATCTTCTTAGCCTCGGGCTCGATGGCCGACAGCGCCGGCGTCGCGACTGTGATCCTGGCGGGCGGCGCGGGCGCGATCTACCTTTCGCAGAGCGCCTACTGGTCGGTGACGGCGGACTTCGCCGGTCCGCATGCGGGCGTCGTCGCTGGCGTGATGAACATGGGATGTCAGGTCGGCGGCGCCATCACCGCATCGCTGACGCCATGGATCGCCGACGAGTTCGGATGGAAAACCGCCTTCTTCGTGGCGGCGGCGCTCGCGCTGCTGGGCGCCTTTGCCTGGTTGCTGGTCGATCCGACGCGACCGCTCGAGGAACATCGCTTTGCCCAATGAGACAGACCGTGGAAACATCGACGAATAACGAGAACGCAGGCTTGCCGCTGGCGGGAATCCGCGTGCTCGACATCACGCAGGTCATGGCCGGGCCATTCTGTTGCATGTTGTTGGGTGACATGGGGGCCGATGTCATCAAGATCGAGCCGCCCCAAGGCGGCGATTCGACGCGCCACTCGATGGGCTTCCGTCTGAAAGGCGAGGACAGCCCCGGCTTTCTCGCGCTCAATCGCAACAAGCGAAGCATCGCCCTCGATCTGAAAAATCCTGCCGATCGTGACGTGCTGTACGCGCTCGTGAAAACGGCGGACGTGTTGGTCGAGAACGCGCGTCCCGGCGTCGCCGCTCGCCTCGGCATGGGCTATGACACGCTCTCTGAAATGAATCCGCGACTGGTGTACGCGAGCATCTCCGGGTTTGGCCAGACCGGTCCATGGGCCCAACGCCCGGGATTCGATCTGATCGCGCAGGCCATGTCGGGCGCGCTGAGCGCGACCGGGCTGCCGGGCACCGAGCCCGTGAAGAATGGGATTCCGGTCGCGGATCTCGGCGCCGGCTTGTTCGCCGCCTATGGCATTTTGAGCGCGCTCATGGGCAGAGAAAAATCGGGCCGCGGTCAGTTCATCGATGCGTCGCTACTCGAAGCCGCGCTCGGCTTGTCCGTGTGGGAGACGACCGAGTTTTGGGGGACCGGCAAATCGCCGCAACCGATCGGCAGCGCGAATCGCATGTCCGCCCCTTATCAAGCGGTGCAGGCGTCCGATGGATATTTCGTCATCGGCGCGGCCAATCAGAAACTGTGGCTCACTTTCCTGGAAGTCGTGCAGCGGCCGGAGCTGAACGCCGATCCGCGTTTTGCGACCAACGCGCTGCGAGTGACCAATCGCATCGAGCTCATCGAGGCGTTGCGGCCCACACTCGCACAGCGCACGGTGCACGCCTGGGTCGAGGCGCTGTTGGCCGCGGGTGTGCCCGCAGGTCCGATCTACAATTACGAACAGGCGCTCGCGAGCGATCACGTCGCCGCGCGCGAGATGGTGATGAATATTCCCCATCCGGTGGAAGGCTCGTTTCGCGCGCTGGGATTCCCGGTCAAAATGCGGGGCACGCCGCAGCGGGTGCGATATTCACCGCCGTTGCTCAATCAGCATGGCGAAGAAATTCGTCGCGAGCTGATCGAGCAAGGTCTGCTGGCTTCCGGGCAAGAGGCAATCGCGCGATGAGTGAAGCCAGGCTGGTTTATGAAAAGCGCGACGCCGTCGCGCGGATCTCGTTCGACAATCCAACGGCGCACAATGCCTTGACGCATCAGATGTGGTGCGACTTGCGCGATGTGTGCAGGCAGATTGCGCAAGATCCGAGTGTTCGCGCCGTGACATTTCGCGGCGTCGGTGGCAAGGCGTTCATCTCCGGCACCGATATCAGCGGCTTCGTCGGGTTCACCTCGGGGCGCGACGGCATCGCTTATGAGCGACACATCGATGAGTGCATGGCCGCGGTGGACGCGTTACCCATGACGACCATCGCCATCATCGAGGGCTGGGCCGTAGGCGGCGGGCTAAATATCTTCAGCGCCGCAGACATTCGCATTGCCACGCCCGATGCGCGCTTCGCATCGCCGTTGGGACGGACCATCGGCAACTGCTTATCGATGAGCAGCTGCGCCCGCATCGCTGGCGCGATCGGTATCACGATGGCCAAGCGCATGTTGTTGCTCGGGGAAGTGATCTCCGCGCAGGAAATGATGAGCCGGGGCGTCTTGTACAACGTGGTCGATGCGGGCGGGTTGGATGCCGCCGTCGATGCGCTCTGTCAGCGCGCGGTCTCAAATGCGCCGCTCACGACGCGTGCCAGCAAGGAGATGATTCGCCGGCTGAGCGCCGCGAACCTGCCGAACATCGACGATCTCATCGAGCAGGTGTACGGCAGCGAGGACTTCAAGCGCGGTGTGCAGAACTTCGTGGCGAAGAACAAAGGCGTGCCGCAGTGGAGCGGCAAGTAGGCTGACGGTTCGGCGACCCGGTGAGGTCGCCGAACACCCTTGGTCGATTCCCGCTACCACTCGACGGCGATGTATTTCGCTTCGGTGAACTCACGAATGCCATGATGTGAGCCTTCGCGTCCGAGGCCACTTTGTTTCACGCCGCCGAAGGGTGCCGCGGCATCGGACACCAAGCCGCGATTCAACGCGATCATGCCGCTCTCCAGGCGCTCGGCGATGCGCAGTCCGGTTTTGAGATCGCCGGTGTAGATGTACGCCACCAGTCCGTACTCGGTGTCATTGGCGCGCGCAATCGCCTCATCGATGGAATCGAAGGGCATGAGCACCGCCACGGGGCCGAAGATCTCCTGTTTGAGAATCTCTGAACCGGCGGGGACATCTGCCAACACGGTCGGCGGATAAAAGAATCCGGGCCGCGACGGCGCGGTGCCTCCCAACAGCACACGTGCGCCTCGTTTTACCGCATCCGCGACCAGTGACTCGATCTTGGCCACGGCGGCTTCGTTGATGAGGGCGCCACATCCGGTCTCTGGCGAGCAGCCCTCGCCAAGCTTCACGGCGCTCATCTTTGCGACCAGCTGCTGGGTGAATTCCTCGTAGACGCCGCGCTGGACATAGAATCGATTGGCCGCGGTACAGGCCTCGCCGCCATTGCGCATTTTCGCGATCATGGCGCCTGCGATCGCGTCTGGAATGTTTGCATCGTTGAGCACCAGGAACGGTGCGTTACCGCCGAGTTCCATCGAGCAGTTGACGATCGTGTCGGCGGCTTCGTGCAGCAGCAGGCGGCCCACTTCGGTCGAGCCGGTGAAGGACAGTTTGCGAATCCGGCCCTCGTGCAACATGGCTTTTACCACAGCGGCCGGCTCACCCGTCGTGATCACGTTGACGACGCCGGGAGGAATGCCCGCGTCCAACATGATCTGTGCCACAGCGTAGGCGGTGAGGGGTGTTTCTTCGGCGGGCTTGAGGATACAGGTGCAGCCCGCGGCGAGCGCCGGTGCGATCTTGCGTGTGGCCATCGCTGCTGGAAAGTTCCAGGGCGTGATCAGCAGCGAGATCCCGATCGGCTGATACATGACGACGATCCGGTTGGCGCCGCTCGGCGCGGTGCCGATTTCGCCTTCCAGACGCACGGCTTCCTCCGCATACCAGCGGAAGAACTCGGCGGCGTAGAGCACTTCGCTCTTCGCATCGGCCAGTGCCTTGCCGTTTTCGAGCGAGATCAGCTGCGCGAGCCATTCGCTGTTGGCGACCATCCGTTCGAAGCACGAGCGCAGCAGCTCGGCGCGCTTTCTAGGGGGCGTCGCGGCCCATCCGGGTGCCGCTCGCGACGCCGCTTCGATCGATTCGATGCCATCCTTGACCGTCGCGTTCGCGACCGACGCGAGCACCTCGCCGCTCGAGGGATTGAGGACGTCGATGCGCTGTCTTTCGGCGCCCTCGCGCCAGCGCTCGCCGATCAACAGATCGGTAGGAATGGCGCGTCCCGGTTCGGCAGTGAAGGCAGGCAGCAGATAAGTGTTCGTGGCTTTCATGACAACGGTTGGGATCAGGCGTGACGGAGCGCGGCTCGATCGCCGGAATAGGCGGCGGCGGTGATTGCCTGCATCGCGGGGAGATCGAGTGGTCGCGGATTGTTTTTCACCAGGCGCTGAATCGAGATCGCGCTTTCGGCGGTCCATTGCTGCTTGTCGGCGGCGAGCCCGAGATCTTTTAGCGTGCGAGGAATGCCAACGGACGCGAACAGTCGCGCGACTTCATCGATGAGGATGTGCGACAGAGCGTCGTTGGTGCTGTTCGCGTCGCCAAGATTCAGCATGCGCGCGATTTGCGCAAAGCTCTCGATACAAGCGGGCCGATTGAACTCCATCACATACGGCAACAAAGACGCGACGCCATCGCCGTGCGCGGTATGCGTGGCATTTCCAACCGGGTATTGAATCGCATGCGCGGCCGCCGTTCCGGCCGTGCCAAATGCGCAGCCTGCGGCAAGCGATCCCATCATGAGGTTCTCGCGCGCCTGCAAATCTTTGCCGTTGACGTAGGCGGGATAGAGGCTGTTCCAAATGGACGAGATCGCGAGTAACGCGAAATGATCCGAGAGTGCGTTCTTGCCAACGAACACGTGCTGCAAAGTGAGATCGGCGCTGACAGGTCGCGCCAAGGACGTAAAAGCCTCGATCGCGTGCGTGAGTGCGTCGCCGCCCGAGCACGCGGTCAACGCCGGAGGACAAGTCAACGTCAGCTCGGGATCGCACACGGCGACTTGCGGAATGAGATACGGGCTTGCGATACCGATCTTGGTTCCTCGCGCGGTATCCGCAACGACCGATACCGGTGTCACTTCAGACCCGGTACCCGAGGTCGTCGGGACCGCGATGAGCGGCATGACGGGGCCGGGGACTTTGTATTCGCCGTAGTAGAGAGAGGGCTCGCCGCCGTGAGTCAGCAGCACCGACACGGCTTTAGCCATGTCCATGCAGCTGCCGCCGCCGATGCCGATGATGACTTCGGGCGCAAAGCTCGCCGCCGCGCGCAGGCAGTCCATGATGGATTCGGTCGGCAAATCGGGGAGGGTGCGGTCGTACACGAGCGTGGTCGAGCCCACTCGCTCCAGTTCGGTCGTGAGCACCTGGAGCTCGCGGTCCGCACCCAACCTCGGGTCGGTGCAGATCAACACCCGGCGGCCGAATTGCCGGGCGATGGCCGGCAGCGCATGGCGTTGGCCGGAACCGAATAACACGGATCGAGGCAGCCGCATGGCGCCAAATAGGCTCATAAAGATCTCGCTGTGATGGACGGGCCACCGTCCCGCTGGGAGGCATCCTATATCATATATGATAGAATTGCCACGCACGGTGAACGACAATGCGCCATGCCGTTGTCGAATGACCTGCATTGCCAACTCTTATGAGCATCGAATCCAAGCACCCCCGAGTCGCGCCTGTCGCGGCCGCGCCGGAGAATTCGCGTCAGATCAAGCGGACGTCCGGCTTCGTCGAGGATGCGTACAGCCGCATCCGAGAAGACATCATGTCGCTGAAGATTCCACCCAACACGCGCATCTCGGTGGACAGCATGGCGCGCGAGTTCGGCATTTCGCAGACGCCGATTCGTGAAGCGCTCAGCATGCTCGAGGCGCATGGCCTCGTGACCAAACAGCGCTTCATCGGTTACTGCACGGCGCCGACGCTCAATCGCAAACAGTTCGAAGAGCTGTTTGAAATCCGCCTGCTGATGGAGCCTTATGCGGCCCGCTGCGCGGCCGAGCGGATGAGCGATAAAGCCTTGATCGATCTGTGCGGGCTGGCGCTGGAGATGAATCCGGATCAGGCCGCGCAATCGCGCACGCTCTATGACCAGTTCGCCGATCAGGATGCGGAATTTCACGAACAGATCGCGCGCGGCAGTAATAACAATCTGATCGTGGAGTCGCTCAGCCGGCTGCACATCCATCTGCATATCTTTCGGCTGCGGTTCCATCGCGAGGTGACCAACGAAGCGGTGGCCGAACACACGCTCGTGACCAAAGCGTTACAGCAGCGCGATCCCGACCAGGCCGAAGCCGCCATGCGCGCGCATCTCGAGAAGTCGTATCAGCGACTCGTGAAGTTCACCCGCGAATAACAAGTCACTCTCAGCGCGTTTCTCCCGCCGCTCATCGCGCCTCTGGAGCCGCGGCGCCAGATTTGATACCGATACCATTTGACTTTTGGGTCATCGCGCCGCGATGATGCCGATATGATATAGGATATAGGCTGTCCGGTAGGTAACGAGCGCCGGGTGCCGAAGGGGGATGAGTGCTGGTAGCAGTCCGTGTAGTCGCCGTGTTTCTCGGGTTGGCGGCGTTGTCCGTGGCACAGGCGGCCACGACCGTACTCACAGGCTTCACTCTTATAGATGGCACCGGCCGGCCTCCGGCACCGGACTCGGCACTGATTTTCGAGAACGGTCGCATCTCCTGGGTGGGCTCACGCAAAAGCCTGAAACTTCCGAGTGGCGCGACCGTGGTGGATGTGACCGGGAAGTTCGTCACGCCCGGCCTGATCGACAACCACGTGCACGTCGGTCTGGTCCATGACCTCGCACAGGACATCAATTTTTATTCGCGCGAATTGGTGGAACAGCAGTTGCGCCTCTATGCAGCGTATGGCGTCACTGCCGTTCAAGTGTTGGGAACTGACACCGATGTGATATTCGGTATCCGCGCGGATCAACGCAAAGCGCCTTCGGATATGGCGCGCGTGTACACGGCGGGGCAGGGCCTCGTCTTCAAAGGTTCCTATGGCGGCGTCGCGGGACTGAACAAACCCGTGGCCAACCCGACAGAGGCGCGGCAAGCGGTCGATGAGCAGGTCGCGAAAGGCGTCGACTTCATCAAGTTGTGGGTCGACGATGAGTTCGGCGATCTGCCCTCGCGCATGCCGGCCGATATCAGCAAGGCCATCATCGATCAGGCGCACAAACACGGCCTGCGCGCCATCGCCCATATCTTTTATCTGGAGAATGCGAAGACGTTGGCGTCGCAGGGCGTCGATGGGTTCGCGCACAGCGTGCGGGATCTGCCCGTCGATCAAGCGCTGCTGGATGACATGAAGCGACACAACGTCGTGCAGATGGCCGCGACGCTCAGTCGCGAAGCCTCGTTCACTTACACGAAGCTGCCGTTCCTCGACGATCCTTTCTTCAACCGCTCGATCACACCGGCGGCGTTGGCGACCCTCAAGAGTCCGGAGCGCCAACAGAAACTCGCGGCGGGCAAGCACTTCAGCCAGTACCCGGGCGTGCTCGAGACTGCGATAGCAAACACTCGGCGCGAGATCGAAGCCGGTCTGCGCTATGGCGTCGGCAGCGATAGCGGGCCGTCCGGGCGCTTCTCGGGACATTTTCTTCACTGGGAATTGCAGCTGATGGTGCAAGCGGGATTGTCGCCACTGCAAGCACTCACGGCAGCCACCGGCACCAACGCGAAGCTCATCGGGGCGAAAGATCTGGGAACGATCGAGCCCGGCAAGAGCGCCGATCTGCTGGTGCTCGATGCGGATCCAGCCGCGGACATTCGTAACACCAGAACGATTCACGCTGTCTACGTCGCGGGCAAGTCGGTGCCCACCATCTGGTCCGTCTGCACGGGTCGTGCAGCAAACGAATGCAGCGGTGGCGCCCGTGGCGAACGGTGATGCGGCGATTGTGAAGCCCGTCGCCGGGGCGATGGATCACGCCGGCGCGATCGCACCCACGCGCGTGCGCCACACGGTGCTATGGCTCACCGTCGCGGCCTACATGATCACTTATATCGATCGAGTCGTGATCTCGGCGGCCGTCCCTTCGATCCAGGAAGAATTTGGTTTTTCCATCGTCACGATGGGATGGATTCTGGGCGCGTATCAACTGTCGTATGCGCTGTTTCAGATTCCAGGCGGTTGGCTGGGAGATCGCTTTGGTCCTCGGCGCGCGCTACCCGCGATTGTCGCGTGGTGGTCGGCGTTCACCGCGGCCACTGCGCTGATGTGGTCATCGACTTCAATGGTCGTGTGTCGATTTCTGTTCGGCATGGGTGAGGCGGGCGCGTTTCCGATCGCAACCCGATCGCTGTCGCGTTGGATGCTGCCTTCCGAGCGAGGCTTCGCACAGGGCATCACGCATGCCGGCTCGCGTTTGGGTGGAGCGCTCACGCCGATCGTGGTCGTCTTCATCATTGCTCACTACGGCTGGCGGGCGCCGTTCTATATCTTCGCGGTGCTCGGCCTGTTGTGGGCCGTCATCTGGTACTGGTTCTATCGCGATTCTCCGAACGAACACCGGATGGTCAATGCCGCCGAGCGTGAATTGATCGCCAATGCCTTGGGCAATACCGCCAATCGATCCAGAGTCGTGCCGTGGCGGCGCATTCTGCGCAGCCCGCAGATGTGGCTGCTGTCCACGATGTATTTCTGTTATGGCTACGATATCGGCATCTTTCTCACCTGGTTTCCGAAGTATTTGCATGCCGAACGCCAGTTCGAGCTTCAGCAGATGGGGATCTACGCAAGCCTGCCGCTGCTCGCGGGCGTGGCGGGCGATATCTGCGGTGGCTGGTTTTCGGACCTGGCGCTGAAGCGCACGGGTAATCTCAAGTTCGCGCGTCGCGTGGTTGCGATTCCGGGATTCCTGATCGCCGCTGCGACGATCCCGCTCGCCTGTCTCGCCAGCGATCCGCTCGTCAGCGTCGGATATTTCGCGCTCGCGGTCTTCGGGATCGAGCTGACGGTGGGTGTTTCCTGGGCCGTGACGCTCGACATCGGCGGGGTGTATGCAGGCTCGGTCTCGGCGGTGATGAACACGTTCGGCAATCTGGGTGCCGCGATCGCCGCGGCAATGACGGGTTATATCGTGACCGCGAGCGGATGGACGACCGCCTTCTTCGTGCTCGCGGGTTATTCGTTGGTGGCTGCCATTCTGTTCACGCGCATCGATGCGTCGAAGCGTGTGTATGAGGACGCTACGGTGTCCTGAGGTCTGGCGGCGTCGATCGGGGGAATGATGACTGAAGAGAACAATGCCGAGCCGAAGTTGGTGAATCGGCGCGCCTGGTTGAAGCTCGTGGGCGCCGGTGCTGCCACCGGTGTGTTGCCGGTCGCCGGCGCGGCCGCTGAAGATTCGATGGCCGGCATGCATCACTCGGCGCCGAAGGCTGCAAGCCCCGCCGATGAGCCGGTTCCTGTTTACGAGTTTCTCAATGGCGATGAAGCCGCGTTCATCGAAGCGGCGGTCGATACATTGATTCCGGCGGATGAGGTGGGGCCGGGGGCGTTGGAGTTGGGCGTCGCGGTGTTCATCGATCGGCAAATGAACTCCGGCTACGGCCGTGGCGATCGTATGTATCTGCAGGGGCCCTTCATCGAAGGCACGCCGGAGCAGGGATATCAACTGCGCATGACGCCGAGCGAGCTCCTCCGCAACGGCATTCTGGATGTCAACGCTCATGTGCGCGAGAAGTACAAGCGCACGTTCGACGCACTCTCCGAAGCGGATCGTATCGCCGTGCTGACGCAGCTGGAGAAGCGCGAGATTCAATTGCCCACCGTGCCCACCGCGATCTTCTTCCATCTGTTGTACGACTTGACCATGCAGGGCTACTTCGCCGATCCGCTCCATGGCGGCAATAAAGGCAAGGCCTCGTGGAAGATGATCGGCTTCCCCGGCGTCGGCGTCATGTATGCGGACAAGATCGAGGCCTACCGCAACAAGAAATACATGAGCGAGCCCATGAGCATTCAGGACCTGTTGTAACGATGGCCACCCGACTGAAACCTGTCGATATCGCGATCGTCGGCCTGGGCTGGGCCGGCGGCATCGTGGCCAAGGAGCTTGCGTCCACGGGCCTGAAGATCGTGGCCTTCGAACGCGGCGGGCCGCGCGCGACCAATCCCGATTTCATGGCGCCGCAAGTGCACGATGAGCTGCGCTATTCGCGTCGCCACGAGTTGATCCAGAATTTGCGCAAGGAAACATTGACCTTTCGCAACGATCCGTCGCAGCAGGCGTTGCCGATGCGTCAGCTCGGCTCGTTCCTGCCCGGCGAAGGCGTCGGTGGCGCGGGCACGCATTGGTCGGGGCTGCATTGGCGCTGGACGGAGTGGGAGCACAAGATGTACTCCGGCACCGTCGCGAAGTATGGCAAGGGCATCGTGCCGGCCGACATGAATCTGCAGGACTGGCCGATCGATTATCACGAGCTCGAGCCGTACTACGACAAGTTCGAGAAGGTCTGCGGTACCTCCGGCAAAGCGGGCAATCTGCAGGGCCGGAAGATCGATGGTGGCAATATTTTCGAAGCGCCCCGGGCGAACGAATTTCCGAATCCGCCGCTGACTCAATCGCACAACATGGTCTTGTTCGAGAAGGCGGCGCGCAACCTCGGCTATCACCCGTTTCCCGTGCCTGCTTCCAACGCCTCGCGGCCGTATGTGAACCCGGATGGGGTCGCACTGGGTCAGTGTCATTACTGCGGCTTCTGTACAGCCTTCGGTTGCGAAGCGAATGCCAAGGCGAGCCCGCATTTCACGGTGATTCCGCTCGCTCACAAAAATCCGAACTTCGAAGCGCGGACCAACTCCTATGTGATGAAAGTGAATCTCGACTCCCGACGCAAACGCGCGGTGAGCGTCACTTACCTCGATGCCGGGGGGCGGGAGTTCGAACAACCGGCGGACCTGGTGATCCTGGCGGCTTATGTCTTCGGCAACGTGCACTTGATGTTGCACTCGGGGATCGGCAAGCCCTACGACTTCAAACGCAACAGCGGCGTCGTGGGTCGCAACTATGCCTATCAGTCGATGGGTGGGGTGGCGGCGCTCTTTCCCAAGGACACCTACTTCAATCCGTTCATGGGTTCGGGCGCGCTCGGCACCTGGATCGATGACTTCAACAGCGACAACCCGGATTTCGCGAAGCTCGGATTCATCGGTGGCGGCGGGATCAGTAGCGGCAGCAACAGTGGCGCGCCGATCGGTCGACATCCGACGCCGCCCGGTTCGCCGCGCTGGGGCAAGGGTTGGAAGAAGGCTGTGGTGGAGACGTATCACCGCATGACCGCCGTCGGCAATCAAGGCTCGGTCATGTCCTATCGTCAGAATTATCTGGATCTCGACCCGACCTATACGGATTCTTTCGGTCGGCCGATGCTGCGGCTCACGTTCGATTGGCAGGAGAACGAGTTTCGGCAAATGGAGTTCGCGCGCGGTATCTGTGCCAACATCGCCAAGGAGATGGGTGCCGAACAGGTTCTGAGCCGACGCGATCGCGGGCGCTACTCGATCGTGCCGTACCAAACCACGCACAACACGGGAGGCACGGTGTTCGGTGACGATCCGCGCACCAGTGCCTTGAACAAGCACCTGCAGAGCTGGGATGTTTCCAACGTGTTCGTGGTGGGATCGAGCGCGTTCCCCCAGAATGCGGGCCGCAATCCGACCGGCCCGGTCGGTGCGCTGGCGTATAGACTCGCCGATACACTGAAGGATCGCTACTTGAAACGGCCGGAGCGGCTGGTGGATGTTTGAGAGGGGAACAAGGTGAAACGATTCGCGATCGCTGGCCTCGCTGCGCTGGCTTTGATGTCTTCAGCATGGGCTGAGGGGGATGCCGCCGCGGGCGCGAAGGTGTTTGCGCAATGCTCGGCCTGTCACGCGGTCGGCGCGGGCGCTCAAAATAGCGTCGGGCCTGTGTTGAACGGCGTCGTCGGCCGGCCAGCAGCGACATATCCGAGCTACCGGTACTCCTCGGCGATGAAAAGATCCGGCCTCACGTGGGATGAGCCCACGCTCAAGCAGTATCTGAAAGGGCCGGAGAAGCTCGTGCCTGGCAGCAAGATGGTGTTCCCGGGCCTGGCGAGCGATGAGGACGTGGCCAACGTGATTGCCTATCTCAAACAGCAGAAGCCCGAGTGAGCGTGGCGGAAATCTCATCGGCGGCTCGGCGGATGGCAGCAATGGTTTCCTTGATCGGTAGCGCCTTGGGCGTTTCGATGTAAGGACAGGTCAACGCCGCGACGACCCGATCGGCTGAGATGACCGGGGCGGAGAGATCGACGATGTGACGAGTCACGTCGCTATCGGCGCGCACGTGTCCCTTGGCGCGAGCGACAGCTGCCCGATCGTCGAAAGCTTTCCAGGTCTTGTTGCCTGCAAGCGGTGCAAGGCGCTTACGCCACTCGGTCCGAATGTTTGCAGGCTGAAATGCGTAGAGCACCAACCCCGAGGTAGAGGCGACCAGGGGCCGGCGATTGCCGACGCGCACGGAATAACCTTCATTGCCGGGTGCCTCGATACGGGCGATGACGACCATTTGCTCATCGCTTGCGACTGCCAGGTGGCACGACTGGCCGATTCTGCTCGCGAGCTTTCTCATCTCGGGCAGCGAGTGCTCGAGCAGGCTCCTCGCCGGTGCGCGAGCGAGTCCGAGCGCGAATAGCTTGTTTGTAAGCTCGAGACCGTCGCCCGACTCGGCCGGGGCGATATAGCCCCGGCGTATCAACGCCTCGATCATCCGGAACAGCTCGCCGACCGATCGGCCGAGCTCGGCGGCCATTTGTGACATGGTCAGCGGTACGCCGCGTGCGGCCAGCAGTTCGAGAATATCCAGTCCCTTTTCGAGCGCGGGAGCGGTGTATTTGCGCGGACTTTTTTCACGTGTGCTCATGCTTCACATTATAAACATTCGCTGCTACCGGTTACCTCGGGCTGAAAAGTGCGTGTTCATCTCGAGCCCCACGACTCACTTCCAGGTCGGTGAGTGCAATTTCAGTAATGAAGTAGATTGTATTTATGAAAGAGTGTATGGTCCGCCGTGATCGATCCTGGCCTATGGGATGCGTTTGGAGTGACGGCTTTCGATCAATCGGCGCGGTCATCGTGCACGCATTTGGATGGAACTGATCGATCGAGCGATGTGCGGCAAGAAACAATTGTCCGAGTATTGACGCGACCGGCGTCGCGGTGATAAGTACGCCACTTGACCACGCCCGATAACAGGGTGGGACTTCTTAGGGGGAATAATCGATGCAGTCGTTGACCGGGAACGGCGTTTTACGCGCCGCAATTTTGTTAGCGCTAGCAAGCTCTGCGCCAGCTGTCGCGCAAGAGAGTTCATCTGCAGCCAGCAATACCAGTGAACTTGAGGAAGTGGTTGTTACCGGTATCAGGGAATCGTTGCAGCGAAACCTGGATATGAAGCGCGAGGCGACCGGCGTCGTCGACGTGATTTCTTCCGAAGATATCGGCAAGTTTCCGGACTCGAACGTTGCGGCCTCGCTGCAACGAGTCCCCGGCGTCTCGATTCAACGCTCCGGCACGCGCGGCGAGCCGGAAGGAATCACCGTCCGCGGCTTCGGCGGCGACTTCAACGAAACGCTGTATGACGGGCGACGTATTTCGACCGCCGCGGGCGGCCGCTCGGTCGACTTCAGCACGGTGGGCGCGGACTTCGTGGGCGCGCTGAGCGTGATGAAGACGCCGGATATCACCTTGTCTTCGAGCTCCATCGGCGCCACCGTCAACGTGATGTTCCCGAAGCCCTTCGATCAACCGGGGCCGCGTTTCGTGACCAGCGCGTCGGGTTCGATGCAGGACGAGGCGGGTGACATCAAGCCCACGGCGGGTGTGTTGTTCAGTAACACCTTCGCCGACGATACGTTCGGCGTGCTGGCCGACGTGATCTATACCGAGCGCGCCACGGATACCAATCGAGTGTTCGTGTCGGGCTGGGTGGGCAGTCAGTTCGCTCCCTGTCAGCTCGGCTCGACCTGCACCGAAGATCAGCTCAAGAACGAGAAGAGCATGGTGGGCTGGTGGACCCAGCAATATGGCGCCGAACAGTCGCAAGTGAACGATGAGCGCATCGACGGCCGGGTCGCCCTGCAGTGGCGCCCCTCCGACCGAATGCTGATCACCCTCGATGACAACTATTCACGGCAGAAGCTGGTCACCGAGACCTATGGTTTCGCGCTGTGGTTCGGCCTGAACGATCTGCGCAACGTGAAGTTCGATCAGAATGGCACGGTCGTGGACTTCGTGCAGTCGGGCTCGCCGATGGATCTGAACGCGGGTCTTACGACCCAGGTGCGCGAGACCAATCAGACGGGCATCAACTTCAAGATCGATGCCACCGATCACCTGTCGTTCGATATCGATGCCTCGTATGCAAAGAGCGAGCAGAACCCGAACGGGGAAGGCGTCAACAATGCCGATATCGGCTATGGCGGCGCGCTGGGCACGGCACTGGGCGTGCGCGTGCTCGGCGACAGCAGCGACACTTTGCCGCAGCTGACCACCTACGGTCCCGCGGGCGATCAATCGCGTTATCTCGATCCATCGGTCATCGGCTCGCACGTGCTGGTGCGCCAGAGGCAGCAGAACACCGATGAGCTCAAGCAGGCGCGCATCACCGCGACCTGGAAAGAGGACAACGTGCGGCTCGACGCCGGCACGTCCTATGTGGACGACAACTTCCAGCTGCAGCAGTCGAATACGTTCACCAACAATTACTGGCAGGCGTTCTCGGGCTATGGCGCGCCGTCCGGGCGCAGCTCGGGCGTGATCGTGCCCACCAATCTCTATCGAGGCACGATCGGCACGGGCGGATTCATCCCGGGATTCTCCGGCGGTGGCGCGTTGCCGCCGCAACTGCTCATGTACGACCCTCGCGGGCTGTACGGCTACCTGCAAGGTCTGGGCAATCCGTATCAGAGCAACATTCCAGGGTTCAATTATCCCCGGAACGAGGATGGAACCAGCGCTTGTAATAACCCCTCCCCACCGTCCCTGTGCAGCTATGCGGGTGAGCTCGCGCTGGCGCTCGACCCCGGCAGCGTCCAGGACATCACCGAGAAGACCTGGTCCGCATTCGTGCGTGCGGGCTTCGACGTCGAGCTCGGCGGTCGTCCGTTCCATTTCAGCGCCGGCGTGCGCAACGAGCGTACTCATGTGACTTCGGCCGGCGTCGGCCGCTTGCCCGTTTCGTTGACGGTCGACGATTCCGATCCGACGCTGCTGAATACCAGCTTCGGGGAGACCAAAGCGATCTCGACCAAGAGCAAATATTCCTACTTGCTGCCCAGCATGGATATGAAGCTCGAGGTTACCCCCGAGGTGCACGCCCGCTTCAGCGCATCCCGGACCTTGACCCGGCCGGCGATCAATTTCCTGAACCCGGTGCTGAACGTGGGCAATCTGCCGCGTATCGGCGCCTTGACCGCCACCGGCGGCAACCCCACGCTCAAGCCATATCTGTCGGATAACTTCGACTTCGCCGTCGAGTGGTACTACCAGCAGAACTCGTATGCCGCGATCAATTACTTCATCAAGGACGTAACCAACTTCATCGTGCAAGGCACGCAGCGTCAGACCATCAATGACGTGATCGATCCGAGCACCGGAGAGAAGGCGGTCTACACGGTCTCGCAGCGGGTCAACGGACCGGATGCCACGGTGGATGGTTTTGAGCTCGCCTGGCAGCACGTGTTCGGCGAGACGGGCTTCGGCTTCAACGCCAACATCACGCTGGTGGACACGGACAAGCCATACAACCGCTACGACATCTCGCAGAGCGGGTTCGCGGTGACCGGCCTCGCCGACTCGGCGAACTTCGTCGGGTTCTACGACAAGAACGGCTTCGAGGTGCGCGTCGCCGCCAACTGGCGCGACGAGTACCTGTTGCAGTTCGGTCAGAACCAGAACACCGGTGCGTTCGGCGCCGAGCCGACGTTCGTCAACTCGAGCCTGCAGATCGATCTGAGCACCAGCTACCAGCTGACCGATCAGCTCAACGTGTTCTTCGAGGCGCTCAACGTCACGAACGAGACGATGAGCACGCATGGCCGGTTCGACAATCAGTTGCTCGACGTGTTTGCTTACGGTCGCCGCTACGCCTTGGGCGCGCGCTACCGGATGTAACATCGGCAAGGGGAGGCGTCGACGATATCCCCTTGGCGGCGCCTCCCTCTTTTTTGATCGTCGAGCATTCGCCTATGGTGCAAGCAGTCAAGCGAGTGGTGATCGTGGGCGGTGGAACGGCTGGGTGGTTGACGGCGGGCATCATCGCCGCCAAACACCGCAGCCGCATTCCCGCCAGCTTCAGCGTCACTCTGGTGGAATCGCCGAATACACCGATCATCGGAGTGGGCGAAGGCACGTGGCCCACACTCAGGACGACGTTAGCTCGGATCGGTGTCTCGGAGACCGAGCTGTTCCGGCAGTGTGATGCCGCGTTCAAGCAAGGCGCGTGGTTCGCTCGCTGGACCACCGGGGAGAAGCAGGATGGTTACTACCATCCTTTGATGCTTCCGCAGAGTTTTTCTCAGATCAACCTCGTGCCGCACTGGCTCGCGAGGAACGACGGGCGCAGCTTCTGTGACGCCGTGTGCCCCCAAGGCCGGATTTGCGACGATGGCCTCGCGCCGAAGACCATCGCCACGGCGGAATACGATGCTGTCGCCAATTACTCATATCATCTCGACGCCGGAAAGTTCGCGCCGTTCCTCCAGAAGCATTGTTGCGAAAAGCTCGGGGTGCGCCATGTGCTCGCGGATGTGCGACGCGTGCATTTAACGGAGAATGGCGATATTCGCAGTCTCGAAACAGCGCAGGCGGGCGAGATCGAAGGCGACTTGTTCATCGATTGCACCGGCTTCAAAGCGCTGCTGATCGGCGAGACGCTCGGCGTGCCCTTCGTCGACTGTAGCGATGTCCTGTTCTGCGATACCGCGCTGGCAGTCCAGGTGCCGTATGCAACACCGACCAGCCCGATCGCATCTCACACGATTTCAACGGCGCAATCGGCCGGTTGGATCTGGGATATCGGTCTGCCGACCCGGCGGGGCGTAGGCCATGTTTTTTCTAGCCGCCATATTTCCGTGGACGATGCGGAGCGCGAGCTGCGGGACTATATCGGCCCCGCGGGCAAAGACCTGCCAGTGCGCCGGATCCCGATCCGCTCCGGCCATCGGCAGATCTTCTGGAAGCGCAACTGCGTGGCTGTGGGACTGTCGGCCGGGTTCCTCGAGCCCTTGGAATCATCGGCCATCGTGCTCATAGAAATGTCGGCCAAGCTCATCGCCGAACAAATGCCGGTCTGCCGCGAAGTGATGGATGTGATCGCGGCCCGCTTCAACAACACGACCGATTATCGCTGGGGCAGGATCATTGATTTCCTCAAGCTCCATTACGTGCTCACTCAGCGTAAGGACAGTGCGTTCTGGCGCGACAACTGTCTGCCTGAAACGATTCCGGAACGGCTGCAGCACCTGCTGTTGCTGTGGCGGTATCAGTCGCCGTGGTACCACGATGAGTTCGATCGCATCGAGGAGGTGTTCCCGGCCGCGAGCTACCAATATGTTCTGTATGGCATGGGATTTCGCACGGAGCTGGAGCCGGAGATGGTGGCGGGCGGCGCCAACTCCGCGGAGCGCGCGATGCGCGAGAACGCTGCGCAGATCGACAAGTTGCGCACGGGCTTGCCGCGGCATCGGGATTTGATCAGCAAGATCGTCCAGCACGGCTTGCAGCCCGTATGACAGAGCCGATTCCATGACCAACCATCAGCTACTCAATCCGCAGGATCATGCACACCTTCGACTGCTGCCCAGATCGGGCGCGGAGCCGCACTTCGTCCAGATCGTGCCCGGCGAATTCGTCGCGGCGGCGATCGGCTGTCCGATTCTGTTCTCGAAAGATCCCGCAACCGGCGCGTTTTACGCCGGCGCAGTGCTCGGTTTGAAGCCTGAGGAGGGCGCGCTGAAGAGCATCGAGGAGCGCGGCGGCTTCGAGCCGCTCAGTCTGCAGCGCGATGGTTTTTTCATCTCGGGCGAACGCATCGCCATCGATCGCGCCAATCCGAGATTCAGCGAAACGGAAGGAGAGCTGCTGTTCGATGATGGCCAGCAACCGAGCACATCCTTGCGCCGGATTCAGCGAGTCTTGGGACAGTTGCACGAAGGGATCGAACAAACAGCGGTCCTGGTGCGGGACTTGATGAATCTGAAATTGCTCGAGCCGATCGACGTGTCGCTCAGTTTTGACGATGGCGAGCGCTTACGGCTGGAGGGCCTGTACACGGTGAGCCGGGATTCGCTGCGCGAGCTGGAAGACGTTCATGTTCTGCGCCTGTTTCGCAGCGGTCATCTGCAGCTGGCTTACACGATTGCCGGCTCGATCAATCAGCTGGCGATCCTGGCGCATTTGCGCAATCGCAAGCTCGCCGGGACTTGAAGCAGCCGCCTCGACGCCGGGATCTTTTGCAAAGACGCTTTGGGGGACCTCATGAAGTGGATGATGGCAATCGTTTGCGCCCTGGCCGCGCAGCTGTCTTTCGCGCAGGCGAGCGGCGAGTTTCGACCGGCCAGCACGAACGTCTGGGACGCTCAGTATCCCCGTATCGACGATGCCGGGCGGGTACAGGTCCGGGTGAAGGCGCCGGAAGCGAATCAGGTGAAGTTGAATTTCTGGAACGGACCGAAGATCGACATGCAGAAGCAGTCCGACGGCTTCTGGACGGTCACGACCGAGCCGCTCGTGCCAGGCTTTCACTACTACACCGTCGTCATCGATGGCGCCGAAGTGGCCGATCCGGGCAGTCACGCGTTCCATGGCGGCTCGCGACATGCGAGCGCGGTGGAAATTCCCGAGCCGGGTTCGACCTACTATTCCATTCAGGACGTTCCTCACGGCCAGGTGCGAGAGGTGTGGTACTACTCGAAGGTCACCGGTTCGTGGCGTCACGCGCTGGTGTATCTGCCGCCGGGTTATGACTCACAAACCAAAACGCGTTATCCCGTCCTGTATCTCCAACATGGCGGTGGTGAAGATGAGACCGGCTGGATTCGCCAGGGGCGCGCGAATTTCATTCTGGACAATCTGATCGCGGCACGCGAAGCGGAGCCGATGATCGTCGTGATGGCGTATGGCTACGCCCGGCGCGCAGGCGAGGCGGCACCTGACATGGCGACTACCGCCTTCGGCTCTCCGCAGATGTTGAAAGCCATGCAGGCGATGGCCGAGACGTTCGAAGAAGACGTGACTCAGGCATTGATTCCCTTCATCGACAAGACGTACAGAACATTGAGCGATCGCGATCACCGCGCCATGGCGGGCCTGTCGATGGGTGGAATGCAGACGTTCCACATCACGCTCAAGCACCTCGATCTGTTCTCTCACATCGGCGGCTTCAGCGGCGCCGGCGGGTTGCTGGCGCCTGGCGGTGGCAAGTTCGATCCCAAGACCGATTACGACGGGGTCTTCGCCGACGCGGCCGCGTTCGGCAAGCAAGTGCACGTGCTCTGGCTCGGCGTCGGCACGGCGGAATCCGAACGATTTCGCACCGGCATTCGAGGCTTGCACGAGAACCTGAATGCCGCCGGCATCAAGCACGTCTACGTGGAGTCGCCGGGTACGGACCACGAATGGCAGACCTGGCGGCGCGCGTTGAAGGATTTCGCGCCCCGGCTGTTCAAGGATCGCAAAGCTCGGAGCTGATGAGAGCGGATGATGAAGCACCAAGTTGTTTGTCTGCTGGGATGGTTGTTGACTGCGTCGTTCGCGCAAATGACGTTGGCGCAGCAGCGCACGGAAGCGCCCCCGGCGGTGCCCGGCGCCAAACCGGTCACGCTCGAATCGATCAAGATCCACGCGAGCGCGGTCGAGGGCAATCTCGAAGGCAATGCCGTCGAACGTGAGGTGCTCGTGTTCCTTCCGCCAAGCTATGCGAAAGAGGAGGGGCGGCGGTATCCGGTGGTGTATGCGCTGCACGGCTATTCGATCGGCGCCGAGCAGTGGTCGCATGAGATCCATGTGCCGCAAACCATCGAAGGTGCTTTCGCGCGCGGCGCCGGGGAGGTCATCGTGGTCCTGCCGGACTCGAAGACCGTCCACAACGGCTCGATGTACTCAGGCTCGGTCACGACGGGCGACTTCGAGAGCTTCATTGCGCGCGACGTGGTCTCGTACATCGACGCGCACTACCGCACGATTCCCGACCGGCGCAGCCGGGGCCTGGCCGGTCATTCCATGGGCGGTTACGGCGCAACCCGGATCGGGATGAAGCATGCCGACGTTTTCGGCAGCCTCTACGTCATGAGTCCTTGCTGCCTCTCCCCTCGCTCCGTGGGGCCTGCGAACCCTGAGATGAGCAAGATGCTGGAGGAGGTGAAGACGCCTGCGGACTCGGCCAAGTTGCCGTTCTTCGCGCGTGCGCAGTTGGCGGCAGCGGCCGCCTGGTCGCCGAATCCGAACAAGCCGCCGTTGTTCCTCGACCTGCCGACGCAGGCGGGGGAGGTGCAGGCCGATGTGTTGGCGCGGTGGGCGGCCAATGCGCCGCTCGCGTTCATTCATCAGTACATTGGAAACCTGCGCCGGTATGACGCGATCGCCATCGACGTTGGCGATCAGGATGGTCTGCGCACGGACACGGCCAAACTCCATGACGTGCTGGACTCGTATGGAATCAAGAACACCTTCCAAGTGTACGAGGGCGACCATACCAACAAGCTCGGCGATCGGTTCCAGAATCACGTGCTGCCGTTCTTCGGTGCCAATCTCTGCTTCAAGGCCGGCTGCCGCTAGCGCATGATCCGGTGGCGTTGAACGACCATGGCACTGTCTCCCATCGAGATCGCGGCTGAAGATGTCACGGATCCGGCCGCTTTCCTGCGTGAGGTCGCGGAGCCGTGTCGCCCGGTGGTCATACGCGGGTTGGTCAGTTCGTGGCCCGCGGTGTCGGCCGGCATGCGCTCACCGGCTGAGTTTAGAGACTATCTTTCGCGCTTCGACGCGGGGGGCGAAGCGGAGGTCTTCGTCGGCGATTCCAGGATTTCAGGCAAGTACTACTACACGGATGACCTTAGAGCGTTCAACTTCTCACGCGCTCGGATGCACTTCACCGACGCCCTCGACCGCATCGTGGCCACCGCGGCGAATCCGAGTGGCAGCTCGATGTATATGGGGTCGCTGCCGACCGAGCAGTACCTACCGGGGTTCGCGGCGGACAATCAGCTGTCGGTCTTGAACACAAACGTCGCGCCTCGTATCTGGGTCGGCCACGCATCGAATGTATCGGCGCACTACGACACGATGGATAACATCGCTTGCGTGGTCGCAGGTACGCGCCGCTTCACGTTGTATGCTCCGGAGATGATCGACCGGCTATACATCGGTCCCATCGATCACACGATGGCCGGCCAACCGGTGAGTCTCGCCGCGTCCGCGCCGCCCGATGACGAGCGATTTCCGCGCTTCCGCGAAATTCGGGAGCAAGCGCTCGTGGCCGAACTGCAGCCGGGCGATGCCCTCTATCTACCCAAACTGTGGTGGCACCAGGTCGAGGCGACCGGCGCGTTCAACGTGCTGGTGAACTATTGGTGGGATGCGTTCAGCGTGGGGCGCGATGCGCCTGCGGTTGCGATGCTGCTGAGTCTGATAGCGATCGCCGAGCGGCCGCCCCCCGAGCGGCAGGCGTGGAAGGCATTCTTCGATCATTTCGTGTTTCGGACTCAGGGCCATCCGCTGGCACATTTGCCTGCGGATCAGCACGGCGTACTCGGGCCACTGAAACCGCACAACTACCAGAAGATCCGTGCGCGCGTTATGCAGATGTTGCGGGAGGTGTGAATGAAAGGTGGCGGCATGGCTTCTCGCACTAGTGCAATTCGTGTGGTGACTCTCTGCCTGGCATTCGCGACGAGCGCCGTGGCCCTGGCCTCCGATCCCGGCGATGCATCGCTACGGGCGCGCGCTGACGAAAAAGCAAAAGCACTGGTCGAACAGCTCACGTTGGATGAGAAGGTCGAGCAGTTGCTCAACACCGCACCCGCGATCCCGCGCCTGAAGATTCCCGCGTACAACTGGTGGACCGAGTCGTTGCATGGTGCGCTGGGCCCGGTGCCGACCACGAATTTTCCCGAGCCGATCGGGCTGGCGGCATCGTTCGATGAACACATGGTCGCTGAAGTCGCCGCCGCGATCAGCGTGGAAGTCAGAGCGCTGCACGCGCTCGGACGCAAGACCGGGCGGCTGGGTCGCATCGGCACCGGCCTCGATACCTGGTCGCCGAATATCAACATCTTTCGCGATCCGCGCTGGGGGCGGGGACAGGAAACCTATGGCGAGGATCCATTTCTGACGGCACGCCTCGGTGTGGCGTACGTGCGCGGCATGCAAGGGCCGGATCCAGAGCGTCCCGATGTGATCGCCTCCCCGAAGCACTTCGCGGTCCACAGCGGTCCGGAGTCGACGCGTCACGAGGCAAACGTTTTCGTGACCCCGCACGATCTCGAAGACACCTATCTTCCGGCGTTTCGTGCGGCGATCGTCGAGGGCAAGGCGGGGTCGATCATGTGCGCTTACAACCGCGTCAATGGCGAGCCGGCCTGTGTCAGCGATCTGTTGTTACAAAAGCGCCTGCGCGAGGCGTGGAAGTTCGACGGCTACGTGGTCTCCGACTGCGATGCCGTCAAGGATATCAGCGACAACCATAAGTTCGCGCCCGATGCAGTCGCGGGCGTCGCGGCCGGGCTCAAAGCGGGCGTCGACAACGAGTGCAGCAACGCGACGTTGTTCGACATCGGCGGCCTGGGTGCTCGCTACAAGCAGGCGTACGAGCGCGGCTTCATCAGCATGCAGGATATCGATCAGGCGCTGATTCGATTGTTCTCCGCTCGTTACCGAAATGGCGATTTGCCGGGACTCGAAGGACGGCCGCTCATCGATACTCCGCCCACGCCCGTGACCACGCCCGAGCGCGATGCCCTTGCATTGAAGAGTGCCGAGAAGAGCCTGGTGCTGTTGAAGAATGACGGTGTGTTGCCATTGAAGGGCACCGAGCGCATTGCCGTCATCGGTCCGCATGCCGATGCGACACGCGTGCTCCGAGGGAACTACTCGTCCTCGTTATCGAGTCCGCCGATCTCGCTGGTCGATGGCTTGCGTCGTGCCTTGCCGAAGGCGACCGTGACACACGTCCCTGGGGCGCCGTCGATCACCGATGGCGATCCCATCCCGACGACGGCGTTGCGCTCACCTCGCGGCGAGCCCGGGCTGCTCGCGCAGTACTTCGACGCCGATCAAGCGATGCCGAAGCGTTACGCGAGCCATGCGGACTTCGCCGAGCACGCCAGCAAAGTGAAGTTCAAGGCCAAACCCACGATCACGCGGATCGAGCCGGGCATCGCCATGCGTGGCAACGAGCACGCGCAGCTTTCGGATTATTACCGCGTGGTCTGGACGGGTTTCGTCGTGCCGCCCGAGAGCGGAACGTATCGTATCGGTCTCGGCGGTCCCAACGCGGAGCTCATGTGGGATGGCAAGGTGCTCGCCCAGCATCGCAACCGACCGTGGGGCACGCGCTCCGAGATGACGACGTTGCAACTGGAGAAGGGGCGGCGTTATCCAATTCGCGTCACCGCCGACGCATTATTGCTGTCGGGCGTCGAGGTCCTGTGGAAACGAGTCTCCACACAGCCTGAAGCCGAGCTGCGGGCTGCCGCCGCGCAAGCCGACGTCATCGTTGCCGCCGTGGGCCTCAATTCCAATCTCGAGGGAGAGGAGATGAAGGTCGAGCTCGAGGGATTCTCGGGCGGCGATAAAACCTCCATCGACCTGCTTGCGGATCAACGACAGCTCTTGGCGCTCGCGAAATCGTTGGGCAAACCGTTGATCGTCGTGCTGATGAATGGCAGCACGCTCGATCTGTCGTGGCCCAAAGAGCACGCCTCGGCCATCCTCGAAGCGTGGTACCCGGGGCAGGCGGGCGGACTTGCGATCGGCAACGTCATCGCCGGCAAGACCAATCCGGCCGGGCGATTGCCGTTAACGTTCTATCGCAGCGTCGCCGACTTGCCGCCGTTTGATGATTACTCGATGAAAGGTCGGACGTACCGCTACTTCGCCGGAACGCCCGTGTATCCCTTCGGCTACGGCCTGAGCTATTCGACGTTCGAGTATGGCGCAGTGAAAGTGGCCGGAGCGCCGGAGCGCGGGCTGCGTGTCACGACGACGGTCCGAAACACCAGCAAGCGCGCGGGCGAAGAAGTCGCGCAGCTCTATCTCGATCCACCCGACTTCGACGGCGCGCCGCGCGTTGCGTTACGCGGCGTGCAACGCTTTGCGCTCGAGCCGGGCGAAGAGCGGACCCTCACGTTCGAGCTCACGCCACGCGATTTGAGCTTCGTGACACGCGACGGCGTGCGCCAGATCTTCGTCGGCGAGCACCGGGTGAGCATCGGATCCGGACAGCCAGACTCCGGCGTGCCCGTCCAATCGACCACGTTTACGTCGTCGCGAATCGTTCCGCTCGCGCCCTGAGCGTGTCGAGCTTTCCAGAAACTAAGTCGAGTACGAATAGAGGCCGTAATGAATCTGAAAATCGCACTGTCAGCGTTCTTGATGGGTGTCGCCGCGTCGGTGAGCGTGGCGCAGGCGCAGACAATCACGCTGAAAGTCGAGGCGGACCGGCCGGGCGTCAAGATCGATCGGCAGTTGTTCGGACAGTTCGCCGAGCACCTGGGACGTGGCGTTTATGAGGGCGTGTGGGTCGGTCCGGATTCGCCCATCCCGAACACGCGCGGCATTCGCAACGATGTCGTTGCCGCGCTCAAGGAGCTTCGCGTACCCAATGTGCGCTGGCCCGGCGGATGTTTCGCCGATGAGTATCATTGGCGCAATGGCATCGGGCCGCTGAAGGACCGTCCCGCCACGCTCAATCCGAATTGGGGTGGCGTCATCGAGCCGAACACGTTCGGCACGCACGAGTTCATGGATTTCGTGCAGCAGATCGGCGCCGAGGCTTACATCTCGGTCAACGTCGGCTCGGGCACGCCGCAAGAGGCCGCGGATTGGTTCGAATACATGACGACCAATCAGCCCACGACGCTCGCGAAGCAGCGCGCCGCCAACGGTCATCCCGAGCCTTATGGCATCTCGTTCATGGGGATCGGCAACGAGAGCTGGGGATGCGGCGGGTCGATGACGCCGGAGGAATACGCAGCTCAGCTGCGCATCTACGCCCGCTACACGCGCAACTACAACGCCGATCATCCGACGCTGAAGATCGCTGTCGGCCCGGACAGCGGCGATACGGGCTACACCGAGGCGGTGATGAAAGCCTGGAAGGAGCGCAACTGGAGCTGGGACATCAACGGAATCTCGCTGCATTACTACACCGTCGGCGCCGGCTTCCCACCGAAGTACGCCGCGACCGGCTTCGGGGAGCAGGAATACGCAACGCTGATCAACTACACGTTGCGAATGAACGAGCTGCTCCGCACGCATGGCGCGATCATGGACAAGTACGATCCGGAGAAAAAGATCGCGCTGGTCGTGGACGAGTGGGGCGCGTGGCTCGCGCCGACGCCGGGGAGCAAGGAAGGCTTCCTGGAACAGCAGAACAGCGTCCGTGATGCCATCATCGCGGCGCTCAACATCAACATCTTCGCACGTCACGCCGACCGGGTGCGCATGGCGAACATCGCTCAGATGGTCAACGTCTTGCAGGCCATGATTCTCACCGAGCAGGACAAGCTGGTGCTGACGCCGACCTATCACGTCTATCACATGTACGTTCCTTTCCAGGACGCGACATTCCTGCCGGTGACCTTCGACGCCGGCAGCTACGTGACGGGCGACGTTAAATTGCCGAAGATCGACGCGATCGCCGCCAAGGGCAAGGATGGCAAGACGTGGCTCGCGCTCACCAACATCGATCCCACGGGCCCCGCGCAACTCGAACTGTCCACCCGCGCGAAGCGCGCCGTTGGCAGGATCCTCTCGGCACCGAAAATCGACAGCGTGAATACGTTCGACGCGCCGGCCACGGTCGCGCCGAAGTCCTTCGAGGCAAGGTCGAGCGGCGGCAAGATTGCATTGAAGTTGCCGCCGCACTCGGTGGCCGTGATTTCGCTGGAGGAGAAGTGACGCGGCCAGCTCGCACCAAGTTGAGAAGATCGATGAAACTTACGCTACGTTACCTCGTGTCAGCGGGCATCGCGGGGCTGCTGCAGGCAAGCGCCGCACTCGCGACGAATCCGCTGATCATGGATCAGTTCACCGCAGATCCGACCGCGCGGGTGTTCGAGGGGAAAATCTACGTTTACCCTTCGCACGACATCAAGGCGCCCCCGCAATACAAAGGTCGGCCCAACTGGTTCGTCATGGAGGATTACCACGTGTTCTCCTCCGAGAACCTCACGGATTGGCAGGATCACGGCGTGATCGTCTCGCAGACCGGCGTCGAATGGGTCGATCCCAGCGCTTACGCGATGTGGGCGCCGGAGTGTGTGTTCAAGGACGGGAAGTATTACTTCTACTTTCCGGCGATCGCGAAGAGCGGCGGTTTCAAGATCGGGGTTGCGGTTGCGGACAAGCCCGATGGCCCGTTCAAGCCGATGGCGACACCGATCGAGGGCGTCAACGGCATCGATCCGTCGGTGCTCATCGACAAGGACGGCAGCGCTTATCTGTATTACTCGTTGAACAAGATCTTCGTCGCCAAGTTGAAACCGAACATGCTGGAAATCGAGGGCGAGCCGAAGGTGATCGACAACCTGCCGACCAAGGGGCTGCTGGAAGGACCGTTCGCGTTCGAGCGCAACGGCATCTACTATCTCACCTATCCGCACGTGGAGAACAAGACCGAGCGGCTCGAATATGCGACGAGCACGTCCCCCCTGGGCCCGTTCAAACCGGCCGGAGTGATTCTGGATGAGTCGCAGAGCGGTTGCTGGACCGTGCACCACTCCATCCTCGATTACCTCGGGCACTCGTATTTGTTCTATCACGATAAGGATCTCTCACCCGGGTTCGACAAGAATCGGTCGATCCGGGCGGATCGATTGTTCTTCAACGCCGATGGCACGATTCAGAAAGTCATCCCGACGCTGCGCGGTGTCGGGCTCGTCAAGGCGAACAGTGAGATTCAGATCGATCGCTACAGCGCGACCAGTGGTGAGGAGGTCGCGGTTTCCTTCCTGGACGAGACCAACCCGCACGCCGGCTGGAAAACCCGGTTCAGTGCCGTAAACTCGTGGGTGCGATTCAACGAAGTCGACTTCGAGGGCGGCGCCCAGCAAACGATCCAGGTGCGTGCGAAAGCCGCCGCCAGAGGCACGCTCGAGATTCGCCTGGATAAACAGGACGGGCCGCTGATCGGCCGCGTCGATGTCGGGCAGGGGAACGATTGGACGATTGCCAGTGTCGCGGCGAAACGGGTTCCGCGCGGTGTCCACGACCTGTTCGTTACGCAGGCCGGTGGCGAACCCGTCGAGGTGGATTGGATCAGGTTCCGCTGAGCGCATGATTACACGCCGTGCCTTGCTGAATACCACGCTGAGCGCCACCGCATTGGCGGTGACCTCACCGCTGTTCGCTGCGCCATCGAAGCGCAAGTTCAAGTTGAAGCTCGCCCCGCACTTCGGTCAGTTCATTGGCCATGCGGGCGACAGTCTGGTCGACCAACTGAAGTTCATGGCGGACGAGGGTTTCACGGCCGTCGAAGACAACGGGATGATGGAGCGCTCGCCTGCCACCCAGGAAACGATTGCGCGCACCTTGCAGCAACTCGGCATGTCGCTCGGGGTGTTCGTCGTCGCGGTGGGCGGTAACGAGAACAAGTTGTTCACGACCGGTCACGAAGATAACCGGAGGAACTTCGTAAAGTGCTGCCAGGCCGCGGTCGAGGTCGCCAAGCGCGTCAATGCGAAGTGGATGACGGTCGTGCCCGGTGTGTTCGAACGCAAGTTGCCGATCGGCATACAAACGGCAAATGCGATCGACGTGCTGCGCGCCGGCGCTGAGGTGTTCGAGCGGGAGAATCTGGTGATGGTCCTCGAACCGCTCGCCGATTCGCCCGATCTGTTCCTGCGCACGGCCGATCAGGCCTATGCGATCTGTCGCGCCATCAACAGCCCGGCGTGCAAGATCCTGTTCGACATGTATCACCTGCAACAGAACCAGGGGTCGATCATGGCAAGTATCGACCAGACCTGGAGTGAGATCGGCTATTTCCAGATGGGCGACGTGCCGGGACGGCTGTGGCCGGGCACCGGTGAGATGAACTACGCCAACATCTTCAAGCACATCTCGAACCGGATGCGAGAGAGTGGGCGCGATTTCGTCTTCGGCATGGAGCACGGCCCCTGGAAGCCGAACAAGGCGAGCGAGCGTGCGTGCATCGAGTCGTACCTGGCGATCGATGCCGCCTTGTGACTCAGATCGGCCCATTCTGAACGGATGATCGACCTGCCGCTCATCGCCAGAAGCGGGCGATGAGCGCCTTCCCCCCGCGGGTCCCCTCATGAAGCGCTTGGGCCGACGCTGTCCTTTTGCTGAGAGACTTCCCCCCGATTGCCCGCGCCAGTGTTGGATTGCCGGTAGCGCTATCGCCCCCTCCCGTCGGATCGCCACCTGAGCCTGAACCCCGCGCTTTTTTGCGCATTCAGCACCGACAAGGTGCGTTCATGAACGTGCGCGCTAACTACTACAAATAGCCGTACAAAAGGTGCTGTTCAGCGATCCGAATCCAGCGCGGTCTCGCGCTGTCATCCGTGGAATGCGCATGAAACCTTCGCGGGTGATTTGGCCTCTCATGTGGTGATTGCGTTAGCGCTAACTTTTTGGATAGTTTGTCCGGGTAACGCCAGTAGGGGGTGGATCGCGCTCGCGACGTTGACTCATCGATAAGCACGATGACCAACGCATCCAGCGCGCGTCGCGCCGAACGAAGATTCAGCGCAACCGGCACGATCCGCGGACGCAGTCGCTGTGACTCGCCGCGTTCTCGATGCATCCGCGAGAAGGCTCACACGAGCCAGTAACACAGACCAACGAGAAGAGACTATGTCCAACAGATTCTGCAGGGACGGCGCGAATGCCGCGATGAAAATCACGTCCACGGGCCTTCAGACGTTGGCGGCGTGTGGGTTGCTGCTGCCACTTTCAGTGTACGCACAGGAGACGCCGTCGGAACCCGCGCCTGCGTCTTCTGCCTCGACGGCAACCACCCCGGCGAAGGGGGAGCAGGGCGGCGGACTCGAAGAGATCCTGGTCACCGGCACTCGCATCATGTCGAGTGGCTACAACGCGCCGACGCCCACCTCGGTCATTAGCGCCGAGCAGCTCACGGCGAACGCGCAGCCCAACATTTTCACCACGGTCGCGCAGCTGCCTTCACTTCAGGGTTCCACCGGCACGCAGACCAACACGTTCAGCACGTCCAGCGGCGCTCAGGGCTTGAGCTCGTTCTCGTTGCGCGGCCTGGGGCCGATCCGCACGCTGACGCTGCTCGATGGTCAGCGGGTCGTCGGAGCGAACGTGACGGGCGTTCCCGACGTGAGCCTGTTTCCTCAGCTGCTGATCGAGCGCGTTGACGTGGTCAACGGCGGCGCATCGTCTTCCTACGGTTCCGACGCCGTCGGCGGCGTGGTCAACTTCGTCACGAACACCCGTTTCGAAGGCATCAAGGGCAATGTCCAGGGCGCGATCACCAACTATGACGACGATGAAACGGTCGTCGCACAGATCGCGGCCGGCAGCAGCTTCTTCGATGGCCGCGTGCATGCCGTGGGCAGTATCGAGTATCACGATGAAAAGGGCGTGGGTCCGGGCCCGTACGGCGTGGGGCTCGCCGGCGGACGCGACTGGTACACCCAGCGCACGCTCGTCAATCGCAACGTGACGAATGACGGCTCGCCGCAATACAACGTGATCGACTACGCGCAACCGTACAACTACACCAAGTACGGCCTGATCACGGCCGGTCCGCTGCAAGGATGGGCCTTCGACGAAGCCGGCAACCCGTTCCGGTTCCAGTACGGCTCGAACGGCACACCCGTGGGTGATGCGGCCGGCACGGTGAGAGGCTGCTTGCCGGGCTTCTGCGTCGGCGGCGATCTCTCCGGCAATGTCGACTCCGGCCGCACGCTGCAGTCTTCACTTGAGCGCATCAACGGCTACGGCCGCGTGGGCTTCGAGTTCGCGGACGACGACGAAATCTATGTGACGATGAATGTGGCCCAGGTTCAGACCCACAATCAGCCGATCAACGGCATGAACCGGCCGAACCTCACCATCCAGTGCAGCAATCCGTTCTTGCCCGCGTCTATCCAGACGATGTGCGCGGACGCCGGCATCACCAACTTCAAATACGGCACCAGCAACGCCATCCTGCCGAGCACGCAGGTGTACACCGACCGCCGTCAATATCGTTTCGTGTTGGGCGCGCTCGGTGGACTGGAAGTGTTAGGCGACAAGTGGAACTACAACGGTTATTACGAGCACGGCGTCAACTTCTCCGATATCGACGTGAAGAGCATCCTGTTGTCGCGTCGGTTCGATCAGGCGATCAACGCGACGACGTTGAACGGCCAAATCGTTTGCGCCGATCCGGTCGCGCGGGCTAACGGCTGCGTGCCCATCAACATCTTCGGTGGCATGCGTCCCTCGGACGCCGCGTTCAACTACATCATGCCTGCGAAGGGTCCCTATCAGCGGACGCGACAGAACCAGGAAGTGGCGAGCTTCAACGTCTCCGGCTCACCGGTCGACCTCTGGGCTGGCCCGCTCGCGCTCGCGTTCGGTGTCGAGTATCGCAAGGAAGAATATCGCGTCCGCGCCGATGCCTATGGCAACGGCATCCTTCCTCAGGCGGGTATCGAAGGCACGCCCTACGACGACAGATATCCGGCCGATCCGGTGCTTCTGGACACCGGCAACAACTGGTATGCCGGCAACTACAAGAACGGCGAAGGCGAGTACAGCGTCAAGGAAGCCTATCTGGAATTCGACCTGCCGCTGTTCGACTCCGAGAGCATCGGTCGAGCCAATCTGAATGCTGCCTCACGCGTGACCGATTACAGCACCTCGGGAACCATCGATGTGTGGAAGATCGGCGGCACGTGGGATACTCCGATCGATGGACTGCGCCTGCGCGCAACCACTTCGCGCGACGCGCGTGCCCCCAATCTTTCGGAATTGTTCGCCGCGCCGGTCACGACGACGCTGCCGAACTTCCTGGATCCGTTCCGTAACATCAACGTGCTCGCGATCCAGAACCAGGTCGGCAATCCGGCGCTCACGCCGGAGCTGGCTCGCAATACGTCGTTCGGTGTGGTGCTGTCCGAGCCCGCCTGGCTGCCGAACTTCAGCGTGTCGGTCGATTATTACAAGATCAAGATCGATGACGTGATCTCGAGCTTGAGTGCCAACGACATCGTCAACTACTGTTTCCGGGGCGTGCTGCCGCAGACCTGCAACTCGTTCAATCTGAACAACCCGAACGGACCGAATTTCATCAACGTGCAGTCGTTCAACTTCGCGTCGATCGAAACTTCGGGGTTCGACATCGAAGCGAGCTATCGCTGGCCGCAGCTGTTCGGTCTGCCCGGTACGTTCACGGTTCGGGGCCTCGCGACGCACATTCGCGAGTACATCACCGACAACGGCCTGCCGGGCACCGTTCCGGTCGATACCGCTGGGGTGAACACCGACACCAAGGCCGATTGGAAGGTGCTCGCGATCCAGAGCTACGACACCGACAAGTTCTCGTTGCAGATCCAGGAACGCTGGATCAGCGATGGTGTGCTCGGCAATCAGTACATCGAATGCCGGCCGGGGACCTGTCCGGTGTCGACGGTGAATCGCCCGACCATCGACAACAATCACGTCGACGGCGCTTTCTATCTCGACGTCGGTGCATCGTACGAGATGCTCCCGGGCACGACCGCCTATTTCAAGGTCGACAACGTGCTCGACGAGGATCCGGCGAAAGTCACGACGTTCAGCAATCCGGCGCTGTATGACGCGCTCGGTCGCGTGTATCGACTCGGCGTGCGTTTCAATCTTTGATAGCCCCTCGAAGCAGGCGACCCGGTGCTCGGGTCGCCTGCTTGTCGAAGCCGGCCGCTGAGCCTTACCGATATCCAGTCACGTCGGCTGGCAATCCCGCATCCTGAACCTCGACGAGATAGCGCCACGCATCCGGCCGACTCCCGTCGATATCCGTGAAGCCGTACACCCGCGAAAGCCCGCCACTGGAAAGCGAGTGACCATGCCAGCGTGAAACGTTCTCATCAGCCGCAAGCGCGACGACCGCGCGTCCGACGAAGGCCGGCGATTCCGAGATCGCAAAGTGTGGAATGCGTTGAGTGGCATCTCGCCAGTTCGATTCGGTGACACCGAAGGCATCGAGCATGGCTTCGGAGCGTAGCCAGCCTGGCGTGAGCATCACGGCGGTCGTCCGTGTGTCGCGAAGCTCGTGCGCGAGCGCGAACGCCATGCGTTGAACACCGCCCTTGGCGAGATCGTAGAAGAACGAGTTTCGATAGTTCTTCTGATTGTACTCAGCGGTGCCGTCATTCACCTCCACGAGCAGGCCACGTGCGGAGCGGAGCAGGAGTGGAACGGCAAAGTGGCTCGTGATGGCGTGCGTGTCGATGGCGAGGCGAAGCATCCTCAATCCATAAGGCAGATCCGACTCCCAGACCGTTTTTCCCCATTCGATTCTCGGCGCGCCGAAGATGTCGTTCACCAGCACATCGAGGCGGCCGTGACTGGCATCGATTTGTTCGACGAGCGCGCTGACCTCGTCGGGTATGAGGTGATCCACGCGTACGGCGACGCCGTGGCCGCCAGCGGCGTCGACCAGCTCCGCCGTTTCCTCGATGGTTTCATTGCGTTCCATCTCGGAGCGGTGGCTACCGGAGGTGCGGCCGGTCACATAGACGGTCGCTCCAGCGCGACCCAGTTCGACAGCGATTCCGCGGCCTGCACCGCGTGTCGCGCCGGCGACCAACGCTACTTTCCCCGCCAAAGGCTTCGTCACTGTTTGTGCTCCGCATGTAACTGGTGTAATTACGGTAGTCAGTGACACGGTAAAGAGGGTGCCATGCCTCGTCAAATCTATTTAGACGGTTACACCGATGCCGGCGTGATTGTTTCGCTGCGGCTGGTCAACGAGCTGACATCGAGCACTGAACGGCAACGCGAGATTGTTGCGAGCATCCTCTCCTTCGATCCTGCGTCGATCGCCGCGTTTCGGCCGCGGCAGATTCCGGGCTTTGTTTCTCTATCGCAGCGATTGCGGCAGGTCATCGGTCATCTGCTCAGCGAAGATATCGAGGCGGCCGCCGGCGTCCTCAACGAGATGCTCGCGGAACATCCCGCTCATCCGCACCTGGCCAAGGAAGAAGGACGATGGCGGCTACATCATCATCCCGCCGACGCGGAACTTGTGCCGATGTATATCGCGATCTGTTCCGAGGCGCTCGCGCGGATGATCGGAGAAGGGCTCGCGGACCGATTTGGCCGCTGCGAAGCGAGCGGTTGCGACATTGTTTTCTTCGATACGACGAAGAACGGAACCCGGCGCTTCTGCTCGACGACCTGTCAGAGTCGCACGAAGACAGCCGCGTTTCGTCGGCGCCAGCGCCCTTCGGGTGGAGCGAGGCGCCGGTAATCGCTCGCAGGTCGATCCCGCTCAGAGCTTCAGGCGCGACCGCAGCCGGATGGGGCTGGGACCCGTCGCGAGCCGCTTCAATGCTCGACGCGCCGTGTCCATGTGATATCGGTGTAAGTGTAGTGTTCCATCTCCTGGATATTCGACACGTACGGTTTGATCAGAGCGAAGAACTCACGGAATTGCGCCGAGCCACGGAACCCTTGCATGTGGCCTTCGGCCGAATCCCAGCGGATCAAGAGGACGAACAGCTCCGCATCCTTGCTCGAACGCAGCAGTTCGAAGCCGTGACAGTGGGGCGAGCGCTTCAGAACTTCTCCAGCGGCGCGATACGCGTCGATGAAGGCATCGCACTGATGCAGCGGGATCTTATAGCGAATGACTTCCGGGATCATCCAGTGCTCCTTGCGTGCACGCGATCTCAAGCACAATAGTATGGCGGTCGCAAATTCGACCATCCGAATGGGTGGCCGTTCAGATCGATTGCGCCGTCACCGAATACTGCGCGAATCGCAACGAAGTTGTAAACGCACCAGCAGGTAACCTGTGCCGTCGAAAAAATACTTCTGCCCCGTGGATGTCACCTTGAGCATGATCGACGGAAAGTGGCAGCCTCTGATCCTTTTTCTTCTCAAGGAGCGCTCGCGTCGCTTCGGTGCGTTACAGGCAGCGATGCCTCATGTGTCGCACAAAGTGCTCACGCAACAGTTGCGTGGCCTCGAGCGAAATGGATTGATCGAGCGCGGGCACGATACGCAAGCGAAGGTTGTGACGTATCGATTGACGCAGTTCGGCCGCACGCTGCGCCCCGCATTGACTGCGTTGGCGGCTTGGGGCGTGAAGCATCACAAAGCGCTCGGCTATGAGTTGGTGTGGAGCTAACGCTTACGAAAGGTATTCCTATACGCCCGCGGGGACGTGCCGACCACGCGAGCGAAATGCTCTCGTAAAGATGTCGATGAACTGAAGCCGGCGGCCGCGGCTACTCGCTCGATCGAGAGATCTGTCGTCTCCAGGGCATGCTGAGCGCGCCTCACGCGTGTGTGTAGTACCCACTGCAGCGGACTCACGCCGAGTTGCTCCTGAAATCGCCGCGTGAGCGTGCGGATGCTCATTGCAGCCTGCGCGGCCATCGACTCGAGCGTCAAGGGACGATCGAGGCGCTGCTCGATCCATTCGAGTAGTGGCTGAAGGCCATTGGAAGATTGCGGCGGCTCATAAACGATGAATTGAGCCTGTCCGCCGGCGCGCTCCAGCGGCATCACCGAAAGACGAGCCGCGTCCGCCGCCACCGCCGCGCCATGATCGGTACGGATCAGATGTAGACAGAGATCGAGACCGGCCGCGGCGCCGGCTGACGTCAGAATGCGCCCGTTGTCCACGAATAGAACATTGGGATTCACGTCGGTGTTCGGGTATCGAGCAGCCAGCAGCGGTGCGGCCAGCCAGTGCGTCGTCGCGCTCAGTCCATCGAGTAATCCGCTCGCTGCGAGCACGAACGCGCCAGTACATATGGAAGCGATTCTTGCGCCGGCGGCATCGGCCTCAATGAGCGCATCGATCACCGATCGCGGCACTGGCGCAGTCACGTCGCTCATCCCCGGCACGATCACGGTGTCGGCCTTCACCAGATCGTTCAAATCCCATTTCGCGTGCATATCGAACGCCTCGGTGCGAATGCGCCGGCTTTGTCCACACACCTGCACTTGATAAGAGGGCTGCCCCGGACGCACGCGAGCTCGTCCGAACACTTCGCATGGCGTCGTCAGGTCGAAAGGAATGACGCCGTGAAATGCCAGCACCGCGACTTTGTGAAACTTGCTTTTCGCCATCGATTTTGCGCCGATTCTGCAGAATCGAAGGTGCCACGCGGGTGGCCGGAATCCTTCGAACGTTGGCATTCTAGCCGATGGTGCGAGTCAGGGCGCAGGCCCATGATGCGTCCTTCCGAGGTGACTCTCTCGACATGACCACACCATTCCTGGCGCCGCTGCGCGCTCTCGATCACTTGCAACTTGCCGCGATAGCCGAAGGCGTCACCTTACTGGCGCTGCTCGGCATCGCAGTCCCACTCAAGCACATTGCTGGCCTGCCGCTGGCTGTGTCGATTGCCGGCCCGGTCCATGGGCTCGCCTTTCTCGTTTATCTGTGGCTGACCATAAACATCGCGGCCGGTGCGAACTGGAGTACGCGTGTAGTGGGGCGGCTGCTGAGTGCGGCCTTCGTGCCGTTCGGGTTCATCTCGACGCTGCGCTTCATCCGAAGACGGCGGGCCGAATCGGCTGCATGAGTTATCTGCTGATCAAGTCGGTGCATGTCGGCGCGATCATTCTTTGGATCGGCGGCATGCTGCTTCAGTCCCTGACACTCGGGCTCGCTTTGGAACAAGATCTGTTACAGAAGTTGCGACAATGGGATCGGCGGGTCACTGCACCCGCCATGCTCGTCGCCTGGATGACGGGCTTGTTGATGGCTCGTCAAGGCGATTGGTTCGGCAATCGGTGGTTGTCACTCAAGCTCGTGTTCGTCGTTGGCCTCGCAGCGCTGCACGGGATGATGGCGGGGCAAGTTCGAAGGCGCATCATGCTGCGCGGAGCGTACATCGCGAGCGGATGCAATCTCACACTGGCGGGTGTGCTCGGGCTGATCGCCGGAACCGTGTTGCTCGTCGTGCTCAAGCCGTTCTGAGTTACAGCGGATGCGCCTGCCGGCAAAGCGGGGCAGTTCGCCGTTCCAGAATCAAAGATCGGAATGCGGAACGCTTTCTCGCGTACATCGAGAGCAAGCGCGAGGTCGGTCGAGCCGGGGTGCGTGCCATCGCGAAAGCGATGATCACGGCTGTGCTTACCTTTGGTGATGGTTCTGTTGCTCAACGCGTGATTGTGCGTTGAACTGAACAGGCAATATGATGTTCTCACCGGCAAGCCAGCAGCTATTGGGCTCCGCCTCCTGGTGATGCGCAGGGAGCTGGTAGGAGGTCGTCGTGCAGCAGTATCTTCTCTGGGGTTCTGTGTTGTCTCGCCTGCAACGCTGAGCGCGCTGCTCGGGCGAAACGCGAGGAGAGGATTATCCCAATCGCACCATCGAGCTTCAGAAGAAGCTCCCAGAAAGGTTCATGCTCGATCGACTACGTCAAAGGCAAGCCCGGATGCTAGGCGAGGAGCGCAATAGAGCCAGTGGTCGACAGCGCTTCTTGGAGTTCCTGAGGCAGTGGAGTGTTCCCGGTTGCCTCGCGATTTTGCTGGCCGTCGTCGATGGCTTCAAGCACGGCTGGACGCGATCCTTGGTCTCCACGGGGGCCCTGGTGCTCGTCTTGGTGCAGGCCTATGTGTTCGTGGATCTTGCTGATGTTACGCCGCCGAAGGTTTGGCATCGCAAGCGGGCTAGGAATCACCGCGAGCGTCGGCTATTACATCTTTCTCGCAGCGACCGATAACTCCGAATGGATGATGTTTCATAGCGGTGCGGCGGCACTTCTGGCCGCTGTGATGCTCTTTTTCGCGCTACGGACCTACGATTCAGTTTGAGACTGCCGTGCTTCGTTGGCCTAGGGCTCCCGGAGCGCTCCGCCTCGGTTCACCCGATGCTTGCATCGGGGTTCGCCTGAGAGCGCTCGGCGAAATCGTCCACTTTTCGCATCCGGGCCGGCGTGTATCGTCAGCACCTCGTCGACCGCCAGAATCAGCCATGCTCTTCAAACTATTTCGCAAACAAGCCGCGTCTCCTACCCGGTTCGAGCAAGATACATTGATGTCGGAAGCCCTCCAGCGTCGCGTCGACGCGATCTCGTTCCAGCCGAGCAAGGGGTTTTTGAAAGACCAGAAGCAACTCAAACGTGCCGCCCGGCCGCCGGTGTGGGCGGCTCCTAAATCGAACAGCCACTGACGAGCCGGGTATCAATCGCTCGCCGCGCTCCGGCATGTCACATTCCCGGGACGATCGCTGTCATGTCTTCGCAACGACAAATCTCCCAGGAGAGAGCCATGCCTGACAGCAAGACCGTGACCATTCATCCCGACGTCGCATGCGTAACGCTCGTCAACGTTTACGAGGTCGAACCGGAACAGCAGGCGGAGCTGGCAAAAGCTCTGTCGGAGGCGACCGACAGTACGATCAGGCACCAGCCGGGATTCGTATCCGTGTCTATCCACAGCAGCCTCGATGGCAAGAAGGTGGTCAACTACGCGCAATGGGACACCAAGGAGCACTTCGAAGCTTTCATGAAGAAGCCGCAGACTCAGGAGCAGCTCAAGCGCTTCGCCAGCCTCGCGAAGTCGGTTGCGCCGAGCCTTTACAAGGTTGATGCCGTGCATAGGGCATAGCTCGGTTCGGAGTCGGCATGAGTGCGAGCGCTTCGGATCCGCTGCTCTCCACACTGCGGCCGCGCTTGGTCCGGCTGGCGTACCGCATGCTTGGATCGGTGGCGGATGCGGAGGATGTTGTTCAAGATGCTTGGCTGCGCTGGCTCGCTTCGGACCGCGATGCCATCCGCGAGCCCGCCGCTCTGTTGCGCACGATCGTCACGCGCCTGTGCCTCAATGAATTGAAATCCGCCCGGCGTAGGCGCGAGACCTACATCGGGCCCTGGCTTCCCGAACCGGTGATCGATTCAGAGGATGACGATAGCGTCGATGACATCACGCTTCCGCTGATGATCACCCTCGAGCTCCTCTCCCCCCTGGAGCGGGCCGCGTTCCTGCTCCACGACGTCTTCGGCATGAGTTTCGATGACGTTGCCGCTGTCATCCGTCGCGAGCCCGCGGCTTGCCGCAAGCTTGCCGGCCGGGCGCGCGAGCATATTCGCGCGGCCAAGCCGCGTTTTTCCGTAACAAAAGAAGATGGCATGGCAATCGCCGCTGCTTTTTTTGCCGCCTCCAGGAACGGCGACATGGACCGGTTGCGATTATTGCTCGCCGAGAACGTCACCGCGTACACCGATGGCGGGGGCAAGGTGCCGGCATCGCTCGAGCCTCTCGAAGGGATCGCTGCCGTGATGGCTCGCCACGTCCAGCTCGCGCATGACTTCGTTCGATCGCCGTCGCTTCTCATCCGTTATGCGTTGATCGATGGACTCGTTGGTTTCATTTCCCTCGAGGGCGGGGGGATTCTCCAGACGACCTCGCTGCAAGTTCAGCAGGGCAGGATCGTCGCGGTGTACATCACGAGAAATCCGGAAAAGCTGCGGCACCTGAAGGTCGTTTCCATGCCGGGAATTGCCGAGGGCAACCGGCTCAGGTGGCCAGACCAATCGCCGTGATCAGGAGGTAGGCCGGCCGATGGCCGTTGCGCCGGTCAGGCCAATTCCGAGAGACGGGAGGAGGTCGCGCCAGCCAAGGTCCGGGTGCAGACACGCCTCGAACTGCAATAGCAGTGTCGGATGACAATGACAACAGTTGCGTCCGGACGGATAGTTGGTTTATGGTCAGGCCATCTAAAACAACTGGTCTGGCCAGTTCGGGGTTGCCCGGGCATCAAGACTCCAGCTGCAAGGATGGGAGCAGCAATGGAGGCCCGGGCTTTACAGCTTCCAATAGCTAATTCTTTGGGGGATTGCGGTATGTCCAAGCGGAAAGGGCTGTTCGGTTTTCGTCGTCCGGGCGCGGTAGCGGTAACATTATTCGCGGCCACTGGCGCCACCTCGGTGAGCGCGCAGCAGATGCAGTCTGAAGAGCTGGAAGAGGTGGTCGTGACCGGCTTCCGCCAGAGTCTTCAGGACTCCACGGACGCCAAGCGCGAATCAGTCGGCTTCGTCGATGCCATCTTCGCCGAGGACATCGGCAAATTCCCCGATACGAACATCGCTGAATCCTTCCAGCGCATTCCCGGCATTCAGATCACCCGTGAGATCAGCGGCGAAGGCACCACGGTCGCGATTCGCGGCTTGAACACGAATTTCACGCGGGTGCTGTTGAACAACGCGCCGGTCGCGGTGGCGCAGGGTCCGCAGGAAGGTTCGGGCGCGAATCGCGAAGTGCCGCTCGACATGTTTCCTCCGGAGCTGTTCTCGAAGCTGGAGGTGTTCAAGACGCCTTCGGCGAGCATGGTCGAAGGTGGCGCCGCGGGCACCATCAACATGCGCATGGCGCGGCCGTTCGATAACGAAGGCGCTCATCTGACGTACTCGCTCCAGGGTACCGACAACAACAACGCGGACGACCTGGGTGGGCGCACCTCGCTGATCGCGAGCAACACCTGGGACAAGTTCGGCGTGCTCGCGGGTGTGACCGCCGTTCGTAGCAAAGTGGCGACAAGAGGTTTCGAATCGGTGGGTTGGTCGAGCCCGGGTCTGAGTGCCACCCAATGTTCGGGAACCTGTAACACCACCGGTGGCAACCTGGGGGGAGTCGTCCCCGGCACGGTTCCGAACAATGCGACCACGATCGGCGCCGGTCTCACGCCGGGTGCGACGATCGACCAGGCGTTCCTGCTCGCGAACAACCCCGGTCTTACCATGCAGCAGATCGACAATGCCGTGGTTCCGCGACTGGGCCGCACGATGTTCGAAGAGGGCGATCGGGATCGCTACAACGCCGTGGTGAGCATGGAATTCCGTCCCACCGAGAACCTGCACTTCTTCCTCGATTCCATGTACGGCAAACAGGAGAGCGAGTTCACCCGCCAGGCCACCGCGTGGGCGGTACGCGGCGGCAGTCAGGGCGGCCGACTCATTCCGACTCAACTGCAGGTGGACCGTGACGACTGCGCCAACGGTTGTGTGGTGACATCGGGCGTCTTTCCGAACTCGCAGTTCATGATGGAATTCCGGCCGTACGAGGAGGAGTCTGAGTTCTGGGGCACCAATCCCGGCATGACATGGCAGATCAACGACAAGTTGAGCCTCGACGTGCAAGGCAATCTGACCCGGAGCGAATTCACTCGCGAGGCCTCGACGGTGCTGTTCATTTCCGACACCACCACCGTGAACTTCGACAATCGCGGCGGCGACAAGCCGACCATCACGTCGAGCGTCGATTTGAACGATCCGAACAGCTGGCAGTGGCTGGTGACGGATCGTGGCGGCCAGGACGTGGGCCGCGTGAACCTGTCGATCGAAGAGCGCCAGACGGAGACCACCGGCGGTCGCTTCGCGCTCACTTGGGGCGACAGTTCCTTCAGCGTCAGCGGCGGTGGTGCGTACGACGAAGTTTCACGCGACATCCGTCCGTATGGCGCCGATGCGCAGTGGAGCGCGATTGCCTGCGGCGGCAGTCCAGCAAACTTCCGATTGGCCCCGAATAATCAGCCTGCGTGCCGCGGTGAGACGGCATCGGAGCTCGCACCTTTGATTGGCGTGGCGATTGCTCCTAACGTCATTCCTTATCCCACCTATGCCGGGCCATACGCCGGTTCGCTCATCACCAATGCAGCGGTGCCGGGCTACCTTCGCTCCACGAGACATGGAGTTGCAACGGTCAACTGGGATCAATTTCGCCGCGACTCCAACTACGACGCCGTTCGCGCAAACGCGCCGGAAAGTGGGGCCACGCCTTCGACGGCGCAATGGGGCTCCATCGATGAGGATGTGACCGCGCTGTTTCTGCAGGTGAATGGCGACTTGGATATCGCCGATCAGCGCTTGCGTTACAACGTCGGCGTGCGTTGGGTTCGCACCGATCAGCTGGTGACTTCGCGTGTGATATCTCCCAGCGCGACCGCGCCGGATGGCGAGAGGCTTCCGGATGCGGTCTCGATCGAGAGCGCGGAATCGACTTACGAAAACATCCTGCCGTCGGCGAACCTGTCATGGAATCTGACCGACCGCGCGGTGATCCGCGCGGGTCTGTCGAAGACGATGACTCGCCCCAACCCCAGCGACATGCTCGGCGGCGCGTCGATGCCGAACAACGACGCCGCGCAAGTCAACCTGGGCAATCCTGATCTCGATCCGTACGTCTCCGACAACATCGACCTGGGCTTCGAGTACTACACCGGCCAGGAGGGCTACTTCGGTGTCGCCGCCTTCCGCAAGGGCATCGAGGGCTTCACGCAGACGCTGACTCAGACGGTGCCCTTCAGATCGCTGGCTCAGTACGGGTTCACGTATGACTCGCTCAATGCGAGCCAACAGGACAGCATCCGGCTGCGGGGTGGTCCCGATGTTGCGACCGTCCAGCTTCGGCAACTCGTCAATGCGAGCGGTCGCTTGACGATCAACGGGCTGGAGTTCAACTGGGTGCAGCCGCTCGATTTCCTGCTGAGCCCGATCGGCGTCGAGGGCCTCGGTTTCGCGGCGAACTACACCATCATCGACCAGAAGGGTGAGGGTGCGGCGCCAGCGATTGCCATTGGTGTGCCGCCCGAGAGTTACAACGCGACGCTCTATTACGACAAGTACGGCATCAGCGCGCGTGTGTCGGTCACTCACAGCCAGGGTTCGCAGAGCAGCGGTCCGAACAGCAATCAGTCGCTCGTGATCGGCGCGGAGCTGTTCGGCGACGATTACACGCAGTACGACTTCTCCTCCAGCTTCGACTTTTCGGAGCTGTTCGGTTGGTCGAAGTTGGTGCCGCAACTCACGGTGGACGTGATCAACATCGGTGACGAGGCACGGCGCTCCTATCAGCAGTTCTCGAATGCGACCTACAGCTACTTCGAGTCCGGTCGCACCGTGATGGTGGGTTTGCGCGGACGATTCGACTGAGCTTGAACCGTGTTGCGACCCCTGTAGCTCACTGCAAACACACACGGACTCCCCCCTGTTTACCGTGTGTCTCG
>JAEWAF010000087.1 GCA_023391815.1 Pseudomonadota bacterium
ACCAGCAACCCCGGCTCAACCAGCAACCCCGCCTCAAACCATCAACCCGGCTCAAACCAGCAACGCTGGATCAAACAATAGGCCCTCTCAAGAGTAGGGCCGGCTCAACAGTAGGGTCGGCTCAAACAGCGGTGCAGCTCAGAACACCGAGCCGGTTCAACACAGACCTCGGCTGAAACATCGGCACCGGCGGAATCTGCGAAAATCAGCCGTAAGCCATCTTCAACGCCGAGATCACATCTCTAATTTGAAACACCCAATACACAACCGACGCAAGCACGATCGCCCCGGACACCACCAGCGCGATCTTCTCCCGCTTGCTCAAGTCAGCCACGCCCGGGCTCACTTTTCACTCTCATCCGAGCCGTCCTTCGGCGCGCCGGTGCCCGAGGAGCCCATGAACAGCTTGCGGCCATCCGGGAACGTGACGTCGCGCCCGTTGGCGCGGCACTTCGGTTTGCAAAGAGCGTCCTTCGACTGATAACCGCGCACGACGATTTCCGTGCCGATCTTCAGCGAGTCCTTGGTGATGCCGCGACGAAGCAGGGTGTTGGGCGTGCCGCCCTCGACCATCCATTCCTCGATCGTGCCGTCCGGCTTCTTGTTCTGGATGTGAATCCACGCGTGGGGATTGATCCACTCCACGCGGGTGACCGGGCCGCGCAGGTTCACCGGGCGGTTCGCGTCGAACTCGGCGGCGAAGGCGTGGTGGGCGAGAGCGGCGGCGCTGCCGAGCAGAGTGCTGGCGAGAGCGGCGCCGGCGACGATGAGAAGTTTGCTACGCATATCGATGTTCCTCGGAAAAACGGGTGGCCGCGCTCGAAGTTATTTCTTCGCCGGCGGCGGCGCGCCTTCGGTGGCGGGCTTCTTGCGGAGATGGCCGTACATCAGCTCTTCGACGAACTCCACACATTTGAACTGCATCAGTTGAGCGTTCGGTTCGACGCGGCGATACAGCGGCATCGCGATCTTCCACGGCCGCGTGAATGTTTCAGGATCTTCGATCGTCGCTTCATACCACAGGTGATCCGGCCCACGCTGCGTGTAGCGCTCGGTCACTTTCAGCTTGTCGCTGTGATGATTGCCGGCGCGGTCGAACCAGGTTTGATCGTTGAAGCCGGTGACTTCGACCACCAGCGTGTCGCCGTCCCACTTGCCGACCGACTGTCCCATCCAGGAATCCGCCGGCGGCGGGCCCGGATCTTTCATATAAATGTTCCGAACTGCGCCCGCGTATTCATACGCGATGAACGTCTGCGAGTTGCTCTGGAAGATCTGGAACGGATACGGCATGTAAGTGGCGCGTGGCACGCCGGGCAGATAGCACTTGATTTCCGGGTCCAGCTCCAGCCAGTTCTTCTGATTTTCTTTTTTCTTCGCGAGCGCCGCGGGCGTGTAGGGAATCGCGTCGCCATCGACGATACCGAGCCCCGCGGGCACCGAGCCGACCGCGCCGAGCGCGACGACCTGCGGAGCGGGAACGGGCACGAACTGACCCGGCACCATCGCCATCGCGGCGCGCGCGGCGTGGGGCTCGAGGTCGTAGTTGGCGGAATTCAGGGCCTGCCAGATGCCGTTCAGATCGGGCTTGCCGTCCTTGGTGCGCGGACCCTTAGCGGGTTGGCCCGCGATGGCGGCGGATGAAACGCAGACGGCCAACGCCGTTGCGATCGCGCGCGTCAGAACGCTCTTCATTTTCAGAATCCTCTACGTCTGCTGCCGCTTTGAGGTCGGCTGTTCCATTGATGAAGCATTTCAGGCAGTGGAGGAAGTCCACCTTTGGGAAGTCGTGAGCGCCACGCTTCCGTACCCCCGTGAATTGCGAGCGATAAAACAATGCGCGGCGGGGGCGTGTCAATGAAACACGTGTCAAGAAAAATCGGCGCGGAAGGCCGCGCCGACGAGAGTGAAGAGATGTGAAGATTCCGCTGTGCGCGACGCTGACGCGCGCTCAACGCACGCTGAATGTATAGACCGTTTTGCTGTTGTATTCCTCACCGGGACGCAGCACCGTGCTGGGAAATTCCGGCTGATTCGGCGAATCGGGGAAATGCTGCGTCTCCAGCGCGAAGCCGCTGTGCTTGGCGTAGGGCTTGCCCGATTTGGCCGCGAGTTTGTCGTCCAGGAAATTGCCGGTGTAGAACTGCAGGCCGGGCTCGGTGGTGTGCACTTCCATCACGCGTCGAGTGGTCGGCTCCGCTACGCGCGCCGCCAGCGTCAGACCCGGCTGCTTTTTCTTCAGCACGAAGTTGTGGTCGATGCCGTTGCCGAATTTGATCTGCTCATGATCGACATTGACCCGATCGGCGAGCTTCACCCGGTTACGGAAGTCGAACGGCGTGTCGGTCACGGACTCGATCTTGCCGGTGGGAATGAGCAGCTTGTTGACCGGCGTATATTCGTTGGCAAAGATGGTGAACTCGTGGCCGAGCACGTCGCCGTTGCCGTCGCCGGCCAGATTGAAATAAGCGTGCTGGGTCAGGTTGACCACGGTCGGCTTGTCGGTGGTCGCGTGATATTCGAACGACAGCTCGTTCTTGTCGGTGAGCGTATAAGTCACGCGCGTCTGTAAATTGCCCGGGAAGCCTTCCTCGCCGTCCTTGCTGGTGTAGCTGAAGATCACGCCCACCGCCTCTTCGTTTTCGAACGGCTCGGCCTGCCACACGACCTTGTCGAAGCCTTTCAGGCCGCCGTGCAAGGTGTTCGGGCCGTCGTTCTTCGGCAGCTTGTAGGTCTGATCGTCGAGCTTGAACTGACCCTTGGCGATGCGATTGCCGTAGCGGCCGATGATGGCGCCGAAGTACGGCGGGTTCTTCACGTAGTCGTCGAACGATTTCAAGCCCAAGGTCACATCGGTGGTCTTGCCGCTGCCATCGGGAACGAGCAGCGCGGTGATGATGCCGCCGTAGTTGGTGGCGCGCACTTCCATGCCGTTCGCGTTGACCATCGTGAACAAGTCAACCGCGGTGCCGTCGGGCAGAGTGCCGAACGCGGCCTTGCTGATCGTGTTCTTGGATTTTTCCTCGGGCGTCGGCGGTGCTTTGGGCGGCGCCGGCGGTGGCTTGCTACAACCGAGCAGCACGGTGGCCAGCACCGCGCAGGCCAACCAATGGAACGTGGACGACGAGAACTCATTCTTCATGTGTTATCCCCCGACGTTGACGACGAAATACTACTCGACACCGCTCGTTGCGGCGGGACAAGGGAAAGACATTGCCGGGAGCTCGGGACGATCCGGGTCGGATCCTCCCGTGGGGCGAACGCATCCTTGTCCGGCCAATCCGGCGCGGGCCGCGACGCCCGCGCCGGCGATTCAAAACATTATTTGTACTTGGCGTACTCTTCGCGCGTCAGCTCACCGTCCTTGTTGGTGTCCAGGCTCTTGAACGCGACGAACAGCGCGTCGTCGTTGGAGGCCTCGCTGAGGCTGATCTTGCCGTCGCCGTTCTTGTCCAGCGACTCGAAGCTGGGCTTGGTCTGCGCCTGGGCGCCCATGGCCACCAGAGCGCCGAGGGCCGCCAGCAGTGCCGGCGCGGACATGCGAGAGAATCGGGTCATGATGCTTCCTTCCTAACCACACACACTCTAGGGAATGGCGCCGGACCGGCAAGGTTCCGACCGGCCCCGGCGCATCTTACTCCTGCCTCGGGCGGCCGCGAACCGCCCGTCTATCCGGAGGTTCAGCGAGTTGTGTTGCTGCCCCGCCCACCGATAATAGGCACTGTTAAATGGGTACGGCCAGGGAGCTGTCCGGATGGCCGAAGCCGTCATCACCGATCGCGAGCGTATCGAAGCGCGCGTCCTGAGCGAGCAGGTTGCGCTCATGTGCCGTCTCACCACGTCGCCGCTGACGGCCAGCGTCGTCATCGGCGCGATGATGGTCTGGCTGATGATGGAGGACTATGGCTGGGGGCCGTCGCTGACGTGGTACGCGGCGCTGTTGTTGGTGCTGTTACTACGTTGGCGGATTGCCGCCACCTATCTTCGCCAGCCCCGCGGCCCGGCGGAGACCCACCGCTGGCGTAGGGCAATGCTGGCGGCCGCGGTCCTGGGCGGCGCGTCCTGGTCCATCGCCGGCTCCTTTCTCCTGCCCCACGATCCGACGCGAGAGATCGTGATGTCGGTGTTCTTCATCGGTTGCACGGCGGCCGGCATGGGCTCGCAGGCGCCGGTACGCAATGCCTATGCCTGTCTGCTGATCCCGTTTTGTTTGCCGTACATCGTCAAGCAGTTGATGTTGGGTGGGGATCGCGTGGCCGTGGCGCTCGCGTTCATGGTGTATATCCCGGTCGTGCTCGTGATCGCCAAACGACAGACCGACTCCATCGAGCGTCAGATCCGGCTGGCCATCGAGAACGAGTGGCTCGCCGAACAATTGCGTCAGGAGCGCGATCGCGCCAATCAGGCCAGGCTCGATCTGGAAGTGCAGCTGGACGAACAGAAACGTTCGACGCAACGGATTCGCGAGCTCAACGTCGAGCTGGAACGGCAGGCGCACGAGCTGCGCACGGCCAACAACGATCTGGAAGGGTTCTCCTATTCGGTATCGCACGACCTGCGCGCGCCGTTGCGAGCCATCGACGGCTTCTCGCAACTGATCATGGAGGACAGCAACAAGAGCATTGCCGCCGAGACGCGCCATCATCTGCAACGCATTCGTGCGAACGTCGCGCACATGGCGTCGCTCATCGACGATCTGCTCGAGTTCGCGCGCTGTGGCCGGCAATCGTTGGAGCTTGGTCGACTCAACATGTCGACGCTCGCGAAGAGCGCCGCCGAGCAGGCGCGCAGCACGCGGTTGAATGAAGCGGTCATGCCGACGATCGAGATCGGCGAGCTGCCGGCGGCGCACGGCGACGAAGGGTTGATCCGGCAGGTGTGGATGAATCTGCTCGACAACGCCGTGAAGTACACGAGCAAGATCGAAAGTCCGCGCATCGTCGTCAGCGGGCGCGAAGAAAGCGAGCGTCTGGTGTATGAGATCCGTGACAACGGCGTCGGGTTCGACAGCGCATACAGCTCGAACCTGTTCGGTGTATTTCGCCGGTTGCATGGCGCGCGTGAATATCCAGGCTCGGGTGTCGGTCTGGCCATCGTGCAGCGGATCGTGACCCGTCACGGCGGGGAGGTGTGGGCGAAGGCCGAACCGAACAACGGCGCCACCTTCAGTTTCTCGCTGCCGAAATCCCACCCGAATGTCATGTTGAGGGCGGTTGGATGAGTGAAGTTCAAAGCATCAGTGCCGATTTCATCGAGCGAATCGAATTGAAGATCGCTTATTTGGAACGAGCCAACAACGACCTGAGCGAAGTCGTGTATCGCCAGCAACAGGAGCTCGACGGGCTCCGTGCCGAGCTGGCCGTGCTGAATGGCAAAATGGAGGCGGCCATCACCGAGCAAACCGTGTACACGCTCGAGCAAGAGAAGCCCCCGCACTACTGAGCTGACCGTAATGGGGTTGCCCTGGGCGAGAGGTAAAAGTCGCGTCTTTCACCGGCTTGCCACGCGGGGCCGGGCAGGAGGCCCGGATCGCGCGTCAATGAAACGGGGCAGAGTTCAAGGCTCACCCCCTCATAGCTGGCATCGGCTCGCCATGAGCTTGCTACAACTCTAATCGGGGGATACATGCTGCGTGCAATGATCGCATCGCTGCTGGCGGTCGCGTCGGCCGGTTCGGCGCTGGCTCAGACTCAGACGAATCCAACCAGCGCCGACCAGACGCGCCAGGAATTCAAGATCGCCGCTCAGCCACTGTCGCAAGCATTGCGTGAATACGCGCAACAGAGCGGCGACCAGGTCGTGTTCTATTCCGATATCGGCAAGGGCCGCGAAGCGCCCGCGCTCACCGGCTCATACACACGGCAGGAAGCTTTGCAGCGGCTGCTCGAGAACACCGGTCTGAAATATCGACGCGTCAATGCCAAGACCATCGCGATCAGCACCGACGCACCCGCCCGACCCGAAGCATCCATTCAACGGACGTCCATGGCCGCGCCTGTGCGGCTGGCGCAAGCAACGGAAGCAGCGCCCGCGCCGTTGCCTCAAGCGCAGGAGCAAGGCGGTGGCGGCGAGCAGGCGCCCGCCGATGCATTGTTCGGCGTGGAGGAAGTGATCGTCACCGGCACGGCCGTACCCACTCGCACGAAGTTCGATTCGAGCGTCGCGGTCTCCACCTTCAGCGCTGAAGATATCGCGCAACAGGCCCCCGCGAGCTCCGCGGATTTGATCTCGTCCGTGCCCGGCTTCTGGGTCGAGTCGACCGCCGGCACCACCCAGGGCAACGTGTTTGCTCGCGGCATCATTCAAGACGGCGGCTATCGATACGTCGGTCTGATGGAAGACGGCATTCCGATTTATCCCGTCTTCGAGCTGTCGTTCTACAACCCCGATCAGTTCGTGCGCGTTGACGACACTATCGAACGTGTCGAAGCGTTGCGCGGTGGCACGGCGCCAATCTTCACGGCGGGCGCAGTTGGCGGCACGGTGAACTTCGTAACGCAATCCGCGAAAGATTCCGCGCGCGGCTCCATGAAGCTCGGCTTCAGCGATTACGGGATGTATCGTGCCGATGTCGCCTGGAGCGCGCCGCTCGGTGACGACTGGGGCATCGCGCTCGGCGGCTACTATCGAACCTCTGATGGCGTTCGCGACCCCGGATACACCGCCGATGAAGGTGGCCAGTTCCGGGTGAAGATCGGGCGCACCTTCGACCACGGCAGCATCGAGTTCTTCGGCAAGTACATCGACGATCGTTCATTGTTCGTCGTGCCGATTCCGTTGACGGGCAATCCTTCCGATCCGCGCGGTCTGAATGGCGCCGATGCGGGCACGTATTCGTTGCACAGCGAAGATCTGGCGCGCGCGGGGTTGCCTGTTACTGCCGCGGATGTGGGATTGCGCGGCTCGAATCTGGAGGACGGCATCCATCCGCAACTCGCCACGCTCGGCGGCAAGCTCAACTGGGAATTCAACGACACGGTCTCGCTGACCAACCTGTTGCGCTACACGGATGGTGAAGTGCGCTTCGACGGCATCTTCCCCGGCGACGCTCCGGTGACAGGCGCGGCGTTCGCGGCCAGTCGCGGCGTGGCAGCCAACTACAGCGTGATCTCGACCGGCGCTTCGTACGCCGCGAATCAACTCGTGCAGAATCACGGTCACTGGGTGGTGAACAAGGAATACGACGCGATCCAGGACGATCTGCGCCTCAACTTGAATCTCGAGACACACGCCGTGACGTTCGGCCTGTACCTGGCCGACTATTCGATGAAGGACGCGTGGAGTCTGGGCAACCAGATCCTGATGGATGTGAGCAACAGGCCGCGCCGTCTGGCGCTCCCCGGCGTGACCGATCCGAGCGGCTTCACCAAATACTCGACGTTCAATTTGCTCACCGACTATGACGCGACGGCGTACTCGCTGTATGCGGCGGACGAGTGGCAAGTGACGGACGCTCTGCGGTTCGATTTCGGCGTTCGTTACGACGCGCAGGACATCGAAGGCACGATTCGCGCAGGCTCTTCCGAAGTGGCGCCGGGTGTGCCCACCGATCTCGACGGCAATCCGGCGACCACGTATGACCGCGGCGTTTCTTTGATCGGCGCCAATCGCAGCACTGTCGACGAGGACTTCGACAACACCGCCTTCTCCATCGGCTTCAACTACGAGTTCACGCCTCGCCAGGCGATGTTCGGTCACTACACCGACTCGGCGAAGCTGCCGCACTTCGACGATGTGCGCAACGGTGTGACGGTGAAGGATCAGGTCACCAACATCGAGCTCGGTTACAAGGCGTCGATCGATTCGCTGGTGGTGTTCGCGACCTTGTTCCAGACCGACTTCGACAACGTGCCGTTCCAGGACATTCTCTCCAACGGCCAGACCGTCGTTCGTCGTGCCGAAACGCGCACGCGTGGCATCGAGCTGGAAGGAGAGTTCCAGCCGATCGATGCGCTGGGCATCCGTTTCAGCATCACTCAACAGGATCCGACGTACGAAGGCTTCAGCGGCTCGGCCGCCGGCAACACGGGCAATGTGATTCGTCGCATTCCGAAGACGATGGCGCGCATCACGCCGACATATACCTTCATGGATGGAGCGGCGCGCGCGTACTTCACCTATACGTATGCCGGCAAGCGTTACGCGAACGACGAGAACACCATCGAGCTGCCCAAGTACACCAAGCTGGACGCGGGAGTGATGTTCGATGTCGGCGGCAACTGGACCTTCCAGGTGACCGGCGACAATCTCACCGACGAGGTCGGCTTGACCGAAGGCAATCCGCGCACCGACGTGGGCTCGGGCGGCATCGGCAACATTTATATGGTGCGACCGTTGTTCGGCCGCTCGTTCATGGGCTCGGTCACGTATCGCTGGCCCTGATCATGATTTGCGACTGCTCCGCCTTGCAGTGTCCGCCGTCCCGGTTGACACTGCGGGCCATGATACAAACCGCGTTGAGAGTCGCTTGCATGGGTGTTTGGTTGGCCGGCGCGACGGTCGCGTCGGCGCAGGAAGCCGTGCCCACGCCGGCCGATATTTATGGGGAGCTGTTCAAGGACGTGCAGCTCAGTGCCGTGTTCCCGGACAGCAAGTCGTTCACGGATGCGCTGCCCAACCGTCCGCCCGATCGGATCCTGAGCGAATATCGCCAGCTCAAAGGCCAGCCCGGCTTCGATCTGAAGCAGTTCGTCGCCGATCGCTTCTCGCCGCCACCGAACGTCGCTGCCGATTTCCACACCGTCGCCGGGCAAGACGTTCGCCAGCACATCGACGCGCTGTGGAAAGTGCTCGAGCGCAAGCCCGAGGACCAGCGGCCGTTTTCCTCGCGCATCGCGCTGCCGTTTCGCTACATCGTGCCGGGCGGGCGCTTCAACGAGATCTATTACTGGGACTCGTACTTCACCATGCAGGGCCTGGAGGAGAGCGGCCGGCACGATCTGACCCTGGACATGATCGCCAACTTCGGCTGGCTGATCGATCGCTTCGGTCACATTCCCAACGGCAATCGCAGCTATTTCCTGAGCCGGTCGCAGCCGCCGTTCTTCGCGGCCATGATCGAGCTGGCGGCGGAGCAGGAAGGCGATGCGATCTATAAGAAATATCTGCCGCAGCTGACGCGCGAATATCAGTTCTGGATGGATGGCGCCGAGACGCTCCAGCCTGGCAGCGCGCATCGGCGCGTCGTGAAGCTGGCCGATGGCACTGTCATGAATCGTTATTACGACGATCGGAATGTGCCTCGCGAGGAAGCCTACAAAGAAGACGTCGCCACGGCGAAGCTCGCGGGGCCGGGCTCACCTGAGATTTATCGCAATCTGCGGGCAGCCGCGGAGAGTGGCTGGGACTTCAGCTCACGCTGGTTCGCGGGCAAGACGCTCGCGACGATCCACACGACGGATCTGATTCCGCCGGATCTGAACAGCTTGCTGTATCAGCTGGAGCTGACCATCGCCAAAGCCTGCGAAGTCACCGCCGACCCGGCGTGCGCCGCCGACATGAAGGCCAAGGCCGCGACGAGGCAGGCGGCGATGACCAAATATCTGTGGAATGCCAAGGCGGGTGCGTTTACAGACTACGACTGGCGTGCCAAGCGCCTCAACTCACAAGCGACGGCGGCGACCGTGTATCCGCTGTACTTCAAGCTCGCGAGCAAGGAGCAAGCCAAGGCCGTTGCGATCACCGTCCGTTCAACGTTGTTGAAGCCCCACGGCGTGACCACAACCACAGTCGCGACGGGTGAGCAGTGGGATGAGCCCAATGGCTGGGCGCCACTGCAGTGGCTCGCCATTAAAGGCCTGAAGAATTACGGCGAAGATCAGCTCGCCGCGACCATTGCGCAGCGCTGGGTTGGCAAGAACCTCCAGGTGTTCAAGGCCACCGGCAAGCTCGTGGAGAAGTACGACGTCGTTTCCGATAAAGCCGGCGGCGGTGGGGAATATCCCCTGCAGGATGGGTTTGGGTGGACCAACGGGGTGTTGAGGAAGCTGTTGGCGATGTATCCGAAGTTGGCGGAGCAGTAACGGCGCGCTCAGACCAGCTGTAGATCCCTCCGATGGAACTCCGTGAAAGTGCGGCTGAAGCTGTCGACGTCGCTGCCGTTCATCTGTTCGAAGAACGTATAAGCGTCGCGCCGGATCATCGAGTTGCCGTAGCTGCGGCGCTCTTCGCCGACTATCTCGGCGAACTTGTATTTGGCCGTGGATTCCGCAAGAAATCTCGCGGCCGATCTCGTGACTCTTCTGGCATCTTTGGAACACAGATGCCTCAAGACTCTGACGACCATTCCTAACGGATTGGGGTTGGCCAACAATACAATGTCCAGCGTCCCTGCCCGCAAGTCATCCAGATAGCCTTCCCGGCACACGAATGCGCCAGTCCTCCAGTTCATGAGGATCGCATCCCAATTCAGCACCGTAGTGTCCGTGAGTGAGGCAATGCCGCTGTATCTGACATGCCCTTGCCTGATGGCCCAGGTCTCGGTCGCATTCCAGATGTCGACGGGCCAGCCGGCCACTGCCAAGCGGAAACCGCCGAATTTGTTCCGATGCGCTCCCAGGGAGTCGAGATAGTTGACGCAATGCTCCCAATCGCCCTCCACTACTAGGTCGATGTCGGAGGCAAAACCACGCCGACCGAACAGAGCAACGTCCCTGAGCACGCCACCGAAGAGGTACACGTCTCCATGCGGCACGCCATCGGACAGGAAATTCAGAAACTCGACAATGCTCTTGCTCGGGTGAGAAATCGCCGCTGCCGGATCAACGCGCGTATCGAGGTCCAGCGGCGTTTGCTGATGTTCGCGCGGTCTGATCTCGTTCGACCTGAGCAACCGATCGACGCGATTGCGCAGATTCTCCAGCGAGTCGACGGGTTGTGGTCTAAGTGGCTGCATTCGCTAACGAACTGAACTCGGCGTGCTTGTGGACCAGATAGGATTCGGTCATTCCGGATAGCACATCGCACAGCAGTTGACAACGCGCGTAGTCCGAGCCGCCGGCGGCACTATAGACCCTTCTGTAGTTCTCGGATATCTCGCCGAAGACGAACCGTTCGAATGGGCTGCCTGGATCGTTGCCGCGCTGAATCGCACGCCAGAGGGTGTCCATCATGCTCTTGATGTACCGGTTGCCTTTGAGCTCGAGTCGCAGCACTTCCCTGTGTTGAAAGCCATGCCGACGCGCGAACTCCTTGACGGCTTTACAAAGCTGCGCGCAGGGGGAGCTCCTGATCAGCTCGAAGCCGGGCTCGATGGCGCCCGCCATGATCTTGCCGATGTTGTCGACGAAAGTGGCCGTCGCGGCTTGAACCATTTCATGGATCGCCTTTACGCGAAACATCTGCATGGACATATCGTTCAGCTCACGCGAGCTGAGTTGCTCCAGCTTGAAGTTCTTGTTCTTCGTTTGCGAGAACCCGACGACAGCGCCCGTTGCGAGATCGCCCGCAGCCGATGATTGGAGGAAATCCATCAGATCGTAGAAGGAGGCGTAGCCCTTCTTGACGGTGTCTTCCGCATCGATCACCGAATATGCGATGTCATCGCAAGCCTCCATGACGAACGCGAGCGGATGTCTTACTCCGGGCGACAGGCCAGTGTGCTGCCACACCTCTTGGACGATCTGAGCCTCGCTCTGGAAAATTCCGTACTTCTTGAATCCACCTTTGTCCGGCGCACCATAGATGCTGGGATATTTGATGAGAGCGGCCAATGTTCCCAGCGTTAGGTTCAAGCCGAACTGATCGTTCAAGACTTGCAGTCGGGTCAACAGTCGGAACGTTTGTGCGTTACCGTCGAACTCCAGAAAATCGAGCGGAATCTCGCCGCCCGCCCGGCCTTCTCGGAACCATTGCTGAATCGCTATTTCTCCCTGGTGGCCGAAGGGGGGATTGCCCAGGTCATGCGCTAATCCGACCGCCGCCAGCATGGACGGGACATTCCGCTTGACCTGCAATGCTTCGTGGTCCGGACCGAATACCGCATCGGCGTGTTCGAACGCCAAACGCACACCGATACTACGCGCCAGGTTGCTCACTTCATGAGAATGGGTCAGCCGAGTGCGGACGGAATCATTGACCTCCATGGGAAACACCTGGGTCTTGTCGGCCAATCGCCGTGTCGGCGTGGCAAAGAGAATGCGGTCATAGTCTCGCTCGCATTCCGTTCTGCCGCCTCGCGTGCCGGTGGACTCCGCCGGCCCGTGCAAGTCTTTTCGGCGAACGTTGTTCAGCAGCTTTTCCCAAGTAAGCACGGCGACTCCCCCTTGGATATGAGCAGGTCTGCTGAATCAAGATCGCATCAGGGGGCCATATGATCCCTTTCTGGTCCGGTGCGGACTGAGGGCAGCCCGCGAGAAGGGGCGCGGACTCGAAGTACGCGCGTTCCGCGCGGAGTTATTGGGCGGACCCCTATGCGTCACAACCGATGTATGCACGCATCCGCGTTGGGCGCGCGAAACATCACCGCGAGCTGACCATCCACCCATCCGCGTCGCTGCGAACATCCAGCGTCTCATCTCCCTTCAAGAACTCCGCCAGCGACGCTGGGTCCGTCGCATCGAAGACGCCGTTGATCTTCCTCTCGCCGACCGCGGGATCATGAATGCGAATCGCGCGAGGGCTGTAACGAGAGAACTCCGCGGCGGCGGTGGAGAGTGGAGTGTCTTCGAAGATCAGGCGCCGTTCCGTCCACGACGTCACTTTCTCCGTATCACGCAAAGACACGCGAATCGCCGGCTGGGCCTTCGCGACGATCAGCTGATCGCCAACCGCCAACTCGAACTCACTAACGGCCTTCGCAGTCGCGGCCGCCGAGCGTGCCGCGGCGTCGCGCTGATTGACTCGCACGCGACCTTCCAGCACGGTGACGACGGTGCGTGAATCATTGGCATTCACATTGAACGCCGTGCCGACCGCCACGATGTCAGTCGCACCCGTGCGCACCCGAAACGGACGACTCGGGTCCTTGGCAACGCGGAAGATCGCTTCACCCTCCAGCAGCTCGATGGCGCGCAGGTGCGCTTCGAAATGAGCTCGCAAGCGGGACTGACTGTTGAGCTCGACCACCGAGCCGTCTTCCAAAGTGATGGAGCGCTGTTCACCCACAGCCGTCACATACTCCGGTGCGAACCACTGTGCGATCTGCGCGCGACCGGCGATCAATCCAGCGAAAACAAACACGCAGGCAATCGCGGCCGCCATCGCCCATCGCGCAACCTTGCGTTCCGGGCGGGGGACGAACGGTTGATCGAGCGGCGTCACATTTCCTTCCCCGCTTACCTTCGCCGCCGCAATCAGATCCGCCACATCCGCATCGGGCCACACGTCGCGCTGACTCATGCGCCCGGTGAGACGACTCAACCGCAAAAACTCATCCACGTGCTGGCCCGACGAACGCAGCCAAGCGAAAAACTGCCGGCGCTCGGCCTCGGTGCAGTTCTCATCCGACAGCACCGACAGCCAATGCGCGGCGCACCGCCGGGCGTGCGTCGTGGCTGGATCTCGTGTGTGGTCTTGGTCGGGTCGCATGGGTCAGTCGAACTCGATGTGCTCGCGGAGGTGCGCGTAGCCGGTGGTCAACATTCTCCGCACCATCCGCGGGGTCACGCCCAAATGAGCGGCGATTTCATCGTGAGACATGTCCTCACGCAGCTTCAGATACACCACCGCTCGCACCATGGGCGTCATGGTCCGCAGGGCCGAGTCGAGCTGGGCCTTGAACTGGGCGTCGTCGAGCAGCGATTCCGGAGTGGCGGCGGCGACCAGGTTTTCCAGCTCGGCGTCGCTGTGGGGCTTGGCGTGGACCGCTCGCATGCGCCATTCCTGGGCGACGTTGCTGGCGACCCGATACAGATAGGCCTGCGGCTCCTTGATGTGCTCGATCTGTTCGACCCGGAGCAGGCGGATGTAGACCTCCTGCGCCAGGTCTTCAGGGTCGATCCGGCCGGGCAGCCGACGGCGCAGATAGCGCGTCAGGCCCGCGTTCCAGTGGCGGGCCCATTCGGCGATGCGTTGGCTGCGGCCGGAGGGCATGTGAGCGGGCGTTTCCCGGATGGTTCGCTGAGGGTTCTGGGGCTATGAGGGGGCGAGGGTCGAAAGCTGCCCTGAGCATAAGATTTATCGCATGGGCGTGCTATTTCCGAGGACGGCGGCGGCGTACCTTGGTCCCATCGAAAACGAGGAGCCAACCATGCAGAACATCCGACGCAGCAACGAACGCGGTTATGCCGATCACGGCTGGCTGAAGTCGTTCCACACGTTCTCTTTCGCCGACTACTACGATCCGCGACACATCGAATTCGGCGCCCTGCGCGTGATCAACGAGGATCGCGTCGCTGCCGGCGCGGGCTTCGGCACGCACGGGCATCGGGACATGGAAATCATCAGCTACGTGCTCGATGGCGAACTGGCGCATAAGGACTCGATGGGCACGGGCGAGACCATTCGGCCCGGCGACGTCCAGCGCATGAGCGCGGGGCGCGGCGTCACGCACAGCGAGTTCAATCCGTCGCGCGAGCGGCCGGTGCATTTCCTGCAGATCTGGATTCAGCCGAATCAGCGGGGCGTGCAGCCGAGCTACGAGCAGAAGCACTTTCCGACCGAGGAGAAGCGGGGCAAGCTGCGCTTGATCGCTTCGTCAGATGGCGCCGAAGGCTCGGTGACCATTCATCAGGACGCGAAGGTGTACGCCGGTTTGTTCGATGGCGAGGAGCAGGCCGAGTTGTCGATCGGCGCCGACCGTCAGGTGTATTTGCACGTGGCGCGCGGCACGGTGACGGCGAATGGCAATGTGCTCAACGCCGGCGATGCGTTGTCGCTGACCGACACATCGGCGTTGTCCCTGAGTCAGGGGCACGGTGCCGAAGTGATAGTGTTCGATCTGCAGCGGGTTGCTTCTGGAGTGCGGCAGTGACGATTGAATTGGTGATTCCTTCCCGGCGCAAGGACCTGGGCGGCTTCGAAGTCGGCCGGGTCCTGCCCTGGACCCAGCGGCGCATGGTCGGGCCGTTCATCTTTTTCGACCACATGGGCCCGGTGAACTTTCCGCCCCGGGTGCCGCGCAAGACCGATGTGAGGCCGCATCCTCACATCGGTCTCTCCACCATCACGTATCTGTACGACGGCGAGATCGTGCATCGGGACAGCGTGGGCTTTCATCAAACCATTCGGCCCGGAGAAGTGAACTGGATGACCGCCGGCAGCGGCATCAGTCATTCGGAGCGCTTCGACAGCATTCGCGAAACGGGCGGCTCCATGCATGGCATTCAGGCGTGGGTCGCGTTGCCGGAGTCGGTGGAAGAAATCGCACCGGGCTTCGTGCATTTCGACGCGCGTCAGCTGCCCTCGCATTCGGAGCAGGGATTGAGCGTGAAAGTGATCGCGGGGTCGGCGTATGGGATGACCAGTCCGGTGCAGACGCATTCGCCTTTGTTCTACGTGCATCTCGAATTGGAGGCGGGGCGTACGACGGACGTATGCAGTGGGTATAGCGAGCGCGCGATCTACGTCGCCAAAGGGTCTGTTCGTATCGAAGGCGAGCAGTACGACACCGGCCAGATGGCGGTGGTGTCGCCGGGCGCGATGCCGGCGATCACGGCGATCGAGCCGTCGATCGTGATGTTGCTCGGAGGAGAGGCGGTCGGGCCGCGTCACATCTGGTGGAACTTCGTGTCCTCCAGTCAGGAACGGATCGAGCAGGCCAAGGCGGACTGGAAGGCGGGGCGCATCAAGTTGCCGGTGGACGACGATAAGGAGTTCATTCCTCTGCCGGAGGATCCGCCGAAGCCGAAGCCGGAGCCGATGTCTTAGCGGGGCGGAACGGAGCGGATTATTGAGCGCGGTGGGTCGCTGAGTGGCGGTGGTGCTGAGGGCGGTGGTTCGCAGCGCCTGGGGGAGGGATGTCCTCCCCGGCACCGCGACGCACGCCGTCGCAACGCTTCGCTCGCGCTGACGCGCGCGACGTTGCTGTACCT
>JAEWAF010000122.1 GCA_023391815.1 Pseudomonadota bacterium
CCCGGCGACGCAGACCACCAACGCCTCCGACTCCGAGAACGAACGAGCGAACGACAACAACGCCGGCGGGGAAGCACCAATCCCGAAATCGAAGGCCTGCGACAATAGAAACAACTAAACTCTCAGCCGCCCCAACTCCGAGAGCACGCCCGGCGCGGAGGGGCCGAGCACAATGTGAACGCTATGGGTTCCCGGTCGCGCGACGCCGCGCACGCCTGCAAGCGTGGCGATATCAGCTGATACAGCGGCGTCGTCACGGACGGTGAAACACAAGCGGCTGGCGGCCGCCCGCATGTCTCGAATGTTTTCGAAGCCACCCAGTGTCTGCAGCAGCTGTGCCACCGAAACCGCGCTCGGTGGCAGCGGCGCGGCGGCCGTTGTAACAGAGGGCGATGCAGAGGCGACGTTTGCGGGTAACTTCAGCCCGGAGCGAATCGACGACGCGAGCTGATCCGCAATCGGCCCCACGACAACCTGCAATGTTTGTTGGGAAGGCCGCACCAAACCTCGTGCACCCAGCGCCTTGAGCGCCGCTTCATTCACCGCCTTCTGATCGGCAATCGACAATCGAAGTCGCGTGGTGCAAGCATCGACGGCCACCAGATTGCCCGCCCCGCCCAGCGCACGAATCCAACCTTGAACGGAATCGTCCCCAGCCCCCACGTCACCGCTCGGGGCGGCAACTTCTTCGACCTCACGACCCGGCGTCGCGAGATTGAAACGCGCGATAAAGAATCGGAACAGCCCGTAGTAGAGCGCGAAGTACACCAGCCCGAACGGCACCAGCCATAACGGCTTCGTGGCCTTCCCAAAGTTCAGCACGTAATCGAACAGGCCGGCGGAGAATCCAAACCCGAGCCGCACGTTGAGCAGATCCAGCGTGAACATCGCGACGCCCGTCAGCACCGCGTGAATCGCGTACAGCACCGGCGCCAGGAACATGAACGTGAACTCGATCGGCTCGGTGACCCCCGTGAGGAACGAAGTGAGTGCCATCGAGAACAACATGCCGCCGATCGCCGCACGCCGCTCCGGCGCCGCCGCTCGATACATCGCCAGGCACGCGGCCGGCAGACCGAACATGAACACCGGGAAGAACCCCGACATGAAGGCGCCCGCCGTGGGGTCGCCCGCCACGAAGCGTTTCAGGTCGCCAGTCGCGCCGTGGAAGTCGCCGAGCAGGAACCAAGCGACGTTGTTCAAGATGTGATGCAGACCGGTGATGATGAGCACGCGATTCAACACGCCGTACGCAAACAAACCGAAGGACCCGGAGGCGAGCACTGCATCGCTGGTCGCATCCATGCCGCGCTCGAGGATGGGCCAGCCGAAACCGAAGCAGATCGCGAGCAGGATGCCGGCCGTGCCGCTCGCGATGGGCACGAAACGTCGGCCGCCGAAGAACGCGAGATATGCGGGCAAACGAATGTCGCTGTATCGGTTGTACAACCAGCCGGCGATCAGGCCGTTGATCAGTCCGGCGGGCACGCTGAGCTTGGCGAGCTCACGTTCGCGGAACGCCGCGATAGCGAAGTCGTGCGCCTGGCCGGCCAACTGAGCGGTCACATCGGGCGGCACCGCGATCAGCGCCTCGGCGCCTTTCGTCGTCACCAGGTACCCCACCACGCTCGCCAATCCCGCGGCCCCGTGATTTTCACGGGCGAGACCGACCGCGACACCAATTGCAAACAGCAGACCGAGATTGGAAAAGATGGAGTTGCCGGCGGCCGCGAGCGCGGCGATGTCGAGGAGATCTGGCTGCCCCAGTCGCAGCAAGAGTCCGGCGACGGGCAGCACGGCAATCGGCAACATCAGCGCGCGGCCGATGGACTGCAAGCCGGTAATCATGTTCTTCATCACATCCCCCCGCGGAAGCTTTGCTATTCCGCCGCCAACAATCCTCGCGCCGGCGTCATTGCTTCGTTTGCGAGTGCGCGCACGGCTTCGGCCGTATCCATCGCGAGCGCACGCTGCGCGAGTGAGCGACACGCGTCGACGGTCACCGTACGAATCAAACTCTTCAGCTGCGGTACCAACGTCGGCACGACCGAGAGCTCGCGCACGCCGAGTCCAATGAGAATCGGCACCGCTGCCGGCTCCGACGCCAGGCCACCGCACACCGCGACCAGCTTGTCATGCTCGTCGGCGGCATCGACCGTCATCGCGATCAAATTCAAAACCGCCGGATGCAGGCCGTCGATACGATGCGCCAGCTCGGCGTGGCCGCGATCCATCGCGAGCGTGTACTGCGTGAGATCGTTCGTGCCGATGCTCAAAAAATCCACTTCGCGCGCGATACGGTTGGCGATCACTGCCGACGCGGGCGTTTCGATCATTGCTCCGACTTGCACCGGGGCCGTAACCGACAGCTCACGACGGACTTCGTCGAGCATGCGTCGGACGGCACGGATTTCGGCCGGATCGGTGATCATCGGCAACAGCACACGACATTGCTCGACGGGCTGCACTCGAAGAATCGCCCGCAGCTGAACCCTGAGAAGGTCCGGACGCCACAGGCTCGTGCGCACGCCACGCAGGCCCAGAGCGGGGTTCTCTTCGGCCGGCAACGGCAGATACGGAATCGGCTTGTCGCCGCCGATATCCAACGTGCGAATCACCAGCGGCCGGCTCTCGAGCGCGCGAGCGATGCCTTGATATTGCTGAAGCTGTTCGTCCTCGCTCGGCGGCGCGTCGCGATCGAGGAAAAGGAACTCGGTGCGTAACAGCCCGCAGCCTTCGGCGCCGTGCGCGACAGCGACTTGCGCTTCGGCGATGGACCCTAGATTGGCGAACACTTCGATACGCTCACCATCGGCCGTGCGACAGTCCACATGCGCAGCGGCCCGCTCGCTTTGCTGACGCTGCTTTCGTTGCGTCAATGTTTGTTCCGCCGCGGCCAGCGCGACCTGGTCGGGAGAGATGGTGAGATGGCCCTGCTCGGCATCGAGCACGAGCCACGCGCCATCTTCAACGCTCAGCACGGACTGGCCGAGCGCGACGAGCGCAGGCACGCCCATCGCGGCAGCGAGGATCGCGACGTGTGAAGTGGGACCGCCTGCTGCGAGGCAAATGCCGGCGAGTTTGGTCGCGTCCAAGGACACGAGTTGTGAAGGCTTGAGATCTTCGGCGACCAGGATGGCGCGGTCCGGAAGCTGCGGAATAGCGACGGGCGCCTCGCCACTGAGCGCGAGCAGCACCTGAGATTCCAAGTCGATCAAGTCATCGACCCGTTCCGACATGCGTGGATCGCCAAGAGCCCGCAAGGTGTCCGCGCTATCACGAACCGCTCGACGCCAGGCGAAGGCGGCGCTCTTGCCACGAGAGATCGCGCGACGCGCGGAGGCGACGAGCTCCCAGTCGTCGATGAACTCGAGATGGGCGGTGATGACTTCCTTGGCGGCGCCCTGAGAGTGTTGCGCGAGCTGGTTGAGCCGGGCGCGGACTTCGTCACGCGCGCGTTCGAACTCGGCGCTCTCGTGAGCAATGCCTTTACCGGCTTCGACGACGGCGATTTCAGCAGCTTTGAGCGTGACCGCTCGGCCGACCGCGAGGCCGCGGCTGGCAATCACACCACGCAGACGATTTGAAACCGCAGCGGCCGAGATGCCACCTTCCTGCGCCCTGCCGGAGCGCTCGGCGGCACTCGCATCGGAGCCATTTCTTTTCTGCGCCTGATCCGCGGAACCGGCAGCGCGTCCGGAAGCGGGATGTGCACCGCTAGCGTCGCCTCCGTGCGGCGCCTCCTTGATGCCAAGGATCACTTGCTTCAGCTGATCGAGCACGGCGGCAGCGCCGTCACCGCGGGCGATCAGCGATATCTCATCACCGTGCTTCACGCCCAACGCCATGAGCGACACCGCGCTTCTCGCGTTGGCAGCACGACCGTGCACGGACACAGTGATCTCATGCGCCTGCGTCTTCGCGAAGTTGGCAATCAAGGCGGCCGGCCGTGCATGGATTCCATGCGCGAGCGGTACGACAAAATTCAATGTTTGTTCCTGCGCGCTGTCCTTCGACGCCGCGGCATCAGCCGATCCGCCGGCCGCCACATCGAACAATGCATCGCCAACCTCGACCGCCAATCCCACGCACGCATTGGCGACCGCGAATCGGTCACCATTCGTAATGAGCATCGGCGTGATCAAACTCTTGGCACGGCGGGCCAGCACGTCCAGATCGAACTTCAACAACGGCTGGCCGCGACTCACCCACGCGCCGGGCCGAACGAGCGCATCGAATCCCTCACCGCTCAGCGCAACCGTATCGATGCCGACATGTAACAAGATCTCCGCGCCGTTCTCCGCCCGCAGAGCAACCGCATGTTTCGTGGCCGCGACCGAGACGATCTCGCCATCGCAAGGCGCATGCAACGTATCGCCAGTGGGATCGATGGCCACGCCATCGCCCAGGAACCGTTGCGCGAAGACCTCATCCGGCGTTTCATCGAGCGACGCGCACCAGCCGCGCAGCGGCGAATGCAGCTTCAGCAGTTTCAGAGCATCGCTCATTCCGTCCCCGCGGCGGTGTTGGACTGCAATTCGATGGAATCGATCACCCAGATCGGATCGAGACTCTTCCGGGTGAACGTGAGACACAGATCATGCAAGCCTTCACGCGGCTTGACGCGCGCCGCCGGCAACGTCGTCACTGCGAAATTCCCGACCGCCGGCGCCAGCGGCAGCACGGCGATGCGTTCACCCTGGCAATCGTCGACGCGTACCTCCAACTCGCCGGCCGGCGACGCCGGCGATGGCAAAGGGATTTCCTTCACCGCATCGCCGATCTGAAAGTTGAACGGCACCTGGCCGACCGAGGCCACCAACGTGTTGGCCTTGGAAAGATCCGCACCCTTGAACAGCCAGCACGGGTTCATGATGTCGACCTTGAAGATGGCGCGATCGCCTCCCACCGGGCCATCGTCTTCCAGCGCCAGTGCGATCTTGTCCGTGCACAAAGCCATCTCATGATTGGTACGGCGGAACGGATCCATCGGTCGCGGCAGCGGCGCTTCGGCGAGGCGAACGTCGAGTACCTTGTAACGTTCCAACTGCGCCGGCAGGCGCTCGGAGAATCCTGCCCAATCTTTCGTAGATGACCAACCGACCTCGGCGATGGCCGCCGCACGCGGAAACGTCATGGACTCGACTCGATCCAGCGTACGCATGTGCTCCGTGAAGATGTTCGCCTGGACGCCGAGGATATGTTTTCGTTGTGCCTCGCTGATGGCCGACGGCGCCGGATCGAACGCATACACGCTTTCCAAGGTCGAGACCTCCACGCGACCCGTCAGAGCCGGCGTATCGAAAGGTCGGCGATCGAAATAAAGCGTGGGCTGCGGCGACAAGATCGTATCGTGCCCCGCGGCGGCGGCGGCGACCGCGCCATCGATGCCACGCCACGACATCACGGTGGCATTCGGCGCCAGGCCGCCCTCGAGAATCTCATCCCATCCGATCAAGCGCCGTCCCTTCGCGGTCAGGAACTTCTCCATGCGCCGGATGAAGTAGCTCTGCATCTCGTGTTCGTCCTTCGCCCCGAGCTCGCGCATGCGAGCCTGCACGCGACGCGATGCCTGCCACTGATCCTTGACTGCCTCATCGCCACCGACATGGATGTACTGGCCCGGAAACAGCGTAACCACTTCGGCGAGCACGTCCTCGAGAAATTGGAAGGTCGATTCCTCGGCATTGAACAGATTCGGATACACGCCCCAATCGGCCGGCACGTTGGGCGAAGATCGATCGCTCACTCCGAGCTTCGGATAGGCCGCGATCGCGGCGCTGGCATGACCCGGCATGTCGATCTCGGGCACGATGGAGATGTTGCGGGACATCGCATAAGCCACGATGTCCCGCACATCCTCCTGCGAATAGAAACCGCCATACAAGCGCGACTTACCGGTGGCCGGATCGATATCGGCGGCGGCCGCGGCCCCGGCGGGCACACGCCACGCGCCCACTTCGGTGAGCCGCGGATATTTCTTGATCTCCAGGCGCCACGCCTGGTCGTCGGTGAGATGCCAATGCAGCACATTCAACTTATGCAGCGCCATCACATCGATGAACTTGCGAATGAACTCCGGCGGTTGATAGTGCCGCGCCGAGTCCAACATCAGCCCACGCCAACCGAAACGCGGTGAGTCTTCGATACTGACGACAGGAATGACGAAGCCGTCCTGCTGTTTCGACAATAGCTGCCACAAGGTCACGGCGCCATAGAAAAGGCCGCGGGAGTCGCTGGCGGAGATGACGATTCGCCCGGGGGATGAAGTGAGCGAATAGCCTTCGGCGCCAGCCGCGCTCCCGCCGGCCGTGAGCTCGAAACGAATGACATTGGCGCCAGGGACGTTGCCGCTCTGGCCCAAGCCGATGCCGTACGTCTTTTGAAACAGATCGGTGAGATAGCCCCCGAGACGCTCGCCTTCGACGCCGTCGCCAAACTCGAGCCGAGTCGTCTCTCTAACGACGAACACGCCATTGCCAGCTTCGACTTTGCGAGGCGCCGGGATCACGGAAATCGGCGCGGTTGCCACCGGGGCCGGAGGCGGCGCTTTGCCGGCACAGCCAGCGAGCAGCGCAGCGGCGAACACGCCCACCACAGCGTGATATGCAACAGTCATCGTTGTTTTTTTCATGCGCGAGTTCCCGACGGCTCTGCGAAGAGGCCGCTGCCCTGACAAGACTTTGGATCAGGGCCGCGGATGTTTCAATCCGCGGCCCCGGTCTCATCGGCGATCAGAGAGAGAAGCGCACACCGGCGAAGTACCGGCGGCCGTTCTGATACATATTCAGAGGCTGACTCTCTCGACCCGCGTACTCGTAGTGGGTCTCGTCCAGCATGTTCAGGATCTGCGCCGTCAACTCGATGTTGTCGGTCAGACGCCAGCCGAACGCCGCGTCGAGCTGAGCATACTCGTCCGTGGTGATCGCCACACCGTTGCGGCCAAGCTCGCGGAAGTACTTCGAGCGCCAGCCGTAGGTCAGGCGGGCGTTGATGGTGCCGTTGTCGAAGTACGGCGTGAGATTGATCGTGTGCTTGGAGCTGAAGGGCAGCTGCAAGCCCGAATCCGTCGTGCCGTCCGCATAGGTGTAGTTGGCCTGCAGACCGAAGCTGCCCCACAGGCTGGTCTGATAGGTCAGCTCCGAGCCCTGGATTTCGCCGCCCGAACCATTGGTCGGACGCGTGACTTCGAAGGTCTCGATCCGGCCGGTGTCGGTATTGAGCTGTTGCTCCAGCGCGGTGCGGCCGATGATGAACGAACGAATGTCCTTGTAGAACAGCGTCACCGCCAGCAGGCCTTCATTGCCCAGATACCATTCGGCGGACAGGTCGAAGTTGCTGGCTCGATACGGATCCAGATTCGGATTGCCACCGCGGCCGGAGTGCAACGTATTGTTCAGCTCCACGACCGAGGCCAGGTCGGCGAAGTTGGCGCGCGCGAGGGAGCGTGACGCCGACAAGCGAACCACCACGTCGTCCGCCACGTCCATGGCGAAGTTGAAGCTCGGCAGGAAGTCGTTGTAGTCCTTCGACAGCGAATTCGGGGCGAAGATGCCCACGCCCACGGCGTCGAAGCCCTTGCTCAACTGATCGGTCATCACATAGCGCAAGCCGAGATTGCCTCGGAACGCCTGACCGGTGAAGTTGAATTGGGTGTAGGCGCTGGTGATTTCCTCTTCCACGTTGAACATGGCATAGGGGAAGTCCGCCAGCTGGCCCGGCGCCAGGGGCTCTCCGCCTCGCAGAGGGTTGCCCAACGGGGCGCCCCGGACAAAGCTCTCCAGAGCATTGCGATCCGCGGTCCTCCAGTTCTCCATGCCGCCGCTCACATCCACGCCGTCCAGCATGTTTCCCGGAGTCACACCGCCGGCGAAGCCGGACAGACCTCTGCCGGTAAGCGCGGACGCGGCGATGTTTCCCAGGCGCGACTCCTGGTTCGTCTTGTGTTCGCGATACTTGGCGCCGAACAGCCACTGATTGATCGGGCCCCACGACAGGTCGCGCGTGAAATCGACCTGCGCATACTGCTCTTCGTCATGCGTCGGCTGCTGACGCGACTGGCCGAACTCGATCCCCGGCATGTTGGCGGCGTTGGTCGGATCGTTGGCGAAATTGACCTCGGCGCGCTCCTTGCCAATGTCGTAGCTGAAGCCGCCACGGCCGAAGTATTCCAGGAAGTATTGTTGCTGGGTACCGCCGTCGGCTTCGGTCGTGCCGATGCTGGCACTGCTGGACCAGCCATCGCCGCGCCAGTCGGCCTTGAGGTCGATGGCGTTTGTCTCCACTTCCGAGCGCCGGGAGATCGCGTCCAGATAGGTGATGCCGTTCGAGAAACTGCCGGAGGTGACCACGCCATTGGTCACGGTGGCGCGGGTCAGGTTCGGCCGCGAGTCGCCGTGACCGAAGAAGGCGTAGCGGCTCTGGTTGTAGTTGTCGTATTCCGCCTTGACGTACAAGCCGGTCAGGTTCAATTCGAAGTTGTCGCTCGGCTTCAGTTGCAAGCCGAGCGTCCCGCTGGTGCGCTTGCGGTTCTGCTGGAACAACGCCGCATTGATCGCGTTGGGAAATACCGCGGAACGATCCGCCACGACGCTGGCCGGAAGGCCGCTCGCCGACGGATAGCTGAAGAGCTCGACGCCGTGGCGCTCGAGTTCCTCTTCGGACTGCAAACCCGTGACGATCACGCCGAGGGTGTCGGCATCGTTCTTCCAGCTGAAGAGCGCGGAATAGTTCGGCTTCCCCTCTTTGGATCGATCGTTGTACGCGTAGTCGAGCGACGTGCGGAGCGTGTTCGCGGGCAGACTGAGCGGCCGATGCGTGTTCAGAATGACCGTGCCGCCGATGCTGCCCTCGTCGATGCGCGCCTCGGGGCTCTTATAAACTTCGAGGCTCGACACGATCTCCGGCGCGAGCAGCGTGTAGTTGAAGGTGCGGCCCGGCGAATCGAGGATGAACCAGTCGGCGGATGCGACCGTTTGCCCGTTCAGCAGCGTGCGGTTCAACGCCGGATCGGTGCCACGGATACTGACGCGCTCGCCCTGGCCGTACTGGCGATCGATGTTGACGCCGGGGACGTGCGACAACGATTCGGCCGCGTTCTTGTCGGGGAACTTGCCCATGTCCTCGGAGGAGATCACGTCGACGATGGCGGTCGCCTCGCGCTTGGTCTCCACCGATTCGCGCAAGCTGCCGCGAATACCGGTGACTACAACCTCCTCGACTTCGTTGCGATCGGTCGACTGCGTTTGCGCGCCGGCGGTCTGCTGGAACAATGCCAGCGTGACGGCGGCACCGATCAGAGTCGTGCTTCTCTTGCTCATACGCTCCCTACCCCTTGCCGTGGTTGTGTTTTGATCAGACCAATATGGGTCCAATATAGTACCACTCCGATCAAAAAGCCAAGCCCCGTTAGTACCATTAGTTTTTATTTCTGATTTATCACTGAATTTCAGTAGTTTATATGCTGTTACCGACCAGACCACTCCACCATTGGTATTGCATTGGTAATATTCCAATGGCATCTTCACATCTCGTCCCTGCACCACGACAGCCCGTTTTCACGTCCGAGGAGCTTCGGTTTTGACGCCACTCTCCGAGCAACTGCAGCCGCTCGATGAAGCGAGCACCTTGCCGCTGTATCAGCAGCTACAGCGCAAGCTGCGGCTCGCCATTGAAAACCGCGTCCTTGGCGCCGACGACGCGTTGCCGCCCGAGCGCGATCTCGCCGACGAGCTCAATGTCTCGCGCATCACCGTGCGCAAGGCCATCGATGGACTGGTTGAAGAAGGCTTGCTGATCCGCAAGCAAGGCTCGGGCACGTTCGTCACCAATCGGGTCGAGAAGAATTTCGCCAAGCTGACCTCGTTCTCCGAAGACATGCGCGCCCGCGGCCGCAAGCCCCGTAGTGTCTGGCTCGATCGCGCGGCCGGCACGGTGACTCCAGGCGAATCGCTCACTCTGCGTTCCAGCCCCGGCACGCCGGTGTATCGCTTCAGCCGAATTCGTTACGCGGACGACGCGCCGATGGCGATCGAATATGCGACGGTGCTGGCCGACTGCCTGCCGTCGGTCGAGTCGGTAGAAACATCGTTGTACGAGGCTTTGGAACGCACCGGCAATCGCCCTGTGCGCGCCTTGCAGCGGTTGCGCGCAGTCTTGCTTACCGCCGAACAGGCGCAATTGTTGAAAGCTCAAGAGAAAGACGCCGGCCTGCTGGTCGAGCGCGTCGGCTTTCTCAAGGACGGCCGGGCCGTCGAATTCTCACAATCGTTCTATCGAGGTGAGATCTACGATTTCGTCGCGGAGCTCAGCGCATCGTCATGACCACGGGTACGGATAGCCGCATGTTCAGTGAAGCCGGCCAGGCGCCGAGAGTGGTGCGCGCCCAGCTGGAGAGCAATGCCGTCGATGTGCGCCGGATCGGCGCGCTGCTGAGAGAGATGAGCCCACGCGCAGTGGTGACCTGCGCACGCGGCAGCTCGGACCATGCGGCGACGTTCGCAAAGTATTTGATCGAGTCGCACACCAAGCTGCTGACCACGTCGGCAGCGCCATCGATGAGCTCGCTGTACGACGCACAACCCGACATGCGCGGCGTGGTGTTCATTGTGATCTCACAGTCAGGCAAGAGCCCGGACCTGCTCGCCTCCGCCGACAACGCCAAGCGCAACGGCGCGTGCGTCATTGCTCTATGCAATTCGCCGGCGTCGCCGCTTGCGCAGATGGCCCATCACACGATTCCGCTCAGTGCCGGACCGGAGACCAGTGTCGCCGCGACGAAGTCTTACATCGCCTCCCTCAGCGCCATCGTTCATTTGGTCGCGTGCTGGACGTCGGATCAAACGTTGATCAACTCGCTGATGCGCGCGCCGGATCAGCTCGAACAAGCATGGCAGCTCGACTGGAGCGCGGCAGTGCCGGTGCTCCAGCGCGCGAACAACTTGTTCGTTGTCGGGCGCGGTTACGGGCTCGGCGTCGCGCAAGAGGCGGCGTTGAAGTTCAAAGAAACATGTGGCCTGCACGCCGAAGCGTTCAGCGCGGCCGAAGTGAAACATGGTCCGATGGCACTGGTGGGCCGCGGCTTTCCGGTGTTGATGCTGTCGCAGAACGATGAGAGCCGTGGTGGCATCGAGAAGCTCGCGGCCGACTTCGTCGCTCGCGGCGCGGACGTGCTTCTTGCCGGGCCGCGAGTGACGAACTCGATTCCGCTACCGACGATTTCTTCCCACGCGGCGATCGAGCCGCTGCTCATGGTGCAGAGTTTCTATCGAATGATCGCAGCGCTCGCCCCCGCGCGCGGCTTCGATCCCGATCAGCCTCCGCATCTCAACAAAGTGACCGAGACGCTGTAATGACGCTCGCGCTGGTCAATGGCCGCCTGCTGCGCGACTCGGGGTGGGCCGAGAATCAAGTCGTGCTGATCGAAGGAACGCGCATCGAGAGTGTCGTGCCGCGCGACTCCAACTGGAGCGCGGACACAACTTACGACCTGCACGGCCAGACACTGCTCCCCGGCTTCATCGACGTGCAGGTCAATGGCGGTGGCGGCGTGCTGTTCAACGACGACCCGAGCGTCGAGTCGATTCGAGAGATCGGTCGCGCGCATCGCCGCTTCGGCACGACCGGATTTCTTCCCACGCTGATCAGCGACGATCTCCATGTCGTCTCGCGCGCGCTGAAAGCCGCCCAGGATGCAATCGAAGCCGGCGTGCCCGGTGTGCTGGGCATTCACATTGAAGGCCCGTTTCTGAATGCGGCCCGCAAGGGCGTGCACGACGAGACCAAGCTGCGCTGGCTGAACGAAGATGCACTCGGGCTACTGACCTCTCTGAAGGGCGGCAAGACGCTCGTCACGCTCGCCCCCGAGCGCACGACCCCGGACATCATTCGCAAGCTCGCGAACGCGGGCGTCATCGTCTCGGCCGGTCATACGAATGGCAGTTACGCCGAAATCCGCACCGCGCTCGATCATGGAGTGACTGGCTTCACGCATCTTTTCAACGCGATGTCGCAGCTCACCGGTCGCGAGCCGGGCGCGGTCGGTACCGCCCTGGACGATGACAACAGCTGGTGCGGCATCATCGTCGATGGTCATCACGTCGCGCCAGTCGTGTTGAAGATCGCCATGCGCAGTAAGCGACGCGACCGTTTCATGCTCGTCACCGACGCCATGCCGACCGTCGGCGCGCCCAACAAGACTTTCCGCCTGCAAGGCCGCCCCATCTCGGTCTACGACAACATGCTGGTGGACGAGCAGGGCCGCCTGGCCGGCTCCGATATCGACATGGCGACCGCGGTCCGCAACTCCTTGGAAATGCTCGACGTGGATCTCCCCCACGCCGCGCGCATGGCGAGCCTGTATCCCGCCACTTTCCTCGGCCTGGAGCGCGGGCTCGGGCGCATCGAGCCGGGGTATCGGGCCGACCTGGTGCTGGTGGACGAAAGCGTCAACGTGCTCGAGACCTGGATCGGCGGAAAAACCGCGCACTGAGCGCCGGTGGTAGGATCCTCCCCTGTTCAGCAGGCACGGGGGAGCCTGATGCGCGGAAAAGGTAAAGCCACGTCGTTCGACATTGCCTATCGGGCCGGCGTCTCGCAGCCGACTGTATCGCGCGCTCTGCGGGGCAGCCCGACGGTCAATGAGCAGACTCGCCAGCGCATCCTGCAGATCGCCCACGAGCTGAATTACAAGGTCGACAAGAACGCATCCAATTTGCGCAATCAGCAGTCCGGCACGCTGGCGCTGCTGTTTTTCGAAGACCCGACGCAGGACGACTCGCTGATCAATCCCTTCTTCCTGTCCATGCTCGGCTCACTGACTCGCGCCTGCGCCGTGCAGGGGTACGATCTGCTGATCTCGTTCCAACAGCTGTCCAGCAACTGGCACGTCGAGTACGAGGACAGCAAGAAGGCCGACGGCCTGATCCTGCTCGGCTACGGCGACTATCTCGAATACGTTTCGCGGCTGGAGCTGCTCCTCGAGCAGGGCACCCATTTCGTTCGCTGGGGCACGGTGCTGCCCGGCCAGCCCGGCGTCACCATCGGCTGCGACAACTTTCAAGGCGGCCGCGACATGACGCGCCATCTGCTCGAACGAGGTCGACGAAACATCGCGTTCGTCGGGCATGCGTCGGAGCATTACCCGGAGTTTCTGGAAAGATACAAAGGCCATTCGGACTCGCTGCGCGATGCGGGCCTGCCGGTACGACCGGAATTGCAGATCGACGCGTTCACGACCGAGCGCTCCGGCTACGAAGCGGCGAATGCGCTCATCGAGCGCGGCGTGACATTCGATGCGTTGTTTTGTGCGAGCGATCTGATCGCGATCGGAGCGATGCGCGCGCTGATCGATCGGAAAATCCGCGTGCCGCAGGAGGTGGCGGTCGCTGGATTCGACGATATTCCCATCGCGAGCTTCACCAATCCCAGCCTCACGACCGTGCAACAAGACACAAAGGCCGCGGCCACGTTCCTGGTCGAGAGCCTGCTCGCGCTGATTCAAGACGAGCCGGTGCAGAGTCACACCATCCCGGCGAAACTGATCATTCGACAGTCGACTCAATGACGATGGGTCGGGCATCCTGCCACGACCCTCCTGCGAGTCGGGAAAAGACGCGACTTTTTGCGCTCTCGCCGCCGCCGATGGCGGCGGGGGTACATCCTTGTAACCTGGGCGGCCCCTAGTTATCTGCGATTAGCCTGATACGCGTGATCTCCGAGGGCGCGCCGAAACGTTTCGGCGGGCCCCAGT
>JAEWAF010000102.1 GCA_023391815.1 Pseudomonadota bacterium
CTTGCACCCTCAGTTCAGTTCGTACTTGCAACGGCTCCGAGCGCAGTTGCCTGCCTGCGATGGATACAGCGACCGATAACATGCCCAGGTCGGCGGCACCTTCGATGATATCGAGGTACTTGAGTGAGAAGCGCTCCGGACGGTCCACCAAACCCGTCTCGCGCACCACTGACGCAAGCTCCAGTATCCGAGTACCAAACATTCGCCACCCGATATAAGGGCGCACACAGCTCATGGCGATGACGTGCTCGCCGATCGAAATACTGATCGGCGACCCATCGAGTCTGATGACCGGTAGATATCGAAGATTGCCGTCGCTGCGACGCAGCGTCGGCGGCACATTGGAAGCCGGTAGATGCGAGATCTTCCTCAGCCCCCAGTTGCGCCTGTTGGATTCACTGAAAATTGTTCCTGTCAAAAGTTCGAACACAGGCTGTTTGGAGTGGAAGCGAAGCTCCCATACCGCTTCATACAGCGGCTCACGCTTGAGACGTGTAGGAACTGGTTTGCTTCCCATGGATGTCGTCCGCCTGCCCGGTGCCCGCGGATCTGAACTTCGACCCGCTCGCGGACATGGTAGGAAGCCCTTCGTTTGAATGTCCAGCTCACCTGACCTTGACACTCCGCGGCAACTGCCGCGCGTTTGGCCGCGGACACATTCAGGCCGCGTCAGGTCGGAACTTTGCGCAAATCAACGCAGGATGGCGTGCAAAATGACCGTCGGCAGCATGGTGAACAGGCCGGACAGCGCGATCGAGACCATCACCAGCAAATAAATCGCCACGCTCATGAGAGAAACAACAACTGCGCCGCCGATGGCGATCAGAAGTTGGACCCACAAAGGCATGCGAGGGGGAGGAGAGAGAACGACGCTCGCACCCATGCGCGCGAGCGCTTTGAGGCGTTTGTCATGGGCGGGATACATGGGAACGCTCGAGCCGCTGAGCAAGCCGCCGCGACCGGCGTGGCCGGCGACGAGCATGTGAGAGCACCAGGCGGGGAAGCCGCTGCCGTTGCCGAGCTCGCCGAGAGCGTTGCTCAAAGCTTGGGGGTCGCGAGTGAGCTGGACAGCGATGGCGTCGGCGAGATATTTGCGACGACGCCAGATCAGGGCGAGCAACGGTTCGAGCATGAAGCTGCTGACCAGGCCACCGAAGAAACCGCTGATCACAATGGGCCCATAAAGTGGCATGCGAATCCATTCGCGCCAGGTCAGCTTGTTGGAAGCGTTGCCGCCGGCAGGACGCGAGCTCTGAGCGTTACCGAAAGGATTGGTCAGCTCCAGAATCAGCCGCGAGTCCGCGCTCGACGCGCCGGGTTTCAGAGCTTCGCGGAGTGTTTGCCACAGGCGCGACCAGGCGGGCGGATCGACGATGCCGTCACTGAGCCGGGCAACGAAACCAAACAAACTCAACGTCTGCGCGACGCGCATGCCCTGCACGACGTCGCCGTTGGCAATGAGCCCGATGAGATGCCCCGCGACCGCCTGCATGCGCGCGCGATCCAGCTTTTCCAGCAAGCCGGTGGAAACCAGCACAGTGACCGTTTCATCGTCAGGCCCGTACACCGCAGCGTTGACAGCGGGCGCGTCGATGATGGCCACCTTCGGCATCTTGATATTGGCGGCAATAGCCATCTCGGCAACCACGTTCGCAACACGCTGTTCGGCGAGCACTGCTGGGTCCGGCGCGCGCAACGCCAGTTCTTGCACGCCACTCGCTTCCGCCTCTCGCACGATACGTCGCAACGTCAGCAGCACGATCAGCACGGCAATCAGGCCGGGCAGCGCTGCAATCAGCGCGATACGTAACCAGTCGCTGGCGTGCAGACTCTCGAAGTTGTCGCTGACGAAGTTCAACGTGTCCATCACGCGGCCGAGCAGATCCGGCATGGGAACGACGAGATTGATCACATCGAGCAGCAGTCCGATCACGGCATAGAACAGCGGCGACGTGAGCGTCGCGACGACGAACGCGAGGATCGCGATACAAACCGCGGCGACCGCGCTCACCTGCCACGCCGCGCGACGATGTCGCGCGATGGCCGCAAAGAAACTTTCGCGCTCTTCCGCCGTCCAGATGGGAAGCTCGGCCGCCGACATGTCACTCCACCCAGTTGAACGAACGCGTCACCGCTTTCTGCCAGGACGAATACAAATGGCCGCGATCTTCCTTACGCATGCGCGGCTGCCACGTGTGCGAGACGCCCCAGTTGCGACGTAGATCCTCGGTGCTTTTCCAATAACCCGTCGCGAGTCCCGCGGCATACGCTGCGCCGAGCGCGGTCGTCTCCGTCACCTTCGGTCGCACGACTTTCACGTCCAGAATGTCCGATTGGAACTGCATCAACAGCTCGTTCACGACCATGCCGCCATCCACACGCAGCTCCTGCAATCGGATGCGGGAGTCCTGCTCCATCGCCGCGACCACGTCGCGCGTTTGATAAGCCGTCGCTTCGAGCGCCGCGCGAGCAATGTGCCCGCGATTGGCGTAACGAGTGAGACCTGTAATCACACCGCGCGCATGGTCCTTCCAATACGGCGCATACAACCCCGAGAACGCCGGCACGATATAAACGTCACCGTTATCCGCGACGCTGGCCGCGAGCGCTTCGATCTCCCCGCTATCGCGGATCAGACCCAGGTTGTCGCGCAGCCACTGCACGAGCGCGCCGGAGATCGCGATCGATCCTTCTAACGCAAAGCATGCGGGATTTCTGCCAAACCGATATGCGACGGTGGTCACGAGACCGGCCGCCGACGACACCGGCTTGTGCCCGGTGTTCATCAGCAGGAAGCAGCCGGTGCCGTAGGTGTTCTTGGCTTCGCCCGGCTCGAAACAGGTCTGCCCGACCAGCGCCGCCTGCTGATCGCCCAGAATGCCCGCGATGGGCACGCCTTTGAGCGGTCCATCGGCGACCTGGCCGTAAACTTCACTCGAGGACGTGATCGTCGGCAACACGCTGCGCGGAATCGAGAACGTTCGCAGCAGCTCATCATCCCATTGCAGCGAATCCAACCGCATCAGCTGCGTACGACTTGCATTTGTCACATCGGTGAGATGCAGTCCGCCGTTCGTGCCGCCGGTCAGATTCCACAGCACCCACGTGTCCATCGTGCCGAACAACAGATGCCCGGCGTCGGCGAGCGCTCGCGCGTTCGGCACGTGATCCAGCAGCCACTTCAACTTGAGGGCGCTGAAATAGCTGGCGAGCGGCAACCCGGTGATTGCACGGAAACGGTCCTTGCCTCCTTGCGCCGAGAAGTACGCGACCAGCGGATCGACGCGCGTGTCCTGCCATACCAATGCATTGTGTAACGGCGCACCGGTGCGACGATCCCAGATCATCGTCGTCTCGCGCTGATTGGTGATTCCGATGGCGACGATGTCTTTGGCAGTGAGCTTCGCGGATCGCAACGCTTCTGCAATCACCGCATCGGTATTGCGCGCGATATCGACCGGCGAATGCTCGACCCAGCCGGGCTGCGGAAAGATCTGCGGATGTTCCAGCTGAGCGCTGGCAACAATGTTGCCGGCCTGATCGAACACGATGAAGCGCGAGCTGGTGGTGCCTTGATCGACGGCGCCGACGAATGAGCTCATGGCCCACCTCTCTCAGCAGCGGGCAGCATGAACACGCGACGCGCCTCGGGCGATTCGAGCTGCGCCTTGCTGTAGCAGCGCGCGATCGGACCGTTGCGATGATCCAGCAGATCCGGCCGCCGCTGAATCATCGCATCGAACGATTCACCGGCCGGCGATCGCAGGCAGCGCTCCTCGTTCAGCAGCACCAGGTACGCCCAGGTGATGGTCTCGTGATATTTGTCCTGCGCGCCGACCTTGGCAACGTAGCTCTGCAAATGGCGCCGAAACTGCAGCGCGCCTTCGGGGAAGCCGTCTCGCTGCAAATAGCGCCAGGCCATCGACAGGTGCGTGCGATGGTTGAATCGGGCCGGATCGAGCGTGCCGTTTTCGAAGGCGACCAGCGTTTCATCTTCGAGGATCGGGCGATGGGCTGACGATGCACTCATGAACGATTCCTCCCACGGCGAGGGCTGCCGCGGCCCACCTCAACAGCGGGCCGCGGCTTCGAAAGTTACCAGGCGATGCCGTAATCCTCGCCGTGATACGCGGCCGCGCCCCAGAACGTGCCGTGCTTCGCATCGATCTGAATAGCGGTGATGGGCCCGGAATTGTTCGGCGAAAATTCCAGCTTGTATCCTTTCTTGGTCAGCTCGTTGCGAACCCAATCGGGCACCGACTCGGCCAGCGTCAGGCGCCCGGGAATGGATTCGTGAGCGCCGAACGAATCGCGCAGCTGATAGGTCGTGATGTTGGCGCCTTCGGCTGCTTCCTGCGGCGTCATGCCGAACTCGACCACGTTCAAGAAGAATTGCAGCAGGTTCTGTTCCTGCGTATCGCCGCCCTGCACGGCGAAAGCGAGATACGGCTTGCCGTCCTTGAGTGCCATCGACGGCGTCAATGTCGCGCGCGGCCGCTTTCCAGGTGCGACGACGTTGAAAGGATTGTCGTTCGGATCGAGCACGAAGCTTTGCATGCGCTGGCTCATGCCGATGCCGGTCTTGCCCGCGATGGTCGCCGGCAGCCAGCCGCCGCTCGGCGTGACGGAAACCACCCAACCTTCCTTATCGACAGCCTCGACACTGGTCGTGCCGAGTCGGAAGGTGCGATCGAATTCGGCCAGCGCGGTCGGGCTCCACTGATTCGGTTTCGACTTGTCCTTGCCGGGTTTCACCGTGCGCCAGGCATCCAGTTGCGCCTTGAACGGATTGGTCGCGCCCTGGAACGGATACGGGTCGCCGGGGCGGATATCCGGATCGTTGCGATCCTCCTTGATCAGCCTGGCGCGCTCGCGCGCATAGTCCTTCGACAACAGTCCTTTGATGGGCTCCTCGGGCGGGAAGCGCGAGTCGCCGTAATAGAAATCGCGATCGGCGAACGCCAGGCTCATGCTTTGATACAGCGTGTGAATGTAACGAGCGCTGTTGTATCCCATCGCCTTGAGATCGAAGTTCTCGAGGATGTTCAGGGCCTGTAACATCGACGGGCCCTGCACCCAATGGGTGAGCTTGTAGACCTCGATGCCCTTGTAGTTCGTGCTCACCGGCTCTTCCAGATACACCTGCCAGTTGGCGAGATCTTCGGGTGTGTGCAGGCCACCGAGCTCTTGCGAGCCCCGCGCATATTCCTTCGCGATGTCACCTTTATAAAAACGATCGTAGGCGGCCATGATGGCCTGCTTACGATTCTTGCCGGCCTTGCGTGCCTTGGCTTCGCTGTCGACCAGCTTGCGCAAGGTCGCCGCCAGATCCGGTTGGCGGAAGATTTCGCCCGGCTCCGGGCCGACGCGTGAGAACCCCGGCAGCGGTTTGCCATCCTTGCCTTCGTGAACCAGGAACGTGCGGCGGGACTCCGGCCACTTGCGCAGTTCATCCTTCCATTTTTCGATCAGGTCGGCGGTCTGGGCTTCGATGGGATAACCGTCGGCCATTTCGATGGCGGGCGCGAGCACGTCGGCGAGGCTGAGTTTGCCGTACTCCGCGAGCATCACCATGATGCCGCCCGGTGTGCCCGGCGTAACGGCGGCGAGCGGGCCGAACTCGGGCGGATAGTCATAACCTTTGGAGCTATATAACTCCGGCGGCGCGCGGGTCGGCGCGACCCCGAGCGCATTCACGCCGATGACTTTGCGAGTGTTCGGGTTATAGATCAGCGCCTGAGTTTCGCCGCCCCAGCTCAGCACGTCCCACATCGTGGAGGTCGCGGCGATCATCGCGCACGCCGCGTCGACCGCGTTGCCTCCCTGCATGAAAATCCGCGCGCCCGCGGTCGCGGCCAGCGGCTTGCCGGTGACGGCGACCCAGTTCTGGCCGTGCAAGGGCGGCTTGATGGTTTTGGCTTGAACGGGTGCGGCGACCGTTGCGACCAACGCCGCCAACGCGACGACCAGACGCGAGCTCACACGTTTGGAATCGAATGGCATGACCCTACCTGTCTCGTGGCGGCCGCCGGACGGGCGGCGCGAAGGGCAGGATCTTAGCGCGATGGGATCGAGAAGGAGCGGCGCGCGAACGGCGCCGCTCCTCGGATAGGCTGTTACAGCCGATAACGCACGCCGAACGCGAACGAGCGACTGAGCAGCAAGTTGCCGAAGTTCATGGTGGACGGGCCGCCGTAGGGGCCGAATGCATAGTATTCCTGCTGCATTTCTTCGGTCAGGTTCACCGCGTCGAAGGACAGCGCCAGCTGCTCGCTCACCTGATACGAGAGCTGCAAATCCAGGCTCGCCTCGGCCGAACGATGGATGCCGACCGGGTTGGCGAAGATGCGCGCTTCGTTCCGATCCAGGAAATCGTCACGCCACACGTAGGACAGACGCATTCCCAAACCGGCGCGGTCGTATGCCAGGGTGATGTTGTATGAAGTATCCGACACACCGAAGATGTCCACGTCTTCGGTGCCCACGATATCGCCATCGGGGCTGGTGAGCGGAATCGTCTGATCCGATTCGAGCTTGGTGAAGCTGCCGGTCAGGCCGAGGCCCTTCAGGAAGCCCGGCAGATACTCCGGGAAGTACACGAAGCCGAGCTCGATGCCTTCCAGTCTGCCGCCCGAAGCGTTCACCGGTCGCGTGATAACGAACGAGTCGGTGTTCAGGCCGGTGTTCGGAATGGTCATGCGCGCGGTCAACGGCACCACCAGTCCATCCAGATCGCGACGGAACAACGTGCCGTAGACGGCGCTGTCCTTCGCGAAATACCACTCCGCGGTCAGGTCGTAGTTTTTGGCGCTGGCCGGCTCGAGATCCGGGTTGCCGCTGCTGCCCGTGCCATAACCGACTCCGGTGAGATCGCCGGTCAGAGTGAAGTTGCTGTTCAGATCGAAGAACGCCGGTCGACGCAGCGTCTCGCCGTAATTGAAACGCAGCGTGAAGTCGTCGGTCACCGCGTACCGCAGCGTCGCCGACGGCAACAGATCGCTGACACTCTTGCTCGCCGAAAACCGCTGATCGGTAATGACGCTGGCGAAGTCCATGTCGGTATCCACGGCCACGTAGCGCAGGCCGAACTGGCCTTGCAACTTGCCGATCTCGATGTCGGTTTGCAGATATGCGGAGGCGGTCGCCTCCTGCACTTCGAAAGCGCGTTTCAGCTGCGGACCGGACGTCGGCAAGCCATAGAGCGCACGCACTTCGGCGGCATGATCCATCAGGTAATAACCGTTGACGACGGTCCAGGCCGTCGGCACGTCACCCTCGCCATCGAAGAATCCGCGATTGGACGTGATCATGCCCGAGGGCAGCGTCGACATGTTCCGACCGAGGAACGGCTCCGAAGTCGGCCGCGGGCTGTAAGACTCCGCGGTACGATCGTCGTAGCGCACGCCGAAGCTGAGCACGCGAAACAGTCCATCGCCGATCTGATAATCGCCGTCGAACTGCAGCGTCTGCGCGTCACCCTTCTGACGACCGCGGTTCTGATACAAAGCGCCCACGGTCCAGCTCGATGGATCGAGCAGTTCGGCGTCATCGTTGAAGTGCCACGACGGAATGCCATTGCCCGCGTTGAAATCGAGCGTGATGGACTCCGGCACGCGCTCAGTGCGGATCGCGATGAAGCGCGTGTTGTATTCGCTGGCCTGCAGGGCCACGTCCGCCGACAGCGACAACTTCTCGCCCACCTGCCATTTGCCGTTCATCGCATACACGAACGTGTCCGTGTCGCTCTTGGTGGCATCGCCACTGTTGAAGCCGAACGGATTGCCGACGGTGCGGGTCTTCATCAGGTTCGTGCCTGGATAGAAGGTCACCGTGCCGGCCGGATTCGGCCCCAGCGAGCCCCACCAATCCGCGAACGTGAAATGCAGATTGTTGAACACCTCCTCGCGATAGCCTTGATAGAAGGTTTCGAAGGTGTACTCGGAGAAGTCGTTCGGTGCCCATTGCACGGCGATCGTGGTCGCGGGACGCTTGCGATCGCCTTCCAGGTCGCTGGCGAACAAGGCATCGCGGCCCAGTACATACGGATATTGGACGCCGTTGAAAGTCAGCGTGGAACCGGGAGCGGTCGACAGACCCGCATCGGTACCCGCCTGCCAAATCGGTTCTTCACGGACGCGGCAGTCGCCATTGAAGATTCGCTCGAGCGGTGTCCAGTTGGCGGCCGCGCCGCTGCCGTCGCAGGCCAGCCCATGCGGCGGATTGTCCGCGGTGGCGAATGGCACCAGCGCGCCGGCGGTCACGCTTTGATCGCGATAGCGCACCCGCGAATAACTGGCGTTCGCCATCACACCCAATTTGCCGTCGCCCACCTCCCAGGTGTTCGCCACCAGCAGACTGAGATTGGGATCGATGTCGTCACGCTGTTCCTGGGTCGTGACACGTCCGTTCAAGGACAGCTCGAAGCCGTCGAAATCGAACGGCCGCCGGGTCGAGACATCGACCTGACCCGCCAGGCCGGTCTCCAGCTGATCGGCGGCTCGGGTCTTGTACACGTCGATCTTGCTGATGAGGTTGGCGGGAATGTCCTGCAATGCCACCGCGCGGGCGGACACTGGCGGTGGCGATGCCGTGAATACGTTGCGGCCATTCCATGTCGTGGTCGTGTCGTTCAAGCCGCGGATGTAGATCGCGTCCGCCTCGCCACCGGCGCGGTTCGAGATTTGAATGCCGGCGATACGCTGCAGAGCTTCGACGACGTTGTTATCCGGCAGCTTGCCGATGTCCTCGGCGACGATCGATTCCACCACCTGGGTGGAATTGCGCTTGTTTTCCAAGCCCTGCACCAGGCTCTCGCGCACGCCGCTGACGATCACTTCTTCGAGTTCGGTCGTCTGCGTGGTGGTTGTTTGCTGAGCGAGCGCGCTCATCGACAAAGAAAGCGCCGCCATAGCGGACGCCGAACGAATCCTTATTTGCTTCGCCACGATGCTATCCCCCCAGAGCTGCCGTATGAGTACGGCCGAAGTTGATTTCTCAGACAAATGCTATCTGCAAAATGTCGGACAAATCAAGATTGGGATCGCAAGAGGCGGAAGGAGAAGCTTCAGCCCCGGGGTCAAGGCGTGGAAAAATTCTTGCCATTGCAACGACTTAGGCTACGTCGGCCGAACTCGCGGCGGGCTCGTTCCGGCTTCTCTTGTGGTCCCGCCGACATGCCCGGACAATCCCGGCGGTCGCATGCGCGACCGACCAGAAGGCGCCGATGTCCGTTACCAAGCCGCACCCACCCGCCGCCGCCGGCGAGCGAAACACTCGCAAAGAGCTGCGTCTGCACAGCTCGATCGCGCGCGATCTGGGCCTGCGCATCGTGTCGGGCCGCTATCGTCCGGGACATGTGCTGGTCGGCGAGATCGAAGCGAGCGGACAGTTGAAAGTGTCTCGCTCCGCGTATCGAGAAGCGGTGCGCATGCTGGCAGCGAAAGGACTCGTGCAAAGCCGAACGCGTACGGGCACGCGGGTAAGTGCGGTCGAGCAATGGCATTTGTTGGATCCCGATGTGCTCGCGTGGGTGTTCGCGGGCGAGCCCGAGCTCGAAGTGCTGCAAGGATTGTTTGAGTTGCGCACGATCATCGAGCCTGAAGCGGCAGCCCTGGCTGCCGCGCGACGGAGCGAGAAGAACGTCGCAGTGATGCAGGACGCGCTCGAACGCATGAGTCTGCACACCGTAAACGTCGAAGCGGGCCGAGTCGCCGACAAGGAGTTTCACTCCGAGCTGCTGCGCGCGACCCGCAATCCTTTCATCATTTCACTGACAAATGGCGTGGCCGCGGCCGTGCATGCACTCACGGAATACAAACAGCGTGAGAAGGCACTGGAGCGCGACCCGTTGCCCGAGCATTGGCGGGTGTTCGAGGCCATCAAGGCGAAAGACACGGAACAGGCCAGAGCGTCGATGGCCGAGCTGATCCGGCTGGCCATCACCGACATGCCGGTGAAGCGCTGGCCCGAGAACTGGACCGACAGCCGGCTGGTTCAAGATTCAGACTGAAAAACAGGGCTCATCGAGCTGGCGATGAGCCCTGCTTCGATCTCTCAACGATGGTTCAGTCGGCCTTGCTGCTGAGCTGCTCCTGCGACGCCTTCCGCGCCGCTTCGAACTCATCGCCCGGCAACCACTTCGGCAGATCCGCCGGCGCGGCGTTCGCGATGTTGTCGCCGACGTAGAACAGCAGCTGCGCGTCTTCGATCATGCCGTCGTAATTCCAGTTCGGCGAGATCTGATCCGACTGCTGGTGATAATGCTTCTCTTCGAACTCCGCATGCTGCTCCTTGCCCCAGCCCGCGGGTTTGCCGATGAAGTCCGTGCCGGCATCCAGATACAACGCGGGCACGCCGATCTTCGCGAAGTTGAATTGGTCGGAACGGTAGAAGAAGCCGCGATCCGGGAATTGATCGGGCGTCACCACGCGACCCTGCATCTGGGCGATCGCATTCACGTAATCGTCGATGGTCGACTTGCCCTTGCCGACGAACACGATGTCCTTGGCGCGGCCGAAGATGTTGCCGCCATCGATGTTGATATTCGCGGCGATCTTGCCGGGCGGCACGGTCGGATGCGTGGCGTAGTACTGCGAGCCCAACAGGCCCTGCTCTTCGGCGGCCACGAGCAACAGCATGATGGAACGCTTCGGCGGCTGCGGCATCGCCTTGAAAGCCTTTCCGATCGCGAGCACCTGCGCCACGCCGGACGCGTTGTCCAGCGCGCCGTTGAAGATCCTGTCGCCGTTGGCGTCCGGCTCGCCGACACCGAGGTGATCGTGATGCGCGGTGTAGATCACATACTCTTCACTGAGCTTCGGATCGCTGCCCTTCAATACGCCGTATACATTCGCCGTGCTGGAGCGATTCAACTTGGTCTTGAAGTCCAGGGAGGTCGTGACCCCGAGCGGCATCGGCTTGAAGTCCTTGGATTTGGCCGAGGCCACCAGTTGATCCAGGTCCTGCCCGGCGAGCTTCACCAGCTCGCGTGAGGCTTCCTCGGTCAACCAGCCTTTGACTTGAATGCGCGGCTCGCTGCCGGCCGGCAATTCAACCTGCTCGCCCGACCACGAGCTCTGCACCACCTGGAACGGATAACCCGCCGACGGCGTCGTGTGAATGATGATCGCGCCGGCTGCGCCCTGGCGCGCGGCGCTCTCGTACTTGTAGCTCCAACGGCCGTAGTAAAGACGCGTGTCGCCGCCGAACATCTGCTGATCCCAATCGGGATCGTTGTTCAACATCAGCAGCACTTTGCCTTTCAGATCCTGGCCCTTGAAATCGTCCCAGCCGAACTCGGGCGCCTGAATGCCGTAGCCGACGAACACTACTTCGGCGTTCTTGATCGAGCCCTTCTCGGACTGCACGCCGCTGCCGGCGATGTATTGATCCCACCATTTGAACGACACGCTCTTGCCGCCCTTCTTGAAGGACCATTGCTTGGGCATCTCGGCGGTGATGCCGACCACGTCGAAGGACTGTTGATAGCTGCCATCGCTGCCGCCCGGCGCGAAACCGATCTGCTGCAACTGGTCCGCGATGTACTGACGGGCTTTGACGTCGCCCGGTGTCGCGGGGGCGCGGCCCTCGAACTCATCCGACGAGATCTTCGTTATCTGATCTCGCAGATAATCGGCGGCGATCTGCGAAGCGGCGGTTTTCTGCTGCTCGTTGACCGGGCTACTGGCCTCGGGCGCCGGCACCGGCTTCGGCTCCTTGGGTTTGCAGCCGAGCGCGGTGAGCATCGCGGCTGAGATGATCAGCGCTGACAGCGACCGAACCGGTCGCGAAACGGTATACATTCGGAACTCCCGTGAATGAGTTACGGTGACTCAGAACTCTAGCAGATGTCTTCCGCGATGCCGTCGTCAACTCGACCTCATCTACTGCTGATCCACGCAGGCCACGCGGGTGGCCGTACTCACGCCATGGTCGCGTGGGTGAAGCAAGGCGTCGCCGACGCGGGCGAAGACGTCGAGCTGCGCACCTTGCCAGCGCTAGAAGCCGGCCTCGAGGATTTGCTGTGGGCGCATGGATTGCTCATCGGCACGCCCGAGCACTTCGGTTACATGGCGGGCGCGGTGAAGGACTTTTTCGATCGCACGTTCTATCCGGCGCAGGGTCGGGTCGATGCCCTGCCCTATGCCATCTTCGTCAGCGCCGGCAACGACGGCACCGGCGCGGTCAGGTCCATCGAGCGAATCGCGCTCGGCTATCGCTGGAAACAATGCGCCGAGCCGCTCGTCGTCATCGGCGAGCCGGGCGAGGCGGATCGTCAGAGATGCGTTGAGCTAGGTCAGACCTTGGCCGCCGGGCTCGCCCTCGGCGTGCTGTGACGTCCATGCGTCACAGGCTGTGACGTAGTTGCTCGATTTTTTGCGGCCTGCTCAGGACACTGCCGCGACATACGAAGTCGCGCGGCGATTGTTCGACCTGCCAACCCGGTCACATCAGTTGCAACCGCGACCTGTCGATAACAAGGACAAGGACGCTCCTTTAGTGTCCGCGATGTGAAATGGAATACGTGTTGCAACAACTCTGGCTCGTGATTGGCCTGTCGGCCTTCATCGTCGGTGCCCTGTACTGGCGCCGCCAGCACTTGCCCGCGACTGCCACCCGCGCGCCGGCCCGTTCGCCCGCTCCCATCGTTTATCGCGACTCCCCGACCGTTCGCGTCGCCGATGCCCAGCGTGTAGATCGTACCCGCAAGGTGATCCGGCTTCGCGCCGGTCAGTTCGTCGATGTTCTTCCCAGCGTGGCCGCGCTGCCGCCGCGCTTTCGTATCACCTGCAAGAATCTCATCGACGGCAGCGATCTCGAAGCCGCTCACATCGTGGTCGAGCTCAGCGGCGCGCAGCTCAGCTGCGGCCCGCTCGTGCACGAAATGGCCTTCAACGAATTCGTCGTGCCTCGCGCCACGCGCGACGAGCATCGCAGCTCGGTGTTTTATTATCACGAGCGCGGCGACTCGCTGGAATTCATGCGCATCAAACTGAAATCCGCCGACCTGGCCAGCGGCCAGGTCGAGTTGGATGTGATGCAGGTGCACGGGCACTGGCCGACGCACTTCGACACGAACGACTGAGGTCAGTCCTCCTCGACCATGGTGCGCAGCCGGTCGATCGCCTGATCCCAACGGGCGGTCAGCAATTCGATGCACTGCTGTGCCTCGGCCAGCTGCGACGACTCGATTTGCCACACGCTGTCGCGGCCTTGATAGACGCTGCTGACCAGGCCGGCCTCCTTCATCACTCGCAAGTGTTTCGCCACGGCCTGGCGAGTGACATCGACGTTCGCGGTCAGCGTCGCGGTCGATGATGGACCGGCGGCGGACAGGAAAATCACCAGTTGCAGCCGCGTCTCATCGCCGAGCGCCGCGAAGATCGGCGCGGACGCCTTGAGCTTGAGTTCATGACGCTTGGTGGACATAGCGTTCCAGATTCTTGAGCTGATCGTCCCAGCCTTGACCATTCTGCCTGAACACTTTCGCGCGGCGCGCGAGCGAGATGGCGTCGAAGCCGGATTCGGTGATGGTCAGCAGCGTCCCGCCCTCCGCTTCCGCCAGTTTGAACACGACCAGCGTCGTCGGCTCCCTCGCATAGTCCAGTGACGGGTCGTGCGCGCCTGGATGCCAGCGCCACGAGAACAAGTGCTCGGGCTGCATCTGCTCGACGAAGATGTCGAACGCGCCGCCCTGCTCCTCGCTCGCTCCCATATGCACTTTCGCGCCCGGCGCGAACTCGCCGTCCGCCGAGTCGACGCCGAACCATTGGCAGAACTTCTTCACCTCGGTCAACGCATTCCATACTCGGCTGCGCGGGGCGCGCAACAGGGTCTGTCGTTCGATGATATGCATCGCCTTGGAGCTCCATTGACAACCTACTGGTTGCAATATATCTACAGCCGAGTTGAATTGCAACCGAATGGTTGTCAATGAAGACCTGTTGCCGATACCCGCGGAGCGCCTGAGCACGTTGTCGCCCTGCATGGCAGCGTCACGACATAAATCTTGTTTGAGCGGCCTGGCCGCGCTTGACTGTCGAAATTCCATTCAATTGCGATGAAACATGTAACCGCCGCGCCGCCAATCGGCCTACAATTCGGCGCTGGATCGCCATGCCATAACAAATGGAAGTTCGAGGAGGATTCGTGCGCGTTCGAATTTGGTCGGTGCTGGCGATGTTATCTATCGCCGGCTGTGGCGGTGGTGGTGGCAGCGGCGGCGGAGCCGCCCCGTCGGGCGTCAGTGTGAGCGCGCCCAGCAATCTGAGTTATTCCCCGCCGCAACCTTTCGGTGTCTCGCGACCCATAACGGCAATGAGTCCCACGGTAACCGGCACTGTGACCGGGTACTCCGTGAGTCCCGCATTGCCAGTCGGCCTGACGATCGATGCCGTGACGGGCACCATCTCCGGCACGCCCACGACGCCAACGCCATCGGCCGACTACACGGTGACAGCATCCAATTCGGCCGGCTCAACCATGGCTCGCATCACCATGACGGTGACCGATACGCCGCCGGCCGTCGGCTACGGGAGCACGTCATACAAGTTCACCACGGGCGTGCCCGTGCCCACCATCGTGCCGACCAACACCGGCGGGCTGGCAAGCACCTGGAGCATAGATCGGGCCTTGCCCGCCGGTCTGCACTTCGAAACCACCGATGGTTCCATCAGCGGCGTGCCTTCGGCACCCAGCGCGGCCGAGACCTACACAATCACGGCACACAACTCCGGCGGCACCCATACATTCGAGTTGTCCATCGCAGTCGAGTCCGGCGTGCTGCTGGACCTCGGTCACAGCACCCACATCGTAGCTGTTCGCCGCGAGGGCAATCGCATCCTCAGCATCGATACTTCGGGCCATTGGGTGCTTTGGGATGCTGCCGCCGCGGTGAACCTGGCGCGAGGCAACGTGACCTGCCCAACCAACAGCTCACCTTGCAGCATTCGAGTCGCCCTCGCCGGCTCGACGCTCGCGGTACATGCCGGTTCCGTCGTAGAGCTGCGTGACGCGAGCGATGGCCATGTGCTGACGACCATTTCCGCTGCCGAAGGCTGGTGGAAACTCGCTTCGGACGGTAGTTACCTGGCGACCGGCGACGCAACTTCGGCATCCGCCTGGACGCGGACCGGTGCATCGTTGTTCTCACTGCCCGGCAACTACGCTTCCGGCCAGGCGTTCGCTGCTCCGGCGGAATTACGAATCGCGGCCGGCGCCGCGGGGGTGAATCAGCTGGAAGTCATCGCGGTGCCGAGTGGCACCTCGACCACCAGTGCGTATTCGGGAACGTTCCATTCCTGGTTCGACGACGGCGGTCATTTCTTCACCAATGTTTCCAACACGGTGTGGGTCTACGACGCGGCTGGCGTACAGCGGGATCTTCAGACATTCACCTCGATCGCGAAGCTGGGCGGCAGTGGGCGCTGGTTCTGGATCGCGCCATCCAACAGCTTGTATATGTACGAGGTCGGGCCGGGCGCTACCCCCGATGCCACGTTTGCAGTGGCGCCGCTGGACGCTATCGTCCCCTCCGGGAACACCCTCGCCATTCTCCGGTTCCATGTTCCCGACTTGAGCATCATCGATTTGTCGGGCACGACGCCGACCAAGGTGGATCGAACCGCGCCGCTGATTGCCAACACCGCGTATGCAACCGGCGCCGGTGGCGAGTGGCTGTTGGGAACGGACCTCGGAGTTCTCTCTGCGAACGACGGCACTCCGGGCAATACCAGGTATTTCGGGTATGGCGCGGCGATGTCGATAGCGGCCAATTCGCAGCGGATCGCGGTAGCGACCGCGCGAGGCGATATTTTGTACTTCGACGGCGCGACGCGTCAGCTGGAAGGAACGATCGACTTCGCGAGCTCGAAGGTGAGCCTGTCCGCGGACGGCACCGTCCTGGCCGCGATGGCCACCGATTACTACTTGCAGTATCTGACCGATCGAACCTTGCGGGTGTTCTCGCTGCCCACGGAAACGGTCATCAGAAACGAGCCTTATCAGTTCAACGTCGATCCCTGGCTGCGAGATTTCTCGCTTTCGGAGTCGGGCACCGTGCTTGGCAGAGTCATGGAAACCTCCGGCAACAACCGCGTGGTTTATCCTGTCAACGGCGGTCCCATCATCTGGCAGGAACGGCTCACGCTACCCATCTCCGAGCGCGTGCCCCCCATTTATCTCTCGCCCGATGGGCGTTCGATCGCGGTATCCAATGGAGTGACAGCAACCGCGGCGACCAACATCATTCGTGACGGCGTCCTGATCGGCGCGGTCTCCGGCGTCGCGGCCGGATGGATCGATAACAATCGTCTGCTGGCGAACATCTATACGGGCGGCGGCCCGGCGCTTCGTTACAGCCATAGCGTCATCGCCGATGGCACCGGTCAGCAGCTTCGCACGTTGACGCTGGCGAACATGTCACGGATGCAGACGGTCGATACCGATCGCATCTACTCGCCGGAGCTCAATACGATCTTCTCGCTGTCCGACGGACAGAAACTCTGGGAGAGCGCGAACCCTGTGCCGTGGCCTGCGAGTCTGCGCCAAGGCGGCATCACTGCTACACACGTGATATTCGCGTCCGGCGCGGAGGTACGCTCGGAGCCGTACTGACCGGTGCGACGGGCACGCCCGAGCGGCGTGCCCGTTTTCTATAATGGATCGATGGCTACCAAGCTCAGCCGCGATTTCTACGCCCGCGAAACTCTGCTCGTCGCCCGCGATCTGCTGGGCATGCATCTGGTGCACGCCGGGCCGGAAGGTGAACAGGTAGGGCGGATCGTCGAGACGGAGGCTTATAAGGGGCCGCATGACCTGGCGGCCCATTCGTCGCGAGGCCGGACGAAGCGGACGGAAGTGATGTTCGGTCCGCCCGGCCATGCTTACGTGTACTTGATTTACGGGTTCTGGAATTGCCTGAACATCGTGACCGCGGCCCATGGGACGCCGCACGCGGTGTTGCTCCGGGGGCTGGAGCCGGTCAAGGGAATCACCACGACCAGCCATGGGCCGGGCCTGTTATGTCGTGCCCTACATATAGATCGCAGCCTGCATGGCGCGGATTTGCTGGGCGAGACCTTGTGGCTGGAGAAGCCGACCCGATATCGGCCGCCGAAGGTGGGGCGGGCGACCCGGATCGGCGTGGATTACGCCGGAGACTGGGCCAAGAAGCCGTGGCGGTTCTTCGATAAGGATTCGCCCTACGTCTCCACTGTCAGCGCCGCCGCCCGGAAACGGGCGCTGGCCCCGGATCAGGGCAGTGTTCGGGCCAAGCTGGCTCGCAAATAGCGTAAGATCCGGGCCCTTTTCCGTGGCCAGCCCCTGTTGCGGCCGCGGACTTCGTGATCGACTCTCGTCCCCATGCAGCCAGCACCGCGCGAACTCTTCTCCTATCGCAAGCACTGGGCGTCCCGCTTCGGGACTGCTCCGTTCCTGCCCATGTCGAAGGAGGAAATGGACGCGCTCGGCTGGGACAGTTGCGACATCATCGTCGTCACGGGCGACGCCTACGTCGATCATCCCAGCTTCGGCATGGCCATCATCGGTCGCGTGCTCGAGGCGCAGGGCTTTCGAGTCGGCATCATCGCGCAGCCCGACTGGCGCTCGGCGGAAGATTTCGCGCGGCTCGGCAAACCGAATCTGTTCTTCGGCATCACCGCCGGCAACATGGATTCGATGGTGAATCGATACACGTCGGATCGGCGCATTCGTAGCGACGACGCGTACACGCCGGCGGGCGAGGGCGGCAAACGGCCGGATCGGTCGGTGATCGTTTATTCGCAGCGGGTTCGGGAAGCGTTCAACGATGTGCCGATCGTGATCGGCGGCATCGAGGCGAGCCTGCGGCGGATCGCGCACTTCGACTACTGGTCGGAGAAGGTGCGGCGGTCGGTTCTGCTCGACGCGAAGGCGGATTTGCTGGTGTACGGCAACGGCGAGCGGCAGATCGTGGAGATCGCGCATCGGCTCGCGAAAGGCCAGCGGATCGATCAGATCGACGATCTGCGAGGGACGGCGTTCGTCAGACATGGCACGCCGCAAGGGTGGACGGAGATCGATTCGACGTCGATCGATGAGCCCGGGCCGCTCAATCCGCCGGTCGATCCGTATGCGGCGAACGATGCGAGGTCGAAGGCGGCCATGCAGGCGGCAGCGCATAGCGCAGTAGCTGGAAATATTTCATCGACTGGCGCCGGGCACGGAGAGCAAGCGGCGGCGCTTAACGGCGCTGCGGTTCGCGTCGAGGCGGCAAAGGAAGCCTCTGGCGACGAGCCAGCGAGCAATGCGGGCGCAGCGAATGCGCCAGCGTGTGCGACGGCTGCAAAGCAGCCCGTCGCGAAGGTCGTGAAGTTCCATCGTCACGTTCCGAGCGCCGATCGCGCTCAATCGGTCATTCGCATGCCTTCGTTCGAGGCCGTGCGCGACGATGCCGTTCTTTACGCGCACGCGTCGCGCATCCTTCACATGGAATCGAATCCGGGCAACGCGCGCGCACTCGTGCAGCGTCATGGCAACGTGGATGTGTGGTTGAACCCGCCGCCGTTGCCGCTCTCGATGAAAGAAATGGATGCGATCTACGAGCTGCCTTACCGGCGCGTGCCGCATCCGTTCTATGGCGAGCAGAAGGGCGCGAACAAGATTCCCGCGTACGAGATGATCCGCTTCTCGATCGCGATTCAACGCGGCTGTTTCGGCGGCTGCACGTTCTGTTCGATCACCGAGCATGAAGGCCGCATCATTCAGAACCGCTCGGAGAACTCGATCATCAAGGAAATCGAGACCATCCGCGATTCGGTGCCGGGCTTCACCGGCGTGATCTCCGATCTCGGCGGCCCGACCGCGAACATGTATCGGCTCGCGTGCAAGTCACGCGAGATCGAAACCGCGTGTCGCAGACCTTCCTGCGTATTCCCGGGCATCTGCCCGAATCTCAACACCAATCACACGCCGCTGATCAATTTGTATCGGCGCGCGCGTGCCTTGCCGGGCATCAAGAAGATTCTCATCGGCTCGGGCGTGCGGTACGACCTGGCGGTCGAGTCGCCGGAGTATGTGAAGGAGCTGGTCCAACATCACGTCGGCGGCTACCTGAAGATCGCGCCCGAGGCGATCGGCGAAGGGCCGCTGTCGAAGATGATGAAGCCCGGCGTCGGTACGTATTACCGCTTCAAGGAGCTGTTCGAGAAGTTCTCCAGGGAGGCGGGCAAGGAGCAGTACCTGATTCCCTACTTCATCGCCGCGCATCCGGGCACAACCGATGAGGACATGCTCGAGCTGGCGTTGTGGCTGAAGCAGAACGGTTATCGCGCCGATCAAGTGCAGGCGTTCCTGCCTTCGCCGATGGCGACTGCCACGGCCATGTGGCACTCCGGGAAGAACCCGCTGCGCAAAGTCACGCACACCAGTGAAGGCGTGCATATTCCGAAGGGCTTGAAAGTGCGTCGCCTGCACAAGGCGTTCTTGCGATGGCACGACGCGAACAACTGGCCGATCCTGAGAGATGCGCTTCGAAGGATGGGCCGCGCGGATCTCATCGGTCCCGGCAAACAGCATCTGATTCCAGCGTGGCAGCCGCTCGGCACCGGCGATGCGCACGAAGGTCGGCGATCGAAACATGCGCCGAACCTGGGCAAGGACAGCTCGCCAGCTCATGGCAAGCGACGACAGGATGCGCGGACAGCCGCAGCCAATACCAAACGCGGATACGATCCGTCTGCCACCGCGCCAAGTGCGAAGCGCGGATTCGATTCACACGCTACCGCTTCGGGTGCGAAGCGCGGATTCGATTCGACAGGTAACGGCTCAGGCGCGAAGCGCGCGGGCGCGCCGCAGGCAGCGCCGAGCAAAGGTGGGACGCCGAAGCCGATGAAGTTCCGCACTCAGCACACCGGCTTGAAAGGCGTCCGCCTGCCTCGCTCGAAATAACAAGCCGCATTCCTTCCCAATGCCGCTGCGTTAACGGCCGCGGCTAAATCCAGCGAATAAAAAAAGGCCCACCGGAGGTGGGCCGATTGCAGGGAGGCTGGGTCGAGAAAACAAAAACGGTTGATTCGCTACTGACCGCGGTCGCCTCTTGACCGACAGTCGAACTGAAAACTTAGAAAGCGTGCGTCAGCTGTACAGCACCCCACAGAGTGTCTCGGGACGCGGGGCCGTCGCGCAGCTCAGCGGTCTGATAGTGCAGGGCATAGCTGAGCTGCGTCTGATCCAGGATCTGCGTAACCACGCCGATCCACGCTTCGGCGAGCAGCGGCTCCACCTCAGCCGAGGTGTAGCGGACCTCGCTATCGCGAAACTGGCCCTGCAGGAACGCGTTGTAAGCACGAGCTTTGACGCGCGCACCGATAAACACATACAACTCACGGGCCCCGCTATAACTCTCGCTCGGCACCGGCGCCGACATGTAATCGGTCAGCTCGGGCGCGAAGCTCCACCACGGCGAGTTGAATCGACCGGCCCGCACCGAGATCGATGCACTGGTCTCGGTCAGGAAGCCGACACTGCCCTGTACGGTGGTCTTCACATCGACATGACCGCTCGGATCGGCGATCCACAGTTGCTGGCGGGCGAGGGTGTAGCGCGCGGTGGGCTCGCCGCCCGCGGAGATCTGATGATCATACCCAAGCGGTTTTTCCGAACCGACCAACTCATGAACCGCGCTATGCACCCGTCCGGTCATCGACAGGCCGAGCACGCCGACAGTCAGACTGCTGGTCCAGGCGCCGCGCTCGTCCTCATCCACCGTCACCCGGCCGTTGGAAACGAACAGCAGGCTGGCATACGGGCGGTCCTCCGGTTGCACTTCGCGCACCAGTGTGTCCTTCGGCGTGAACGCCAGCAGGCCGATCTGGCGCGCGTTGTGAACGTTGCTGCCCGCAGTACTTACGAGCACTCCGTCCAGACGACGCAATAAGGGATCGAGTGACAACAAGCCGTCGCGCGCGCGCTCGCCGGAGATCGTGATGCTCATGCCACCGGTGTAATCGCGGTCCTGATTGTCGCCGGCGAACAGGTCGTTGTCGATCTGCACGCGGACTGCATCAACGCCTTCGAACCATCCGATGCGCTGATCGGAGACCACCACTTCGGCGATCGCGTCTTCGATATCACTAACCGACTCGGTCACCGTGGCTTCGTTCACTGCCAGCACCGGCGTGATTTCGAGCGCGGCGAGATCTTCGGCGCGCGCTTCATTGCCAGTAACTACCAATGCAGCGGTGCCTAACGCCGCGAGGACTGTCCATCGCAGCTGTGCTGCCCATCCTGTCCTGTTCGTTGTCGCCATAACCTGACCTTTCCCATTCGCGCTGCGCTTGGTGCCACGCTGCCGCTACCTGTTGCTGTTGTTCCGTGGCGGCTACTGTCTCCAAACAGACAGCCTCGATAAACGCAGCGAAGGGAATGACATTCATGAATCGCTCGTCATGAATCGTCGAGCGCCGCTTGCTGCTCACTACTCATGCGGCAACCCCACCGTCGCTTCGTTATTGCAATCACACTGCTGCAAGTGCACTAATCTGCTTGTGATGCATAGAAATTAGCGGGGCGGCGTGAGCATGCTGTTGGCCCAGCCGTGAACACGCCGTGAAAAATCCAACCCACTATCGAGACCGGGGATGAATCGGATTTCGCTCGCCTATGGAGCGGTGCCTGCTGGGCAATGGAATCTTTCCTGGGGGGAAAGAAAGATGGATAAGTTCACCTGCATGGTGGCGTTGGCGAGAGTGGTTGAATTGGGCAGCTTCGCCGAGGCGGCGCGCCGGATGGGAGTGTCCGCGCCGATGGTGACCAAGTACATCGGTCACCTCGAGCAGGAACTGGGCTCGCGCCTGCTGAATCGATCCACTCATTCGCTGAGCCTTACCGACGTCGGACAGCTTTATCACCAGCGCTGCGTCCAGATTCTGGAAGATATCGACGAGGCCGAAGCGGTCGCGGGCAGCAACAGCGCCGTGCCGCGCGGCTCGTTGAAGATCTGCGTTTCGGGCGCCTTCGATCTGTCGCATGTCGGGCCGGTGCTGCTGGAATACTCCGCGCGCCATACCGATGTGCGACTGGAAGTGACGGTCAGCAATCACTTCGTGGATCTGGTGGAGGAAGGATTCGACGTGGCGGTTCGCGCCAGCGACCATCTGCGCACCAATCTCAAGTCGGTCAAGCTCGCCACCTCGCGACTGGTGGCGTGCGCGTCGCCGGCTTATCTGAAAAAGAATCCGCAGCCGGAGATTCCGGAGAACCTGCTCCATCACAACTGTCTCGCGTACACCGATACCGCGCCCTCCGTACAGCAATGGCGCTTCGAGCGCGACGGGCGCAATTCGGTCGTACAGGCATTGGGAACGTTGCGCGCGACCAGCAACGAGCTGCTCAAGCAAGCGGCGCTGCGCGGTCAGGGCGTGATTTTGCAGCCGACCTTCAATGTGTATCAGGAACTGCGGGCGGGGACGTTGCAACAGGTGCTGGCCGACTACGATGCCGGCTCGCTGGGAATCTATTTGATACATCCACAGCGGCGGTATCTCGCCACCAAGGTGCGAAGCTTCATCGAGCTGTTGGATGGACGATGGGGCACGAACCCGGACGCGGACCCGTTCTGGAGCAACAGCTAACGGATGGCGCGCTCCAGCTCCCATTGCCCCCACGGCACGCCCCGGCGCACATGGACACCGAAGCCGGCGTGCTCGAAGTATCGCGCCAGGCGCGAGCGATACCAGCTCGCGCTGCGCAGAGTGATGTCGCCGTCGCTGGTGTCGCGATCGGCGTTGTCGCGCCAATCCTCTTCGGTCGGCGCATGAAAGTACAACGCGCCGCGTGACAAGCGCGCAAGATTCGCCATTGCCTGCGCGCTTTCCCGGTCAGACAAGTACTGCATTACGTCATAACAAACGATCAGATCGAACCGGGCACGCGGCCGATAGTCGGCCAACGACTGATTCACCCAACCGTGCTGCTCGCACAGGTGCTCGCTGACCTCCAGCCCGATATACGTAGCCTCGGGAAAGGCTTGCAGCAGCGGCGCGCGTAGCCATCCAAGTCCGCAGCCCGCATCGAGAATCCGCTTCACCGGCAGATCCAGCTGCTTGACGAGCGCCGCCACCATTGAGCCCCGCCTCGCCATCTCCTCGCGGGTTGTAACCCGCGTGCGCGGGTTCATATAGAAGCGTCGGTAGAAGCGGGCGTCGAAGCGATTGGACATCGAGTTTGGGGACCTGGAGGGCGTCAGTGAGAGTTTACTGCTCCCCACCCGCGGTTTTTGAGTCGTTCTTGATACTCAGACCTCCGACCCCACCTCTATTCGCCATGACCTACCTGGAAATCAACCATGGCCATTCGTAACCCGCCGTCGTGGATGTGGGCCGAGGCCTGCGAAATGTTGGAACGCGCGCAGCAGTTACAGCGCCAGTTCTTTCGCTTCGGCAGATCGGCCGAGGCCGCGCCACTCTGGGAACCGCCCATCGACATCCTTGCTTATGGCAACGAGGTCCATGTCGCCGTGGCATTACCGGGTGTTGCCGCCGACAACATCGAGGTCCGCACCGATAGCGGGCTGCTGATCGTCAATGCCATTCGCGCATTGCCGGTGACCAGTCGCGCCACCGCGGTCCATCGGCTGGAAATTCCATACGGGCGGTTCGAGCGGCGCATCGCGCTACCCGAGGGACGGTATCAATTGCTGGAGCAGGCTTATACGAACGGGTGCCTGTTCCTTCGCCTGGCACAACGCTAAACGGCGGGGTACGACGTGAAGCCCGGCACCGAAAGTTTCGACTACCCCGAGCGAACAGCAGCCACTGATCGTAAGACCAAGTTTGATGAACCTCAGCGCCTCCAATGCCCGAACAGGGTGGGTGGGACAATTCAATGAGTACTGACTCGAATCGCAAACATTCTCAGCAGCCACACAGCGACACCGAGTCGCACACCATCACCGATGACATGCTGGTCATCATTCCGGTGCGCAACCTGGTGTTGTTCCCGGGCACGGTGGTGCCCGTGGCCATCAATCGCGACCGCTCGCTGGCGGCCGCGCAGGAAGCCGTGCGTAACAATCGCAAGCTCGGGTTCCTGTTACAGCATGACCCGGATCTGCAGGCCCCCACCGGCAGCGATCTGTATACGACCGGTACGGTCGCGAACATCGTGCGCTATGTGACGGGCGCCGACGGCACGCATCACCTGGTCGTCCAGGGTGAGCGACGCTTCCGCGTGCTCGATTGGCAGAATGGCCTGCCTTACATGGTCGCGCGCGTCGAATATCTGCCCGATCCGACCAACGTGGGCAGCGATGTCGAAGCCCGCGCCCTCAACTTGAAGCGGCTCGCGGCCGAAGCCATCAGCTTGCTGCCGCAAGCGCCGGCCGAGCTGTCCAACGCCATTCAGTCGGTCGAATCGGCCTCGACCCTGGCGGATCTGGTCGCGAGCTTCATGGATGTGAAGCCCAACGAGAAGCAGGAGCTGCTCGAAACCCTCGACCTGAAGGTGCGCCTCGAGCGCGTCAGCTCGTTGTTACAGAAGCGCATCGAAGTGCTGCGTCTCCAGCGTCAGCTGGAAGAGAAGACGCGCGACGCCATCGATGAGCGTCACAAGGAAGTCCTGCTCCGCGAACAACTGCGCCAGATCCGCAAGGAACTGGGCGAGGAAGGCGAGGCCGGCGAAGAAATCGCCGAGCTGAGGGAAGCCATCGAGAAGGCCGGCATGCCCGAGGACGCCAAGGAGCAGGCCGAGAAGGAATTGAAGCGGCTGGAGCGCATGTCGGATGCCAGCGCCGAATACTCGATGCTGCGGACCTGGCTGGACTGGATGATTCAACTGCCCTGGTCCAAGCTGGACAAGGAGTCGATCGAAATCGAGCATGCCCGCAAGGTGCTCGACGAGGATCACTTCGGCCTGGACAAGATCAAGCGACGCATCGTCGAGTACCTGGCCGTGCGCAAGCTCAACCCGCAGGGTCGCAGCCCGATCCTGTGCTTCGTGGGCCCGCCGGGCGTGGGTAAGACCTCGCTGGGCCAGAGCATCGCTCGCGCGCTGGGCGTGAAGTTCGCGCGCGTCAGCTTGGGTGGCGTGCACGACGAGGCCGAGATTCGCGGCCATCGGCGCACGTACATCGGCGCGCTTCCAGGCAACATCGTTCAGGCGATTCGCAAGGCCGGCACGCGCAACTCGGTGCTGATGCTGGACGAGATCGACAAGCTCGGCGCCGGCATCCAGGGCGATCCGTCGGCGGCGTTGTTGGAAGTGCTCGATCCGGAGCAGAACAACACGTTCCGCGACAACTACCTGGGCGTGCCGTTCGACCTCTCGAAGGTGGTGTTCATCGCCACGGCGAACATGCTCGACACCATCCCCGGCCCGTTGCGCGATCGCATGGAAGTGATCGAGCTCACCGGCTACACCGAGGACGAGAAGGTCGAGATCGCCAAGCGTTATCTGGTGCGTCGTCAGCTCGAAGCGAACGGCTTGAAGCCCGAGCAGGCGTCGATCACGGACGACGCGCTCCGTCAGATCGCGCGGGACCACACCCGCGAGGCCGGCGTGCGTAATCTGGAAAGGATGATCGGCGCGGTCCTGCGTAATGTGGCGGTGAAGATCGCGGAAGGCTCGATCACTCAGCAGACGGTCGATGTCGGCGACCTGCCAGCCATCCTCGGCGCTCCGCGCTTCGAGAACGAAGTAGCGATGCGGGTCAGCGTGCCCGGTGTGGCGACAGGTCTGGCGTGGACGCCGGTCGGCGGCGACATCCTGTTCATCGAGTCGACGCGCGTGCCCGGCAACGGCAAGCTCATTCTCACCGGCCAGCTCGGCGAGGTGATGAAGGAGAGCGCGCAGGCCGCGTTGTCGCTGCTGAAGTCGCAGGCGGCACGGCTCGGCATCGATACGACCGTCTTCGATAAGAGCGACGTGCACATTCACGTGCCCGCCGGCGCAATTCCGAAGGACGGCCCGAGCGCGGGCGTGTCGATGTTCACGTCGCTGGTCTCGCTGTTCACGAACAAGACCGTGCGCAGTGACCTGGCGATGACCGGCGAGATCAGCTTGCGAGGCCTGGTGCTGCCGATCGGCGGCGTCAAGGAGAAGACGGTGGCCGCGCATCGCGCGGGCATCCGCAAGGTGCTGCTACCGGCGCGCAATCGCAAGGATCTCGAGGATGTGCCGAAGAGCGTGCGCGACGAAGTCGAGTTCGTGTTCTGCGAACGTGTCGATGACGTGATCCGAGAGGCGCTCGGCATTCAGTTGAACGTAACACAGGTGAATGCCGCGGCTTGATACCGCAGTAGGCCGCGGGTGGAAGCACCCACCCGCGGCGCTGACCCCGTCCTGAGCTCTCGCGCCTGCCACGATGGCACGCGTAATGCACCCGATCAGCATGAATCGCATTGCAAGATTGGCGCGAAGAGAGTAATCAGTGAGTCATGTTCCGCACTCAATCGAGTGAGATGCGCAACTTAAGCGCGTTCCAGCGTCGCATTCCGCGAGCTGCGCGGGTCTTCATTATTCCTTCTTCATTACCGATGCCGATCGTTACGGTTCGGCACCGTGGCTGGACGCACCTGCTTGGCGCAGAAGCTTACGGAACATGTTCGGCCACGGATCAGTCTTTGAGTGTGGGGTTGTCGGCAATTGCCAGAGGCAATGACGAGCGAAACCCTCAGCAACCCGCGTGCAGTCACCGGAGTATGCTGGTTACGAATCAGGTCAGTGTGAACTGCCTTCGAGAGCACACTGTCGAACAGGTATATAGAACCCGCGAGTCGGGACGGATTTGAATCTGTCGCTACAGGCTCGCTGATTGGAGGGCGGTTCGATGACGTCAGACAGCCCCAGAGGAAGCTCGCAACGCGGCGAGAGCTTCGTCGAGGCCTTGAGCGCCTACAGCCGATTCCATCGTGCCCAACACTGGTCGGGCACCTTCGGCGAGTTCCTTCGCACCATCGTCCCCGGCAACGCGCGACAGCTGGCTCGCAGCAGTCACGAATATCTATGGGACATGCTCAATTGGTTCGGCAAGAACGCACCGGGCGCCAACGGCAACAGCAGCGGCAATGGCAACGGGAACGGCAACGCTGAAGGCGCCGGCTCCAAGGAGCTGTTCAAACGCGAGTTGTTCGGCATCGACGAGCCGCTCGGCCGCATCGTCGATTATTTCAAAGCGGCGGCCGCCGGCTCCGATGTCGGCAGACGCTTGTTACTGCTGCTAGGCCCGCCGTCGGGTGGCAAGTCCACCATGGCGATCCTGTTGAAGCGCGGCCTCGAGGAATACAGCCACACCGATGAAGGCGCCATGTATGCCTTGCAGGGCTCGCCGATGCACGAGTCGCCACTCAATCTGATTCCGGCGAGCTTGCGCGGCGAGTTCCGCGACACGTACGGCGTGGAGATCAAAGGTGAGCTGAGCCCGTGGGCGCGCGATCGACTCGAGCGCGAATTCGAAGGCGACTTCCTGCGCATGCCGGTCGAGCGCATCTTTCTCTCGGAAGCGGCGCGCGTGGGTGTTGGCACGTACGCACCACACGATCCGACCACGGCCGATCTCGCGGACCTGGTGGGCTCTGTTGACCTGTCCAAGGTCGCGCAATATGGCGATGAAGGCGATCCGCGCGCGTGGTCGTGGTCGGGCGCCGTGTATGCCGCGAGCCGCGGCGTGCTCGAGATGATCGAAATCCTCAAAGTTAAGCGTGAATTCCTGTATCTGCTGCTGACGCTGACCCAGGAAAAGAACGTAAAGGTCTCGCGCTTCCCGCTGATCTATCTGGACGAGACCATTCTCGCGCACACCAACCTGGCGGAATTCCACAAGTTCCTGCAGGAGAAGGAGAACGAGGCGCTGCTCGACCGCATGGTCATCGTCAAGGTGCCTTACACCCTGTCCTACTTCGAGGAATCGCGGATCTACAACAAGCTGGTGTCCGCGGCGCCGGCGTTTCGGGATGTGCATCTGGATCCGCACGCGTTGAAGCTCGCCGCGGTGTTCGCGGTGCTGACGCGCCTCTACAAGCCCGAGCGCGAAGGCTTGGACATGTCGAAGAAGCTGCGTCTATACGCGGGCGAGAGCGTGGAAGGTTTCCCGGAGACGGAGATCACGCGGCTGCGCGCCGAAGCGCCCGAGGAAGGTCTGACAGGTGTCAGTCCCCGCTTTATCGTGAATTCGATTTCCAACGCCATCACGCGCACCGACAAGAAGAGTCTGACCAGCATGGAAGTGCTGCTCGCGCTCAAGGACTCGATCGAAACCGATGCGCGCATGGATGCGAAGGCCAAGAAGCTGTGGATCGATTATCTGGTACTGGCGCGCAAGGACTTCTACAACCGCTGGGTGAAGGAAGACGTGCATCGCGCGCTGTTCGCTTCGTTCGAGGACGAAGCTCAGCAGCTGCTCGACAAGTACCTGGATGAAGTCGAGGCCTCGCTCGATCACCGCGAAGTCACCGACCCGATCACAGGCGAATCGCGTCCCGCCGACGAGCGTTTCCTGCGCTCGGTGGAGGACAAGATCAAGGTATCGGAATCGGGCAAGCTGACCTTCCGTCAGGAAGTGGTGCGCAAGGCCATGGTGGCTTACAAGGCCGGTGAGAAATTCACTCTCAATAGCCATTCGCGCATGCGCGAGGCCATCGAGCAGTATCTGTTCGAGGAGCGGCGTGACGTGCTGCGCCTGGTGACATCCGCGGCGCGGCCCGACGACGAAGCCCGTAAGAAAATTTCCGCGGTTCAGGACCGCCTGACCTCGGAGTATGGTTACGACGATCACAGTGCGAAGGAAGCGCTGAGCTACGTGACGACGTTGCTGGCCCAAGAGTAATCCTGGAAGTGAACCGGAACGTGCTTTGAGGAGTAGTCTTATCAAAAGGCCCATCCATGGCGCGCTCACCAGGAGTACTGTAGCAAGCAAGGTCGAATGAGACGGGGGTTGCGAGCGACATGAGCGACAACGCAACGGGCAACAACGGAGCTGGCGACTCCGGAAATCGCAGCCCGGGCGAGGCCGGTTGGTACGACCTCTTCTCGCGCGGCGCGAGAGACTGGCTGCGGCACAATGACAAGGTGCGCGACGCCGTCCGCCAGCATCTGCCACAGATCGTGGCCGGCGCCGACGTGCTCACCGGTGGTGCAAGCACAGTGCGCGTGCCGGTGAAGATGCTGGAGCATTATCGATTCCGGCTGCGCAATTCCAACGAGCAACAAGGCGTCGGGCAAGGCCAGGCCAAGCCCGGCGATCGTATCGGCCGTCCGCAGCAGGACAGCGAGAATCAGCGCGGTCAGGGCGGCAACGAAGACGGCGGCGTGCAATACACGCTGGAGTTTCGCATCGACGATATCGTCGACTGGCTGTGGGAAGAGATGAAGCTGCCGAATCTCGAAGCCAAGGCCGGCCGCGCCAAGGAAGACGACTGGACGCGCGAAGGCTGGGATCGGCGCGGCGCGCGCTCGCGGCTCGATCGTCGACGCTCCATGAAGGAATCCATCAAACGTCGCGGCGTGCAATCCGCCGTCGGCGCCGAATCGCCCTCATTCACCGATGAAGATCTGCGTTATCGCCAACTCGCCAAGCGCGAGCAGCCGGCGATGCAGGCCGTCGTGATTCTGTTGCTCGATGTCTCCGGCAGCATGGGCGAGCGCGAGCGGCAGATCTCGAAGACGTTTTTCTTCTGGGCCATTCAAGGCCTGCGCCGACAATACCGTCACCTCGAGCTGGTGTTCGTCGCGCACACCTCCGAGGCCTGGGAGTTCGAAGAAGACGAGTTCTTCAAAGTGACCGGCACTGGCGGCACGGTCGCATCGGCGGGCTTGAAGAAAGTGCGCCAGGTGATCGAGGAACGTTACAGCCCCAGCCAGTACAACATTTATTTGTTCTACGCCTCCGACGGCGAGAACTTCCCGTCCGATCAGCCGCAAGCGCAAGTCGCGCTGGAAGAAGTGTCCGGCGACTGCAATTACTGCGGGTTCCTGGAGGTCGCGCCGCTCGCCGGCTCCGCCCCGGACAGCGAGATCGGCCGGCTGTTCGTCGACCTGTCGCGGGATGACGATAGCGTCGGCGCGTACCGCGTCAGCGGTACGGATGACATCTGGAATGCCGTGCGGCATTTCTTCACCCACGCTTCGCAGGGTTCCTAGACGTCAATGCCCGACACGATGCACACCGAAGACTGGCAATCCCATATCTCGCGCATCGAACAGTTGGCTCGCGCGCAGGGATTGAAGTACCACCCCGTCGAGTTCGAGGTGGTGCCGGAAAGCTTCATGACCGAGATCGCGATCTACGGTCTGCCGGTTCGCATGCCGCACTGGTCGTTCGGCGTTCGTTACATCTATCAGTTGATTCAGCATCGCATGGGGCTGTCGCGGCTGTTCGAAGTCGTGTTCCCCGGCAATCCGGGTCGCGCTTATCTCGCGAAAAGCAACAGCGCTGCGGAGAACGTGCTGGTGACTGCACACGTGCTCGGTCATGCGGATTTCTCCGCCAACAACATGCTGTTCCGTCGCAGCCAGGATCAGGTCGGCGAGCACATTGTCGAACAAGCGGCCGCTCACGCGCGCCAGATTGCGATGGCCATTGAAGAGCACGGTTTAGAGCGCGTCGAGTTGGTGCTCGACGCCGCGCTGTCGCTGGAGCAACACATCGATATCGATCAAGGACTGCGCCGTCCCCGCTACCCTGAAACAATCGCGGAACGCGGCGCGCCGGTCAACGATGAATTCGCGAAACGTTTCGCGGCACTTGGTCCGGACACGGCGCGCCCGATGCACAGTGGGCCCGCGAAGAAAGCGCCAATACCGCCGCATCCCGAAAGCGACCTGCTGTGGTTCATCGCTCAATACGCGCCGGACATGGAGCCTTGGGAGCGGGACATCTTCCTGGCGGTCCGCGAAGAATCGTTTTATTTCTATCCCGTGTTCGCCTGCCAGATCATGAACGAAGGCTGGGCTTCGTACTGGCACGCGCGGTTGCTACGAGAAGCGGATTTTCTGCCCGCGGCGGCCTATGTGGACGCGATCAAGTGTCACTCGGATGTCGTTCGCCCGACCGCTACCGGCGAGAACGTGGCACTGGCCACCAACCCTTATCACCTCGGCTTTTCGATCTGGGAAAAGATCGTGGAATCGCAGGGCCTCGAAGCCGCGCGCCGGATCATGGCCGAGGACGACGACTTCTCCTTCGTGCGCAACCATCTCACTCACGAGCTGGCCACGGAGCTGAAGCTGTTCCGCTTCAAAGGCCCCGCGACCGGCACGCTGACGGTGCAGGAGATGGATCTGCCGATGCTTCATGAAGCGCTGCTTCATCCGAAGTACGGTTTCGGCGCGCCGAGAGTGAGCGCGGCTCGTATTCACGTGGATGGGAAGCTCGAGCTGGCGCATGACCACGTCACGGACGGCCGTGGCCTCGACCCTGAACGCGCGCGAAGGGTGCTGGAGTACGTGGCGAGAGTGTGGCGTCGTCCGGTGAGTCTCGTCACCGTGGACAACGATCAACGCAGCGTCGAGATTTCGGTTTCGCCCGGCCTGACGCCGAACTTCAGTCGCTGAGCCTCGAGCCTGCGAGTTCAGGCCGCGGAAGCTGACAAGAACCGCGCCTTGTAATCCTGCACGAACGCTTCGAGCGAGCGCGGCGGGCGGCCGGTCACGTCCTGGACGACGGTATTGGGCGGGACATTGAGCATGTTGGACGCGCACGCGTCCCAATATTCCAGCTTCGCTTCGATCATCACGGGCGACAGGCCTTTACCTTGCAGCCAGCCGCGCGCCTCGTTGGCGGTGATGTCGTGGTAGCGGACCGGCTTGCCGAGAATATGACTGAGCCTGTCAGCGATTTGCGGAAAGCTTAGCGACTCCGAGCCGGTCACCGTATAGATGCGCCCCGCATGCGAAGGATCTTTCAAAGCAGCGACCGCGACGGCGGCCACGTCCCGCGCGTCGACCCAGCTCCAGGCATTGGAGCGGAACGGACCGGCGATGAGCCCCTGCTGGGCGATGGTGGGCGCGAATTCGAACAACAACTGGAGCATGTAAGCCGGACGCAAGCGGGTGACCGCGACGTCCGGACAAGCGGCCACGCCGCTTTCGGCCTGACCGAGCCAGCGAAGCATGCGGGCACAACACATCTGCGGATTGGCGCCGACGCCGGACAGCTGCACGAAGCGTTTGACGCCCGCAGCCTTGGCGGCATTGGCCATCTTCAGATGGTTTTCGGCGATGTGGGGCGAATACCCCGAGGCCAGGAAAGCGGCCTCGACACCCTCGAAGGCACGTTGCAGACTGCTTGCGTCCTCCGGATCGGGGCGGACCGCCTCGATATTGGGCGCCTTGATCGGCAGATCGACGGGTTCCTGTAATAGCGCACGGACGGCCACGGGCTGATTGGCTAGCTCGGCGAGCACTGCTCGGCCTACATGGCCCGTTACGTCCGTCACCAGAAACATCGTTCAATCCCCCGGTAGCAGGTCTTGATCAAGGGTTGCGAAATTGGGCGATACATTAAGCAAGCTTCCCACTGCGGTAAACCACCGCCGCAGCAAAAACTTCGTGCGTTACGGTCATCAATTCAGAGCCTACAATGCGCCCACGTCACGGTTCCGTGACTGCAGGGAAAGAATTCTTTGAATGAACAATTTCAGTGACATCGTAGCCTTCGTGCGTGTCGTTGAAGCCCACAGCTTCGTCGCCGCCGCACAGACGCTAGGTATGTCCCCCTCGGCGATTAGCAAGGCGGTGAGCCGCCTGGAGGAACGCCTGGGGGCGCGCCTACTCAATCGCACTACGCGCTCGCTGAGTTTGACCGACTTGGGCACGGGCTTCTACGAGCGCTGTCGCGAAGCGCTCGGCCAGCTCGACCAGGCGGAAAACGAGGTGTCGGAGTCGCGTGGTGTTCCGCGGGGCAAACTCCGCGTCGACGTGCCCATTTCCCTGGGCCGCCGGATCATCGTGCCCGCCTTGCCGCGCTTCATTGAACAAAATCCCGAGCTGACGGTGCAGATGAGCATGAACGACCGGGTCATCGATCTGGTGCAGGAAGGCATCGACGCCGCCCTGCGCGTCGGCAACCTGTCGGACTCCAGTTTGATCGCACGCCGGGTCGGCAATCTGCGCGGCGTCACCTGCGCCTCGCCTGAATACATCGAGCGCATGGGCGGCCCGCCGAAGACCCCCGAGGATCTCAAGCCGGAACAATGCATCGCCATGTTTCGGCCCGGCAGCAATCAGATTCGTGACTGGATGTTCCGAAAGAATGGCGTGGACCACACGATCATTCCGGCCGCGCCGCTGTCGTTCAGCGATCCCGAATCGGCTGTCGCCGCTGCGGTGAGCGGCGCCGGCTTCGTTCGCACTCTGGATTTCACGGCCGAAGCGCAGATCGCTTCAGGATTGTTACAACCGGTGCTGGAAGATTGGAATGAAGGCGCGTGGTGGCCTGTTTCCGTGGTCTACCCACAGCATCGCCAGCCGACTGCGAAAATCCGCGCGTTCATCGAGTTCGTCAGCGGCCTGTTCCCTCAGGTCACCCCCGACCGCGCTCCCGCGGTCAACGGTGCCGGCACCGATGCCACGCCAGCTCGCGCTTCACGCATGGCGGCCGCCGCGCCGCCTTGATCGTGCTACTCGGTACCTTTGCTCAAAACTCGCGCGCACGCTTCAAACATCGCCTTCGAACTTGCGTACCCTTTCACGGGGAAACGGAACACCGCAGTGCTACCGTCGCTCTTGTCGACGCGAACCAGCCGTTCGGTTGCAAACATGCTTAGCGCGGCTTCCGCGTTCTTATCCAGGATCATGCTAAGACCAGCGTCCATTAGCGGCTTCACGGTAAGTCGGGCCGCCGAGTCCGCGGCGCCGTCCAGGACCGAAAAAGACACGACGCCGCTGTTCATCTCCACGACTTTCTTTGCACCCAGCAATGCAAAGCTCAGCCTCGTCCGGCTGTGGCCCTCCCTGTCGCGCGGATCTCTGTTGGCTTGAACTAGCAGCGTATGCTCGGTCTCCGACGAGTCGAGGTTCAGCCCGGCTCGCGCCATCTCGCACCCTCCATTCATGTTGTGCGCCATCCAGCCCTTGTCGCGCAGCTGAGGCTCTGCCGCGCCAGCAGCTAGACCATAGATTGCAAGCAGCACGATCCACAGATGTTTCCCAGCTTCCATCGGACGCCTTATTTCAGATTGAAGCTGCGAGGACGTTCAACAGCTTCTTCATTTCTCCCCGGTGCGCCATGCGAAGCATAACGTCCAATCCACGCCTCGAGAGCCGGCTCACGGGCGTTCATCGGGCGGGCACTCGCGACGTTCAAGGCCACTGGAGCGCGGTGAGACGGTACACATACAATCAGGCCCATGTCAGAAGTATCGACCGGCCGCGCGATAGCGGCCACTCTTTTCCTGTTCTCATCGATCTCGTTGGCACAAGACCTGCCGAAAATCGACGCCGAGACCCCCTCAGTGCCCGCGTGCGCCTTCGAAGACCTCAGGCTGCCGGAGCGCTTACGGGTGTACGCGGCCGGCAGTTATTCGGGCCGACCGTTGGGCTACGCAATCGATGAGAGCGGACACGAGGCGACCCGGTTCGACATCACCGTGAACAGCACTTCGCAACCGGTGGCGCTCCTGCTGGGCGCATACGAGCCAACCGTTTGGAATATCCGCTGGAGCAAAGGCACGCAGATCGTCGCGGTGATGATCTCCGGTTACCACCATCAAGCGATCGCCGGCCTCGAAGAGTCGGTGCCCGTGTTGAAGAGCAGCTACGATAATCCAGGTCCCTGCGGATATTTCTATGTGAGCGGTGGGCAAACCGCTGCGATCGATCCCATCGCCCGCGAGCTGTTCCAACAACCGGTCGATCAGGTCTTCCCCGGCTACAGCGACGGCGAGATATTGGTCGGCGATTCGTTATCAATCGGCTTGCAGTTATTGACGGGCACTCGCCTGCCAGAAACGCCCCGCGATCGATATGCAGTGATTTCGGGGCAGGCGGCTATCGACAGCGCCGTCGCGAAAGGGGTGCTTCGTCCAGCCACGCCCGCCGATGCGGACGCTTGGGTCGTGCTCGGGAGGGCAAACACGCCGAAGCCACCCTTGTACAAGGCGTATGTCGTGCTCGCGCCGTTCAGCTATCCAAGCGGGCTCGTCGGTGGAGATTCGGTGACGTTCTTCGTTCTCCGCGGCGGCCCTCGACCCTCGGGCAACCCGGGCGAATCGGTCGTTTACGATTTCAATTCGATGACCTGCAGTGGACCGCGGTGTGGGCGCTGACCTTCATTGCTTCGGTCCGAAGTCATACTGCCCGCCGCGCTCCAGCGCCCGCCGATACGCCGGCCGCGAGTGAATCTTCTGTAGGAATGCATAAAGCCGCGGCCGGCTCTGATCCAGACCGCCGCGCATTACCGCGGCCTCCAAAGGAAAACTGAGCTGAATATCGGCGGCGGTAAATTCATTGCCGACAAACCATTCACCGCGAGACAACTCGCTCTCGAGGTAATCCAGGTGCAGCTGTAACTGAGGTGTAATGAACGACTGCTTCACCTGCCGCGCGATCCCACGAGCGATCGGCCGAATGAAAAAAGGCATCGGTCCGCTCTCGATACGATCGAACACTAACTTTAGTAAGAGCGGCGGCATGGCCGAGCCTTCGGCGTAGTGCATCCAATAGCGATAACGCAATCGCTCTTCCGAGCCAGGCGGCGGCGCCAACTTTCCGTCGCCGTAACGTTCGACCAGGTATTCAAGGATCAATCCCGACTCGGCAATCGTGCGCCCGGCGTCGGTAATCACCGGCGATTTGCCCAGCGGATGCACCTTCTTCAGCGCCGGCGGCGCCAGCATGGTGCGGGTATCACGCTGGTAACGCTCGATCTCATAAGGAACACCCAGCTCTTCCAAGAGCCATAACACGCGCTGCGAGCGCGAGTTGTTCAGGTGATGCACCACGATCATCCGACGTTACTCCATTACCTGCGACGTTATTGCCGCTGTGCCGTGATTGTCGCAATTTGTCAGCCACTGGATGCACTTAGAACGTATCTCACGCGCACGCATTCATTACGGCATATGGAAATAACCGGTCAAACTCTGGCGATTCCTGATCCGACTTCATCAATGTCGTGCGCTCAACCCGATTTCTCCTCTTGCGCCCGGTGCCTAAAGTGGCGCCCCAGTCAGGCAGTGCCGCCGCCGTAGGCCTGTTTAGAAAGCTTCGGTTCCAGAAAAGTTTTAGAGGGAGTCTCGAATGAACAACGCAAGTCGTGACAGCCAGCCCGCCGGTCGTTTTGTGACCGTTGTGTTGCCAGCGCTCGCCGCCGCTGTGCTGACGCTGCTGCTCCAGGGCTGCAAGAGCGAAGCGCAGACGCAAGCCGCCGCACCGCTGCCGCAGGTTTCGGTCGCCGCCGCGCTCGAGCGTGACGTGCAGGAGTGGGATGAGTTCACCGGTCGTCTGGAAGCCGTGGAATCGGTCGAAATCCGGCCCCGCGTCACTGGATATATCGAAAGCGTGAACTTCACCGAAGGCAGCATCGTGAAAAAGGGCGATCTGCTGTTCGTGATCGATCCGCGTCCGTATCGCGCCGACCTGTCGAAGGCGGAAGCCGAGCTCGCTCGAGCCATCGCCCGCGCTGAGCTGAGCAATACCGATGTGGAACGCAGTGAGAAGCTGCTCGGCGTGAAGGCGGTCTCTCGTGAAGAGTATGACCAGCGCCTCAACGCGCAGCGCGAATCGCAAGCCAACGTCGAAGCGGCTCGCGCCGCCGTGACAGCGGCGAAGTTGAATCTCGAATTCACTCGTGTGACCGCGCCGATCAGCGGCCGTGTCAGCCGCGCGGTCGTGACTGCGGGCAACCTGGTGACAGGGGGCTCGACGCAGGCGACGCTGCTGACGACGGTAGTTTCGATCGATCCGATCTATGTGACGTTCGAAGGCGACGAGCAGGTGTATCTGAAGTACACCGAGCTGGCGCGCCGTGGCGATCGGCCGAGCTCGCGCGACGCCGCCAACCCGGTGTTGATGGCGCTGGCGAACGAGCAAGGCTTTCCTCACAAGGGAACGATGACCTTCGTCGACAACCAGGTCGATCCGCGCACCGGCACGATCCGCGCCCGCGCTTCGTTCGAGAACAAAGACGGCTATCTCACGCCGGGCTTGTTTGCTCGAGTGAAGTTGCTCGGTCACAGCTCACGCAAGCTGGTGCTGGTCGATGACCGCGCCGTCGGCACGGACCAGAGCCAGAAGTTCGTTTACGTCGTCGATAGCGACAACAAAGTCTCCTATCGCAGCGTGAAGGTCGGCCGCCTCAGCGATGGCCTGCGTATCGTGCAGGAGGGCCTGCAGCCCGGCGAGAACGTGATCGTAAACGGCCTCCAGCGGGTGCATCCGGGTGTGGTCGTCGCTCCCGAGAAGGTGGCGATGGACGCACGTTTGAATGACAGCACGATGCTCGCCTCGACCAAGCCTTAACTACGAAATCGATGCGCTCGCAGTGTGAGCGAGCGCATCTCAGCAGATGAATCGACAGACCTGTTTGGCCGCGGCCTCGAGCCGCGGCTGTAGGGGACGCTTTCGCCCCCGTTTTGTGGGGAGTTATTTATGAAATTCGCACGATTCTTTATCGATCGACCGATCTTTGCCGCGGTCGTTTCGATCATCATCTTCCTGGTCGGCGCCATTGCCATGTGGAAGCTGCCGATCAGCCAGTATCCGGAGGTCGTACCGCCGACCGTGGTCGTGACGGCTTCGTATCCGGGCGCCAATCCCAAGGTGATCGCGGAGACCGTCGCCGCGCCGCTCGAACAGGAAATCAATGGCGTCGAGAACATGCTCTACATGTCCTCGCAAGCCACGAGCGACGGTCTGATGACACTCACCGTCACCTTCCGACTCGGCACGAACGTCGACACAGCGCAGGTACAGGTCCAGAACCGCGTGGCGCAAGCCTTGCCGCGCTTGCCTGAAGACGTGCGACGAGTGGGTGTCACGACGTTGAAGGCCTCGCCCGACCTGCTCCTAGTCGTGCATCTCACTTCGCCCGACAACCGCTACGACACCGTCTATTTGCGTAACTACGCGACACTGCAGGTTCGTGACGTGCTCGCTCGTCTGCCCGGCATGGGTGACGTGCGCTTGTTCGGCTCGGGTGATTACTCGATGCGCGTGTGGCTCGATCCGGAACGCATCGCGAGCCGCGGCTTGACGGCCGGCGACGTCGTGAACGCGATTCGCGAACAAAACGTGCAAGTGGCCGCCGGCGTCATCGGTGCGGACCCCGCGCCCGCCAACGTCGACTATCAATTGAACGTCACCGCGTCGGGACGCTTGATCACCGAAGAGCAGTTCGGTGACATCGTCGTCAAGACGCTCCCCGACGGCTCGGTCACGACGCTCAAAGACGTCGCACGCATCGAGCTCGGCGCCGGTCAGTACTCGCTGCGCAGCTTGTTGAACAACAAGTCGGCGGTCGCGATTCCGGTCTTCCAGGCTCCTGGCGCCAACGCGCTGGAGCTGTCGGACGCCGTGCGCGAGACCATGAAAGAGCTGAGCAAGAACTTCCCCGAAGGCATCAAGTACGAGATCGTCTACGACCCGACGGTGTTCGTGCGCGACTCCATCACCGCGGTGATTCATACCTTGCTCGAAGCGTTGGCGCTGGTCGTCATCGTGGTCATCGTGTTCCTGCAGACCTGGCGCGCCTCGATCATTCCGTTGCTGGCCGTGCCCGTGTCCATCATCGGCACGTTCGCGCTGATGCTGGCGTTCGGCTTCTCCATCAATGCGCTGTCGCTGTTCGGCCTGGTGCTGGCCATCGGCATCGTGGTGGACGACGCCATCGTGGTGGTCGAGAACGTCGAACGAAACATCGAGAATGGACTCTCGCCGCTGGAAGCGACCTACAAGGCCATGGATGAAGTCAGCGGCCCCATCATTGCGATTGCCCTCGTGCTGGTCGCGGTGTTCGTGCCCATCGCGTTCATCACCGGCCTCACTGGTGAGTTCTACAAGCAGTTCGCGCTGACGATCGCCATCTCGACGGTGATCTCCGCGATCAATTCGTTGACCTTGAGCCCGGCGCTGGCCTCGCTGCTGTTGAAGCCGCACGGTGCCAAGCCGGACGCGCTCACTCGCGGCATGGACAAAGTGTTCGGTCGCTTTTTCCGCGCGTTCAACAATTTCTTCCATCGCTCCGGTGACAAGTATGTCGGCGGCGTGCGCGGCGTGCTCCGTCACAAGAGCATGACGATGGGCGTGTTCGCGCTGCTGCTGGTCGCGACCTGGGGCTTGTTCCAGGCGACCCCGAAGGGCTTCATTCCGGTGCAGGACAAGCAGTACCTGATCACGCTGATCCAGCTGCCGAACGCGGCCTCGCTGAATCGCACCGACGAAATCGTGCGGCAGGTGGGCCAGATCGGCGCGAAGATCCCGGGCGTGCGCGACGCCGTGCAGTTCCCCGGGCTCTCGGTCGCCGGCTTCACCAACAGCCCGAACTCGGCCATCGTGTTCTTCGGCCTGGAGGACTTCGACAAGCGTAAGTCCGCCGATCTCTCAGGGTTCGCCATCGCGCAGAAGCTCAATGGCGCGCTGAGCTCGATCAAGGAAGCGCAGATCGTGACTTTCCCGCCGCCGCCCGTGAACGGCCTCGGCACGCTCGGCGGCTTCAAGCTGCAACTCGAAGATCGCGCCGACCTGGGCTATGACGAGCTGTACAAGGCGACACAAGCCGTGATGGCGAAGGCGCGTCAGCAGCCGGAGCTCACCGGTGTGTTCTCGAATTACGAAGTGAACGTGCCGCAGGTCCTCGCCGACGTGAATCGTGTCAAGGCGAAGGAACATGGGGTGCCGCTCAGCAATGTGTTCGAAGCGCTGCAGGTCTATCTCGCGTCTCAGTACGTGAATGACTTCAACCGCTTCGGCCGCACGTACAAGGTCATCGCGCAGGCGGACTACGAGCACCGCGCGAAGCCCGAAGACATCATGCGCCTGAAGACCCGTAACGAGGCGGGCGAGATGGTGCCGCTCGGTTCGATCGTGCAGGTGTCGCAGACCTACGGCCCGGATCGTGTGTTCCGTTACAACGGTTATCTCACGGCCGACATCAACGGCGGCCCGGCGCCCGGCTATTCGACCGGTCAGGCCAAGGCGGTGATGGAACGTATCCTCGCCGAGAACCTGCCGAACGGCGTGAAGTACGAGTGGACCGATCTCACCTACCAGGAAATCCTGGTGGGCAACAGCTCGGTGTTCGTCTTCCCGTTGTGCGTGCTGCTGGTCGTGCTGGTGCTCGCCGCGCTCTATGAGAGCTGGACGTTGCCGCTGGCCATTGTCGCAATCGTGCCGATGGCGCTGCTGTCCGCGATCTTCGGCGTGTGGATCACCGGCGGTGACAACAACATCTTCACCCAGATTGCGCTGTTCGTGCTGGTGGGTCTGGCGAGCAAGAACGCCATTCTGATCGTCGAGTTCGCCAAGGACCGCGAGAAGGCCGGTGTCGATCCGTTCAACGCCGCGCTGGAAGCGGCCCGTCTGCGACTGCGGCCCATCCTGATGACCTCGATCGCATTCATCATGGGTGTGGTGCCGCTGGTGCTCGCGTCGGGCGCAGGCGCGGAGATGCGTCACGCCATCGGCATCGCCGTGTTCTCCGGCATGCTCGGTGTGACCTTCTTCGGTCTGTTCCTGACACCCGTGTTCTACGTCCTGCTGCGCGCGGCCGTCGTCAACAAATTCCGCGCGCGTAAACAATCAGAGGCCATCGAAGGAGCGGCCCATCATGCGTAACCTGAAACAAATTACGTTGAGTCTGAGCAAGAAGTTGTCCGTCCTCGCGGTGAGCGCCGTGCTCGCCGCGTGCGCGGTCGGGCCGGATTACCACCAGCCCGAAACGAAGTCTCCCGATGAATTCGTGAGCGTGGATCCGACGCAGTTCGCGACCGAGAATGTCGAGAGCGATTTCTGGAAGGCGTTCAACGATGAGCAACTGAACACGCTGATCGAGGAAGCGCTGAAGGCGAATCACGACATCCGGATCGCGACGGCTCGGTTGCGTGAGGCGCGTGCGATTCGAGGCGAGGCGCAGTTGGACTTCGCGCCGACGGTGACCGCTTCGGGCGGTCACACCGAATCACGCGTGAGTCAGCGTCAAGCGCTTGGCTTCGCGCGCGATCAGGACTACTACGATGCGGGCTTCGATGCGTTCTGGGAACTGGATTTCTTCGGTCGCGTTCGCCGTAACGTCGAAGCAAACACGGCACTGGTGCAGGCGGCTGAGGCAGGCGTGTACAGCACGCAGGTGAGCGTCACTGCGGAGGTCGCGCGCAATTACTTCGAGCTGCGTGGCTCGCAGCAGCGCCTCGAGGTCGCTCAGCGTAACGCCGAGAACCAGCGTGAAACGTTGCGTATCACGACCGCTCGACTCGAAGCGGGTCGCGGCACGCAACTCGACACGTCACGTGCGCAAGCGCAGTTGTCGGCGACCCTGGCGACGATTCCCGACTTCGAATCGGCCATCACTCGGAGCATCCTGCGATTGGGCGTGCTGACGGGCAAATCACCGGAAGCGCTGATTCCGCAGCTGTCGGCCGTGCAGAAGCTGCCCACGCTCCCGGCGACGCAGAACATCGGCACACCGGAGCTGCTGCTGCGTCGTCGTCCCGACATCAAAGTTGCCGAGCGTCAGCTTGCATCCGCAACGGCTCAGATCGGTGTGGCGGTCGGCGATTTGTTCCCGCGCATCTCCTTCGTGGGTCGCTGGGGCTTCGACGCGATCGACAGCGGCGATCTCGGCAAGACCAGCGCCGAAAGCTACTCCTTCGGTCCGAGCATCCAGTGGGCCGCGTTCGACCTCGGTCGCGTTCGCCAGCAGATCAAACAACGCGAAGCTGCGACTGATCGTGCGCTAGCTGTGTACCAGCAGACGGTGTTGCAGGCGTTGGAAGAAACTGACGCGAGCATGACCGCTTACGTGAAGGCAAAGGTGAAACAAGCTCACCTGCAAGACAGCACCACCGCTTCCCTCGAAGCTGTGACGCTGGCTCGCGCCCGCTACGAAAGCGGCGTCGCCGACTTCCTCACCGTCCTCGACGCTGAACGCAGCGCGCTGACAGCGGAAGATCAGCTCGCCCTGAGCGAGACTCAGACCGCGACCGCACTGCTCGCCACTTACAAGGCGCTGGGCGGGGGCTTCCGACCGCTGAACGCGCAGGCGAAGCTGTAGCTGGCTTCGGAGCGCCGGGACGCTCGAGCGTACTCGCATAAAACATGCGTCGGCTCGATGCCGGAACGAACTACGATGGGCCATGCCTATCGAGCTCATCTGCATCGACGCCGACGACACCTTGTGGCACAACATGCGTCACTTCGAGGTAGCGGAGCAGGCATTCGTTGCAATACTGCGCCCCTTCGCCGACGCGGGCATCGCATTGGAACGCCTGCAGCGCATAGGAGGCGCGAATCTCAGGCTCTATGGTTATGGCGCCAAGAGCTTCACGCTGTCGATGATCGAAACCGCCACGGAATTGTGTGGCGACAGGCTGCCGGCCTCCGCCGTGCGCGACATCCTCGAAGCGGGGCGTCAGCTGCACAGTCATCCGGTAGAGTTGCTGCCCGGCGTGGAAGAAACATTGCAGGCATTGGCAGACCGGGCACGACTGGTGCTGGTCACCAAAGGCGATCTGTTACATCAGGAAGCGAAGCTCGCGGCGTCGGGATTAGGAGAGCGCTTCTCGGGCATAGAGATCGTCAGCGACAAACACGCCGGCACATTTCGAATATTGTTTGCACGCCACGGGGTCGATGCGAACCGATGCGCAATGGTGGGCGACTCGATCCGCTCCGATATATTGCCTGCACTGGAAGCAGGCGCCTGGGCCGGATGGGTACCGGCGGAAATCGTGTGGCATCACGAGCGCGCCGACGCGCCCCTGGATCAGGCGCGCTTCCGGCGGCTGGCTTCTCTGCTCGAAGCGCCCGAGTGGATCGAGGGTATCGAATAGTTCAACGTTTCCACCAGCCTGGCCGGCGAGCCGTCGGATAACAGCAACCTCGTCCAGCGGCAGCGACTTTGCCGGATCGGCACGACGCTCGACGCATTCTCTCCTGTGTCGAACTCGATCGGCGCAGGCACGGGTTGCTCATACCAGCCCCGCCCGGCCAGCAATTTCTCCTCGGCTTCTATTTTCCGCGTGGCATAGCGAAGCAATGACTGACCGATGAGATCATGCACCGGGACGTGGAATTCGTTTGCTCTTGCCGTCGAGCATGCAAGCAAGCGATGCGTGAGGTCACAAATCAGATGCACGCTGCGCGGACTCTCGCTGACGAGTAGCGCGAGCACGCGATCGGCGGCGGAATCGAGCCGCGCACCGACGATCCGTTCTACCTTCGCTCGTTCCGCCGGCTCCATCGCCTGCCGGCCGGATTCCCATCGCGATATGGTCGGCTGGGCCACACCCAGCAATTCGGCGGCATGCTCCTGCTTCACTCGATGCAATAACCGCCAGCGCCGAAGTGCGGCGCCGAGCGCGAGCGCGGGGACGTTACTGGTTGCGATGCTCATTCATATGAATTTAGCACTTGCCCGTCGCCTCCCTCATCCCCGCCCCGAAACCAGACGACACTTGGCAGGGATCGGCGGCAGGATGCGTCCATTCCCCAGCCTCGCTCTTGAACTTACGTCCTGGTTCTCAACGTCTGGGGTATGCTCGGCGCGGTCCCCATGAGTCACACCCCATATTTCCACCCGGCGGTCGACGCCTGGTTCAACAGTCGCTTTCCGGCGCCCACGCCCGCGCAGGCGGACGCGTGGCCGGCGATTCAGTCGGGAAAACATGTACTGATCGCCGCTCCGACCGGTTCAGGTAAGACTCTGGCGGCCTTTCTTGCGGCGATCGATGAGCTGGTGCGCGAGGGTGAGCAGTTCGGGCTGCCGGATGAGACTCGAATCGTCTATGTCTCGCCGTTGAAAGCGCTGTCGAACGACATCAATCGCAATCTCGAAGCGCCGCTCGCGGGCATCCGCGACAAGTTGCTGGAACAGGGCAGGCGAGATGTCGATATCCGCACCTGGGTTCGCACGGGCGACACGCCCCAGCACGAGCGCACTCAAGCGCGGCGTAAGCCGCCGCACATCGTTGTAACGACGCCGGAGTCGCTTTACATCCTGCTCGGCTCCGAATCGGGCCGTGAAATGTTGAGCACGACGCGTACAGTCATCGTCGATGAAATCCACGCGGTGGCAGGCAGCAAACGCGGCTCGCACTTGTCACTTTCGCTGGAACGTCTGGAAGCGCTGGTCGGTCGCCGGCTCACGCGAGTTGGCCTGTCCGCGACTCAACAGCCCATCGAGGAAGTCGCACGTTTTCTGGTCGGCGGCCGTTATCTGCTGCCCGATGGCGAAGCCGATTGCACCATCGTCGACAGCGGCCACATTCGCAATCGCGACCTGGCGATCGAGCTGCCGGACGAGCCGCTCGGAGCGGTGATGTCGAATGAGACGTGGGGCCAGGTTTACGACCGCCTCGCGGAGCTCATCAAAGAACATCGCACGACGCTGATCTTCGTGAACACGCGACGCACGGCCGAGCGCATTTGCCGTCAGCTCACCGAGCGCCTGGACCAGGACAAGCCGAAGGACGCACCAGCGTCGGTCACCGCTCACCACGGCAGCCTGGCCAAGGAGCTGCGTTTCGATGCCGAGCAACGGTTGAAATTCGGCCAGCTCAAAGCGCTGGTCGCGACCGCGTCGCTAGAGTTGGGTATCGATATCGGCGATGTCGATCTCGTCTGTCAGATCGCGTCGCCTCGTACGATCAATGCGTTCTTGCAACGGGTAGGCCGGTCCGGTCACGCCGTCGGCGCGACGCCGAAAGGACGTTTGTTTCCTCAGTCGCGCGACGATCTCGTGGAATGCACGGCGCTGCTCGATAGCGTGCGTCGAGGCGAACTGGACCGCTTGAAGATTCCGGTCGCGCCGATCGACGTACTGTCTCAGCAAATCGTCGCCGAAGCCGCCGCGCGCGAATGCACCGAGCGGGAATTGTTCGATCTCGTTCGATACGCCTATCCGTTCAAGACGGTGACGCGTGAAGCCTTCGACGAAGTCGTGCATATGTTGGCCGAAGGGTTCACGACCCGTCGCGGCCGCCATGGCGCGCTGCTGTATCACGATGCCGTCAATCACATCATCAAAGGTCGCAAGGGCGCCCGGCTGACCGCGATCACCTCAGGTGGCGCGATCCCGGACACGGCTGACTATCAAGTGATGCTGGAGCCCGAAGGCTTCATGATCGGCACGCTCAACGAAGATTTCGCGGTCGAGAGCATGTCGGGCGACATCTTCCAGCTCGGCAATTCCTCCTACCGAATCCTGCGCGTCGAGCGGAATACGGTGCGAGTGGAAGATGCGAAAGGCGAGGCGCCGAGCATTCCTTTCTGGCTCGGCGAAGCACCGGGGCGAACGGACGAGCTGTCCGTATCGGTGTCGCGTTTGCGTGAAGAAATCGAGAGTCGGCTCGATGAACACGCCTACCACGGCGACCTCGCCAGATCCGCCGCATTCCAGTGGCTGACTGAAGCAGTGGGCATCGGTGAAGTCGCCGCCGGCCAGCTTGTTTCTTATCTGGCCGCGGCACAGGCGGCGCTGGGCTCGCTACCCACGCAGAACAAAGTAATCTTCGAGCGCTTCTTCGATGAATCCGGCGGCATGCAGCTGGTGATTCACTCGCCGTTTGGCAGTCGGATCAATCGCGCGTGGGGCCTGGCGCTTCGTAAGCGCTTCTGCCGCACGTTCAATTTCGAGCTGCAGGCCGCAGCCACCGAAGACACGATCATTCTGTCGCTGACCGGCTCGCATAGTTTCGAGCTGCTCGATGTGGCGAAGTACCTGCATCCGAACACCGCGCGCGACATCCTCATTCAAGCCATGCTCGACGCGCCGATGTTCAACACGCGTTGGCGCTGGGGTGCGTCCATTGCGCTCGCGCTGCCGCGATTCCGAGGCGGCAAGAAGGTACCGCCGCAGATTGCGCGGATGAACGCCGAAGACCTGCTCGCGTCGGTGTTCCCGGATCAAGTGGCGTGTGGCGAGAACATCGTCGGCGACATCGTGGTCCCCGATCATCCATTGGTCCGGCAAACGGTGCGCGACTGTCTGGAAGAAGCCATGGACATCGAAGGCTTCGAACGACTTTTGCGCGCTATCGTCGGCCAGCAAATAAAAGTCGAAGCGCGCGATCTGACCGAGCCGTCGCCGCTGGCGCTGGAAGTGTTGAACGCGCGGCCTTACGCCTATCTCGACGACGCGCCCCTCGAGGAACGACGCACGCAGGCGGTGATGAGTCGTCGTTGGATGGATCCGCAGTCCGCCTCCGATATCGGCAAGCTCGATCCAGCGGCAATCGCTCGGGTTCGCGAAGAAGCCTGGCCCGACGCGGGCAACGCGGATCAGCTGCACGATGCATTGCTGTGGCTGACCTTCATGACGACCGAGGACGTCGAGACTCAGCCCAGCTGGGCGGCGCTGTGCCACGATCTGATGACACAGAAACGGCTGACGAAGCTCAGCGTCGAGAACGTCAGCATTTTCGTCGCGACGGAACGGGTGCCTTACTTCGAAGCGGTGTTCCCGAATATCTCGATGGACCCGCCCGTCGTCGTGCCCGCCATCTATTCAGCCAAGCGAGATCGTAACGAGGCCGTTCGCGAAATCGTGCGCGGCAGGCTGGAAGGACTCGGCCCGACGACCGCCGCCCAACTCGCCGCCTCGTTCGGTGGAAACATCGAGGACGTCGATGGGGCGTTGCTGTCGCTCGAAGCGGAAGGCACCGCCATGCGCGGCAACTTCGAGCCCGAGAGCACTGACGGCATTCAGTGGTGCGATCGCCGCCTGCTTGCACGCATCCACCGTTACACAGTGAAACGGCTGCGTGCCGAGATCGAGCCGGTGCAGGCACGTGACTTCCTGCGTTTCCTGTTCGACTGGCAGCGCGTGACGCCAAACCACCGCATGCAGGGACCGGACTCGGTGCCCGCCGTCCTCGCGCAACTCGAAGGCTTCGATGCTCCCGCCGGCGCATGGGAAACAGAAATCCTGCCGACACGCATCGCCGAGTACGAACCCGCGTGGCTGGACGAGCAATGTCTCGCCGGCCGCATCATCTGGACCCGTCTTGCCACTCGCAATGGCGACTCAGAGCGCGGCGCCGCGCCGGTGCGATCGACGCCGATTGCGCTGCTGCCCCGACGTAATGTGAAACAGTGGTCGCAATTCTCCAGCACCACTGAACGTTCCCAACTCACCGACAAAGCTCGGCGCGTCGCCGAGTACATCGAGGAGAACGGCGCGTCGTTCTACGACGAGATCGTCGATCACGTCGGCTTGCTGCCGGTTCAAGTGGAAGAAGCGCTCGGCGAGCTGGTCGCACTGGGCCTGGTGAACTCCGACAGCTTTGGCGGCCTGCGAGCTTTGTTGATGCCGGCGGATCGACGTCGCAGCAGCGCCCGCGATCGTAGGCGACAACGCCGTATCGCCATCTTCGGGATGCAGGACGCCGGCCGCTGGGCGCTGGTCAGAAGAAAAGAAACGAAGCTCGACGACGCGAAGCCCGTGCCGCCGCGTAACGACGAAGCCATCGAGCATATCTGTCATACGCTGCTGCGGCGCTGGGGTGTCGTGTTCTGGAAATTGCTGGAGCGTGAAGCCGACTGGCTGCCGCCCTGGAGAGATCTGCTGATGTGCTTCCGTCGATTGGAAGCTCGCGGAGAGATTCGAGGCGGGCGGTTCGTCGCGGGTTTCTCCGGGGAACAGTTCGCGTTGCCGGAAGCCATCGGTCAGCTGCGCGAAGTGCGTCGACGCGACAGCGAGCTGCAGCTCGTATCGCTTTCGGCCGCCGACCCGCTCAATCTGGTCGGCATTCTCACACCGGGTGGCCGACTGCCGGCGCTCACAGGCAATCGGGTGTTGTATCGAGACGGCGTGCCGACCGCGCTCTACGTCGGCGGAGAGGTCAAATTCATCGAGCAGCTCGACCCGGCTGAGCAATGGCAGGTGCGCGGCGCGCTGTTGAGACGCCAGGTGCCGGCACCGCTCGCGGATCTTGCTTGAAATCAGATGACGATGGTCCGGCCGTGCTTGTGATCCACCGGTTCTTGTTTGGGATCTTCACGTTCCAGCGGCAGTGAGTCCGGGTCGGCGGGCTGCGCTTCCGGCTCCTGCTTGGGCTCGGTGTTCGAGGCTTCGCTTGGATTCTGCTGGGAGATCGTGCCCAGTCCATTCATGCGCGTGTTCACCTTGCGCGGCGAGCCGGTATAGAAGATCGCGCCGACACCATTCATCGTTGCATCGAGCGAGTCGCGCGGATTCACGATCACGCTGCCCACGCCATCCACAGTCACTTTCGCGTCGGCGACCGCGAGCTTGCTAAGGTCGGCGTGACCCGCGCCCGCCAATCGCACGGTCAGCTCATCCAACTGCCCGTTCGCCACGATGTTCGCCGCGCCGGCGGCCTTGATCCTCGTGTCGCCGCCGTGCAAGCCGACCACGCTCACGTCGTTGCCACCTTCCAGCTCCAGTGAATCGAGCTTGGGCAGAGTGATTTGTACGGTCAGCCGTGAGTTGTTCCGAATCACCCAGTCGCGCGCCTTGTTCTTGATATGCAGCGTGCCGCCACTGACGCTGGTCTCGGTGCGCGCCACGGATTTCTCGTTACCGGTGACCAAGACCGACAGCGGCTCGCCAATCTTGATCTCGAGCTTGGCCCCGCCTTCCAGGCTGATCGAGTCGAAGGATTGAACGTCGCGGCGCTCGCTAACGACGGCGCCTCCGTCGGCGCCAACGTCATGACCACCATCGCCACAGCCAGCCAACAGAGCCAGCGCGACGAGTGCGCCCAGCGCGGGAAGTTTGTTCATGACGCGACCTCGTGGAATTTTACATAGCCCCCTGGAGGGTCATGATGAGCCGGCCCGCCAGTCCGACGAAAGCTCGTGCCGGCGAATCGCGGCCCGGCGCCGGTGAGGTCGCCGCGAAAGGCTCGACTGCGTCCTCGCGGCTGCCGCAAAGGGTGTGCGAACGTTCGAGCCCACCTCGGGGCCGCTCCAATCCGCCCCAAATGTGACTCAGGTCACAACTTCCACACGTCGACCCGCTTCTTCGACGATTTGCGACGCATGCTGTGAGGGTGATGCGTGCAACGTGATTTTCGTCCGTGTCCTTAGGGTGCGTACAGGGTTAACCTACTTTCCGTGCAGATCAAGCCTCCTTCTCCCATCAAGCACCGCAACCCCTTACGCGAGCGCTTCGCGAAGCTGTTGCCGCCGCTTTCCTTTGCCGAGCCGCTCGAGAGCCAGTATCGCAACTGGCATACGGAGCATGTGCGCGAGCGGGTGAAGTACACCATGCTGCCGGCGATGGGGCTGCTGCTGATCGTGTCGCTGGCGGGCGGGCCGTTTCGCGAACTGCGCGAGAGCCTGTTTGCTCCGGACCAGATGGTCATCGTCGACCTGCTCCGGTTCGGCGTCCTCCTGCCGACCGGCACGGCGATGCTGCTGGTCACGTACACCAAGCTCTATGCGCGCTGGCTGACGTTCGCCGCGCCGGCGGTGGCGCTGTTACAGAGCCTGTGCATCGTCGCATGCGACCTGCTCATGCATCGCCAGGGCTATTCGCTGAGCTCGGTGCTGCCCATGCTGGTGCTCTCGGCCTACATGCTGTTCGGGATGATGCAAGCGCAGGCAACCATCACCGCGACCGCCATTGTCGTCGCGTACGGACTGACCGGCTGGGTCGCGGGTTTGAATTCCGGCCAGCGCTTGTTCGATCTGGCCATGACCACCTGCGCGCTGGTGTTGGGATTCTTCTTCTATTACAGCTTCTCCCGCAGCCAGCGCTTGAATTGGTTCCGAAACATGATGCTGACCGATTCGGTGCATCGTGACGCGCTCACCAACATCGGCAACCGTCGCATGTTCGACGCGCATATCGACCGTTTGTGGAATCAGGCGATTCGCACGCGCGCGCCGATCGCGCTGTTGCTGGTCGACCTCGATCACTTCAAATCTTTCAACGATCACGCCGGCCACCAGGCGGGCGACCACTGCCTGGCGCGCGTGGCCGGCGCCATCGCTCAATCGGCGCGACGTCCGTTGGATATCGCGGCTCGTTACGGCGGCGAGGAATTCGTCGTGCTGTTGTTCGACGTGAAGCGCGATCGTGTCGAAGAGCTGTGCCGCGAGCTGCACAACAATCTGGCGGCACTACAGATTCCGCATCCGGCGTCGTCGGTCGGTCCGCATGTGACTGTGAGCATCGGCGCGGCGTGCGTCGAACCTCAGTCGGGCCGGAATCACGATGGTTTGATCCAGCTCGCCGACGAAGCGCTATACGCGGCCAAAGAAGGCGGTCGCAATCGCACCGTCGTGATGGATCGCGAATACGCGACGCTCAAGACCGGTGCGTTCCGCGTGCCGCGCAAACGCGCACGAACTGAAGCCGCCTGACTCTGGATTGCGACGGGCGACTATTTATTTCTCATGGACAGCGTTATCAAGTGACGCCGTGCCGCGGCAGCGTTGTTTTGAATGATACATTTCGATGAGCGCGACGGATCCAAACGATCCGCCGGCGCATTACATCGAACTTTCAATCGGAAGCTCAACGCCGCATGTCCGCCATGATCGATACGCCTGTCGACGCGCCCGCCCGCTCCAACGAGATCGTCACGCTGCAAGCTCACATCCTGCAGCAGCAGACGCGTTATCCGGAGGCGAGCGGCCAGTTCTCCTGGATTCTGTCGGCGCTCGCGATCTCGGCGAAGATGATTGCCTCGCACGTTCGTCGCGCACGGCTCGACGACGTGCTGGGCACGGTGGGCAATCAAAACGTTCAGGGCGAGCAGCAGCAGAAGCTGGACGTCATCGCCAACGACATCCTGTTACGCACGCTCGGTGGCCGGGAAGGCGTGGCGATCGTCGCCTCGGAAGAAAACGAAGAGCCGGTGATCCTGCGCACCGACGATGCCGCCGAGCGCAAGTACTGCGTGTTGTTCGATCCGCTGGACGGCTCGTCGAATCTCGATGTCTGCGGCGCCGTCGGCACCATCTTCTCCATCCTGCGCAAGGATCGTCGCTCCCCGCAGCCGCAGTCTTCGCTGCTGCAGCCGGGAGTGGAGCAGGTCGCCGCCGGCTATGTTCTGTACGGCTCCTCGACCGTGTTCGTGCTGACCATCGGCCTGGGTGTGGATATGTTCGTGCTGGATCCGGCGTACGGCGCCTTCATGCGCGTGGCCCAGGGCGTGCGCATCCCGAAGGCGCATAAATGCTACTCGGTCAATGAAGGCAACCGGCTCAGCTTCCCCGAGGGTTATCAGAAGTATCTGGCGTGGGCGCAGGAGCGCGGCTATTCGAGCCGCTATGCCGGCGCGATGGTCGCCGACGTTCATCGCATCCTGTTGCAAGGCGGCGTGTTCATGTATCCGCCCACCCGCAAGGCGCCCAAGGGCAAGCTACGGCTGATGTACGAAGCCAATCCCATGGCCATGATCGTGGAACAGGCCGGCGGCAAGGCGCTGAGCGCGCCGAACGAGCGCATCCTCGACGTGCGGCCCACCGACATCCACCAGCGCGTGCCGGTCATCATCGGCAGCAGCGAGGAAGTGGACCACGTCGCTTCGCACTTGTGAGAAGTCGCGGGGTCCGAGGCCGGGATCCCGCCCATCCAGACTCAATTCAGCCAGGTCGGGGTAGCCGCGGACCCCGGTAATCGATCGTGGATGCCCGCGCGTTGCAGCAACCTGTGACGCCGGAGTGTATTCTTCTATTCTGGTGGTTTGAGTCTTTCGGGAAGCTAAGTGCTCACGGCCGATAAAGTTCTGGTGACGGTAGGAACGCCCTGCTCGATTTCGGCAGTGGGCAGCACGGAGACCTATCGCGCGCGTGTCACGAACGCGCCCGAATTCATCGCGCTGGCGGCGTTCGACGCCGGCCTGGTGGACATCGATCCGCAAGCCGACGGCTCGCTGAAATTGCGCTGGGTCAATGGCGAGAGCACCACGATCGCCGAAATCGAACGTCTGCACGGCCAGCAGCTGCGCGCGTCGCTCGGCATCCGTTATATCGACGAGCTCACCGCCCTGGGCAACGCCGTCGTCACCGACGTGGCCGCCTCCCTGCCCCATGACTTCGACCGCGGCGGCTTGCGCAAGCTCGCCGGTCTGACCTATCGCGATGTTCGCGATTCGGCGCTGAAGGACATGTATGGCTTGTTCGACGACGACCCGCGGCTGGGTCCATCGTTACAGGCGCAGTTATTTGCCTACAGTGGCTTGGGCGCACTGGCCGCCCTCCCGGTGTCGCTGTCCGAGCTGATCCCGAATCCGTATGAGTTCCGGGTGGCCGGCGCGACCGCCTTCCCGGGTCTGGATGCGCACGGTCAGTTGCGACCGGCCGGCACCGTTACGCCGGAAAACGACAAGCTGCGCGACAAGTTCGCCATGCGCCTGGCGAACTCTCTGTCATCGCACGGCCCGGCGCTGCTCTCGACGATGCTTGCGCCGTCGTACTCGCTGAGCAAGTCGCTCAAGCATCCCGAACTGCTCGACACGTTGCGCTCGGCGAGCGGTTACATGCGCGTACCGCAGACTCCGCTGAACGCCGTCGGCGCGTGCGCGTCCAGCTCGATCGTGTTCGCCGAGTTCGCGCCGCAGATGGTGCTCGACTATCCGGGCTATCAACGGCCGCAACTGGTGTTGTGGACCGCGGCCGACGCGGCGACTCGTCCGAACTGGCAGATCCTCGACGCCTTCGGTCCGGGCGCGCTGATGACCCGAAGCAAGCTGGACGCGATCAACGCCGGCCGCAGCCCGGCGGAACAGCGCTCGATCGCGGACAGCCTCGCGCCGTTCGACATCGATGCCAACGGCACGGTCGTGGGCGAGGGCGGCTCGGGCCTGATGATCACCACGCTCGATTTCGCCTTGCGTAACTTCCTCGATATCACTTCCATCATCGTCGGCTGGGGCCAGAGCGGCGAAGCGGGCGGCAAGGCGCACTTCGCGGGGGTCGGTTTCGGGGGCGAGAACGCGCTGATGCACGCGTTGGAGCTGGCCTATCGTGGTCACGGCTATCGCGTGTCCGATTTCCAGTATCTGGTCGCGCACGCTACCGGCACGCGCACAAACTCGAAGACCGATCTCACGACGGCGGCGAACGCGCGGGCCGCGGCTGCGGAAAGACAAGGCATCAAAGGCGCATTGCCGACGGTGGCCGTCGGAACGCCGAAAGCCGTCGGTGACGGTCACACGATGGGCGAAACCGGATTGAAGGCCGTGTCCCAGGCGTTGCAGTTCCTGCTCGCCAAGCCCGCAGTGGGTGTGCCCACTCTGCGGCATCTCGATCCGGACCTCGGCGCGGCAGCTGAATCGTTCAAGCTGCAATCGGCGCCAGTGACTGGCAACGCCGACGGTGGCGCGTTGTGCGCGACCCAAGGTTTCGGCGGTTACAACGGCGCCATGGCGCTACGCTCGGCGCATGCCGAAGCGTTCGCTCGTTACTCGCCGGATCGCAAAGTGCTCGCGGCGTATCTCGAGCGCTGGCCCGAGCTACGCCGTGAACGCGAACAGCGCGAGCGTCAGGCCCGCTTGCGCCGTCGCAGCGCCATCGAACTGGCGCAACTGCATTGCTGGAAAGGGCTGGACTAGGATCGAAAGCCGGCCGCTTTCGATCGGCACCCCGCTAGCCGGCCTTCTTGCCGGTGAAGGTACCTTCGCCCAGCTCGCCGAGCTTGACGGTGCCCTTCATGCTCGCGCCCTCGACCGTGCCGGTGTAGCTCACCGCCAGATCCGTGCCCTGCGCGTTCACCTGAAAGCTGATCGAAATGTCGTTGCCCTTCACCGTGCCGGTCACCGGCGACTCGCCCAGCATGCCCTTGTAGGTGCCGGTGATCTTGGTGCCGTCCTGCTTCAGGCTGAAATGCGGAGTGCCGGTGCCGGCCTGAGTCTCGACGGTCATATCCCACTCGCCGGCCACGTTGGCGTCGGCGGCCATGCCGACCGTGCTGAACATCACAGTGGCGGCGGACGCGACGAGAAGCATTCTGCGCAGGCTGTTCATGACGATTCCCTGGTGTCGATTAGTGAGGTCCAGGGGAATTGTCGGCGCTCGCCGTCAACGTGAGCAACCTCGTTGACGTTTCATGACGCTGTTCCGATTCGGCCCGCGCAATGGTGACGCGTTTTGCCCTGCGGTCCCGTCGTGTATGCAACAATAGCCGCGGATGAACAAAGGGACGAAGGACGTCCACGGTGACAGTGTTTAAATAACGAACTGATGTTCCGCGACTTCCGAAAAATCTCACCACGCATTTTCTGGCTAGTCTCGCTCGGCGCGCTGGCCGTGCTCTTGGCCGTGGTGGCCGTCCCGCAATGGCTGTCCAAGCAGGCGCGCCTGGAAGTGCTTCGCTCGCACGTGGCCGAAATTGCGCAGATCGCGGCCAGCGTCGTCGATGGCGACCTGCATCGGCAATTGCTCGAACCGGCCAATTACACGCCCGAGCTGTATGAGCGAGTGGTCGCGCCGCTGGTGCGCTTCCATTCCGCGGACCCCGAAATTTTTTACGTCTACACGATGATGGAGCGTGGCGGGAAGAGCTACTTCGTCGTCGACACCGCGGCCTCCAACAAGCTCAAGACCGCGCGCAAGCTACGACCCTCGGCATACATGGAGCCGTTCGAGAGCATCGATGTCGAGCCCGATCCGGATTATCTGCAGCGGATCGCGGCCGGCGAGACCTACGTCTACCCGAAGTTTCAGCGCGACGTTTACGGCACGTTCCTGTCCGGCCACACGCCTATTTACGACAGCCAGGGCCGTTACAGCGGCTTCGTCGGCGTCGACTTCGACATCAAGTATTACCTGGCGCTGGAATCGAGCTTCCGCGCGATCTTCTACGGCTCGGTGGCGGGCGCGGTGTTGATCGCGCTACTGATCGGCTACATCGTTTCGCGTTATCACTATCACGTGCAGGATCGGATCGACGAGCAGTACCGCATTTCGATCCGCGACGAGCTGACCCAGCTGCTGAATCGTCGTGGCGCGCTGAGGTTTGCACGCGAGGCGCTGGCGGCGCGAGCATCGACGTACGCCGTGATCCTGGTCGATATCGACGACCTGAAAGGGATCAACGATCTGTACGGTCACGCAGCCGGCGACGAGTTCATCATGAAGGTCTCGGACACCATTCGCAGCAGCGTGCGCGAGAAAGATATCTGTGCGCGCATGGGCGGCGACGAGTTCCTGATCTTCGCCACCGGCTGCGACCTCGACGCGGCGACGGAAATCGCCCGTCGCATTCTGGGCAAGGTGTATTCGCACGACGGCAACTCCGGCCGCACTCACTTCGGCGTGTCGATCGGAATCTGCGTGGCGCCCGGCGCGGACACGACCTTCGAATTGTTATATCGCCAGGCGGACGAAGCGCTGTACAAGGCCAAGCAGGCCGGCCGCAATCGATTCGTGATCTTCGACCCGATGGTCGCCGCCTGAGGCGGACGAAATGGGGTCAGGAGGCGCCCCGGGCCCGGGTCCGCACCATCAATCGATGCAGCACGTCCCCGAGCTCTTCGACGGTATTCGGCTTGAGCAGCAGATCCCGCACGCCGGTCTTCATTGCTGACTCGCGGTCTTTGGCACGTACGTAGCCCGAGGTCATTACGACGGGCACTTCCGGACGTAACTGCAGAACGTGCGAGGCGAACTCGATGCCCGACATGCTCGGCATCGATAGATCCGTGACCACCGCTTCATAGGCCGCCGGATTGGAACGAAACGCCGCGAGCGCCTCGTTTGCGTCGGTGAAGCCCGCCACCCGATATCCCAACCGCTGCAACACGCGGCTGATCAGATATACAAGCGACTCTTCGTCATCGACATAGAGAACGCTCTGGCCTTCGCCACGCGGCACTTGCGAGGCGCGCGTTGGATGCTTGACCGCCGCCTCGTGGAATAGCACAACGTCTTTCGAGGTTTCTTCTTCATTGCCGCTGAACGCCAGGATTTGAGTGATGATGCCGGCCGCGCGGGTGCCCGCCCGTTGCACCTCGGCCAGCGACAGCTGCGCCGGATGATCGGCCGGCAGATCTTCCGCCGCGAGCCGGGCATTGCCACAGATCGCGAGCAGGATGTTGTTGAAGTCATGCGCGATCCCGCCAGCCATGGCCGCGAGCGCGCGACTCTTCTCCAACAGCTCGCGATCGCGCTCGGCCTGCAAGCGTGCCGTCACGTCACTTGCGAATGCGATGACGCCTTCGTCGGCAGTGCCGCGATCCACCAGCGCCAGATGCCAGTGACATTGCATGTGACCGCCATCTTTGCGCCGCGTTTCGAGCACTACGCCTTCCGGATATTCGATCCCCGAAAGTAACTTCGGACAGACCTCGTCGATGATGGGGAGGCTGGCAGGCGTGGCCACCAGGTCATGAATGTGACGGCCGATCGCTTCGGCTTCGGTGTATCCAAACGTGGCGGCCGCAGCGGGATTCCAGGCGCGCACGATATGGTGGGTGTCCCAGACAATACATGCGAGCGGCGCGCGATCGAGGTACAGCTGCAATCGTTTGTTGATTGCCTGCAGCTGCCGCACGGCGCCGTCCGCGTCTGAATTGTTACGATTCGCAGGCCGGCGTTTCCGCCACCACTGCGCCAACCCGAACATAACGCCCCGCTGAAAGTAGGTTACTTATCGCGTCTGCGCTGGACGCGGCTCTTTCTTGTTCCCCTACCGGCAACGTATCACAGCGGATGCGCCGGGCGCGTTGAGCAACTCTCCCGGCTATCGCTTAAGAGAATGGAGTAAGCACCCCGGGCCAGGGCGCCTGAGTTATCAACTCTCGATTACAAATATTCCAGTAAATCGGGATTCAGATATTCCAGCGCTCGCGGCACAACGCAAGGAACCTGGCGCCAGCTTGCGACAATGGCTGATGACGAAGGTGATAGACACCCACCTGTCGCTCGATACTGGAGAACGGCAGGCCTTCGATGTGTTCGAGCTCGGGCGGCAACTCAGTCACCAGGTTGGAGACATAAGTCACGGCCTTGCCTTCGGCGACCAGCGCCAGTCGCAATTCCATATGACTCACTTCCCATACCGACGCGAACGCATTGCGCAGCCGATCGCCGCTGGGACGGCGGGCCGCCTCGTCGAGATAAGAAGTCACCAGAGGCAAGGTGCGCAGCGTGGCTTGCGGATCGCGCCTGAGCGCGTCGCGACTGGGATGATCGCGGGCGATCATCAAACGGCGCGTCTCGGCGAAGCAGGAGTACACGGTGAAATAATCGGGCATCGTGTGCTGCAACGGGCCGAAGCCGACTTCCCAGCGGCCATCGGACACGCCGTGCACGATCTCGCGACTGGGCGCGACGGTCACTTTGAAGCGAGTCAGCGGATTGCGCTCCGAAAACTCACGCAATAGCGCGATCCCGAAACGCGCATTGGTGGCGGGCGACAGCGCCAGGGACAAAGTGGACAACGCACCGGTCTTGATCTGCGCAATGTCCGCTAATGTCTCGCGCTCCTCGTTCAGCACCGTCTCCGCATAACGCAGCAGGCGAATGCCCGCTTCGGTCAATTGAGGCGGATTGCCTCGACGTAACAACACCGCGCCGAGCCGATGCTCGAGGTTGGCGATGGCCTGGCTCACCGCCGATTGGGATAAGTTCAATCGTTCAGCGGCGCGACTGAAGCCACCGGCCTCCACCACGGCATGAAAACAACGGACTTCATTACGCTCGATCTGCATGTGGTCAATTTTCGCGCAGCAGTCGCGACGACTGCAAATTCGTGAACAACAGCGCCGGTTTCAGCGAGGGCGATAAGAGTATCGCGGTGGCCGATACGATCACAGCGGCTGATAAACGCATCGTTTCCGGGGCGTCGTGAAGCGCAGCCGGCAGGCGTAGCTTGAACAGTCATCGAGTCGCGAGGGGAGATGCGTCATGGGCGAGTCCTTGCAACACGTTCACAAGGGTCTGGACGGCGTGATCGTCGATACCACCTCGGTATCGCTCGTGGACGGCGAAGCGGGGCGTCTTTACTACCGTGGCTACGCCGTCGAGGAGCTGGCGCGTAAACGCTTCGCCGAAGTGATGCACCTGATCGTGTTCGGCACCCTCCCGGACGCCGATCGGCTGCAGGAAGTCGAAGAGTACTTGTGGGTCGCGGGCCGCCTGCCGCCGGAGCTCGCCGCATCGCTGAGACAAATTGCACGACATGGCGAGCATCCGATGGCGACGTTGCAGTCGATCACGTCGCTGCTCGCGTTGGAACCGCCCGCCATCAGCCTGGGTCGCTCGCAGCAGGAAGAAGAGGCGCTCATCATCGCCGCTCGCATTCCGGCCGCGATCGCCACGATTCACGCGGCGCTACAGGATCATCCCGAGCATCCCTATCCAGCATCGCGTCGTTACGGCGAGCGTTACCTGCAACTGTTGCATGGGCGTCAGCCGTCATCGATCGAAGTGTCCGCCTTCGAAAGCGCGCAGATCTTGCAGCTCGACCATGGGTTCAACGCCAGCACGTTCACCGCGCGCGTGGTCGCTTCGACACTCGCCCCGGCGAGTTCGGCCCTCGCGGCCGCCATGGGCGCGCTATACGGACCGCTGCATGGTGCCGCCGATCAGCAGGCGCTCGAGATGGCGATCGAAGTCGGCGAGCCTGAACGCGCGCGCCAATTCGTGGCGCATTGCCTTGCAACCGGTCGCAAGGTGATGGGCATGGGCCATCGCGAGTATCGCGTGGTCGATCCTCGCTCACGCCTGATCCGGGCGTTGGCTCAGCAGGTCGCGCATCGGCCCGAACACATCAAGCTGCTGGATGTGCTGAGCGCCGTCGATGAAGCCTTCATCGAGCAAACTCGTGAGAAACGCCGCACGCTGCGCGCCAACCTGGAGTTCTACAAAGGTGTCGTCTATCTGGGGCTGGGCATTCCGAAGGAGTTTTTCACCGCCAGCTTCGCCGCCGCGCGCGTGTTCGGGTGGATCGCGCATGTGATGGAACAGCGACAGGACAATCGCATCATCCGACCCGCCGCGCATTATGTCGGGCCTGCGCCACGTGCGTTGACGCAATAAATGAGCTTATGCACGTCGGCGCACTTGTCAGGTTACGCGCGGGGTGGCTATAGTGCCGTCACGTGACTTAAGTGACTAACCCGCACGTGTCCCATACTTCCTCCCCCATCGCCGTGATCGCCACCCTGATCAACGTCGTAGTACCGGTCGTAGCCATCAGTTACGCGCCGTAGGGGAATTATTAAATTACGAATCTAACGACCCCCGTCGGCGCAAAGCCGGCGGGGGTTTTTCGTTTCTGACGCCGGCGTTGCCGATGTGGGTTCCTGACAGGAGCCACGATGATCGCGACACAACCGGCCAGCGCACCGAAGCGTAGCGGCGCCGACCTCATCATCCACCTGCTCGAGCGGCAGGGGGTCGAGATCGTCGCGGGCATTCCCGGCGGCGCGTTGTTGCCGTTGTATGAAGCGCTCGGCCGCTCGACCGCGATTCGACACATCCTGGCGCGACACGAACAGGCGGCGGGCTTCATCGCGCAAGGCATGTCACGCATCACCCGTAGAGCGGGCGTCTGCTTCGCGACCTCCGGCCCCGGCGTCACCAACATCGTGACCGCGCTCGCCGACGCGAAACTCGATTCGATTCCACTGGTGTGCATCGCCGGGCAGGTGCCGCAGGCGCTGATCGGCACCGACGCCTTTCAGGAAGTGCCGACCCTCGAGATCGTGCGGCCCATCACCAAGGCGAGTTTCTTCGTGCGGAATGCGAGCGAGCTGTGGCACGTGATCCCCGAAGCATTCCGTCTCGCCGAGGGCGGGCGGCCCGGCCCGGTGCTGATCGATGTGCCCAAGGACGTTCAGCTGCAACTCGCCGACAGCGAGCCGCTGCACGAAGCGGTGCACGAGCATCGCTCGATCTCCGTACTCGACCTGCGACAACATTTCGATCTCGCCGCTGAGATGATTCACTCGGCCCAACGACCGGTGCTCTATGTGGGCGGCGGCATCGTCAAAGCGCGCGCGCATGCGGATGTCCGAGCGCTGGCTGAACGCGCCGGCCTGCCGGTGACTTCGACATTGATGGCATTGGGCGCGTTGCCCGCCGGCCACGGCTTGGATATCGGCATGCTGGGCATGCACGGTGCGCGTTATACCAACCTGGTCATCGACGAGTGCGACCTGCTGATCGCTATCGGGGCGCGCTTCGATGACCGTGCGACCGGCGATCCCAAGAAATTCGCACCGCATGCCCGCATCGTTCATATCGATATCGACCCGCGCGAGCTCGGCAAGATCAAAGCGACCGATCTCTCGATCTGCGCCGACGCAGGCTTCGCGACCCGCGAGTTGCTGAAGCGCGTGCTGCCCGCTCAACGGGCGCTGTGGCTGTCCCGAGTAAACCAATTGAAGCAGGCTCATCCGCTGCGAACACCTGACGCCCACGAGTTATGCTCGCCTTACGGCATCGTGCAAGCGGTCGGCGCGCTCACACCGGACGACGTCATCGTGACCACCGACGTGGGACAGCATCAGATGTGGGTCGCGCAACGGTTTCCGTTCGCGCGTCCGGATCGCTGGCTGACTTCGGGCGGCCTGGGCACGATGGGCTTCGGTTTGCCCGCCGCGATCGGCGCGGCGCTGGCCGAACCGGCAGCGACCACCGTCTGCTTCACCGGCGATGGCAGCTTGCTGATGAACGTGCAGGAGCTGGCGACGCTGGCCGAGCTGGATTTGAATGTGAAAATCGTGCTGCTCGATAATGCCGCGCTCGGCCTGGTCCGGCAGCAGCAGGAATTGTTCTATCAGCAGCGCTTCGTGGCCTCGCTGTATTCACGACCGAGCCGGTTCGTGCCCATCGCGCAGGCTTTCGGCATACCGGCGTTGGACCTGGGCGAAGCAGCCGGGCCGCACGATGCCCTGGCTCGTGCGCTATCGACTCATGGCCCCATGTTGATTCGCGTGCCGATCGCCGCCACTCAACATGTGATGCCCATGGTGGCGCCGGGCCGCGCCAACACTGAAGCGCTCGATCATGCATTCGAGGATGTGAAATGACTCAACCACCGCTCGCGCCGCCAATCGCCTGGGATGATTTCGAAAAAGTAGAGCTGCGCGCCGGCACCGTTCTGGAAGTCATGGACTTTCCCGAAGCGCGCAAGCCCGCCTGGAAGCTGCGCATCGACTTCGGCCCGCAGATCGGCGAGCGGGTGTCGAGCGCACAGATCACCGCGCTGTACGGCAAGGAAGACCTGGTCGGGCGACAAGTGATGGCGGTGGTGAACTTTCCCCCGAAGAAAATCGGTCCATTCCGCTCTGAGGTACTGGTCACCGGATTCCACGATGAAGAAGGTCGCGTGGTGCTGGTCCGTCCGGAAAGACGAGTGCCGAACGGCGCGAAGCTGCTGTAATGTTCCGGCCTTCCCGCGGGACCTTCATCGATGCAGTTTTCCCAGATTCTCGATTCGATCAGTGCGACAGGCGAGACGTTTCAGGTCACCGTCACTGACGATTGGATGCAGGGTCGCGCCACCTTCGGTGGACTCGTCGCCGCGGTGGGAAATGAAGCGATGCGCAGGCTGGTGCCTCGGGATCGGCCGCTGCGTTCGTTACAAACGACCTTCGTCGGTCCCGCGACCGCCGGTACCTGGCGCATGAATGCGCGAGTACTGCGTGTTGGCCGAGCCGTCACGCTGGCTCAGTGCGAAGTGCTTGATGGCGATCAAGTGGCGGCGGTGCAAGTCGGCGTGTACGGAATGGATCGCGAGTCGGCCGTGCTGGTCAAACCAACTGCCGTCGACGCGCCGCGCCGGGTCGATGAGATCAACGAGGTTCGTTACTCGCCCGATCGCTTCCCCGCCTTCGTGCAGCACTTCGCGATGCGCTGGGCGCTCGGGGCCAAGCCGTTCACCGGCACGCGCTCACCATCGAAAGTGTTCATTCGACACCGCGATCCCGCACCGTTGACCGAATCGCATATCGTCGGCCTGGTGGATTGCATCCCGACGCCCGCGCTCTCGATGTTCAAGGCACCGGCGCCGGGCAGCTCGCTCGTGTGGACGCTGGAGTTCTTCGAGCACGATCTGGAGTTCAGCCCGGCAGCGTGGTGGCGCATCGACAGCGACATCGATGCCGCGACCGGCGGCTACGTGAATCAAACGGGGCTATTGCACGACCCGAACGGACGGCCGGTCGCGCTGTCCCGGCAGCTGTTCGCCGTGTTCGGTTAGGCGGGGACTCGCGCCAGGCGCACCACGTCCAGCACGCCGTTGATGATGAACTGCACGCCGATGCAGATCAGCAGGAAGCCCATGATCCTGGCCATTGCGTTCATGCCCGCGATGCCGAGCACTTTCGACAGCTTGGTCGCGGCCCGCAAGGTGATGTAAGAAATCACACCGACCACCGCGATCCCGAGCGCGATCAGCACGTGACCCAGCACGATGTGCTCGGTCTGCTGTGCCGAGGCCGACAAGCCGATGACCACGGCGATCGAGCCCGGCCCGCTCAAGCCTGGCATGGCCAGCGGCGTGAACGACACGTCGGCCTTGCCGGCGGCTTCCATCTGCTCCTGCCGTGACATCACGACGGTGTCCGGAAACAGCATGCGAAAGCCCAGATAGCTCACGATCATGCCGCCGGCGATGCGCAGGCCCGGAATGGAAATGCCGAAGAAGTTCATGATCAGGCCGCCCGCCACCAGGAACGACGTGAGAATGAAGAACATGTAGATACAGGCGCGCTTGATCTGCTCGGTGCGCTCCTGGTCGTTGAGGTTGGCGGTAATGGTCACCACCATGCCGACGGCGGACAGGGGATTGACGATGGGCAGCAGCGCGCCGATCGTGCTCAGGACCAGGGTCAGACCTTGGACAAACCAATTCATGGGCCGACGTTGTACCTGAAAGCGCGCGCCGTCAGGTGATCTTTTTGCGTTTGGCCGACTGCGGTTTGCACAGACGCTCGAAGCCGCTCGCGATGAACGGCGCCATGCGCCGGCCGATGGCTTCGAAATCGCTGGATTTACACACTCCCTCGGACAGCCGGTCGATACGGCCGGTCTGCGACAACGTCAGTGTCAGGGCGCCGGACAGGAAGTGATAGCTCCAATACAACTCTTCCTCGCTCACGTCCGGCAGCGCTTTGCGAAGCGCTTCGATCAGGTGATGAATCACGTTATCGAACGTACGGCCCATGGTCTCCCCGCCCCACGCCGGCGTGTTGTTCACCTGGGCGATCAATGCGAAGTAGTTGTGCCAGCGCTGATCGCCGGTGGCGGCCCGTTGCAGGATGGGCTGTAAGAACGCGTCGATCACGCCTTCCACGGTGATGGCGCTGCCGGCCGACTTCACATACGCGTCGATGGACTCGATGCGCTCCTTGTTGATGATCTCGGCCCGGCGCTCGAACACCGCGTCGAACAGGCCGCGCTTGGTATCGAAGTAGTAGTGCAACAGGGCGGTGTCGACCTTCGCTTCCTGCGCCACCTCGCGCACCGTCACGCCCCAAAAGCCATGGCGCGAGAAATGATCTTCGGCGGCGTCCAGAATGCGCTCCCGCATATCGGGCGCGGCATCGGTCTTCAAGGGCCGGCCCCGACGGACCTTGCGGCGTTTGGTGCTCACTTTCATCAGGACACTCTTTGGCCCGCTGTCATTATTTCCCCGCGATCGCTTCGATTGCCGAAGCATTTCGATCAGCTGCAACTCTGCGGAAGTCAGGGGGTCGCCCCGACAACGCTTCCTTAGGTGAAAACCCTAACAGCATACCCGTTTAGCTCGGGTTTGCACCGGGCAGGTGCGTCGGATCAGTATTCATCAACTGCTGAATAATTGACAGCGAGCCCGGCCGGAGGCAATCTGGCCAATAATCATCAGATGATGAATAAATTTCGGCCCGCAGCGAATAAACGGATCAGTTAGGGGGACTTGAGCATGACTGCCTGTGCTTCTCGGGGCGCCTTGCGCCTGTCGATCGCCGCCATTCTCGCCACACAATTGCCCACGATGGCCAGCGCGCAAGCGAGCAATGACGAATCCGTCACCAGCATCGAAAGCGTCGTCGTTACTGCACGGCGTCGTGAAGAAAGCTTGCAGGACGTTCCCGTCGCGATCTCCGCGCTGACCGCGGACCAGCTCCAGACCCAGAACGTCCGTACGCTCGAGGACATGACCGCCTTCGCGCCCAACATCAAAGTGAACGCCGGCCGCGCCACGAGCAGCACGATCAACGCTTACATCCGCGGTGTCGGCCAGAACGATCCGTTGTGGGGCTTCGAGCCGGGCGTCGGGATTTACATCGACGATGTTTACGTCGCTCGCCCCCAGGGCGCGCTGCTCGATGTTTACGACGTCGAGCGCATCGAAGTCCTGCGCGGCCCGCAAGGCACGCTCTACGGCAAGAACACCATCGCCGGTGCAATCAAATACGTCACGCGCGACATCGCGACCGATGAGGCGACGCTCAATGTTTCAGCGACCGGCGGCAGTTATAACCAGCGCGAGATCAAGGTCGGCGGCTCGATTCCGGTGGTGGATGAGCACGTCTTCCTGGGCGCCGCGGTGGCCTATCTGCGCCGCGACGGTTTTGGCGAAATCGTCGATGACGGCCGTGCGCGCGGCTACAACCGCGTCGGCCAGGATGTTTCAGATAAGGACGTGCTCGCCGCACGCGCCAACGCGACGTTTGTTTGGGGCGAAAGCTCGAAGCTGCGCATCCTCGCCGACACCGTGCAGGACAACTCCAATGCCGCCGGCGGCCAGCGCCTGAACAATCTCACCATCGCCGCGGGTCCGGCGGCAGGCTCCTATCCGCGCCTGAAGGATCGTTACGACCAGCGCACCGACATGCCGGTGGACCGCGACCGCTTCATCAACAAAGGCATCGCGGCGACCTACACCCAGTCGCTGACCGACGCGCTCGATCTGAAGATCGTCGGCGCGTATCGCGAAGGCGAGGGCCGCCAGTTCATCGACTTCGATGAGTTGAACGCCAACCTGTTCCAGGTGCCGGCTCAGTACAGCGACGATCAAAGCAGCGGCGAAGTGCAGCTGACGTACACCAGCGATCTGGTGAAGGGCGTCGCCGGTGTTTATTACTTCACCGGCATGGCCGAGGGCGCGTTCGACGCGTCGCTGGGCTCGCTGGGACTGACCTCGCTCACGAAGGGCAGCGTCGATACCGACAGCATCGCCGTTTACTTCGATACGACCTGGTCGCTCACTGACCGCTTGAACCTGAATGTCGGCGCACGTTGGAACCAGGACGACAAGGAAGCGACGGTGTTCGTGGCTCAGTACATCGGGGTGCTCGCCCCGAACGCGACGTTGTTCGATCAGCACAACGTGCCGCCCGGCTTCACGCTCGCAGCGGTGCAGAGCGATTACACCAACGATCGCAGCTTCTCGAATGTCTCGCCGCGATTGGGCATGGATTTCAAGCTCACCGACGATTTGATGCTGTATTTCAGCTACGCCGAAGGTTTCAAGAGCGGCGGCTTCGACATGCGCGGCAACCAGCTCGCCAATCCGAACACCAGCAACGGTTACGACGCGGAGACCGCGGACAACTTCGAAGTGGGCATGAAATCGGCCTGGTTCGACGACTCCCTGCAAGTGAACCTGACCGCGTTCTACACGCCGTACAAGGACATTCAAATCACGACTCAGGAATTCGTGATCCGCAACGGCACGCCGGTCAACGCCACCGCCGTGCTGAATGCCGGCAAGCAGGTGAACCAAGGCGTGGAACTGGAAACGATGTGGCGCCCAATGGCGGGACTGACGCTCGTGGCCAATGTCGGTTACCTGGACGCGGAATTCAAAGAATTCTTCACCTCGTGCCCGGTCGCCACCCCGGGCTGTCGTGTGGATCTGAGCGGCTTCAACGAACCGATCAATTCGCCCGACTGGACCACGTTCGTCGGCGGCACCTATGAATGGTCGCTGGGCTCGGGCGATATGAGCATTCACGCGGGCTATCAGTACCGCAGCGCTACCAAAGTGGCGAATACGACCGCGAGCATCACGGATCAGGATGCATATGACATTCTGGATTTGGGCGTCGCCTACACGACCGCCGATAACACCTGGCGATTCGCCGTCGAGGGCAAGAACATTCTGGACGAGGAATACCGAGTCGCCGGTTATGACTTCGGCGCCACGGGCCCCACCGGCGGATTCAGTCAGATCGGCTTCTACGGGCCGCCGCGGACGGTGTCGGTGACGGCGACGTACCGTTATTGATTACGGAACGAATGCTTCAGGTGTCGGGTTCGGTAAGACGCGGCACCTGAAACGCTGACCTACTGCTTTCATGCCTTCCAAACATCGCATCCTCATCACCGGCGCGGCCAGCGGTATCGGCCTGGCACTGACCGAGCACTTCGTGGCCGGCGGCCATGACGTCATCGCTTGTGATTTGCAGCGCGAGGCGCTCGATTCACTACAAAAGAATCTGCCGCAGGTTCGAACGCTGGCGTTCGATTTATCGGATGCCCGACAGATCGAGACGGCCATCGCATCGTTGGGCGAGGACACGCCGGACATCCTGATCAATAACGCGGGCCTGCAGTTTGTGTCGCCCCTGGAGGAGTTTCCGCCGGAGAAGTGGCAGCTGCTGATTGCCGTCATGCTGACAGGTACGGCTCTGTTGACGCGGGCGGTGCTGCCGTCGATGCGGCAGAGGAATTTTGGCCGCATCGTGAATATCGGATCGATTCACGCCCTGATCGCCTCACCGTTCAAGAGCGCGTACGTGGCGGCAAAGCACGGTCTCATCGGGTTCAGCAAGACGGTCGCATTGGAGACGCACGACGCGGATATCACGATCAATACCGTCTGCCCCGGGTATGTGAAGACACCGCTGGTGGATGCGCAGATCGCTTCGCTGGCCAGGACTCATCACATGACGGAACAGGAAGTGGTCGAGGAGATCATGCTGAAGCCCATGCCGAAGCGGCAATTCATCACTACCGATGAGCTGGTTGGAAGCGTCGAGTTCTTGCTCAGCCCTTCGGCCCGGAACATCACCGGTCAATGTCTCGTGCTCGACGGCGGCTGGACCGCGCAGTAGTCGTCCACCAGCGCTTGAGGGTGACTTCACGCCTGCGCATTGCATCTCCAGGTAGCCGTCGACACCCGGCACCAGTTCGTTCAACTCGATGGCGCACTGCTCGCAATCTCCGGAGGTACGGATTTCATATTCTCAAGCTGAACGCTACCGCCGTGCCGACACTGAAAGGCGCCTCGCTTTTGCGAGCGAGGTGCCCGCAGGGCACGAACTTCACGCACTTGTCAGGCATTCTCAAGCAACGCATAAGTGAGCTCCGAGGTAGGACCAGCGTGTTCAGGACCGTGCAATGGACACATCAAGGCATCTCCCAGCCGCACGTCCACCCCGGAGGCGGACAATAGCGGTCACAGATCTTTGGATGACGCGTGCAGCTCCAGTACCCGCACTCTACAACGAGGGCGCCTGTTCTCCTGTCGTAGAAGTCGGATGGACCATCAGCGAACACGATCTCGTCGTCCGGCTCACCTTGCTCAGGCGGATGCAGTTGCTTTTCGGTCTTGAACTGACCGACGTTGATTAGACTTCCGCACGCGTTCACATATTGGTGCGGCCGCATCCCGATCTTCTTCCGCAGCTTGGGATTGATCTGTTCGTAACTCAGCCACTCGCCCTGGCGTGGGGCGGATGTGCCGCACCCAAGAAGAACCACAAGCACAGACGAGATGAGGAGCCCTATAGCGACCTTATTCATGTTGTTGAAGCCGAACGTCACGCTTCACCACCTCCCGTGGAAACAGGCAGAAGTCTGCGCTTCGCTCCAACTCGGCGAAAGATAGCCAGAGGAAGCCGAAGCGATCGATCTGCACCACAGTTCTCATTTCGCCCACCAAAGCCAAAAGTCGTTCTCGATCGTCTTCGGGAAGCTGGGCGATACAAGAAGCCACTGATTGAATGCACACGCGGTCTCCGACCGCCAGCAACTTTCCGTCGCTGTCTTTCGGATCAAGGGGGAAGCTTTCCGGCGTCATATTTGTGCTTTCCCGGCTGACTGGGGCTGTAGACCCAAGTGACGTAATCCAACCCGGCAAGGACTGCCTTCCATCTTTCCTTGGGCTTCGCTGCCTTGTAGCGATCTTCCGCTCTATTGTCGAGCCATGATATGCGACGGTTGGATAGAATTCTCTTGGGCGCGCCCGTCCTCGTTTGTCTTGACATCGCTGTGACCGAGCAACTCTTGAACCGTGGGAATATCGTAGCCGGATCCCAGGGGTGCGTAGCGAACGAGTGCCTCAAGCCATGGACGCTGGCCGATAACCAGCCATGAATCGAGCGAAGTATGATTCGCATTGAATTCGAAGCGCCGACAACTTCCGAATGCCCTTGCTGTGGCAAGACGACCGTTCGTCTCACAAGGTTCGTGTACCGCAATGAGGATGCGTATGCTGTGTATTACGCTCAGTACACACCGGATCACAACGCGAAGAGGTTGAGCGGGCTTATTGGCCTAGGCGAATGGGGTGAAGGCGGCGAGCCGGAACATCGCTTGGCGTTCCCCTTTCAAATATGGACGGACGAGAACAACTTCAAAGTTGGCTTGGTCGATGCGAAGGATTCACCCTGGAGCCATGTATCGTTTCTTGGGCGAATCCTGGATCGCAGCGAGGCCCTAAAGCATGAGTGGATTGAGGATGTGTTCCACATCACCGATCATATGGTTTCGGACGATCCGGAAATCACCAAATACTTCGGGGCGCATGGCGCATAACAAGTCGCCGGCTCCGACTTGCGCCGAAGGCGGCTCGTCGCGCGTCTCGAACGGAGGACACCATGGGACTCTTGACCTTCAGCTACAACGTTACTCTCGACGGCTGCGTCGACCATCAGGAAGGCATCGTCGACGACGAGACCCGCGCCTTCTTCACCCGCCTCATGGACGAGAGCGGGGCGATGCTCTGGGGCCGCGTCACCTACGAGATGATGGAGAGCTACTGGCCAGCGGTCGCACGCGGCGACGTGGAGGCACCACCGGCGACGCGCGAATGGGCGGTCAAGCTGGAGGCCAAGCGGAAGTACGTGGTGTCCTCGACGAGAAGGGATTTCCCCTGGACCAATAGCCACCACATTGCCGGCGACCTGCGAACGGGCGTACAGAAGCTCAAGGACGCGACTCCGGACGGCGTGCTCCTCGGGAGCGGCAAGCTCGCGACCGAACTGGATCGACTGGATCTGATCGACGAATACAAGTTACTCGTCCATCCCAGGATCGCCGGCCACGGCCCGACTCTGTACGAGAGCGGGCTGCCCAGCACGCGACGGCTCGAGTTGATCTCGGCGAGGCCCCTCCGCGGCGGCGCGGTCGCCATGCACTACCGGCGCGCGCGCTGACTCCAAACTGCTTGGTCAAGGCCCCGGATGTCCCGCACCTCCAAGATCATCCTGCTGATCGCGCTCTACATGGCGCAGGGCCTGCCATTCGGGTTCTTCACTCTCGCGCTCCCCGTCCTGCTCCGTGAAGCCGGCTACTCGCTCACGCAGATCAGTGCACTGAGCTTCGTCTCTTTGCCTTGGATCTTGAAGTTCTTCTGGGCTCCGGTTCTGGATCACACCGGCACGCGCCGCGGCTGGCTGCTGTTTTTTCAGTTCGCCTCCATCGCCGGCGCCTTGCTCCTCACCCAAGCGGATCCAAGCAACGGCTTGATGGTCCTGATCGCCGCCGCGTTCGTCTTCAACCTCCTGGCCGCCTCGCAGGACGTGATCACCGACGGACTCGCCGTTCGCATGCTCGATACAAAGGAGCGCGGGCTCGCTAACGCCATTCAAGTCGGCGCCTATCGGTTCGGCATGATTCTCGGTGGAGGACTGCTACTCAGCGTGTTCGCGCGCACCAGCTGGCAAGTGACCTTCCTCTGCATGGCCGGCCTGCTAGCGCTCACGACAGTGCCCACGTTCCTGCTCAAAGAAACGACGGCCGCCGCAGAGAGCCCCCGATACCGCGCCGGAGAACTCCTCATCGGGTGGCTGCAACGACTCATGCAGCCAGGCATCTTGCGCTTCGCCCTGATCATTTTTCTGTATCGCTATGGCGATCAGATGGTGGCCACGCTGCTCGGCCCGTTCCTTATCGATCAAGGCATGAATAAGGAAGCGATCGCACTGATGAAAGGCACGGTCGGCTCCGCCACCAGCCTGTTCGGTGCAGTGATCGGCGGTTGGCTGGCCTTCAGCGCCGGGCGGCGAACGGCCGTGCTCGCGAGCGGCATCGCTCAAGCAGCGTCATACACGCTGTACATCGTCGCCGCGCTCGGCATGGGCGGCGTCACCCTGCTATGGATCGCGACCATCTGCGAAGGAATCATCGGCACGATGGCAACGGTCGCACTATTCACATTGATGATGGACGCCTCCGATCCCGAGCACGCCGGCACCGACTACACTTTGTTCGCGAGTCTGGTCGTCGTGATCGGCCCGATCGGCAACGTCACCGGCGCCGCGATCGCGGACGCCATCGGGTATGCGCCCGCCTTCACGCTGGGATCGATACTGGCGCTGGTCGGGACCCTGCTGGTCGTCCGCATGCTCGATCACAAGCCCGTGCCCGCTCGCATCGAGCAGGTCTGGCGGCGGGCGCCAGCGAATTCTTAACCCGGCAACTCGATGGTGAAGGTCGATCCTTCACCCGGCTTGCTCTGCGCCCAGACCTTGCCACCCAATCGTTCCACCGCCTTGCGCACCAGCGCCAGGCCAATACCGGTGCCGGGATACTGATCGTCCCGGTGCAGGCGCTGGAACAGCTTGAAGATGTGATCGTGATACTGCATGTCGAAGCCGATGCCGTTATCGGTCACGGCCAGCAGCACGCCGCCATCCTTGCGACGACAAACGACGGCGATACGCGGGTTCGCCGTGTCTCGCGTGTACTTCAACGCGTTTTCCACCAGGTTACGCAGCGCCAACGCCAGACCGCTGGCATCGACGCGCACTGTCATCGGCTCGACGACCACCGTCATCACGATGCCTCGGCGTTGAATCTCGTCCTGATACGAATTCACCACCTGATCGACCAGCGACGGCAGGCTCACCACGCTCGCCTGCATGCCACGCCGGTCGATGTGCGAGTACGACAGCAGATCGTCGATGAGCGTCGCCATCTTCACCGAACCATTACGAATGCGTGACAGATGCTCTCGCGCGCGATCCGTCAGCTCGCCTTGCAGCTCCTGCTCGAACAAATGCGCGAACCCGTTGATCGCTCGCAGCGGCGCCTTCAAATCATGCGCGACGGCGTACGAGAAGCCTTCGAGCTCGTCGTAGGCGCGTTTGAGCTCGGTGGTGCGCTCGCCGACGCGTTGTTCGAGCGCCGTCGTCAGCTCGCGATAGCGCTGCTCGCTGTGCCGCAGTTCGATGTTCGCATCCTGCAGTTGCTGATTGGCCTCCATCAGCTGGCCGGTCAGCTCCTGCGATTCATTCTGAATCCACGCCTCGCGCGCTCCGAGGATGACCGCGAACAGAATCGAGATCGTCGCCGATAGCCAGCTCACCCGCGGCGTGAAGGTGGCGGAGCTGGTCAGCACCACGACGATCATGATCACGATCAGCAGCGCCGGCATCACCGCCTCGAGCCAGCGTTCTCGAACCCGGATCGTCCGGGTGAGATCGCCTGGATCGCGATGGCTGAGCCACGCCTGCTCGTGCGCCGCAGCCGCGATCAGGCCGAACATCAGCAGCCAGCTGACATTGACCACATCGTCCGGCAAGTAGCTGTCGGTCAGCAGCGCGTGCGCATAGGTGAAGTTGGACATCGCGTAGACACAAGTACCGATGACCAGCAGCAGCATGGGTGTCCAGGACGAACCCCAGCGGAAGGTCCACAAAGCGCTCAGCGTGAATAGAAACGTCCCGGCGACCAGCACGGTATGCGCGACGCCGAGCCAGAGGAAGGTGGCCGTGATGCTCTGGTTTTGCAGGGCCGGCTCGAGCATGCCCAGCACCACCGTAAGCGCCAGGCAGCAAGTCACGAGCCCGAGGTTGCCCGCGTGCTTCAGAGTAAACGGTTCACGATTGCGCGCCTCCGGCAGCTGCGTCGTGCCGATCACGATGAAGAATGCGAAGCCGGTGTAGAAAATCTGGTTGAGGCTGGGAAAAGGCTGCGCGACCTTCAAGATCAGGTGCACGTAATTCCAATGCAGTTGCCCTAGCAACCAGCTGGCGCAAGCGGCGGTGATCCACAGCCATGCGCGACGACGCTCGGGCTCGACCTGACGAGCGGCACGGAAACAGCAATAAGCAGCGACGGCGGCAGCGAGCGTCCAGGCCAGGTCGTTGATCCACACCCGCGCTTCGTTGTCCGCTAGATAGAGGGCGAGGGCATAGGCGATCAGGCCGGCGACCCATGCATACGCGAGCGCCAGGCGCGAATGCGTCGTGGCGATCTCCGTGTTGATGTTGTCGGCCTCGGTTATCACGGCCGCTAGTATGCCTGCTGCGCCGAGCCTTCGTGAGATAACGAGCCCCCGGCAATATCAATCGTGGGGGCCCCTAGGTCAGTTTGATACGCTCTTCCCCGCAGCGCTTGCAGCGTTCGGTGCTGACCAGCCGGCCCTGTTTCACATCGAAGCGTCGGCCCGACAGCAGCTCCCATTTGTGAAACCCCGAGGAGCACAGCGTCTTCCCCTCGGCGCGCTTCTGCTTGGCTTTTTTCAGATTGATGACATTGGTCATGGCGCGTGGATCAGTGCGTCATTGCATACACAACCACGTTGACACCGACCATGTAGGAGCGCGTGGAGAAAGTTTCGAAGTACCAGTCGCCATAGGCCTCACGCTCCCAGCCGTCGCCGATGTCGGTGTTGTGGGTGGCGAGCACCATGATACGGCCATCGTCGTCCAGCCAGGCGCGCATTTGCGGCGTATCGAGCGAGCCGGCCGGAAACTTGTGCGCGCCGGGCGATTCGGCCGTGCTGCCGCCGGGACTGGCGAACGGCAGTGCCGGAATCTGCGGCATTTCTTTGAGATCGAATACAGTGTGAAAGATCGGATGGTCGGTCGTGAGCACGCGCCATTCGCGGTTCGGCAGCACCGTGCGCATTACGTTCGCGAACTGCTGCCATTCCGCGTCGCCCCAGAAATCGTCGACCCACACGAACCCGCCGCGCTTCAGATAATTCTCGAACGCGGCGCGCTCCTCTTCCGTCAGCACCATGTAACCGGGGTCGGACATGAACAGCATGGGGAAATCGCCAAGGTCGGGCGCAGTGAGCAGGCGGCTCGCGGCCTTGGGGGCGACGTTGATCCGAGTCAGCTGCTTGAGGCGATGACTGAAGTTGTCGTCGCCTTCGGGGAAGTCAGTTTCCCAACGCGCCCACACGCGACCGTCATACGCGTAATACGCCTCGCCCATGCCACCTTCGCTGTCGTAGATGGCGCGAACCATGTTGAGTCGCGACAGGTCGGCGGGCGTGGACGCGCGACCGCCGTCGCCGGTAATGAGATTGCTACCCGCCAGCGCGCCCAGCGTCGCGAAGACGGCGCCGGTGGCGAGGATCGAGAGCGGCAGCAAGTTCCTCATGGGGTGCGCCTGCGACTCTCACGTTTCAGCGATTCCCCAGGCGACGGTAGTACTCCGCGACGGCCTCGCGATAACGCGGCGACTCCGGCGACGGCAACGTCGCGTGCGCCGGCGAGTCGCCCCTCGCCCGAGCCGCGGCATTCAAGGCAGTCAGCTCGATCTGATCGATGACTTTCATCATGGCTTCGCCCTGATCGGCCAATGGATCGCCATTGAGCCGGCGCAGCTGAGTGGCTTGACGACGCAGCGCTTCGAGCTCGGCCGCGGTCAGCTCGCCATTGGTCATGCGATTGGTGATATCGCGAATACGTTGGCTGATCGTGGCCGTCTGACGCGCCAGTGAGTCGCGACCGTCTTCGAGCGTGTTCAGCCCGCGCGGGGGGATGATGGGATTCCAGGCGGAGAGTCCATTCTGAGCGCCGGCGGTGCCGCCCCGAGAGCTTTGCGTTGGTGAGGTGCCGCTCCGAGCCGAACCCGGCGAGCCTTTGCTGCCGTCCGCCTGCTGACCTTCGCTGTTGTCGCCGCCTTGTTGGCTTTCGCGGTTCAAGCGCGCGGAACGGGAATCGCCCGTGCCGGCCTGATCGCCTTGTTGGCCCTTGCGCGAATCACCCTGCTGACCTGGTTTGCCGTTCTCGGATTCTTGACCGCGTCGTTCTTCGCCGGCGCGCTGAGCGCTTCGGACAGCACGACGCAGCTCCGCAACCTCCGCGAGCAGATCGTCCGTCGTCGCCGAGTCACGCTTTTGGGTGCGTTCGGTGGACGCCTGCGTCGCCGCTTCGCGCAGGTCGTGTTGGAGCGTGTCGAGCGCGTCGGTGATCAAGCCTTCGCGTGGCGCAGCCTCACGAGCGCGGCCATAGTAAATCTCGGCGGCGCTGCGATTGAGGCGATACATCACATCGGATCCTTCGATGTCGCGCACGATCTCGCTCAAGCGCTGGGTGGTCTTCGGACTCTTCGCTCGATTCTCATGTACGGCGCCGCGCATATCGCCTTGCAGCTCCGCGAGCTCGGACGCCATGCGCTGTTTCGCTTCCACCAGATCCTTGATTTCGCGCTGACTCAGCCCGCCGCGGCCGCTGGAACGGAACGTCGACTCAGTTCCTTGCGACATGGACTTGTACAACTGACTTTCGATGCGGCGTTGATCCTCCAGCATCTTGCCGCCGCGATCGGCGAATCGTTCCAGCGTTTCGTCCAGGCGTGACGAATCCGGCTTGTCGATCTGCTTCAACGCCTGGCGCAGATGTTTGCTCGCTTCCTGCGCCGAACGTTCGTGCTCCGGCTCATTGGCGGCGCGCATTTCGTCCAACGCCTGATTCACCGACTGCAACGCGCGCTCGACTTCGGAGCGCTCCTGAGAGTTGCTGCTGCTCTGCTTGCCCTTGCTGCCTGAACTGGAACCACTGGCGCCGCTCTGCCCTTGCCGCGAAGAGCTGTTGGCCTGTTGCTGTTGAGAACCCTGCTGTTGACGGTTGAGCTCGTTGAGCCGACGGCGCAGGTCCTCGGCTTCACGCCGCAGCTGTTCCTGCTGCCAGCGCTGCTCTTGCAGCTGCTGCGCGGTGCGTTGCTGTTCGGCGAGTTTCTCCTGTCGCTCGGCCAGCTCCTTCAACTTGCGGACCGCTTCGTTGAGTTCTTGCTGCGCGTTCTGCTGAGACAGCTGCGACTCGCTTTCGTACTGGCTCTTCTCGACATCCATTTCAAGCTCGAACATTTCGCCAAAATTGCGGGCGGCCTGCGAGCCTTCACCGCCGCCGTCCTTCTGCATGGACACTTGGACTTCACGGAATGCCGATTCCGCGCGCAGCAGTTGTTGAAGGGCCTGCTGTTCGGGCGTGACTGCGTCCTGCAAACGGAACGCGGACAAATGGCCGGCCGCGGGATCCATCAACCCCGCCGCTCGATCCAGGCTTTCGACAAACGTCTTCACGCGCTCATCGGCCTCGACATCCATGCGTGCGCGCGTCCGTTGCGCCAGCGTGCGAGCTTGAGACGCGAGCGTCGTTTGGAAGTCGGCCAGCATTCGCGCGCTGTCCTCGAGCTGTTCGCGCGAGCGGTTGTTGCGCTCGTCGCTTCGTTGCAAGTTCCAGGTCGCCAGCAGGATTTCGCGTTGACGTTCGGAAATCGCGCCTTGCTCATCGGACATGCCGCCACCGCCGCCACCGCCTCCGCCCCCTTGTTTGAAGGTGCGCTCGAACGGCTGGACCTGCACCATGTACAGATCGGTCTGCACGGTCTGTTTTCGATCCTTCGCGACGGCGTAGTAAGAGACCAGATCGCCGGGCACCAGGCGCTGCGAGTCGGCGGCTTTCGCGCCGAGCTCTTCCATGCTCAGCAACGATTCGTTTTCAGTGCGTTTGGCACCGCCGCCGACCGGCATCTTCTGCCACTCGCCGCCGTTGACCGAATAGAGCAATGAAACGTCGCGCAACTTGAAATCGTCCTCGGCCTGAATGTGCACCGGCACTTCCTCGATGCTGGTGGCGCGCCAGTCGCGGGCAGGTTTGCGAATCTCGATAGTGGGCTTCTCGTCGGCGACGATCTCGATGGTGTACTCATCGCTGAGTGCCACGAACTCATCCGCGACGCGCGCCCCGATCTGGTATTTGCCCGGTTCGTTGACAGCGATGGTGCCAACGTTGGCGGCGCCATCCCGATCGAGCTCCTGGCTGCGACCGTCGACGATCAGCGCGGGCGCTTCGAGCGGCGCATCGGCGAATACCTCGACTTTCACATCCGTCCCGGCGACGGCGCGAATGTCACGCGATTCCTCATCCGTCATCGCGTCCAGCCCGGTCCACTCGGGATATTGATAAGTCAGTCGCACCCGCTCGATCTTCGGCAGATCGACGACGCCGATGCTGTGCTCGGGACTGCGAATCCCGTCAGCCTGAACGTAGTAGGTGAGCGGGCCACGCACGGCGTACAGCTTGAAATCGAACTGACCCGCTTCGGTCGAGCGCATGGGGGCGGCTTCCCATTTCTCTTGATCGGCGAAGCGCACGAACACCTGCGTCTGGTCGGGGCGGAAGCCTTCGACGACTGCTTGGATGGCGACGTCGCTGTTGCGCCGGATGGTGGTATCGCCGGGTTGAACAGTGACGCGCTTCAGCGTGATTGCCTCGCGCGGCAACTCGGCGCCCAACAACAAGTGTCGGCTGCCGAAGCCCCAATACGAAGGGCCGGCAGCCAGCATCAATGCAAGCGCGACGAC
>JAEWAF010000120.1 GCA_023391815.1 Pseudomonadota bacterium
CCTTGTCGATCTGGTCGTACGCCTTGAACTCGCCGCCGTGCTTCTCCGCCATCACCTTGGTCAAAGCGGCCGTCAACGTGGTCTTGCCATGGTCGACGTGGCCGATGGTGCCTACGTTCACGTGCGGCTTGGTACGTTCAAACTTCTCTTTGGCCACAGCGGCGTTCCTCTAGCTAGAAGTCACTTATTCGAGATGGCGTTGACAACAAACGATGCATGGAGCTCACGACCGGGATTGAACCGGTGACCTCGTCCTTACCAAGGACGTGCTCTACCAACTGAGCTACGTGAGCGCCCCTTCAAAACCGAATCCCTATCTTCTTATATCCGTCGTACTCGACTCATCGCGGTGTGCGCAATGGAGCGGGTGATGGGAATCGAACCCACACCATCAGCTTGGAAGGCTGAGGTTCTACCATTGAACTACACCCGCATGAGGAGTGGTGGAGGGGGTAGGATTCGAACCTACGAAGGCATAAGCCAGCAGATTTACAGTCTGCCCCCGTTGGCCGCTTGGGTACCCCTCCGCGGACATAAGAGCCGGGCATTCTCTTCGCCAACCTATTGAGTGTCAACAGCAACGAAGGCCTGTTTGACGCCTCGAAGCAAAATTCCTGCTTAAGTCATGTCCGAAGGCGCCGATACAGGGCCCGACGACGCCATTGAGCGCCGTCCCGTATTCGAAACGCAGCTCATGGACACTGGTTATGCTGCCCCAGGACCTCGAACAACGCCTCAAGGCGCAGGTCGATTTTCCCAGTCCGCCGCAGGTGGCGACTGAGATCATCGCGCTCGCGCGCGATCCGGACATCGAGATGGCCAAGGTGGCCACCGCCGTCGGCCGGGACCCGGCCATGACGGCCAAGATCCTTCGGATCGCGAACTCGGCATTTTACGCACAACGCCGTCCCAGCCAAAATCTGCGACAGGCGCTGGTCATCATCGGCTTGAATGCCGCGCTGACACTGGCGCTCAGCTTCTCGCTGGTCTCCTCCCTCCGCGCTTTGCGCGCAACCGGCATCGACTACAGCCGGTTCTGGCGTCGCGCGCTGCTGGCCGCGACCGCCGCCCGCGCATTCAGCGAAGCCGCGAAAACCGGGCATCCTGAAGACGTTTTTCTCTCGGCCATGCTCCAGGACATGGGCGTGCTGGCACTGGACCGCGCGGCGCGCGACTTCTACAGCCAGCTCCCTCAAAAATCGACGCATGCGGATTGGGTAGCGTACGAGATCGCCAAGCTTGGCAAGGATCACTCCCATTACACAGCGATGATGCTGCGCGCGTGGAATCTGCCCGATCGACTGTGCAAGCCGATCGAGGCCAGCCATTCGCCGCAGATGTTCGCGTGGACCACCGAGGAAGGTCAGTTCGCGCGATGCGTCGCGCTCGGCAGCGACCTCGCCGAGGCAGTGCTGTCTCCGGACCAGGCGAACTCGGTGCCGGCGCTCGCTCAGCGCGCGCATCGTCTGCTGAGCATGAGCCACGAGCACTTCAACGAAGTCGTCGCGCGGATTCTCGCGCTGATTCCAGAGACCGAGGCGCTGTACGAGACCAGCATCCTCGAAGCGGACGACGCCGAGAACCTGCTGGCCGAAGCGCGCGAGCTACTCGCCGTCAGAAACCTGCATGCCTTGCAGGAAGTCACCAACCTGCAAGCCACGACCAGTGCGCTGCAGACGCGCACCGAAGAGGCGGAAGACTCGAGCCGCCGCGATCCGCTCACCGGCGTGCTCAATCGGCCGTGGCTCGATCGCATGCTGGATCGCGAATTCACCCAAGCCGTGGTGTTCGGCCGCGACTTGAGCGTCGCGCATATCGACCTCGATCGCTTCAAGCTCATCAACGAGAAGTACGGCACACCCGTCGGCGACAAGGTTCTGCACAGCTGCGCGCAGACGATTCAAGCCGTGGTCCGCGGCAGCGATCTGGTGGCGCGCTTTGGCGGCGAGGAATTCATCGTCGTCTTGCCGAGCACCGACCGCGCGATCGCAAGGCAAGTGGCGCAACGAATTCTGACGGCGCTGGCCGGCCAGGATCATGGTGCCGAGGGCGCTTCGGGCGTTCACGTCACGGCGTCGATCGGCGTCGCGACTTATACGACCAACCAACGCTTCCCCAGCACGCTCGCGTTGCTGGAAGCGGCCGACCACGCGCTCTACGCGGCAAAGCTTTGCGGCCGCAATCGCGTCGAGTGCTACGACGAGCTCCCAACGTCACGTCGCAGCGGTAGCCGCGCGTAACTAACGAGCGGCGCCTGGAGCCAGATCGACAAGCTCGACCCGGCTCGCATCGAACGACTCTCCCAAAAATCGACTGCCGACCCGCGCGAATCGTTCCGGACTATCGGTCGCTTGCAGGTTCGGCGGCGCGGCCGGGCCCGTGGTATTCAACAATCGTCGGTCGATCAATTCCGCCTGCACCGCCCGAGCGGTGGTTTCCGCCGAATCGACGATCGTGATCGACGGCCCGATGACCGCGCGCAACGCCGATGCGAGCACCGGGAAATGAGTACAACCGAGCAATAATGTGTCGATCCGCGGATCGTCACGAAACAACTCGTCAACATAACGATGCGCAATGGCTTCGGCGATGGCCCCATCGGTCCACCCCTCCTCCGCCAGCGCGACGAACAGCGAACAAGCCTGCGCATTCACGTGCGCCGTCGGTTGCAGCCGAGCGATTGCCCGTTGATAGGCGCCACCTCGCACCGTGCCTTCGGTCCCAAGCACCGCGATATGTCCAGTCCGGGACGCCGCGCATCCCGCAATCGAGCCCGGCTCGATCACACCGATGACCGGCATGGGCGCGAACCGCTCGCGCAGTGGCTCGACCGCCACGGACGACGCGGTGTTACACGCGATCACCAGATACTTGATGCCCTGCCTGACCAGAAACTCCGCCGCCTGAATCGAATAGCGCAGTACCGAGTCGCCGCTCTTCGTCCCATACGGCAGCCGCGCCGTGTCGCCGAGATAAATGAATTGCTCGTCGGGCAGCCGTTGCCGAAGCGCGCGAAGCACGGTCAGCCCGCCGACACCGGAGTCGAACACTCCGATGGGGAGCGAATTGGTTTGAGTCATGAATGCGGCTGCAACAGTTGTTAAAGAGGTTCTTCAGCGATCAGGCGAGCATAAGTGGCCGTGTCGATATTACTGCCACAAACGATCAGCCCGACCCGCTTGCCCCGCAGCCGCTGTTTCAGTGGACCGAGCAACGCCGCCGTCGCCGATGCGCCAGCCGGTTCGACCGCGAGCTTGGCGTTCCTTAGCAGGAAACGCATGCCCGCGCGCATGTCCGCGTCGCTGATACGGACCAATCCGTCGACGTTGCGACGACACAGCTCGAACGAGATGGGCAAGGCATAAGGCGCGCCCAAGCTGTCGGCTATCGTCGCGACTCGCTCGATGGAGCGCGGCTCACCCGCCGCGAAACTGCGATGCATGCTGTCGGCACCTTCCGGCTCGACGCCGAAGACCTCGCATCGAGGCGCCAGCAACTTCACCGCGGAGGCGATGCCGGCACACAAGCCGCCGCCGCCAATGGGAACGATCACCGCATCCAGGCCGGGAATCTGCTCACAAAACTCGAGCCCGACGGTCGCTGTGCCCAGCGCTGTGTTGCGGCCTTCGAAGGGATGGATGAGCGTGCGACCTTCCTGTTCCGCGAGACGATTGGCCAGCTCGAATCCAGCGTGGGCGTTCTCCGCGAACACCACCTCGGCACCGAAGGAGCGACACAGTTCGACACGCAACGGATTGGCCGACGCAAACATCACGACCTTGGCGCTGACGCCTGCCGTCTTGGCGGCAAATGCGACAGCGACGGCGTGGTTGCCGGCGCTGACAGCCGTGACACCTTGCTTCCGCGCATCCTCCGACAACGCGAGCACGTTGAGCAAAGCGCCGCGCGCCTTGAAGGTGCCAGTCCGCTGGAACAACTCGAGCTTCAACCACGTCTCGGCTTGGGTACCGAGCGCCTGCTCGACTTCGGGACTCTGCAAGCGATGCACGGGCGTTCGCACGACGTGATCCGCGAGCCGGCCGGCGGCCAGCCGTATTTCGTCAAGCGTGAGTGGTGACACCATGCTTCGCTTACCTAGGGGAATACATCAGTGGATCGAAGGTGGATATTGTGCAGCTGACATTGTGCCGGCAAATAGACCGACGAGTTACGACATAACACCTCATCAACGGGCTTCGCACGCGCTTTGGAGCGCGGCATAATGATCGCGCAAAGATCGCATCGGGGAGTTGAGCATGGAGCGACGTCTCCATACACGTCATAGAGCGAGAACCGCCGTCTACGTTTCCGTCCCCGGACGTCCCGGTAAGCTGTGCCGCGCGCGCAACTTGAGCGCCAACGGCGTGTTCATTGAAACCGAGAACCTGGGATTGAAAAAGGGCGCGACCGTGCATCTCGCGTTCGCCATCAATCTCGGTGTGGTCACCAAGATCCATCGTCGGACCGCCATCGTCGCGCACGTGTCCAAAGGTGGCACGGGCCTGATGATGGAAAGCCTCACGGGGACGCGTTAAAAACTCGCGATCGGGCATTACGCTGCGCAGTCCCTGCTCCACGTAAGCCCAGGGCATACATCCATGTATGCCCGCTCGGCGGAGCGAAGCAGCGCTTCGCTGAAGACACCGCCTAGCCCTGCCATGACGCTCGTGCGAGCAAGCAAAAAGGCGTGACTTTTTGCTGCTCGTCGCCGCCCATGGCGGCGGGGTACATCCATGTACCCATGCCTTCCACCTACCCTCATCTGCTCATCTCGTCTGCGTCGCCATTGCGTGCATGTCGGCCGGGATGGTTCGCGCCGCGCCGAACAGCGATCCCGAGCACAACAACATCAGCACCGGGATTACATACATCGCGCTGTGCAAGCCCGCCGCGCGAAATTGCGCTTCCATCTCCATCGCGCCGGCATTCACCATCGCTTGATGCGCAAAGTAGTCGCTCAGCGCTCCCATGATCGTTGAGCCGAAGCTCGCGCCGAGCACGTACATCGCAAAGAAATACAGCGACACCGCCGTGCCGCGCAGATTGGGCGCGACCACATCTTGAATCGCGCTGTACACGGTCGAGTAATACGCGAACGACAGCGCGCTCGATGTGCCCATCAGGATCGTGAACACGACGACGCCACCCTTCGGCTGCTGAAGCGCCATGAACACGCATGGCGCCGCGAACAACAATGCGAACGCCGCGACCAGCACACGCCCATTCGCTCGCGTCACGCGCAGCCGATCGCCGAGCCAGCCACCCAGCATCAGACCGATCGCACCCGTCAGTCCCAACGACACCGCCGAGATGGTGTTGGCATCTCGCAAGCCGAGCTCGTGGAACCGTTGCAGGAACGGTGTTTGAAACACATTCACCGCGTAGCTGTTGAAGTTGAACAGCAGACCCGACAGAACGATCCACCACAGCGTCTTGATCCGCAGAACGCTACGAAAGGGCGAGCCCGGCAGCGCAAGCGAGGTGCGCTGTTCGACCGCGCCGCGCGGCGGCTCTCTGATGAAGAGCGCCAGTGCCGCGAGCAACAGCCCCGGCAGGCACGCGACGAAAAAGGCCGCGCGCCAGCCCCAATTCTGGCCGATGTATCCCGACAGCATATAAGCGGCGAACAACCCGAACGGCAGACCGAGCATGAAGATCGCCATCGCTCGCGCGCGTCGCTCGGGCGGATACAAATCGCCGATCAGCGATTGCCCGGCCGGCGCGCAGCTCGCCTCGCCGATACCGACGCCGATGCGCGTCAGCAGAAAGGATGTGTAGTTCCACGCCAACCCGGACGCGGCAGTGAGCACGCTCCAGAAAGTCACGCCGATGGCGATCAAGCGGGTCCGCAGCCAATTGTCCGTGAGCCGTCCGAGTGGCACGCCCACCGCCGCATACACGAGCGTGAAGACCGTGGAGAGCAGGCCGAGCTGCGTGTCGTTCAACCCGAACTCGACGCGGATCGGCTCGCCGAGCGCGCCGGCGATCTGCCGATCGAAAAAGTTCATCAGGTTGATGCCGAACAGTACCGTCAGAGCGAAACGCGCATTCTTCTGCGGGTCGGTCACGACGCCCCCACTTCGTTATCGAATCTTGGTGTGCGGCGAGCGTACCATCCGCGCCTCGCGCCGGGTGGGCAAAGAATTGTCGAAAGAGGCAAGCACAACGTGTCCCAAAGCGGGAACGAGGATGCGATGATGCCGGGGTGACAGCCGACCTCGTTTCAATGACCCGCAACGTCTCCGCCAACAGCGCCGAGCTCGCCGCCGCGCTCAAGACTCGCTTTGGTTTCAGCTCGTTCCGCCCCGGCCAGGAAGCGATCGTGCGCGATGCGCTCGCGGGCCGCGATCTGCTGGCCATCATGCCGACCGGTGGCGGCAAATCGCTGTGCTTCCAATTGCCCGCGGTTCTACAGCCCGGCATCACGCTGGTGATCTCGCCGCTGATCGCATTGATGCAGGATCAGGTACGCCTGCTTCAGGACAACGGCATCCCGGCGACGTACATCAACTCCAGCCTCGAGTCGAGCGAAGTGAGCGCGCGCCTGCGCGGCGCGGCTCAGGGTGAATATAAACTGCTGTACCTCGCGCCCGAGCGTTTGTTACAGCCGGGCTTCTTCGATGGCGTATTGGCGCGACTGGACGCGGGCCGCGGCATCACCGCGTTCGTGGTCGACGAAGCCCACTGCGTGTCCGAATGGGGCCATGATTTCCGCCCGGAATATCGGCAGCTGGCTGCGCTTCGGCGGCGGTATGAGAATGTTCCGTTGTTTGCATTCACCGCGACGGCGACGCCGCGCGTACGCCAGGACATCATCGATCAGCTGGCGTTACACGAGCCGGCCGTCCACGTCGCGAGCTTCAACCGACCGAATCTGTATTACGGCGTGCGGCCGAAGAACAAGCGCACGTATGACGAGCTGCTGGCACGAGCGCGCGAGGACAGCGCGGGCATCGTGTACTGTCTGTCACGAAAACGTGTCGATGAGCTCGCGTTGCAATTGCAATCGGACGGCATCGACGCCCTGCCCTATCACGCCGGCCTCGATGCCGAGCGGCGCCGTCGCAATCAGGAAGCTTTCATTCGCGACGATGCGCGCGTGATGGTCGCGACGATCGCGTTCGGCATGGGTATCAACAAGCCCGACGTGCGCTGGGTGATTCACTACGATCTGCCGCGCACGCTCGAAAGTTATTATCAGGAATCCGGCCGTGCCGGGCGCGACGGCGATCCGGCCGAATGCATTCTGTATTTCAGCGCCGCCGACATTCGCACCGCCGAGTTCCTGATCCAGCAAAAAGTGGATCCGGACACGGGCGCGCCGCTGGAAGACGAGCAACGTCTGGCCCGCCAGCAATTGCGCCAGGTGCTCAATTACGCGGAGTCGACGGAGTGCCGTCGCGGAATCCAGCTACGTTACTTCGGCGAAGTGCTCCCCGATTCGTGCGGAAACTGCGACAACTGCCGCAATCCGCGTCAGCAGCAGGACCGCACGATCGAAGCGCAACAGTTTCTGTCGTGCATCGCGCGGCTCGCGCAACGGCGAGAGCGCTTCGGTGCCGCTTATTTGATCGACATCCTGCGCGGCAGCCAATCTCAGCGCCTGATCGACAATGGACATGCGCAGCTCAGCGTCTACGGCATCGGTAAGCAGCACAGCGTCGACATGTGGCGCGGCGTGGCGCGCGCCCTGCTGCACCAGGGCCTGGTCCAGGAGAGTCAGGACGGCTACTCGGTGCTGTCGCTCAACGCCGCCAGCTGGGAGGTCCTGCGCGGAGAGCGCAAAGTGCACATCGCCGATGCACCGCCGGCCCCGTCACGGCGCAAGTCGGATGCCGCCGGCGGCGCGGATGACCTGCACGTCGCGGATCAACCGCTGTTCGACACGTTGCGCGCCTTGCGTAAAAAGCTGGCGGATCAGAGCGGGGTGCCGCCATACGTCATCTTTCACGACGCCACCTTGCGCGAGATGGTGCGCCGGGCGCCGGCCAGCCTGGAAGAATTTGCCACCATTCCGGGGGTGGGTCAGGCCAAGCTGGCCCGCTACGGGCAGTTGTTCACGGATGAAATCCGCGCCGCCCGGTCCCGTACTTCCACTACCTAGCTGGCACTCCGGGACTCGGGTAATCCGAGCTTCCGCAGGTATAATCGCGCCCGCCTCCGCGAGGCCGCCGTGGGCGCGGCTCCCTTACCATTGCTTACTGAGATCGCTCCGCTTTGAGAGTCCAGAGACGACCGATGTTCATTCATGCCTCGGGTGAGTACTTGCCGGAACGGGTCGTTGACAACGACTACTTCTCGCGGCTGACCGGCCGGCCCTCGCCCTGGTTCGAGCAGCTGACGGGCATTCGCCAGCGTCGCCGCGCCGGCGAAGGTGAGAACGCCAATTCGATGGCAGTCGCGGCGGTCAAGCATCTGCTACGCACTGGCGATGCGACGCTCGAGGACGTTGACCTGATCATCGGCGCGTCCTACACCCCGTGGGACACGATCGGCACCATCGCTCACGTGCTACAGCGCGAGTTCTCGCTCGCCAATGCGCGTGCAATGTATTTGTCCACGGCCTGCTCGTCTTTCATCGACGCCATCGACATGGCGTCGGCCTACTTCGCGTCGGGCCGGTCGCGCAAAGCACTCATCGTGGCCTCGGAGCACAACAGCCTGTACTCCTCCGATGGCGACGAGAAGTCCGGTCACTTATGGGGCGACGGTGCAGCCGCGCTGATTGTGGGCGACACGCCGGGCAAGCTGCAGCTGGAAGTTCTGGATACGCACACTGTCGGCCTCGCCGATCGCGGCAAAGGTCCGTTCGGCATCACCATGGTCCCGCGCGACGGCGGCCTGGTCATGCATCATGGCAAGGACATTTTCGTGCACGCGTGCCGTGAGATGGCCGGCATGGCGCGGCTGCTGCTCGAACGCAATCAGCTGACAGTGGGCGATGTCCGGCTGGTCATCCCGCACCAGGCGAACAAACGCATCATCGACAGCGTCGCGGACGATCTGGGTCTGCCGGCGCAACGAGTGGCGCTGACCATTGGCGAGCTTGGCAACACCGGTTGCGCGAGTGTCGCGATCACTTTGCATCGTTTCGCGCACAAGCTCGAGCCAGGAGAATACGCGCTGCTGATCGCCTTCGGTGGCGGCTACTCGGCCGCCGGCGCACTGATCCGCCGGGCCCCCTAACGACTCGCTGGCCGCGCTCGTTCAGAGCGCGACGTGCTCGCCGAACTTCGGCGGTTTCAAGATCAACGCGTCACACGGCAGCTTCTCGAGCACATCTTCCGCGGTGCTGCCGATGAAGATCCGCTTGAGCCCGCTGCGCGCGATCGCGCCCATCGTGATCACATCTGCATTGATGCGCGCCGCCACCAGCGGCAGCACCTGAGCCGGACCGCCCAGCTCCAGATGAATGTTCTTGGGCGGAACGTTGTAGTCGCCGACCAATCGAGTCACCAGCTCGCGACGATTTTTTTCCTCGATCGCCAGCTCTTCGGGCGTCGCCGCCGCGACCATCGGCGGATTCACGGCCGTTGCCGCACCGATGATGGCCATCGGCAGATAAACATGGACCACGTGCAGCTCGCCGTTCATTCGCTGCGCCAACAACGATGCATGCTCGATGATCCAATGATCGAGAATCTCCGGCTTGTCATTGACATGCCCCGGATCGACCGCCGCCATCACGCGCGGCACTTCGGCCCACGGCGCGCCCTTGGTCAGCAACAGCGGCACGGGACAGGCACGAATCAACTGCCAATCCGTATTGGTCAGAAACGTTCGCTGGGCGAGCGAATGATGATGCGTGTCCTTCACCACCAGATCGGCATGGGTGTGTCGAATGCGATCGATCAACCCGACGTGCAGCGGATCGGCGCACACAGTTTCGGTGGTCACGTCCAAACCGCGGGACCGCAGCGGCGCGGCCAGCGACTCGAGCTCGCCTTTGATGTTGGTGGGCACTGGCGCGGTCGGATTGTCGCGCACGTGTGACGACAACCGCATCTCGCGAGCCGCCTTCGTATCGCAGACGAACAGCTCCAGCCGCGCGTTGAATTTTTCAGCCAGCCTCGCCGCCTTGTCGATGGCGGGATGCTCGGTCGCGGTCGGATCGACGATCACCAGGATTTGTTTGATGTAACTCATCGCAGTCGATGGCTCGGTCGCAGGCATGGCGTTGCCCCCATCGTCAGTCTCGAATCGCAGCGTCGCGCCCGGTATCGGGACATGCGCGTAACCGCTGCGGGCAAACCCGCTGCACTTTCAGCCAGCGCTGCGGGCAGCGCTGCGACGATCGGAGCCGCCCTCGGCGGAAAGTTCGTCGATCGCGTCGAGCAAGGCCGAGGTATCGACCGGCTTGCTCAGAAACCGGCAATTCGGCACCGGCGTACGCAACGAGCGCAGCACCGAGGGCAAGTCACCGCTCAACACGACGCCCGGCACGTCATAGCCTTGTCGCTGACGCAGCCGTGTCAGCAACTCCAGTCCGGTGTTGAGACCGTCGAGGTGATAATCCGCGACGATGACATCGCCGCGCTGGAGCTTCTCGAACAGGACTTCGGCGTCGGCTGCCGACGATGCGCTTTCGACATGGAAGCCTTCGAAACGCAGGAACAACTCGGTCGCCAATCGCACGCCATCGTTATCTTCGACGAGCAGTACTCGAGATCGACGCGTCGCGCCGCCCGCGGGCTCCGCACTGGCACTCGAATCCGTGCCGGCGGCGAGCGCGGTCAGATATTGATTTGGGATGCTCACGACCGCCTGTGTGCCTTCGCCGACGCGCGAGCTGATGCTCACTGTAAATCCCAGCAGGCGCGCCACTTCCTTGACGATCGCCAGCCCCAAGCCCACACCCATGCGCTTCGCGCCGTGTGTGTCCACTTGGTAATACTCATCGAAGATCCGATCCAGCTTGTCGGCGGGAATGCCGACGCCAGTGTCGCTCACGGTGATGGCGAGCGCGGTGGGACCAGGGACGCAGCTCACTTTGACTTCGCCCTGATCTGTGTATTTCAACGCATTGCCGACCAGGTTCTGCAACAGCTGATAGAACAGTGTGCGATCGGTGGAGACGATCAACGCCGCCGGCTCGATGCGAAGCGCGATGCCCCGCGCCTGCGCCAGCGAATCGAACTCGGTCGTGAGCTGATGCAGCGTATCGGTGAGCGGCACATCCACGACCTGCGGATCGATGGCGCCCGACTCCAGGCGGCTGATGTCCAGCAACGCGTTCAGCATGCGCGTCATGCCTTCGATTGCGCGCTCCTGCTGTTGTAACAGCTCGCGCAAGTCCGGCTGCGCGATCTTGAGCATGGCCGCATTCAACAAACGAATGGTTTGAATCGGCTGGCGCAAGTCATGGCTGGCGGTGGCGAGAAAGCGGCTCTTGGCGCGATTGGCCCGATCCGCTTCTTCGCGCGCGGCGATCAACGCTTCGTTGATCTGCTGTCGTTCGGTGTTGTCACGGATCGCGGCGGCGACGAACAAAGTATCGCCGATCTTGAACGGCGCCAGCCGGATACCGGCCGCGAACTCGCTGCCATCGGCACGCCGTGCAAACAAATCGGCGATCCGCGCGCCCATCTCACGATTGCCGGGTTTGCTCAGATAAGCGGTCAGATGACTGACATGCTTGCCGCGCAGGCGCTCGGGAATCAGTGTTTCCAGCGGCTTGTGCAACAACTCCCCAGGCGCGTAGCCGAACAGCTCGGTGACCGTCTGATTGGCGAACCGGATACGGCCGCCGGCATCGACGACGATCAAGGCGTCGGGGGAGAAGCGCAGCAGGTGTTGAGTGATATCGCTCAGCTGGTCCATCGTGATCGGGCTCGTCGTAGGCGGAAAATTATGCCGCTTTTCGCCTCCGCGGGACATTGATACCGGCCGACCGGGCATCTCTAAGGGGCGGGCGTAGTCGCTTCCGTGGAAGTCGCGGGTGTGCCGGCCAGGGGTTGCGGGCAGTCTGGGACCCATATGAAACTCCCGGAATCATGGCAATCCCGCCCCACATTCTCCGCGCCGCCGCCTGGCGAGTCCATCATGGGCACTGACGGCGACCCCGCCACGTCGCGACTGCTCGAACAACTGATGCAGATCGCGCGCACCTCCGCGCTGGAGGAAATGGCCAGCGGATTTGCGCACGAATTGAATCAGCCCATCGGCGCCATCGCCACGTTCGCGCAAGCTGCCGAGCGCATGCTGTCGCGCCCCGAACCGATGACGGCGCAGGCCTTGGAAGTGCTACGTCATATCAGCAACGAAGCTCTCAACGCCGGCCAGGGGATTCGTCGCATCCGTAAATTGTTCAATGACACCGCGGTGGCCCGCGTCGATTGCGCCATGCCGGACGTGATCGCCGAATTGATGCCAGTGCTGGAATTGCTGGCCGGTCGCGCGGGCGTGCGTCTGGAACTTGAGATCGACGAATCGCTTCCCTTTGTCTCCGTCGATCGACTGCGCATTCAGCACGTGCTCTATACGCTCGTACAAAACTCCCTCGAAGCACACCGACCCGCGCAACAGCCGGCCCGCGTGCGTATCGAAGTCACCGGCGACCGCTATGCTGTGACGACTGCCGTGATCGATAACGGCGTGGGTCTCACGACCGAGACGCGGGCGCAATTGTTTCGACCGTTTTTCACCACCAAGGATCAGGGCACGGGCTTGGGCCTGGCGTCGAGCCGCGCTATCGTTGAGGCGCATGAAGGCGCTATCGGCTGCGACGATGTCCAAGGCGGTGGCGCGAGGTTCTGGTTCAGATTGCCGGCTGCGATTCTATGAAGTCGCCGGCGATGGCATAACGACGTATGACCGCCAATAAAACTCCCGCTCGCAAGAAGCCCACGATCTACATCGTCGACGACGATGACGGCATGCGCCGCGCCTTGAGCGTGCTCATGTCGACGGTCGGCTACAACGCCGTGACCTTCGAGCGGCCCGCCGAATTTCTGCAAAAGCTCGACCCGAATCAGCCCGGCTGCCTGGTGCTCGACGTGCGCATGCCGGAGATGAGCGGGCTGGAAGTGCAGCAGCAGCTCAACCGCAGCGGCTCGATGCTCCCCGTCATCCTGATGACCGGGCACGGCGACATTCCAATGGCCGTGCAGGCCATGAAAGACGGCGCGTTCGATTTCCTCCAAAAACCGTTCCGCGATCAGGATCTGCTCGATCGCATCAACGGCGCGCTGAAACAGGACGCAGAGAATCGCGAAACGGTCGAGCGGCACGCCGATCTCAAACGCCGCAGCGAATCGCTCACGCCGCGCGAACGCGAAGTGATGGCGCTGGTGGTCGACGGCCGCGCCAACAAAGTGATCGCCATCGACCTCGGCCTGAGCGAGCGCACCGTCGAGATTCACAGAGCCAATGTCATGGAAAAGATGCAGGCGCGCTCGGTCGCCCATCTGGTGAAAATGCACCTCACCCTGAATGGTGAAACTCTCGGCACCGGCTGACGATTAGAGTCCATTGCACGAGGGCATGCCATGTCAGATTCCACTCGCGACGATCCCACGCTCGGCACTGAATATCTGACACGGCTCGATGCCTACTGGCGGGCCGCGAACTATCTCGCGGTCGGTCAGATCTATCTGATGGACAATCCGCTGCTCGAGCGGCCGTTGCAGCTGTCGGATGTGAAACCCCGTCTGCTGGGGCACTGGGGCACGACGCCCGGGCTCAATTTCATCTATGCCCATCTGAACCGCGTCATCCGCAAGTACGACCTGGACATGTTGTATGTCGCAGGCCCGGGTCATGGCGGACCGGCGCTGGTCGCCAACGTTTATCTCGAAGGCACCTACAGCGAGTACTACCCGAATATCTCCGAGGACAAGGAGGGCATGCGCCGGCTGTTCAAACAGTTTTCCTTTCCCGGCGGCATTCCCAGTCATGTCGCCCCGGAAACGCCCGGCTCGATTCACGAGGGCGGCGAGCTCGGCTATGCCTTGTCGCATGCCACCGGTGCGGTGTTCGACAATCCCGATCTGATCGTGGCCTGCGTCATCGGCGACGGCGAGGCCGAGACCGGCCCGCTCGCCACCGGCTGGCACTCGAACAAATTTCTGAATCCTGTCCGCGATGGCGCGGTGCTGCCCATCCTGCAGTTGAACGGTTACAAAATCGCCGGCCCGACGGTGCTCGCTCGCATCCCCCACGAAGAGCTGGCGGAGCTGATGCGAGGCTATGGCTACGAGCCGTTCTTCATCGAAGAGGCCGACACGCTGGCGGCGACCCATCTGGCCATGGCGAAGACCATGGATCGCATGATCGAGCGCATTCACCAGATCCAGGCGGACGCTCGCAAGAACGGCTTCAAACAACGCCCGCGCTGGCCCATGCTCGTGCTGCGGACACCGAAAGGCTGGACCGGCCCCGAGGAAGTGGACGGCGTGCCGGTCGAGAACAGCTGGCGCTCGCACCAGGTCCCGCTCGCGCAGCTGGCTGAAAAGCCCGACCATTTGAAGCTGCTGGATACGTGGATGCGCAGCTACAAGCCCGAAGAGTTGTTTACGGCCGAAGGCAAGTTGCAGCCGCGATTGCGCGAGCTCGCGCCCGTCGGCAAGCGCCGGATGGGCGACAACCCGCATGCGAATGGCGGCATGCTGCTTCGGCAGCTGCGTCTTCCCGACTTCCGGGAGTACGCGATCGAGCTGCCCTCGCCCGGCTCGCGCGTCGGTGAATCGACGCGCGTCCAAGGGAAATTCCTGCGCGACGTGATGAAGATGAACCTGGACTCGAAGAACTTCCGGCTGTTCGCGCCCGATGAGTTCACGTCGAATCGTTGGGACGACGTGTTGCAAGTCACCTCGCGCATGCTGGCGGCGGAGATTCTGCCCACGGATACCAGCGTCGCGATGGACGGCCGCGTCATGGAGATCCTCAGCGAGCATCAATGCCAGGGCTGGCTCGAAGGCTATCTGTTGACCGGGCGGCACGGCTTCTTCAGTTGTTACGAAGCGTTCGTGCACATCGTCGACTCGATGTTCAACCAGCACGCCAAATGGCTCAAGACCTGCAACCACATTCCCTGGCGCCGCCCCATCGCGTCGTTGAATTATCTGCTGACCTCGCACGTCTGGCGCCAGGATCACAACGGCTTCAGTCACCAGGACCCGGGCTTCATCGATCATGTCGTGAACAAGAAGCCCGAAGTGGTCCGCGTGTACCTGCCGCCCGACGCCAACACGCTGTTGAGCGTCACGGACCATTGCCTGCGCAGTCGCAATTACGTGAACGTCATCGTTGCGGGCAAACAGCCGCAGTTCCAGTGGCTGTCGATGGACGCGGCGATCAAACATTGCAGCGCCGGCGCCGGCATCTGGGACTGGGCCAGCAACGATCAGGACAGCGTGCCCGACATCGTCATGGCATGCGCGGGCGACGTCCCGACGCTGGAAACATTGGCCGCGGTGTCACTGCTTCGCGAGTGGCTGCCGTCGTTGCGCATTCGAGTCGTGAACGTGGTCGACCTCATGACGTTGCAGCCGGCGAGCGAACATCCGCACGGCATGAGCGACAAGGAGTTCGACGCCATGTTCACGACGGACAAGCCCATCCTGTTCGCGTTCCATGGCTATCCCTGGCTGATCCACCGCCTCACCTATCGCCGCAAGGGCCACGACAATCTGCACGTGCGCGGCTACAAGGAAGAAGGCACGACCACCACGCCTTTCGATATGACCGTGCTGAACGACCTGGATCGTTTCCATCTCGCCGAGGCGGCTATCGATCTGGTCCCGAGCCTGGGCGCTCAGGCCGGCTACCTGCGTCAGCGGCTACGAGACAAGCTCATCGAGCATCGCGAATACATCCGGCGCCACGGCGAAGACATGCCGGAGGTGCGGAACTGGCAGTGGCAGGTGAAAAAGCTCGGCTAGGAATAGAGTGCGGGCAACTGCGCGTGCAGGAACCACCGGTCGAGCACGACATTCCGGGCGAACCACTGTGTTTGCATCAAGGCGCGGGCCAGCGCCAAACGCAGCTTTGCAGGAAGCATTGCCAGGGCCGGCGCTTCGCCGCGCTCGCCGAAGCGAGAACGCAGGGCAGCTTCGTACTGTGACAACTGTTCGCGACGGTAATCCCGGTCCACCGCCAGCGCGTGGGCCGCGGCCATCATGCCCGACTCGACCGCAGGCCGGATGCCCTCGCCGCTTTGGGTGTAAGCCAGGCCGGCGGCGTCGCCGATGATCATGACGCCATCGCCGACCACCGGCCGCTTGCCGTGCGCATATAACAAATAGGCGTGGCCTTTGAATTTGCCCGGCAGATCCGCCGGAATCCTGCCTTGCTCCGCCAGCGAGCGGGCAAACGTTTGCACATGCTCGGCAAGCCGATGATTGCCCTCACGCCCCAGCCCGACGTTGAGATAGTTGCCCTTTCGGAAACACCAGCCGTAGCCCTTGAGGTCATCGCAGAAATAAAGCTCCGGCCGCTCGCCGGTGACGGCGCATTGCGCGGCCTGCGACTCGTTCAGCTCGAACTCGATTTCCTGGGCACTGATGGCCCGCTCTTCCTTGCCGAGGTGGGCACCGAGGAAACGAGCCACCGGACAGAAATGTCCGCCCGCGCCGATGACCAGCGGCGTGGAGATCTCCCCATTGACCAGCCAGCGATCGCCCTGCCGCTCCATCGACTTCCAGGCTTCGCCCATCCGCAACCGGGCGCCACTGCGTTCCAACAAGTAATGATCGAATTCGCAGCGGCGGATTCCGTAGCTCACCACCTTCCCGTAGCTTACGGACGCGTTGGCGCGCTCGCCCATGCCCGTGATGAACGAGTCGATGGGCTGCAGAACACGACCTTGTCGATAATCATCGACGTCCAGACCCAGCTCCTCCACCACCTGCGGCGTGATCCAGCCGGCACAGACTTTGTCGCGGGGAAACGTGCTCTTGTCCATGACGAGCACATCGAGCCCGGCGGCTCTCAGGGTGCGCGCGCACGTGGACCCGCCCGGACCGCCGCCGACGATCAGCACATCACAGGTGTCCGCGCTCATGGGCGATACAAGTGCTCGCGCGTCATCGGTATGTTGTTATTGGTGCCGGACGAGAACACCACCTGGAACAGTTGCATTTCACCGGTCACGAACGCTGCGCGCGAACCGGCCAGGTACAGCCGCCACATTCTCACGAAGTTCTCATCGAACATGCGCGCCACCTTGTCGCGCGACTCCTCATACAGGCGCCACCACCAGTCCAGCGTCTTCGCGTAGTGCAGACGCAGATTCTCCACGTCGAGCACGGAGAATCCGGAATTCTCGAAAATCTCCATCATCTGTTTCAGCGAAGGCGGATTCGCGCCCGGGAAGATGCGCCGATCGATCCAGCGATGCATGGGCTTCCAGCGATTGCGCCCGATGGTATGGATCAGCCCGAGCCCTTCGGGCTTCAAACAACCGCGAATGACCTCGCCCAGGCCGGGATAGTTCTCGACGCCGACGTGCTCGAGCATGCCGACCGAGACGAACGCATCGTACGAGCCACGAATGTTTCTGTAGTCGTCCTCGACGAACTCGACGCTACGTTCCAGCCCTTCGGCCTTGGCGCGCTCTCGCGCAAAGGCGATTTGCTCGCGCGAGATATTGAATGCCCTGACTTTCACACCGTGGTGACGAGCCATGTACAACGCGAGCCCACCCCAGCCACAACCGGCCTCGGCGACCGTCTGCCCGGGCCGCAACTGCAATTTGCGACACACGTGTTCCATCTTGGCGTTCTGCGCCTGATCCAGTGTCATGTCCGGCGTCGGGAAGTACGCGCACGTGTACGCCATGGTCGAGCCCAGCCACAGGGAATAGAACTCGTTACCGATGTCGTAGTGATGGTGAATGTTCTCGCGCGAGCCATGCAACGTGTTGGACGGCCGTCGATGCAACCATTGCCCCAGGCGTCGCAACGCCGCGATCGAATTGCGTCCCGGATGAGCCGCGCCCTGATACAACACTTCGATCAGTCGGCCGAGGTCGCCCTCGACCTGAATCTTGCCGACGCTGTACAGCTCGCCGAATTGCACGTCGGGATCCCGGCAAAGGCGCACCAGCGTGGCCCGGTCCGGAATCTTCAAAACAGCGACCGCGTCCGCGGCGCCGACTTGCTCGCCATTCCAGAGCGCGAACTGAACCGGCGGATTGCCGAATGCATGAAGCAATGCGCGCAGCATCCGACCTTCGAGGGAACGTGGATAAGTCGGTGCGGGAGGAGCGGAAGAATCGCGGCGCGCGGGAGCCGATGGCGCATTGTCCGCCACACGGTACGCATCCATAGGCCGCTCTCGAGAGGTCTGCATTGTTAGTCTCCGCCCCCGCTGGCAGTCGCCGGCCTTTATATTGGGATTTTTTCTATTCGATGCAAGCGTTCGCGCGCAATTAGCATCGCGACGGCACATTGTCGAAAGAATTGCTGCGAACTGCCGGCAAGGATTACACCCTCCCGCCGTCCCCGGACTACCCCGCAGACCTTGCGTGGACCTCCGGAGCGCCTCCGACGAGCGCGACTCTTATAAATGCGACCAGACCAAACGACCGGTCTGGCCGGTGGGTCGGCCCAACCGGACATGACGCGCACCGCGCAAGGCCACGAATGAAACTGGACCCCGCATTGATCCGTCGTTACGACAGCCATGGGCCGCGTTACACGTCCTATCCGACCGCGGTTCAGTTTCACTCCGGCTTCGACGAGCAGAGTTATCGGCGCCTCGCCTTACTGAGCAACGCCGGCGCGCCGCGCCCGCTGTCGATTTATGTTCATGTTCCGTTCTGCGCGCGACCGTGTTTCTATTGCGGCTGTAACAAAATCATCACCCGGAATCCGGTGCACGCCGAGCAGTATCTACAGCGCTTGCGGCGTGAGATCGAGCTTCAGGGAGCGTTGTTCGAGCGACGCCGTCCTGTGCGTCAGATGCATTTCGGCGGCGGCACGCCCACTTATCTGACCATGGCGCAGCTCGGCGGCATATTCGAGCACTTGGGCAAGCATTTCAGCATCGATCACTCCGAGCGCCGCGAGTTCTCCATCGAGATCGATCCCCGCACGCTCGATGCGCACACCCTACCCGCGCTCGCGGGCCTCGGCTTCAACCGGCTCAGCCTCGGCGTTCAGGATTTCGATCCCCGCGTGCAACGAGCCGTGAATCGCGAGCAAAGCCCCGAGCAGATCGCGGAATACATGGCGCAGGCCCGCGAGCTTGGTTATCGCTCGGTCAGCGTCGATCTCATTTACGGATTGCCGCGGCAGACCGTCGAGAGCTTCGGCCAAACGCTGGATACGGTCATCGGAATGCGCCCTGATCGTATCGCTGCGTACGGTTACGCTCATATGCCCCGTCTGTTCAAAGCACAGCGGGCGATCCGTACCGAACAGCTGCCTCATACGGAAACACGCATGCAGTTGCTCGAACTCACCGTCGAGCGGCTCACTGAAGCCGGCTACGTGTATATCGGCATGGACCACTTCGCGCTGCCCGACGACGACCTGGCTTGCGCCATGCGCGACGGCAGTCTGCATCGTAACTTCCAAGGCTATTCCACCCACGGCGACTGCGATCTGATCGGCCTGGGCGTCAGCGCGATCGGCGCGGTCGGCAACTCGTACTCACAAAACCGTAAGGATCTCTCCGGCTATTACAGCGCGCTCGATCAAGGCCGGCTGCCAATTGAGCGAGGGATCGCGTTGAGCGTGGACGACGTATTGCGCCGTGAAATCATCCAGCGGCTCATGTGCAAAGGCGAGCTGTCCATGCGCGAAATCGAACGCCGTTACGCGCTCGACTTCAGCAACTATTTCTGTAACGAGCTGGTCGCGCTCAAGCCATTGGCGGACGACGGTCTGATTACGAGCGACGCCGACGCGATTCACGTCACGGAACGCGGGCGGGCGCTCCTGCGTACCATTGCCATGACCTTCGACGCTTACCTGCCACGAGCCGCGAGCACGCAGTTCTCCAAAGTCATCTGAGCGCGGCATCAGGCGAACCCTTAGCACCGCTTCGCATGACGCGAAGGACATGATCGCAATCGGCGTCGGCCCGACCCCGAAAACGAGAACCCATCCACATTCGCCGCCTCGATCAGGCTTCCCACTCAGGGCTGGTGCGCAGTCTCTCTCGGGGTCTCCGTAATTAGAAAAAGAGCGCTGAGCGGTACCTTTGTTACGCCGAGACAAACACCGTAACGAGGCTCTTAGATGTCCGCCAATGTTTTGCCCGCCGGCGCCGCGCTACCGATAGCCGGCACCGAGGCGCGCGCCACTTATAACGACAAGGTCGTTCGCCAGTTCGCGATCATGACCGTCGTCTGGGGCATCGTCGGCATGGCGGTGGGCGCGTTCATCGCCGCGCAGCTGCTCTGGCCGGCGCTGAACTTCGATATTCCCTGGCTGACCTACAGCCGTCTGCGTCCGTTACATACGAACGCCGTGATCTTCGCTTTCGGCGGCTGCGCGCTGTTCGCCACCTCGTACTACGTCGTGCAGCGGACCAGTCACGCGCGACTGTTCTGCGATCGGCTCGCCGCGTTCACGTTCTGGGGCTGGCAGGCAGTGATCGTGGCCGCGGCCATCACGCTGCCGCTGGGCATCACTCAGAGCAAAGAGTACGCGGAGCTGGAATGGCCCATCGATCTTTTGATCGCGGTCGTGTGGGTGGCGTACGCAGTGGTGTTCTTCGGCACCATCGTCAAGCGCAAGGTGAAACATATCTACGTCGCGAACTGGTTCTTCGCCGCGTACATCATCACCATCGCGGTCCTGCACATCGTCAACAACATCGCCATTCCGGTCTCGCCGACCAAGTCGTACATCGTTTATTCCGGCGTCGTCGACGCCATGGTGCAGTGGTGGTACGGCCATAACGCAGTGGGCTTCTTCCTCACCGCCGGCTTCCTCGGAATGATGTACTACGTCGTCCCGAAGCAGGCGGGCAAACCGATTTATTCCTATCGGCTCTCGATCGTGCACTTCTGGGCCCTGATCTCCATCTACATGTGGGCCGGCCCGCATCACCTGCACTACACCTCGCTGCCGGATTGGGCGCAGTCGTTGGGCATGGTGTTCTCGCTGATCCTGCTCGCGCCGTCCTGGGGCGGCATGATCAACGGTCTGATGACTATGTCGGGCGTGTGGCATCGGCTGCGCACCGATCCCATCCTGAAGTTCCTGGTCGTGTCGCTGTCGTTCTACGGCATGGCGACGTTCGAAGGTCCGCTGATGTCCATCAAGACGGTGAACGCGCTGTCGCACTACACCGATTGGACCATCGGCCACGTGCATGCCGGCGCGCTCGGCTGGGTCGCGTTCATCACCATCGGCGCGATGTATCAAATGATCCCGCGCCTGTTCGGCAAGCAGCAGATGTGGAGCGTCAAGCTCATGGACGCGCATTTCTGGGTGGCCACCATCGGCATCGTGTTGTACGTCACTTCGATGTGGATCGCCGGCGTGATGCAAGGGCTGATGTGGCGCGCCGTGAACGACGACGGCACGTTGACTTACACCTTCGTCGAATCGCTCAAGGCGACGTATCCGTACTACGGCATCCGACTGCTCGGCGGCCTGATGTTCCTGACCGGCATGCTGATCATGGCCTACAACGTGTGGCGCACGGTGCGCGACACGCAACCGGTCGACGTGCCCGTGCTCGCCCCCGCCACCAGTCATTGATCGCTCATCATGAAACACGAACTCGTTGAAAAGAAGATCGCCCTGATGGGTGCGCTGATCGCGGTGGTGATCAGTGTCGGCGGCCTGGTGGAGATCGCCCCGCTCTACATGCAGAGCTCGGTGATCGAGCCCTCGCCCGGCATCGAGCCCTACTCGGCGCTCGCCCTCGAAGGTCGCGACGTGTACGTGCGCGAAGGTTGTTACAACTGTCATTCGCAGATGGTCCGGCCGTTGCCGGCGGAGACCGAGCGTTACGGCCACTACTCCATCGCCGGTGAAGCGGTTTACGACCATCCGTTCCAATTCGGCTCCAAGCGTACCGGCCCCGATCTGGCGCGCGTCGGCGGTCGCTATACCGATGAATGGCATCGCATCCACCTGACGAATCCGCGCGACGTGGTGCCTGAATCGAACATGCCCGGCTTCCCGTGGCTCGCCGAGCGCACGATCGATCCCGCCGGCACGCAAACAAAGATGCAGGCCCTGCAAAAGATCGGCGTGCCTTACACGGCCCGGGAAATCGCAGATGCACCGCAAGCCGTGCGTAACCGCACCGAGATGGAAGCGCTGATCGCCTACATGCAGGGTCTGAAATTCTATGGTGAGCCCAAGGCCGCCGCCGAAGGCTCAGCGAAGGGGCAGCAATGAATATCGAATTGAACGTGGGCGTCGTGCGCGGTCTGCTGACGCTGATTCTGTTCCTGGCTTTCATGACGTTGTGGGCCTGGGCCTGGAACAAGAACCGTCAGCATGATTTCGAGCGCATGGCGCGCCTGCCCCTCGAAGATCAGGACTCCAACCCGGAACAGCCGCGATGATCAGCCAACCCGCCAGCGTATTCATCATCGTCTTCACCGCGATCAACATCGTCGCGTGCCTGTGGTTGATGTGGTGGACGGCGCGCACGCGCGTGCCCGCAACCGATACAACCGACCGGAAGTCGGCCGAGGGCGCCGGCAAGACCGGACACGTCTGGGACGGCGATCTGGAAGAGCTGAACAACCCGCTGCCGCGCTGGTGGCTGGGCCTGTTCATCATCACGGTGCTGTTCGGTGCCGGCTATCTCACGTTCTATCCGGGCATGGGCAATTTCGGCGGCACCTCGAAATGGAGCTCGGTCGGTCAGTACGAAGCGCAGGTCGCCCGCCAGCGCGCCAGCTTCGAAGACCGGGTCGCCGCGCTCAAGGATCGCTCGCTGAAGGAATTGGCCAACAACGGCTCCGCGATGGCGACCGCGAAGAACTTGTTTGGTGCCAACTGCGCCGGATGTCACGGCTCGGACGCGCGTGGCGCAAAGGGCTTTCCCAACCTCACCGATAAAGACTGGCTGTGGGGCGGCGATGAAGAACGCTTGCTGGAAACCATCGCGCAGGGCCGTCACGGCATCATGCCGGCGCTCGGTAGCGCGCTCGGTGAGCAAGGCGTGAAAGAAGTTGCTTCGTATGTGGTGAGCTTGAGCGGCGGCAAGGCACCGGCCGACTGGGTCGCCGCCGGTCAGCAGCGCTTCGCGATGATGTGCGTGGGCTGTCATGGGGTGGACGCGAAGGGCAACCCCATGCTGGGCGCGCCGAACCTCACCGACAATGTCTGGTTGCACGGCGGTGACTTCGACACCGTGCGCGCGACCATCACCAACGGTCGCGACAACCAGATGCCCGCGCACAAGGACCTGCTCGGCGACACGAAGGTGAAATTGCTCGCCGCGTATGTGCTCAGCCTCAGCGAGGCGCAGATGCATGTCGCAAACTGAGCAATCCACGTTTCGGTCCCGCTGGCCGCACTTCCGGGAGGATCTCGGAGTGCTGCTGTGGGCCTCGTTTCTCGCGGCATCTATCGCCACGCTGTTGTTCTTCGCTTGTTTCGACCCACAACTGCTGGTGGATGATGCCGCGCCGCCGGCTTGGCTGGCGGATCGTCGCGCCGGCTATACCGTCGGCTTTTTCTTTTTCTGGATGATGTCCGCCATCGCCAGCTTTCTCACCGCCTACCTGATCGAGACACGAACCGGCGCGGCGGACAGGGAACCTCGATGAACGCCGCCCGCCCCGCGCAGCAACCCGTCAACCACGACGGCAGTCTCTATATTGCTCATCAGAAGGTGTATCCGCGCGAAGTCGCGGGTCGCTTCAACCGACTGCGAGTGGCCGCCACCGTCGCCTTGCTCGGATTGTTTTATGCGATGCCGTGGCTGCAATGGAACGGCCGGCAAGCCGTGCTGTTCGATCTGCCGGCGCGCAAGTTCCATATCTTCGGACTGACGTTCTTTCCCCAGGACTTCTTCCTGCTGACCTGGCTGTTGATCATCGCCGCCCTGTCATTGTTCTTCTTCACGGCGCTGGCCGGTCGCTTGTGGTGCGGCTACGCGTGCCCGCAAACGGTGTGGACCGAAATCTTCGTGTGGATGGAGCGCTGGACCGAGGGCAATCGCCAGCAGCGCATGCGCCTCGACCAGTCCTCATGGTCCGCCAACAAGGTGGCGCGCAAGACCGCTAAACAAGTGCTGTGGATCACTTTCGCGCTCTACACCGGGTACACCTTCGTCGGTTACTTCACACCGGTCCGCGTGCTGACCGGCTCGGTACTGACGGCCACGGTCGGTGGCTGGGAGTTGTTCTGGATTCTGTTCTACGGCTTCGCCACTTATGGCAACGCTGGCTACATGCGCGAACAGGTCTGCAAGTACATGTGCCCATATGCGCGGTTCCAGGGCGCGATGTTCGATCGTAATACTCTGGTCATCTCCTACGACGCGAACCGCGGCGACCCTCGCGGGTCTCGCGCACGCAATGTCGATCCCAAGAGCAAAGGCCTCGGCGACTGCATCGATTGCAAGCTGTGCGTGCAAGCGTGCCCGACCGGCATCGACATTCGTCAGGGCCTGCAAATGGACTGCATCGCCTGCGCCGCCTGTATAGACGCGTGCGACAACGTGATGGACAAGATGAATTACCCGCGCGGTCTGGTTCGTTACACGACGCAGAACGCCTTGGATAACAAGCCCACTCGCGTCGTCAGGCCGCGTACCATCATCTATGGCACGGTGCTGTTGGCGTTGATCGTCGGCTTCGGCGTGGCGGTCGCGAATCGTCACCTGGTCGAGGTCGACGTGCTCCGCGATCGCAACGCTCTGTATCGATCGATCGAAGGTGACCTGGTCGAAAACGTCTACACGATCCGTTTCATCAACAAGGACACGCGCGAGCACGCGCTGCGCGTCAGTGCTGAGGGCATCGACGGCGTCACTGTCGATACCGATCGCGACTTGCAACGTGTCGGCGCCGGCGAAGTCGTGAGCGTCGCGGTCCGCGTGCGCGCTCCAGCCACCGCGATCAGTGGCGGCCGTGACATTCAGATCGTTGCAAAGTCCGATGACGGCGTCATCGAAGCGCGATCCAAAGCACGATTCATCGCTCCGGTGGCCCGATGACCCTGTGTTTCCACTGCGGCGAGCCTCTCCGCGGATCGACGCTGGTTGCTCGCATCGAGCAGCGCGACGAGCCCGTGTGCTGCAATGGTTGCCAGGCGGTCGCCGAGCTGATCGCCGGCACCGGCCTCGGTGACTTTTATCGATATCGCGACGGCAATTCCGTTCGCCCACGCGATGAGAATCAGAGCGACAAGTGGCGCGTCTACGCCGATCCGGAGTTCGCCGCGCAGTTCACACAAACTTCACAGGGACAAACATCGGTCACGTTGCTGATCGAAGGGCTGCGCTGTTCGGCGTGCAGCTGGCTGATCGATCAGGTCTTACGACGACATGCGGGCATCCAGGACGTGAGCGTCAACGCCGCGACCGGTCGGGCCAGCGTCACATGGGACAGCGCCAGATTGAACCTCGCCGACATCATGCGCACGATCGCGCAGCTCGGTTATGTGCCGCATCCGGTGACGGATGAGACCGTCACTCGCGCTTTACGCCAGGAGCGACGCGACGGTCTGAAGCGCCTGGCCGTCGCGGGTTTCGGCATGATGCAGGTCATGATGTTCGCCGTCGCGGTGTACTCGGCCGAGCTCGCGAACGAAATCATGGAGCCGGTGCTGCTCAGCTACTTCCGGATGGTGAGCCTATTGGTGGCCACGCCGGTCATGTTCTACGCCGGCGCGCCGATTCTCCTGAGCGCGTGGAACAGCCTGCGCAGCCGTTCGATCGGCATGGACGTGCCGGTAAGTATCGCGCTGCTGCTCGCCTATGGCGCGAGCGTCTGGAACACCTTCAATGGCGCCGGCGGCGAAGTTTACTTCGACTCGGTCACGATGTTCATTTTCTTTCTCACGCTGGGGCGCTTCGTGCAGATGAGTGTTCGTCAGCACACCGCCGGGGTCACCGACGCGCTGGCGCGGCAGCTGCCGTCGATCGCTCATCGTATCGGCGCCGGCGGAATCGAAGACGTGCCGGTCACCTCGCTGCGCATCGGCGATGTGATTCAGGTGCGTCGGGGCGAAGTGCTCCCGGCCGACGGGCAGTTGCTCGATGCGGAAGCTCACATCGACGAAGCCATGCTCACCGGCGAATCGCTGCCCGTCCGTCACCAGGTCGGTCAGCGCGTCGTCGCGGGCACGATGAATGTCGACGGGCCGATCAGCATCACGATCACCGCCCTCGGTGGAGACACGGCGCTATCTCACATTGTCTCGCTCATGCAGCGGGCGCAAACATACAAACCCGCACTGGCGCGCAATGCGGACGCGGCGGCCGGCAAGTTTCTCGGCTACGTATTGATCGGCGCCGGGCTTACCTGCGCCACGTGGTTGGCGATCAATCCTGCGCAAGCATTCGCCGCGACCTTGGCCGTGCTGGTCGTCGCGTGTCCGTGCGCCTTTGCGATTGCCATGCCGGCGGCACTCGCAGCGGCGACGGCTAGCCTCGGTCGGCACGGCATTCTGCTCACCGATCCCGACGCGCTCGAGAGCCTGGCGAAAGTCGACCACATCGTCTTCGACAAAACCGGCACGCTGACGCGAGGTGAGCTGCGTGTCTCCAAGTGCATCACACTGGCCAGCGTGACCGAGCCGCAATGCCTGCACATCGCGGCCCTGCTGGAACGAGCTTCCGAACATCCACTGGCTCGTGCGTTCGCGCCCTATCTGGACAAAGGAATCGTCGAGGACCTGCAAACCGTCGCGGGCCGCGGCGTGGAGGGGCGGATCGATGGTCGCCTGTATCGGATCGGCACGCCGGCCTTCGTCGCCGAGCTCCGCCAGGAGCAACACCAGCCTTCATCGCCCGGTGAGCTGATCGGCAGTGTCATCATGCTCGGCGACGAGCAAGCGGCACTTGCATGGTTCGAGCTCACCGATTCGCTCCGACCCGACGCAACCGTCGCCGTCAGTCGGTTGCGCGCATTGAGCATCGAACCGCAAATCCTGAGCGGCGACGGCCATGGAGCCGTGCAAGCCGTGGCCCAGCAGTGCGGCATCACAGACTCTTTCGCCCGTCGCACGGCAAAGGAGAAGCTCGCGCATGTGCTGAAGCTGCAAGAGGAAGGCAAACACGTCGCCGTGATCGGCGACGGCGTCAACGACGCTCCCGTGCTGGGCGCTGCCAATGTTTCTATCGCCATGGGTCGAGGCGCCGCGCTGGCGCATGCGAGTGCCGGGCTCGTGCTGGTGAGTGAAAATCTAGCCGCGCTCCCCGAAGCCGTCCTGCTCGCGCGCCGTACTTTGCGAATCGCCAGACAGAACCTGTTTTGGGCCGCGATCTACAATCTGGGCTCGATACCGCTGGCGGCGCTAGGCTTCATTCCGCCCTGGCTCGCAGCCCTCGGCATGTCGCTCAGCTCGGTCGCCGTGGTATTGAATTCGACTCGACTGTTACCGCGCGCCGCTCAAAGAAGCGCTGCGCCGACGGTCATCACCTCCGCTCGATTGCGGGAGACGACGGCATGAGCATTCTGTTCGTTTTGATTCCGCTCAGCCTGGCGCTGGTGGTGTTCGCGGGCTGGGGTTTTTTCTGGGCCGTGAACGCCGGTCAGTTCGACGATCTGGAATCGCCGGGCTGGGACGCTCTGCGCGACGATGCGCCAGCCGACAAATCGAATCACGATGCCTGACGTTACCGCCGCCATCGGCTTGTCCGCTGCGTTCATTGCGGGCGTTGCCGGCAGCGCTCATTGTTTCGCCATGTGCGGTGGGCTAGCGGGCGCTCTCGGCATGCGAGCACGTACCACCGCCACCAGTCCTGGCAGCGCATTCAGCAATGCGCTCTCTTATCACCTCGGCCGGCTGAGCGGATATGCGATGGCAGGCGCGATCTGCGGCTTGATCGGCGCCAGTCTCCAGGCTGTGCTCGATCTCGCCCGCATCGGAGCGACTTTACGCATTGCCAGCGGTGTGCTGTTGGTCCTGATCGCCTTGCGCATGCTATCGCCCTGGAATCCATTGCGTTGGCTGGAAGCGTTGGGTGCCAGGTTCTGGCGTCGCTTGCAGCCGTTCACGCTCGGCACCGGCAAATTGACCGGCCACACGCACGCGATCGCACTCGGCTTTCTGTGGGGCTGGCTGCCGTGCGGACTGGTGTATTCGATGTTGTTGTTCGCGGCGCTGAGCGGCCATGCAGCGAGCGGAGCGGCGATTCTTCTTGCCTTCGGTCTCGGCACGCTGCCCTCGATGCTGACCAGCAGTGTGCTCGCCTCTCAAATGCAACGTTTCCTCAAGAACCGCTGGCCGCGATTCGCGAGCGGCGCGCTATTGCTGTTGTTTGGCGCGTGGATGATCTGGGTCTCGATCCCCACGGTAGGTCACGCTCATCATCACTGAGCCGCGTTCCGGTTGAGGCGCGCCAGCGCCGCTTCGAGATTCTCACAAAAGTTTTCCGGGCCGATCAGCTCGACGATGCCGGCCCGGCGCAGCTTGCCCGCGACCCGTTCGTTGGCACCGGTCAACATCACGCGCACCTTACGTCGCTGCAGACCTCGTATGACTTCCTCGAGCGTTTGCAGGCCGGTGATGTCCATGAACGGCACCCAGCGCAACCGGATGATGAGCACCTCCGGATCGGTGCCGGTGCTCGCCAGCGCACGCTCGAAATTCTCGACGGCCCCGAAAAAGAACGGCCCTTCGACTGCGAACGCCAGCACTCCGGGCGGAAAGCTCAGCCCACGGTGCGCGAACTCACGACTGAGGTCCTGATGGGTTTGCTGTTGTACTTCCACGCTGCTCGCCATCCGGCGCAGAAAGTGCAACGTTGCGACAATCACACCGATGTTGACCGCGACGACCAGATCGACGAACACCGTGAGCCCGAATGTCACCAGCAGTACGACCACGTCGGCCGGCGGCGCCCGTCGAACCATTTTGACGACGTGGCCCGCTTCGCTCATGTTCCATGCGACCACGAACAGAATGGCAGCCAGCGCGGCCAACGGGATGTGCACGGCCAAGGGCGCGAGCGCGAGCACGATGAGCAGCAGCGTCACCGCATGGGTGATGCCTGCGAGCGGGCTGGTGCCCCCATTGCGCACATTGGTCGCCGTTCGCGCCAGCGCCCCGGTCGCCGCGAACCCGCCGAACAACGGTGCAGCCACGTTGGCGATGCCCTGACCGATCAATTCCTGATTCGAATCGTGACGAGTGCCCGCCATGCCGTCCGCGACCACGGCCGACAGCAACGATTCGATCGCACCCAGCATCGCGATGGTGAACGCGGGCCCGATCAGCTCGATCACGCGATCCACGGTGATCGCCGGCATCTGCAACGAAGGCAGGTCCCGCGGAATGCCACCGAATGCGGAACCGATGGTGGCCACGCCTTCAATATGAAACATCGCCTGCACCAGCGTGGCGAACAGCAGCCCGAGCAGCGGACCCGGCACCCGCTTGAGCGCGGGCACCTTCGGCGCGAACAGCACGATCAGCAACGTCGCGACCGCCAGCGCGGTCGTGCCGAGTTGTGCCTGCGGCATCGCCTGCAACGTGTGCCACAGCTTCTCGTGGAAGTGTCGTCCAGCCACGGCCGGCAAGCCGAAGAAGTCGTGCCACTGACCGACCCAGATGACCACCGCGATACCCGCGGTGAAGCCCAGGATCACCGGATCGGGAATGAACTTGATGATGGCACCGAGCCGCGCCATGCCGAGCAGCAGTAACATCACGCCGGCCAGCATCGTGGCGATCTGCAAACCGTCGATGCCGTGTTCGGCGGTGATGCCCGACAGGATGACGATGAACGCGCCGGTGGGCCCGGCAATCTGCAACCGACTGCCGCCGAACAGCGAGACCAGCAAGCCGGCGACGATGGCGGTGTAGAGCCCCTGCTCGGGCTTGGCGCCCGAGGCGATTGCGAACGCCATCGCCAGCGGCAGCGCCACCACCCCGACGACGATGCCGGAGACGATGTTTCGTGCCCAATGGGCGCGTGCCAGCAGACCGGCGCGATGAGCCTCCAGAATAGCGATCATCGAGAATGTTCCCTGAGTATGGGATCGCCCGACATTATGCGGCAGCTCGCCCGCAAACCCACGGCCAAGGCCCCGCACTACATAAGTGTCAGTCCCTAGTGACGATCCGCGATTCATGCGGGACCCTCGTCCGGGCATAAGGCCTTTGCCTAAACCCGGCTCGGAACGGGTATTCATACCGAGCCGTTGTGACAGCGGCCCGCGCCGTTGACACGATTTTTGTCCGATAGTCGACGTATGCCATTGTCCGCTTTCATCGGTGCCGGCTCGCTGTCTCAGCGCCGGCACACGCAGATGCAGGGCAAGCCCCTGCCGCGGACCTGGTATCGGCCCCTGCAGCTGCTGTGCTCGCTACTGGCGCGCCCGTTCGTCGGCGCGTTGCAAAGGCGTGCACGCGAGCTGGAGAGCGAGCTCGAGGTGCTCAACAGTTGCAGCATCGTATCGAGCACGGACGCCAGCGGCTGCATCACTCACGTCAATGAGCTGTTCTGTCGCATCAGCGGCTACTCGCGCGACGAGCTGATCGGACGCAATCACAGCCTGATCAACTCCGGACATCATCCCCGCAAGTTCTTCATGGACATGTACCGGAACATCGCCACCGGTCATCCCTGGCGTGGCGAGATCTGCAATCGGGCGAAGAACGGCGAGCATTTCTGGCTGGATATCACCATCATTCCGACCACCGACAGCTCCGGTCGCGTGATCCGCTACACATCGGTGTGCGTCGATATCACGGAACGCAAGAAGACCGAGGAGATGTTGGTTCGATTGCGTGAGCGTCATGCCCTGGCCATCGCCGGTTCGGGTATCTGCCTGTGGGACTGGGACCTGGTGCGCGACTCGGTGGAGTTCGACGGCAACTGGGGCGCGATGCTCGGCTATACCGGCGAGGAAGTCGCTCAGACGCCGCGCGACGCATGGAATCGCAGCATGCACCCGGACGATCTGGCGAACACGCTGGAGCAGATCGAACGGCACTGTCGGGGCGAGACGCCGCACTTCGAAAGCGAAGCCCGCATGCGTCACAGCGACGGTCACTGGGTACCGATGTTGTTTCGCGGCTCGGTCAACCACCGGGATCAGAACGGTCTGGCGTTGCGCATCTCCGGCACCGCCATCGAAATCTCTCAGCTCAAACAGGCGGTGCGCCAGGCGGAGCAATCCGAAGCGCTGCTCAAGACCGTGATCGACCTGTTGCCGCAGCGAGTGTTCTGGAAGGACCGGCAGGGTCGTTTCCTCGGCGCGAATCGGAATTTCAAAGCCGACGTGGGCGTCGAGCACATCGTCGGCAAGACCGATCAGGAAGTTCCCTGGGCCGGCGCGCAGCCCGACGGCACTGAGGACCGGCAGATCATGGAACATCGCCAGCCAGTGCTGAATCACGCGCAACAGCTCACGCGCGGCGATCAGGTCGAATGGCGCACGACCAGCAAAGTGCCACTCATCGACGCGCGCGGCGAAGTGTGGGGCGTGCTGGGTACGTATCAAGACATCACGCCGTTCAAGATCGCCGAAGCCGAGCTGATCAAGGCGCGTAATGCCGCCGAGGATGCCAGCAAGGCCAAGAGCGAATTCCTCGCCACCATGAGCCATGAGATCCGCACGCCGATGAACGGCGTCATCGGCTTCACCGAGCTGCTGTTGCAGACACCGATGAATCCCGAGCAACTCTCGATGGCCAGCACCATTCGCGATTCCGGCCGGGCGCTGATGACCATCATCGATGACATCCTGGATTTCTCCCGCATCGAGGCCGGGCGAGTTTCGGTCGAGCTCTCGAAGGTCGACGCGAAACGAATCGCGAACGATGTGCTGGCGCTATTGCGCCCTCGTGCCGAAGAGAAGCAACTGGAGCTCGACGTGCAGTGGCCGCCGCACGTTTCCGCCACGGTGCTCGGCGACGCCGGTCGCTTGCGCCAGGTGCTCGTGAATCTGGCGTCCAACGCAATCAAATTCACCGAAGCGGGTCGCGTCACGATTCGTGCTGCGGAAGTCGACGGGATGTTACGACTGGAAGTCGAGGACAGCGGCATCGGCATCGCAGCCGATCAATTGCCCCGCCTGTTCTCGATGTTCACGCAAGCCGACTCTTCCACCACGCGCAAGTACGGCGGCACGGGACTGGGCCTCGCGATCTCCAAACAGCTGGTCGAGCTCATGGGCGGTCAGATCGGCGTGCACAGCCAGGCTGGGAACGGCTCGACGTTCTGGTTCACGCTGCCCTCCGCTCAGCGCAGTGAGCTGACTGCGACGAATCGAGTGCTCAAACTGGATGCGGGCCTCGAGAGCTCCGATGATAACGTCCCGAATGCATCGCACCCCCGAGTGCTGGTGGTCGAGGATCACGCGGTCAATCGCATGCTGGCGACCCGCTTGCTGGCCAAGCTCGGCTGCGAAGTGGAGTTTGCGGAGAACGGTCTGATCGCCTGCGAGCGCACCTTGCATCAGGACTACGATCTGATCTTCATGGATTGTCAGATGCCGGAGATGGACGGCTTCGAAGCGACGCGCGCCATTCGCGATCGCGAGCAGACAGCGGGCCGGCGTACACCGATCGTCGCGCTCACCGCCAACGCCATGAGCGAGGATCGCGAGCGTTGTCTGCAGGCGGGCATGGATGATTACATCACCAAGCCCTACTCCGTCGCCGACTTCGAGCGAACCTTGCAGCGCTGGTGGAGCCCTCAGGCGTTGCCCGCGATGGGCATCGAGAAATAAACCGTCGCACCGCGCCCTTCGGCGCCTTCCGCCCAGGTGCGGCCGCCGTGCCGCTGCACGATCCGTCGCACATTGGCCAGCCCGACGCCGGTGCCTTCGAAGTCCTTTTCCGCGTGCAGGCGCTGGAACACGCCGAACAGGCGATCAGCGTACTTCATGTTGAAACCGACGCCATTGTCCTTGACGTAGTAAACCACTTCATTGTCGCCGACATCGGCACCGATCTCGATCTTGGCCGGATCGCGCGGCCGCGTGTACTTCACTGCGTTCGCCAGCAAGTTGACCCACACTTGTTTCATCAGCTGCGGATCGCCCACGGTGTCCGGGATGGCATGGCGTTCCCAATCGATATGCCTGTCGTTCAACTCCGGCCCCAGTTCCTGGAAGGTTTCGTCGATCAGCTCGCTCATGCGAATGCGCTGACGATGCATGGCCGCGCGCCCGATGCGAGAGAACGCGAGTAGATCGTCGATCAATCGCGTCATGCGCAGCGCGGCCTTCTGCACGGTGTGTACATGCCGCCGTTCTTCCGCATTGAGCTTGGCGCCGGCCGATGCTTCCAGCATCGACACATATGAATGGATATGCCGCAGCGGCATGCGCAGGTCATGCGAGACCGAATGGCAGAACGATTCGAGGTCGGCATTGGCGGCCAGCAGATCGTCGTTCTTTTCGCGCAATGCGTTGTTCAGCTCGGTGACCTGCTCGGCGATGCGCACGCGCTCGTTGATCTCCTGCTGCAGCTCGTGGCGCGCCTTGTCGAGTTCAACGAACACCGCCACCTTGGCGCGCAACACCTCCGGCTCGAGCGGTTTCATCAAATAATCGACCGCGCCCGCCGAATAGCCGCTGAAAATCATCTCCGCCGTGCGCATCATGCCGGTGAGAAAAATGATCGGCGTGGCCCGCGATCTTTCACGCGCTCGAATCAACGCCGCGGTCTCGATACCGCTCATGCCGGGCATCTGCACGTCGAGCAGGATCACGGCGAAGTCATGTTCCAGCACGCACTTGAGCGCCTGCTCGCCGCGTCGGGCGACGATCAGATTCTGCCCCAGTCCTTCCAGCACCGCCTCCAGCGCGTCCAGATTGGCCTGCTCGTCGTCGACCAGCAGAATGTTCGATTTGTGGACCGCTTTGGTCATCGCCGGAAATCCTCCGTTGCCGCTGTCGCCGCTCATCGCACCTTGCGATACAGGCGGTGGCGCCGCGACAGCAATTCATAATTCGCTTCGTGCCGGGTCAGGTGCAGCGATTCGCTCTGACCCAGCCCGAGAAAGCCCAGCCGCACCAGGCTGTCGCATAACAACTGATGCACGCGGTAGCGCAACGCCTCGTCGAAATACATCAGCACGTTGCGACAGAAAATCACCTGAAACTCGTTGAACGAGGCATCGCGCGCCAGGTCGTGACGAAACACGGCGATCCGATCCAGCACGGCCGGATCGATCACCGCCGAGCTCTTGCCCCGAATGTAATAGTCGGACAGCGCGCGAATGCCGCCCGCCGCTCGATAGTTCTGTTCGTACTCCTCGAGCGCCGCGAGCGGCAGCACACCGGCGCGCGCCTGCTCCAGCACCGCCTCGTTGAGGTCGGTCGCGTAGATGCGGCAGCGGTCATACAAGCCTTCTTCCCGCAACAGGATTGCCAGCGAATAGGCCTCCTGACCGGTGGAGCAGCCGGCGACCCACAGCCTTGGATACGGATACGTGCGTAATAACGGCACCACGCGCTCACGAAACAGACGAAAGAACGAGGGATCGCGAAACAGGGTCGTGACCCGTAGCATCAGTCGGTCGAGCACGTGCGCGAGGAAACGCGGATCGTCACTGATGCGATCGCTCAGCTCGCCGATGCCTGACAAACCTTCGGCGCTGATCACGCTGCGCAGGCGCCGGAGCAAGGCACGCTTACCGTAGCCGCTCAAGTCCACGCCGCTCAGATCGAACAGCCGGTCCAGGAACTGATGCAACTCCGGTCCGGCGGCGTCATGACCTTGCGCATCCACCGGAGTCAACGCTGCTTGTAGAGCCACACGCGCAACATGGAGCGCAGCTGATCCAGATCCACCGGCTTCGCGAGGTAGTCGGAGGCGCCCGATTTCAAACATTCCTCGCGGGCCCGCGCCATGGCCTTGGCGGTGAGCACGATGATTGGAAGATGGGCGTGCCGTTCGATGCGGCGGATACGACGGATCGCCTCGAAGCCGTCCATCTCCGGCATCATCACGTCCATCAACACCACGTCGAAAGGTTCGGGCGATTGCAGGATCTCGATCGCCGCCGCGCCGCTCTCGGCGTAACGCACGCGCATGTGATGACTTTCGAGACCGGCGGTGATGGCGAAAATGTTCCTTACGTCGTCGTCCACGACCAGCACGCTGCGACCTCGTAGCAGCGGATCCTCCTTGCGCGCACGCTCCAACAGTTGCCGCCGCGATTCAGGCAGGCGCGCCGCGGGGTAATGCAGCAGCAATGCGGTCTCGTCCAGCAATCGTTCAGGCGAGCTGGCGTCCTTGATGATGATGGCTTCGGAAATTGCCCGCAGCTCGGTCTCTTCGGTGCGCGACAGCGGCTTGCCGGTGTAAATGACCACGGGCGGCGACGCTTTGCCGAGCCGTCGCTGCATGGTCGCGATCATGTCGGCGCCGCTCATATCGGGCAGCATCAAGTCCGCGATCATGCAATGGAAGTGTCCTTCGCCGAGCGCCTGGAGCGCCTCCGCGGCCGTACCCTTCGCCACCAGTTCCACGTCGGTGGCGTTGAACAGATCGATGATCGCCTGGCGCTGACGCTCGTCATCCTCGACGACCAGCAGCCGACGCACCGGGTTGTCGAGCAACGCCAACGTTTCTCCGAGCACGCCATCCAGCATCTCGCGCGTGACCGGCTTCTGCAGGAACGTCAGTGCGCCTTGCATGAGCGCGCGCTCGCGTTGGTCCTCGACCGAGATCACGTGCACCGGGACGTGTCGCAACTCCGGATCGTGCTTCAGACGGTCCAGCACCGCCCAACCATTGCTGTCTTTGAGCAACAGATCGAGCGTGATCGCACTCGGCTTGAAGCGGCGCGCGGCGCGAATCGCGTCCTGCGCCGACCGTTCGACGATGACTTTGAACCCTTTCTCGCGGGCAAAGTCCGCCAGCACCGCGGAGAAACTGCGATCGTCCTCGATGACCAGCAGAATGCGATCGTCCGGAGTGAGCTTCGAGCGATCGTCATCCGACGCTTCGGCCTCGTCATCGAACTGAGCGATATCGGCGAGCTTCGCTTCTTCGACCGGCGCACGTGGCGCGATACGGGCGAGCGGGGGCGGCTCGGGTGCCTTCACCGCCGGAGCTTCGATATTCAGCACCGCGGGCAAGTACAGCGAAAATGTGCTGCCCACGCCCGGTTTGCTCTCCAGCGTGAGTGTGCCTTGTAACAGCCGACTCAATTCGCGGCTGATGGACAAGCCGAGGCCGGTGCCGCCATACCGCCGCGCGGTACCTGCGTCTGCTTGTTGGAAGGCTTCGAACACGATGTCACGACGATCCTCGGGAACGCCGATGCCCGTATCGATCACTCGGAATGCGACGACGGCATCCGCCTTGTCCAAAGAGGGAATTCGACTGCCCCAACCGGAGGTCACGCGCTCGATCTTGAGCGTCACGCCGCCCTTGGAGGTGAACTTGAATGCGTTCGACAACAGATTGCGCAGAATCTGTTGCAAGCGCCGCCCATCGGTCACCAGTGTCGAAGGCACATCCGGGGCCACGTCCACCGTGAACTTGAGATGAGCGTTCTCGGCGACGTGATCGAATGCCTGGCGCATCTGGTAAGTGATGTCACCGACGCGCACTTGAGCAACGTCGGCCGTGACCGTACCGGACTCGATCTTCGCCAGGTCGAGGATGTCGTTGATGAGCTCGAGCAGATCGTTGCCGGCGCCATGAATGGTGTTGGCCCGCTCGACCTGCTTGGCCGTCAACGTGCCCTCGTTGTTCTCGGCGAGAATCTTCGAGAGGATCAGCAGACTGTTGAGCGGCGTGCGCAGCTCGTGCGACATGTTGGCGAGAAACTCGGACTTGTACTTCGAGCTGAGCGCTAGCTGTTGCACTTTGTCTTCGAGCGCGGTGCGCGCCCGCTCCACTTCCTTGTTGGCGCGCTCCAGCGCTTCCCGCTGCTCCTGGAGCACCGTCGCCTTCTCCTCCATCTCGACGTTGCTCTGTTGCAGCTCCTCGTTGACCTGCTCCATTTCGAGGTTGGCCTGCTGGAGTTCGGCCTGTTGCTCACGCAGTTTTTCCGAGAGCGCATTCGCCTCTTCCAACAGCTCCTCGGTCTTCCTCGATGCTTGCAGCGCGTGTAGCACGGTCGCGAAGCTATCGCAGAAGCGGTGAAGCACGGTGAGCTGTGCGGTCGAGAAGCTGGTCAACGTGGCCAACTCCAGCACGGCCTTGACATTCCCCTCGAACACAGCGGGCATGACCACGACCTGCGCCGCCTTTGCCTGCCCGAGCGCGGAGCTGACGCGCAGATAGTCTTCGGGCACCTTGTCGAGCACCACACCCGTCGCGTCGCGAAAACATTGGCCGATCAAGCCTTGGCCGCGAGCGATCCGTTGCGGCGGATTTTCGCTGGCATAGCTCGCCTGTAACTCCAGCGTGTCGGAGCTCTCGGTTCCAGGAGCATAGATGAGCGATTGCTTCGCGCCGATCAGCACGGCGAGCTCGGAGAGCAGCTTCGAGCCCAGCATCGCCGGGTCGCGCGCCCCTTCTAGCAAACGTGACAAGCGAACCACGCTGGCGTTGATCCAATCCTGTTCCGACAGTGCCTGCTCACGAGCGGCGATCTGGGCCGCCATTCGATTGAAGGCGCTCGCGAGCCGACCCAACTCATCGTCCCGAGCGATTGTCACAGGCTGCAGATACTCACCTCGACCGATTCGCGAGGCACCCGCCGACAACGCCGCCACCGGACGCAGGATGCTCCGAGTCACGAGCCAGCCGACGAATGCAATCAACAGCACCGCCGCGATCGATCCGTACAGAACGCTTTGACGCGTCATCTGCTCAGTAGCGAACGAACGTGCGCGTCGCTCCTGTAACAGCCGGTTTTCTTCTGCATCGATGGCGCCGGTCAGCCCGTCGATCCGATTCATGATGGCCAAGCCGGTGGTGACCATCGCATCCGTATCCGGCTGCTGCGGATCGAACAACAGCTGCAAGGACTCGAAACGTTGTCGAACCAGGGGCGCCAGGGTGCCTAGCAGTTGCTGCTGGGTGGAGTTGTCCGCCGTCAGCGACGTGAGCTCGGCGAGCGTGCGCTCGACGTTGACGAGCGACGTGTCGAACTGCTCGCGGAACGCCGGGTGGCTGGTCAGCTTGAAGCCGCGAGCCGCTGCCTCCGCGTGGCGGATCAGGCCTACCGCACGCTCGTTCGCCTTGAGCACCTCCAGCGAGTGTTGCACCCACTGTCGCTCTTCACCCGCCGCGGCGAGCCGTGAATTGACCGCCACGCCGAACAACGCCAGCAACAGCAGCGCGACGCCGAAGCCGGCGCCGATGCGCACACCGACACTGAGCAATGAACGATCGGAGGGTTCCGAAGCAATAGCCGCGGGCGACCTGGTATCGATGCCAGCCATGGCGCTGGAGTCCATCCCGAGGGCAGGTTCAGGCAGCCCGGTCTGTCCAAACGAGCTGGCTTGCATGTTCCAGTAACTGTTGCAACATCGGCGCCGCCGCGAATTAGAATCGCGCAGGACGATAGATACGGCCTGTGCCGCTATCAATCGGTAGTTAACGCGCCTACAGCATTCCGCGCGCTCGCAGATAGGTAATTCGCGGCGGGAACGGGGCCGACCTCGACCTTGCACCGATCATTGCCATGTCACGATCCGTTGCCGCGCCAACCGTGGCAACAGCAACAAAATGGCGTCAGATGCCTACTTTTTGCGGGGGATGTAAACTGCCGATGCGAGACCGTACATCAGGGAGAGGTGGGGGGATGAATAAAAC
>JAEWAF010000022.1 GCA_023391815.1 Pseudomonadota bacterium
CGAGAACGAAACGACAGCTGACCCAATCGTGCGGCAGCCATCGAGGCACAGTCCGCCAACGTGGAAGACGCTCGCGAGTTTCCCGAGACCCCCACCTACGCCCCAGCTCTGCCGACAGGCTGCGCGCAACGCGAAGCGTAGCCCCAGCTCTGCCGACGAGCTGCGCGCAAGCGGAGCCTCAGCGCGAAGCGTAGATCCAGCTCCGCCATAGGCCGAGCGCCACGCTAAGCCTCAGCGCGCGTCAGCGAAAGGCAAGCTCAGGTTTCGGGCCGCATGTAAGGGAACAAGAGAACGTCGCGAATCGAGGGCGAGTTGGTGAACAACATCACCAGCCGATCGATGCCGATGCCCAGGCCGGCCGTCGGTGGCAAGCCATATTCCAACGCGCGGATGTAATCGGCGTCGTATTGCATGGCCTCTTCGTCGCCCGCCGTCTTGCGGGCGAGCTGATCCTTGAAGCGCTGTGCCTGATCCTCCGGATCGTTGAGCTCCGAGAAGCCGTTGGCGATCTCACGTCCGCCGATGAAGAACTCGAAGCGATCCGTGATGAATGGATCCGAGTCATTGCGACGTGACAACGGCGACACCTCGGTGGGATAGCCGTAAACGAACGTCGGCGCCAGCAATCGATGCTCGGCCGTCTTCTCGAAGATCTCGATCTGCAACTTGCCCGGCCCGTCGCCCTGCCCGTACGGCACGCCGATGCGATCGCAATGAGCACGCAGATAGTCGAGATCGCGCAGCCTGGCGCGCTCGATGCCGGGATTGAAGTGCACGACCAGGTCCTCGACGGTCACGCGACGGAACGGCTGTCCGAAGTCGAACACCTCGCCCTGATATTCGATCTGGCGCTTGCCCAGGATGGTGTCGCACAGCCCCTGGCACATCCGCTCGACCAGATTCATCAGATCGGTGTAATCCGCGTACGCCTGATACAACTCCAGCATCGTGAACTCGGGATTGTGCCGGGTCGACACGCCCTCGTTGCGGAAGTTGCGGTTGATCTCGTACACACGCTCGAAACCGCCGACCACCAGACGCTTCAGATACAGCTCCGGCGCGATGCGCAGATACAAATCGATATCGAGCTGGTTGTGATGCGTGACGAACGGCCGCGCCACCGCGCCGCCCGCGATCGCCTGCATCATCGGCGTTTCAACTTCGAGGAAATCCAGCGCGTCGAGGAAATCACGCAGGTACTTCACCAGCCGCGTGCGCGTCTTGAACGTCTGCCGGCTCTCGGGGCTGACGATCAGATCGACGTAACGTTGCCGATAGCGCGTCTCCTGATCCGACAGGCCGTGCCACTTGTCCGGCAGCGGGCGCAGCGACTTCACCAGTAGACGCAGCTTCTCGACCTTCACCGACAGCTCACCAGCCTTGGTGATGAACAACGTGCCCTCCGCACCGAGCACATCGCCCACGTCCCAAGACTTGAACTCGTCGTACACCGCGCCGAGCGCCTGGCTCTGCAGGAACAGCTGAATCTCGCCGGTGCGATCCGCGATCTTGGCGAAGCTCGCCTTGCCCATGACGCGCTTGACCATCATGCGGCCGCCGACCTTCACGCGCACCGTGTTCTGGTCGAACCATTCCGGAGCGCGATCGCCATAGGCGGTCAGCAGCTGATCCGCGAGCGCGTCACGGCGGAAATCGTTTGGAAAGCCGTTGGCGCCGGGGCCACGCAGTTTGTCGAGCTTGGCGCGCCGTTCTGCGATCAGCTTGTTCTCATCGACTGCGTCAGCAGCCGGCGCACTCGGACTCTTGGTGTTTTCGGACATGTGTTACAGGCCCTGCTTCAAGCTGGCTTCCAGGAACGGATCGAGATCGCCGTCCAGCACCTTGTCGGTGGCGCCGATTTCGACGTTGGTGCGCAGATCCTTGATGCGCGACTGATCGAGCACGTAGGAACGGATCTGGTTGCCCCAGCTCACATCGGACTTGGAGTCTTCCAGCACCTTGGCGGCCGCGTTGCGCTTGTTCACTTCCAGCTCGTACAGCTTCGCTTTCAGCATCTTCATCGCCTTGTCGCGATTCTTGTGCTGGCTGCGCTCGGCCTGACAGGCCACGACGATGCCGGTGGGCATGTGCGTGATACGCACGGCGGATTCGGTTTTGTTGACGTGCTGACCGCCGGCGCCGCTCGAGCGGTACACGTCGGTCTTCAGGTCCGCCGGGTTGATGGCGATTTGGATGTCATCGTCGATTTCCGGCGAAACGAACACGGACGCGAACGAAGTATGCCGCCGGGCGTTCGAATCGAACGGCGACTTGCGGACCAGGCGATGCACGCCGGTCTCGGTGCGCAGCCAGCCGTAAGCGTAGTCGCCGCTGAAATGGATCGTGCAGCTCTTGATGCCGGCGACTTCGCCGTCGCTCACTTCCTCGACTTCGGTCTTGAAGCCGTGCTGATCGCCCCAGCGCAGGTACATGCGCATCAGCATGCTCGCCCAGTCCTGCGCTTCGGTACCGCCGGCGCCGGACTGAATGTCCAGGAAGCAGCTGTGCGGGTCCATCTCGCCGGGGAACATGCGCTGGAATTCCAGCTTTTTGAGGTGCGCGTCGATGGCGGCGAGATCGCGCTCCACGTCCGCCACGGCCGATGGCTCGTTCTCGGCGATGGCCATTTCCAGCAGCTCTTCGGCGTCCCTCAGACCATTGGTGGCCTTGTCCAACGTGGCCACGATTTGCTCCAGGCGCGCGCGTTCCTTGCCCAGCTCCTGGGCCCGGTCGGGCGTGTTCCAGATGGCAGGATCTTCCAGCTCGCGGCTTACTTCCGTGAGTCGTTCGGCCTTGGTGTCGTAGTCAAAGAAACCTCCTGAGCGCCCCGCTGCGCTCGGTGAGGTCTTCGATGGAACGGCGGATGGGATTGGTTTCCATGTCTTTGAGCGTGGCGTCGAGCGCGGGCAATTCAATTGCGGGAGGCGGATGCTAGCAAAATCTGCTAGCAAAATCCGGCCGCTAAAGAACCCGCAAATACTCCACGACCAGCTGCAGCCGCTCCGAGCCGTTGAACCGGTTCACGTCCAGTCGGTAGGCCAGCTCCACCCGGGAATCGGGTTGGACGTGCGGCGCGTCGTCGTGATCGAAATGCCGGAACGCGATGGCCTCGCAGCTCGCCGAACCCGTCGGCCCGTCGTTGGACACGCTGCGCACCTCCAGCTTCAAGTGTCGCTCGCCGAGAATGCGTACGTTGCGCACCTCGAAGCAGCCGTCGAACATCGGCTCCGGGAAGTTCTGGCCCCACGGCCCGGCCTGCTGAAGCAGGCGTGCGACGTCGAGCGTCAGCTCCTCCTGCTGCAAGCTGCCGTCCGAATGAACGATGCCGATGGTGTCGTCGACACTCATCCAGCGCCGCACCTCGGCGTCAAACTCGGCCCGGAACGTTTCGAGCGTCGCGGCCGGCAAGGTCAGCCCCGCCGCCATCGCGTGGCCACCGAATTTTTCGATCAAGCCGGGATGCCGGGTCGCGACCGCATCGAGCACGTCGCGAATGTGAACGCCCGAGATGGACCGCGCCGACCCTTTCAACGTGGTGGCATCGGCACGTGCCAAAGCGATCACCGGCCGATTGACCCGCTCCTTGACCCGCGATGCGACCAGCCCGACCACACCCTGGTGCCACGACTCGTCGAACAAACACAGACCCAACGGCAGCTGCGGATCTTCCGCACGCATGTCCGCGATCGCCATCAGCGCTTCCTGCTGCATCTGCAGCTCGAGCTCCTTGCGATCGGTGTTCAACTGAGTGAGTCGCGCGGCCAGCATGCGAGCCAGGTTCGGATCGTCGGTCAGCAAACATTGAATGCCGATGGACATGTCGTCGAGCCGGCCCGCCGCGTTCAAGCGCGGGCCGATCTGGTACCCGAGATCCGCCGCGTTCACATTGGAGGGAATGCAGTTCGCCGCTTCAAGCAAAGCGCGAATGCCAGCAGTGCATCGACCGGCGCGGATACGACGCAGCCCCTGATGAACCAGCACGCGATTGTTTCTATCGAGCGGCACCAGATCCGCGACCGTGCCGAGCGCAACGAGGTCGAGCAATTCGGCGACTGCCGGCGGATTTGCAGCGAGGCCGCGCTCTTGCATGGCGCGGGTGAGCGCTGCCATCAAATAAAACGCCACGCCCACGCCGGCGAGCGCCTTACTTGGAAACGTATCGCCGGGCGCATTCGGATTCACGATGGCATTCGCGGCCGGCACCGTCGCGGGCGCGAGGTGATGATCCGTGATCAATGTCTCGATGCCCAAGGACGTCGCCATGGCCACGCCAGCATGACTGGAGATGCCGTTATCCACGGTGACGATCAAACCCGGCTTCGCCTCTGCCGCGAGCTGCACGATTTCCGGCGTCAACCCATAGCCGTACTGAAAGCGATTCGGTACCAGAAAATCGACCTGCTTGAAGCCGAGCCGTCGCAGCTGACGCACCACCAGCGCCGTGCTGGTCGCGCCATCGGCGTCGAAATCGCCGACGACCACGATGCGACTGCCGCGATGGAAATGTTTGCAAAGCAAGTCGACCGCGCCATCGACCCCGCCGAGCCGGCTGACCGGGATCAGGCGCGCGAGTCCCAGATCGAGATCTTCGGCCTCGTTGATGCCGCGATTCGCATACAAACGTTTCAATAACGGGTGCAGATCGCCGGGGAGCGCGGCCAGGCCGCCCGCTTCGCGGCGACGAATCGTGCGATTCAACATGCGCGCCAGTTCGCCGGATGCAGATCACGGCGCCAGATCTTGAACATGTCGGCGCGATGCGTAACGACCCGCCAGCCATCGAACATCACCGTGAGCTTCGCGATCGCACCGCTCATGAGCGCGCGACCGAGCGGCGCGAGCCATTGCGCTTCGAGCGTTTCAGCATTCGTCACGTCGATGACTGCGACCGTCGGCCCGCTGACTTCCGCCAGCAGGCTGGCAGCATCGCTCGGGCGCGACTTCACCGGCTGATCTTGCAATCGATAGATACCACGCAAATAAATATCGTCGCCGCAGGCGGCAGGCAACGACTTCGGGCTCGAGCCACTCAACATTCCTTCCCCATACACCCAGATCGCATTCAACGTCGGCAAGCCGCGCGCCTGCCGCCGCACATTGACCGGATGCTCGTGTAACAACATCTGGAACTCGGTCATCAATCGTCGCAGTCCGCCGGCGTCGCGACCGCGCGGCAGAATGTCTTCACCCGGATTGGACGCGGCGAACTCCGGCGTGACGGTCTGCACTTGCAACGGCACTTCGCTGCGCAGGAGCCATTCGCCGTCGGCGCCGACGTGCAACTCGAAGCCCGAGGACTGTAGATGATCGACGAACGTCGGGGTGAGCGACTCACGTTCAGCAACACTCATGCGCGCGTGCCCGCGCAAGGGAACCGTCGTCAGCCGATCCAAACCCGCGGCGAAGTGTATAGGCTGGGCGCGCAGCCAGAAACCGTCAGCGCGTTGACCACTGAGGCCAGTGCGAATGACCGCGGCGCTGGGATACTGATCGGCCGCGTCGTGGAGTTGAAGCGCGTCGAGCACGCCCGCATGCAATGCGTCCTGACGGGCATCGATCGCCCGTTTGCTCACCGAGCCGCGGCCGGCGAGCCGCGCGAGTTGCGGCCACTCGGCGATGCCCGCCTCGTCCCCGTCGCGTAAGGGATTCAAATCCGTGACGATTATCGATAGCGAGGGAGTCAGCGTCTTCAACATCTTCTGCGCGGCGGCGGCGACCTGCGCTATGGTAGCCGAATGAAACTCACCGACGAGAAAATTGCCGGCATCAACTTGATCCGCTCCTACGCACCCGGTGAGGTGCGTATCGGCGAGACCGTACTTCACGCCAGCTGCCTGGTGAAAGCGGATCAGATCGTTAGCGACTGGCGGCCGCGGAGCGTCGCCGAGCTGTCGCTGGACGATCTGCAACCGGCCATCGCGATGAACCCCGAAGTCATCATCATCGGCTCGGGGCCGAAACAGGAGTTTCCGGCGCCCGAAGTGCTGGGGGCCGTGATGTCGCGAGGGATCGGTTGCGAAGTGATGGAGATCGGCGCGGCGTGCCGCACCTACAACATTCTGGCGAGCGAGGGACGCACTGTCGTGGCCGCGTTGCTGCTGAAGAACAGCAACTGAAGGAAGAACATTCTCCCGGTCACCCTGCGAGCAGGATGACCGGGAGAAGACGCGAGGGACTGAAGATCGTTCGACCCAACTCGTCAAGCCGCTCCACTGGAGTCGTCGCCCGACGGAATATTCTTTTTCTTTTGCTTTTGTTCTTCTTCGCGCTGTTTCCTCGAATCCCCCTCCGCCCCCGCGTCTTCTCCCCGTCACCCGACTTCGGTGGTATTACGAGTACACGTTGGGGGCGGATTTAGACACACGATCGCGGATCGCGCAACTGTTGTTCGCTTCGCGAAATCCGAGGGGCTGAGAATCTCGACTGCGGCTGCAATCCTCGGGCCAGCGTGCCAACACCGTTTCTCGCTCAACGTTGCGGCAGCAGGCTCAGCGGATTGCCCGGAGTCCCGTTGATCCGGATCTCGAAATACAGCTGCGGCGAGCCCTGCGGCCCATTGCCCATGGTGGCGATTCGCTGCCCGGCCATGACCGCGTCTCCCTCCTGGATCAGCACCGATTGCAGATGTCCATAAGCGCTCAGATACGTTTCGTTGTGCTTAACGATGATCAGCTGACCGTAACCGAGCAGTCCGGAACCGGTATACACGACGCGCCCCGGCCCGGCAGCGCGCACGTCTTCGCCTGATTTTCCCGCGATCATCAGGCCCTGGCCGCCGTTCGGGCGCGACGTGAGCGTCGCTGTGCCATCGCTCACCGGCCATTGCCATTTCACCGGCGGGCCGGTCGGAATCGCGGGCTGTCGAGACGCCGGCGGTCGTGCTTGCGCACGGCTGGATGAGGTCGGAGATTTCGGCGGTGGGGATGCAGCGCGCGCACCGCCCTTACCGGAGGGGGACAACCGCAACGTCTGGCCCGGATAAATCACATAATCCCGACCGATGTTGTTCCAGCGCGCCAGATCTTTGTAATCGAGCTTGTGACGAAACGCGATGGAATACAGGGTGTCGCCGCGCTTGACGATGTAGGTGCCGCCTCGCTCCGGCGTCGATGCGCAGCCAGCCACGACGGCGAGCGCGATCAACCACGGCGCGAGCCATCGGCACGACACAGGAATCAGTTCAGACCCTTCAGCAGCGGCACGAAACTGACCAAGCCCAGCGTCTCCTTGTGAAATTCCTCGCCACGACGAGTGATACGCACCAGTTGCTGACGACCTTCCGGACCGACCGGCGCGATCAGCCGGCCACCCTGCGCGAGCTGTTGAAACAAAACATCCGGAATTGCGAGCGGCGCGGCCGCCATCAAAATGGCGTCGTACGGCGCATGCCCGCTCCAGCCCTGGAAGCCGTCACCGTGACGTAAATGGACGTTGGAGATATTCAGTTCCCGCAGGCGCTGCCGCGCGCGCTCCTGCAAAGCGCCGATGCGCTCGATGCTATAGATGAATCGCACCAGCGGCGACATCACCGCTGTTTGATAACCGCAGCCGGTGCCGATCTCCAGCACCTTGCCCGGGGTGCCCGCTTCGATCATCGCTTCGGTCATGCGCGCCACGACGAACGGTTGTGAGATCGTCTGCCCATGCCCGATCGGCAGCGCTGTATCTTCGTATGCACGAGTCGCGAGCGCTTCATCGACGAACAAATGACGCGGCACATTCCGGATCTGATCGAGCACCGCTGCATTGACGATGCCTTGATCGCGCAGCCGTTGCACCAGACGTTCGCGTGTGCGGGCCGAGGTCATGCCGATGCCGGCACGATTGGTGATGTTGTTCTTCGGCGGCGCGGGTGGCTTCATTCAGCTCGCCCCTGCAACCAGTTGCTCATGTCCTCGAGCATGGAATGACGCGTCAGATCGATCTGCAACGGCGTCACCGACACGTAGTTGTTCGCGACCGCATGGAAGTCGGTGCCCGGACCGGCGTCCTGACTGCCACCGGCGGGCCCGACCCAATACACCGGTCGGCCGCGCGGATCGGCCATGCGCACGATGGGATCGGAGCGATGTCGGAATCCCAGCCGCGTCGCTTGAAATCCTCGCAACTGCTCATAGGGAACGTCGGGTACGTTCACGTTGAGGATGGTCGCCTGATGCAGCGGTGTCCGCTGAATGCGCATCACCAGCTCGGCGGCCACGCGCGCGGCGGTCTCGAAGTGGTTGCCGGAGTTCGGTTGAATGACCAGCGACACAGCGATCGCCGGCAGGCCGAGGAAGCGTCCCTCGATGGCGGCGGCGACGGTGCCCGAATAGATCACGTCGTCGCCCAGGTTGGGACCGTCGTTGACCCCCGAGACCACCATGTCGAAGTCGCTCTCGCCTTCGAACAGCCCGGAGACGGCCAGGTGTACGCAATCGGTGGGCGTGCCATTGACGACCAGGAACTTGCGCTCTTCGAATGGCAGCACGCGCAACGGCACGTCCAGCGTCAGTGAGTTACTGGCACCGCTGCGGTTGCGGTCGGGCGCGACCACGGTAATGTCTGCGAGCGGCGCAAGCGCTTCGCCCAGGGCACGCAGGCCCTCGGCGCGGTAGCCGTCGTCGTTGCTGAGAAGGATCTTCATGAATTCATGAAAGCTGGCGGCGCGGAACTATACTGGAATCCGCGCCTCGACTTCATTGCAAGGCCAGTCGGGCGCTGGAGTATTGGGTGAACGACGACCGGGACGAGGACAACCTGACCTTCCGCGAGGCGATGCGCGATGTGCGGAGGTTGCGTGACAGCGATAAGCGGCCGCCCTCGGGGCCCAAACCGCCGCCGCGAGCACGCTTTACGCGCGCCGATCAGCAGGAAGTCCTGCGAGAAAGTCTGCTGCCGCCGAGCGACGAGGCGCTGCTCGCGACTGGCGACGAGCTGAGCTTCCGTCGCCCGCACATCCCCGAGGCGGTGCTGATCAAACTGCGCCGGGGTCATTACACGGTCGATGCCGAGCTCGACCTGCATGGCATGACCGGGGCCGAGGCCAAAGCGGCCATGCGCGAATTTCTCACCGAGGCCGTGAACCGTCGCATGAGCTGTGTTCGCATCATTCATGGCAAGGGCCGGGGCTCCGGACCGCGCGGTCCGGTGCTGAAGAACGTCGTCAATCAATGGCTGCAACGGATCGACAACATCCAGGCGTTCGGCTCGGCCCGACAGGTGGACGGCGGCAGTGGCGCCGTCTACGTGCTGCTCCGAGTGAAATGAGCCTGGGTACATGGATGTACCCCGCCGCCGCAGGTGGCGAGCGAGAGGCAAAAGTCGCGCCTTTTGCGGGTTCGCACGAGGGTCGCGGCAGGATGCCCGATCCCGAGTCATTAGATCAGACATCGGCTTCCGGGGTCTCGGCCTCGAAGGCGTTGCTGAGCAGCTCATGAAGTACGCCGGTGGCGAACGAGCCTCGCTGCAAACGAAACTGCAGGTACACCTCACTCCCTTCGATGCGCCACTTCAGCTCACGAACCGGCACGCGCAACGGCCGGCGTTCAGGTTCCATATTCGCTTTGGCCAGGCCCGCCGCGAGCACTGCATGTTTCTGAGCCGTTTGCATCTCCAGCTCCGCGACGGCACCCTTCGACAGCAGCGAATCACCGTGCCACATCGGCCCGGTCGGATGCACATCGAGCCGCTCACAACGATCACGCAAAGTATCGTCGATGGTCTCGGCGAGAAAGAAGCTGCCGCTGCCGTTGAGATTCACGACATCGCCATCGAGCAGTCGATTCCAGGTGCCTGCGTTCACGCGTTCGGCGAGCACTGCGTTGAATATCACCGAGCGAGCCGCGGATAGCGCGAAACCCCGCTCCGCCCGTTCCGGCGTCGGTCCGCCCTCGAACCATGCGATGGCACTGGCGATGTTGGATCCGTTGTGACCGAAGCGCTGCGGCCCGAAAAAGTTGGGCGCGCCGGCCGTGGCGAGTGTTTGCAATCGCTGCTCGAGCACGCCCACGTCGCCGGAGAACTCGCGCACCACGATCTCGAAATCATTGCCCTTCAACGCGCCGCGCTTGAGCTTGCGCCGCGTGCGCTCGGCACCGATGACTTCAAAACCATCGCCGGTGACGCCGAGCCAGTTCGGAACGGCGGAGCGACCCGGCACAGTGAACGCCTGCTCGGCGACCGCGTCCCGGTCTTTCAATCCCGCGAAGCCGACATCGCGCGGATGTATCTTGCCGATTCTCGCGAGCTGCTTGGCGACCCACATCGTGTTCGCGCCGCGCTTGCGCACTCTCAACAACAGATGATCGCCCTCGCCGTCCGCCTCGAAGCCGAGCCATTCGCGCACGACGAAATCTTCCGGGGAGACGCGCAAGCGCCCACTGCCCGCCGGTCCGCCGTGCGCGCACGGCAGATTCATGAGGTCGACGAAATTCATCCGGAGATATGCTCGATCAACGCGATGGCCTGACAAGCGAGCCCTTCGGCGCGGCCGATGAAGCCCATTTTTTCGCTGGTCGTGGCCTTGATGTTCACGCGGGTGATATTGATGCCGAGGTCGGCGGCGATGTTTGCGCGCATGGCCTCGCGATATTTACCGAGCCGCGGCGCTTCGCAGATCACGGTGGTGTCGACGTTGACGATCACGTAATCGCTCACTTTGAGCAGATCTCGAACGTGACGGACGAACGCGCGACTGTCGGCCCCTTTCCACCGCGCGTCGGTATCTGGAAAGTGCATGCCGATATCGCCGAGCCCGGCCGCGCCCAGCAAGGCGTCGCAGATCGCATGTAACAACACGTCGCCGTCCGAATGCGCGAGGATGCCGTGTGTGTGGGGAATCTTTTCGCCACCGAGCGTGACGTGATCGCCCGCGGTGAACGCGTGCACGTCGTACCCCTGCCCGATACGAAGTTGGCAAGTCATGTGGCGCTCCGTAATTTCAAAATACGCTCGGCACGCGGCAGATCTTCGGGCAACGTGATCTTGATGTTGTCCGCGTCGCCCGCGACCAGCTTGGGTTGCAGCCCCAGAGCCTCGACGGCCTGAGCCTCATCGGTGACGGCGATACGTTGCGCCACTGCGGCATCCAATGCGCGTTGCAAGATGTCGAGACGAAACATCTGAGGCGTCAGGGCGCGCCAGAGTTTGTCTCTCGTCACGGTCTGCGCAACGCGCCCGCCGTCGTCGGCGCGCTTCAAAGTATCCACGACCGGCGCGGCGAGCAGTCCGCCCACATCATCGTCGTTCAATTCATTCAGCAAACGATCCAGATCGATCGCCGACAAGCAGGGTCTCGCCGCGTCATGCACGAGCACCCAATCGTCGGGCGTCGCGCGATCCTGCAACGCGCGCAATCCTGCGAGCACGGAGTCCATCCGCTCGGCGCCACCGATCGTTGTCGCGATCTTCGCATCGCTTGCGAACGCGAGGTGCGGCCAGCGCCGATCCTCCGCCGACAATGCGACGACGATTCCAGCCGTGCGCTCGTGCGCCAGGAAGGGTGCGAGCGACCACTCGATGACCGCCCGGCCCGCCAGCGGCAGATATTGTTTGGGTACAGCGCCGCCCATGCGGCGGGCACTGCCGGCCGCGGGCACGACGACCCAGAATCTCCTGTCCAAAACGAGAAACCTCTGCGACTGATCAAACTCGGGCTCGGGCCCTGCCACGACCCACACGTGCCACTCGCTCGCCAGCCACGGCGCGCGGCCACTTCCCTGGACCCGACTCGTCGTCGCTAGTCTTTATTCGGCGTGCGAGCCTGGATGACGCTGGCCGGACTGTTGCCGCGCGAACTGCCACCGCCGCTCTCGCCCTCGTCCGGTTCGCTTGCCGGCGCGGGCGCGGGCTGGACGGCGGGTTTGGGCTCGACCACCTGATAGAAGGTCTCGCCTCGACCGACCATGCCGAGATCGGTGCGCGCCCGCTCCTCGATGGCAACGGTGCCCTTCTTCAGGTCCTGCACTTCCGCCGCCAGCGTGCGATTGCGCTCCTTCAGCTCGCGGTTCTGCTCGCGCTGAACCTCGATCTCGGCGCGCAACCGATGGACCTCGCTCATGCCGCCGTCGCCCAGCCATAGCCGGTACTGCAAGAGCACCAGAACGATGACCAGGCCGGCGGCGAGGAACTTCATGTATCGGTCAGCAGGACATGCCAGGCAGGGTCACCGGGAACGCCTCGATGCCGGCGTACTTCGCCTCGGCACCCAGCTCCTGCTCGATGCGCAGCAGCTGGTTGTACTTGGCGATGCGATCCGAACGTGACATCGAGCCCGTCTTGATCTGCGTGGCGCGCGTCGCGACGGCGATATCAGCGATGGTTGCGTCCTCGGTCTCGCCCGAGCGATGCGACACGACCGCTGCGTAGCCCGCGTCCACCGCCATGTCGATGGCGGCCACGGTCTCGGTCAGCGTGCCGATCTGATTGACCTTGATCAGGATGGCGTTGGCGATGTGCTTCTCGATGCCCTGCTTCAGGAACTTGGTGTTGGTGACGAACAGATCGTCGCCGACCAGCTGCACCTTCTTGCCGAGCCGCTGCGTCAGGTGCGCCCAGCCGTCCCAGTCGTCCTCGCTCATGCCGTCCTCGATGGTGACGATCGGATAGCGCCCCACCAGGCCTTCGAGGTAATCGGCGAATTGGGTCGAAGTGAACTTACGATTCTCCGACTCGAGATGATAGATGCCGTCCTTGAAGAACTCGGTGCTGGCCACGTCGAGGCCGAGGAACACCTGCTTGCCGGCCTTGTAGCCGGCGCGATCGATGGCTTCAAGGATGGTTTCCAGCGCCGCTTCGTTCGACGGCAGGTCCGGCGCGAAGCCGCCTTCGTCGCCCACGGAGGTCGCGAGCTTCCGCTCATGCAACACTTTCTTCAGCGTGTGGAAGATCTCCGCGCCATAACGCAGCGCTTCCGACAGCGACGGCGCGCCGACCGGGAGGATCATGAACTCTTGAATGTCGACGCTGTTGTCGGCGTGCGCGCCGCCGTTGATGATGTTCATCATCGGCACCGGCAGCGTCTTGGAGTTGCCCAGGCGACGGAACAAGGATTGTTTGGTTTCCTTGGCCATCGCGTGCGCGTTGGCCATCGAAACGGCGAGCAACGCATTCGCACCGAGACGCGACTTGGTCTCGGTGCCGTCGAGCTGAATCATCGCCTGGTCGATCGCGGCCTGGTCGCCGGCATCGCGACCCACCAGCAGCTTCTTGATCTCGCCATTGACGTTAGCGACGGCTTTGAGCACGCCTTTGCCGAGGTAGCGCGATTTATCGCCGTCGCGCAGCTCGATCGCTTCGCGCGCGCCGGTCGAAGCGCCAGACGGGACTGCGGCGCGACCCACGGCGCCGGAATCCAGATATACATCGGCCTCCACGGTCGGATTGCCGCGCGAATCGATGATCTCGCGGCCGCGGATGTCGACGATCTTGCTCATAACAAACTTTCCTCGTATGGCCGTGACTTCACGGCTTGATCCAGTTCTTTCAGTGTTGTCAGCAACGCTTCCATGCGCGCCAGCGGCCAGGCATTCGGGCCATCGGACAATGCTTTGGCGGGATCGGGGTGGGTCTCCATGAACAAACCGGAGACTCCGGCCGCCACCGCGGCGCGCGCCAGCACAGGCACGAACTCGCGCTGACCGCCGGACGACGTGCCTTTGCCGCCAGGCAACTGCACCGAGTGAGTCGCATCGAACACGACCGGGGCGCCGGTCTCACGCATCACCGCCAGTGAGCGCATGTCGGAGACCAGATTGTTGTAACCGAACGTGAAGCCGCGCTCGCACACCATGATCTGCCGATTGCCGGTGGAGCGCGCCTTCTCGACCACGTTGCCCATCTCCCAAGGCGACAGGAACTGCCCCTTCTTGATGTTCACGGGTCGATTATGCGAGCAGACGTTGACGATGAAATTAGTCTGTCGGGCAAGGAACGCCGGCGTCTGCATCACGTCGACGACCTCGGCGACTTCCGCGAACGGCGTGTCTTCGTGCACGTCGGTGAGCACCGGCACGCCGATCTGTTTCTTCACTTCGGACAGAATGCGCAGGCCCTCTTCCATGCCGGGGCCACGGAAGCTCTTGACCGAGGAACGGTTCGCTTTATCGAACGACGATTTGAAGATGAACGGCACGTTCAAGCGCGCGGTCAGCTCCTTGAGCTGGCCGGCGACGTCGATATTCAACCCTTCGCTCTCGATGACGCATGGGCCGGCGATCAGGAAGAACGGCTTGTCCGGCCCAACGTCGAAGTTCAGCAGTCGCATCGTCTGTCTTTCTCTTTGATCAGGCGCCGCCGACGGCGACGCGCTTCTCTTCCGGCTGCTGGCTCTGATGATACGCGCGGGCCGCCTTCACGAAGCCCGAGAACAACGGATGACCGTCACGAGGCGTGGAGCGGAATTCCGGATGGAACTGGCTCGCCACGAAGAACGGATGCGACGGCAGCTCGATCATCTCCACCAGCCCGTCGCGCGAGAAGCCGGAGAAGCGCAGGCCGGCGTTCATCAGTTTCTGCAGGTATCGATTGTTGAACTCGTAACGGTGGCGATGACGTTCCATCACCGTGTCCGAGCCGTAGATCTGGTGCGCCTTCGAGCCGTGCGACAGACGCGCTTCCTGCGCGCCGAGGCGCATGGTGCCGCCCATGTCCGATTTCTCGGTGCGCTGCTCGACATTGCCCTTCTCGTCCTGCCACTCGGTGATGAGCGCGACCACCGGATGCGGAGCGGCACGGTTGAATTCCGTCGAATGCGCGCCCTGCAGGCCGGCGATATTGCGTGCGAACTCGATGATCGCCAGCTGCATGCCCAGGCAGATGCCGAGATAGGGAATCTGGCGCTCGCGGGCGAACTTGATCGCCGCGATCTTGCCTTCGATGCCGCGTTCGCCGAAGCCGCCCGGCACCAGAATGGCGTCGACCCCTTCGAGGCAGCCGGTGCCGTGCTTCTCCACGTCCGTCGCTTCGACGAACTGGATGTTGACGCGCGTGCGGGTACGGACGCCGGCGTGGGTCAGCGCTTCGGACAGCGAGATATAGGAATCGCGCAGATTGACGTACTTGCCGACCATCGCGATCGTCACCTTGGCCTCGGGGTTCGCCTTGGCGTGCACGACCTGCTTCCACTCGGTCAGATCGGCCGGCGGCACGTCGAGGCGCAGCTTGTCGACCACGATGTCGTCCAGCCCTTGTTCGTGCAGCAGCTGCGGGATCTTGTAGAGATCGTCGGCGTCCACTGCCGTGATCACGGCGCGCTCTTCCACGTTGGTGAAGAGCGCGATCTTGCGACGATGCTCGGCCGGCAGCGCGTTCTGCGAACGGCACACCAGGATGTCGGGCTGGATACCGATGGAGCGCAGCTCCTTCACCGAGTGCTGGGTCGGCTTGGTCTTGATCTCGCCCGAGCTCGGAATGTACGGGATCAGGGTCAGGTGCATGTAGAGCACGTTGTTCCGACCCAGCTCCACGCCCATCTGACGAATCGCCTCGAGGAACGGCAGGGACTCGATGTCGCCGACCGTGCCGCCGATCTCCACCATGCAGATGTCGGCGTCGCCGGCACCCATGCGGATGCAATGCTTGATCTCGTCGGTGATGTGCGGAATGACCTGCACCGTCGCGCCCAGGTAGTCGCCGCGACGCTCCTTCGCGATCACGCGCTCATAGATGCGCCCGGTCGTGAAGTTCGAATTACGTGAAGTCGTGGTGCGCACGAAGCGCTCGTAGTGACCGAGGTCCAGATCGCTCTCGTAGCCGTCGGTGGTCACGAACACTTCGCCGTGCTGGAACGGGCTCATGGTGCCCGGATCGACGTTGATGTACGGATCCAGCTTCACCATGCTGACCTTGAGGCCGCGCGATTCGAGGATGGCGCCCAGGGAAGCCGCGGCAATGCCTTTGCCCAGCGAGGAAACCACACCGCCGGTTACACAGATAAAACGCGTCATCGTAAAGCACCGTCGCAAAGAGAGAGGGGGATCTGGATCGTGACGCGCCCCATGGAAGAAGGACGCATCGAGGAATCACGACGGGAGCGCAGTCTAACTCAATACCTTGCGCGCGGATAGACGAGAACGGATAGAAATCGTCTATACGTTGGGGCGACGACCGACGATCGCGGGCCGCTGCTCCCATGCGATCGACACGGCGGGCTCGTCGTCGCGCGCGGCGAACTCAGCGGCAATCCACAAATCCCCGACAGCGACGAGTTGCTTGCCCGCGTAAATGAGCGGCAGGCGCTCGCGCCACCAAGGCAGGATGGCCGACGCTTGCAGCAGCTTCTTGAGCTTGTGGTGAATCGCGTGACCGGCCGGCTGCAACGTTTCGCCACCGGCGCGAAAGCGCACAGACAACGTTGCGGGCAGCTTAGCAGCGCTCAGCTGGCCGGGTGCTCCAGGAGAGATACGTAACGTACCGAGGCCAGCCGGCAATTGGAGCGACGAATGAGTTGGCCAGGAGAGAGTCGACGCCGTGTCGAGCGCCGGCAATTTTTGCTCGCAGTACAGCCAGCCCCGATGCCGGCGCATTTCCCAACCATCCCAGCCCACGCAAGGAACCCGATCGGAGCTGGCCGCGAGCATGTCGTGCTCGATGCCCGCCAGCTTGCGAGTCGACGGAGCACGAGCCCCACGACGGCGGATCCAATAGCGCAACAGATTCCGGCGGCGTTCCGGATTGAGCGCGGCCAAGGCGGCGACGCTGAGACATTCATCGGCGATGGCCTGCTCGGCATCCAGCGCTGCCAGTTGCTCCAGCGTCCGCCAGGCTTCTTGTAAGTGTTGCGAGGAACGCAGTGCCGTCTGCGCGGCCGCCGGCCAACGCTCGCGAAGCGCCGACACGATTCGATGACGAATGAAGTTGCGATCGAGCGCGTGATTCTCGTTAGACGGATCGGTCAACCACTGCAATCCTTCCGCCCTCGCCCAGGTCTCGAGTTCGGCGCGAGTGAAATCCCACAGCGGCCGGAGCAAGGCGCCGCGGGCGAACGGCTCGAACGTTTGCATCCCGCTCAGGCCGAGCAAGCCCGCGCCTCGCATCAATGCGAGCAGCATGGTTTCCAACTGATCGTCGGCGTGATGGCCGATCAGGAGATATTCGCCGGGACGCAGTGCTTTCGCGAAAGCGTCGTAGCGCGCCTCACGAGCCGCGGCTTCGAGACCGATCTCATCGATGCCCGTGACGGCGACGCGCATGGATGTGAATTCAACTCGCAGTGCTTGCGCCTGGCGCTCGCAGTGATCGCGCCAAAGCGCCGAGTCCGCATGCAAGCCATGATCGATATGAACCGCGCGGACTCGATAGCTGCCAGGCTGCGCCGCGAGCCGAGCAAACGAATGCAACAACACCGTTGAATCGAGACCGCCGCTGAAAGCCACGCAAACGGCGGCGTCCGGCGGCAGCCATGCTCTGCCTCCGGCCTTGCCTTGCATCCGATCTTGCAGCTCACGTGGAGAGAACATGAGCCACGCTGCCGTCAGCCGACGCTATAAACTCCGTAGCCGCGCAGGCGCTGTTCGCGCGCCTTCATCAACTGGTCCAGCGGCTTGGCCTGCAGCTCGTTGAGATTACGCAGCAGCGCATCTTTCAACGTGTCGGCCATGGCTTGCGGATCGCGATGCGCGCCGCCCAGAGGCTCCTTGAGCACTTCATCGACGATACCGCCGAGCTTGGCGATGCGCTCCGCGCTCACGCCCATGGCCTCGGCCGCCAGATCTTTCTTATCTCCGCTACGCCACAGAATGCCGGCGCAGCCTTCGGGCGAGATCACCGAGTAGATGCTGTACTGGAGCATCAGCAAACGATCGCAAACGCCGATGGCCAGCGCGCCGCCCGACCCGCCTTCGCCGATCACGACGCTGATGATGGGAACCTGCAGGGTCGACATCTCGAACAGATTGCGCGCGATGGCCTCGCTCTGGCCGCGCTCCTCGGCGCCGACGCCGGGGTAGGCGCCCGAGGTATCGATGAAAGTGATCAGGGGCAACTGGAAGCGCTCGGCCATGTGCATCAGGCGCAGGGCTTTGCGATAGCCCTCGGGCTTGGGCATGCCGTAATTACGGCGCACGCGCTCCTTCGTGTCGCGGCCCTTCTGCTGGCCGATGAGCATCACCGGGCGGCCATCCAGACGCGCCACCCCGCCGACGATGGCGTGATCGTCCGCATACATGCGATCGCCATGCAGTTCCTGGAAATCGGTGAACACCGAGCTGATGTAATCCAGCGTGTACGGACGCTGTGGATGACGCGCCAGCTGCGCGATCTGCCACTGGCTGAGGTTGGAGAAGATGCTGGTCGTCAGCGCCCGGCTCTTGGCGCGCAGACGGGCGATCTCCTCGCCGATATTCACCTCGGCGTCGCTGGAGACGAACTTGAGCTCGTCGATCTTCGCCTCCAGTTCGGCGATCGGCTGCTCGAAGTCCAGGAAATTCATTGCCATGCAAACAGTTGCCTCATCCTTCGGAGGCGCGAACATAGCGGGGGGCGGGGCGAAGGGCAAGCGCGCCCGCCGGGGCCGCGGGACGGCCGGGGCCGCCTCGGCGCCTTAATGGTCGGCCCGGGCGTGACCCGAACGCGCCGGCAGCCCCGTTTACAGCCATCAGCCACCCTGCAGCGGAGCTGATATGCGCCGGTTCGTGCCGTCCCTCGTGATGTTCGTCGCTGTGTCGCTCCCCAGCCCGACGCTCGCCGGGCGGGAGCAGACGCCCCCGTATATCCATTGGCTGGCCCGCCTCGAAATTTTCGACCGGACCGCCGGCTACACGCTGCCCGTGTACGTTCATGAGAACCGTCTTTATGTCGTGGGCGAGCCCGGGCACCGATATGAGCTCCGGCTCGGTAACCGCACCGGCGAGCGGCTGCTGGCCGTCACCAGCGTGGACGGCGTGAATGTGATCAACGGCAAAACCGCGGCTGAACACCAATCCGGCTATGTGCTCGACGCCTGGGACGGCGTGAGCATCGAGGGCTGGCGCAAGAGCCTGGACGAGGTGGCGACTTTCTATTTCACGCGATTGTCGAAGTCGTACGCGGCCCGGACCGGTCGGCCGGAAAACGTGGGCGTCATCGGCGTCGCGGTCTTTCGCGAGCGCTCGCCCTGCTGCCCCTATTCGTTTCGAGAGAGCGATGGCATCAGCCCGCAAAGCTCGGCCGAACGCGCAGACGCACCGGCTGCGGATGAATCGTTGGCGCGCCGGCAGCAGGAGAAGCTCGGCACCGGCCATGGTCATCGCGAAACATCGCACGCCCAGTACGTGGACTTTCAGCGCGCGTCGGCCACGCCGGCGGAAACAATCGTTATCTACTACGACTCGCGAGTGAACCTGGTCGCGCGCGGCGTAATACCGCACTCACGTCGCTACGCGGACAGAGACGATCCCGAGCCGTTCCCGGACGGAAAGTTCGTCCCGGACCCGAACTTTTAAGATTCGGTGTCCGGCGCGCCGCCCGCCTTGGCCAGATCCTGCTGATTGACCTTGTCGACGTTGAACTTCGCGAGCCGCTCCTTCATGGTCTTGAGCACTTCGGGCAACGGCGGCGGCTCGTCCTTGATCCAGCGCAATGGATTGATCCGAGCGACCACGAATGCGCGCAGGTACGGGCTGACCAGGCCGCGCTCCTTCAGCTTTTCGATGACGCTCATCACTTTCTCGTCCAGCTCGAACAGCTGATCGGCGTACTTCTGGTGCACCTTCAGCGACGTCTGTAACGACTCGGATGAGAACTCTTCGAGCCGGCGCAGAATGGGATGATAGGCGCCGCCCGCGAAGTTGCCCTTGCGCTCGTAGCACAACCCCAAGGTCACCAGCGCCGCTTCTTCCAGATAGAACGCGAAATCGGTTTCGGGCCGGCGCGGATCTTCATCGATCAGCCCTTTGTAGATACGAATCACCTCGAGCGCGCGCTCGCGCAGGTTGTGCGCCTTCTCGGTATTGAGCGCGAGGATTTGCCACGCGATCTCACGTTTCGGTACCACCAGCGCGATGATGGATTTCGCGCCGAGCCGACGCATCGCTTCGAGCCGGTGTCGCCCGTTCGGGGTCCAGAAGCCTTCCTTCGGCGCGGTGATCGCGATCACCGGGTCCAGAAACAAACCGGTGCGATCGATGACGCCCGAGAGCTTCTTGTAATGCGCATCGGACAGATCGCGCTGAAACGGTGTGGGCTCGACCTGATCGATCGGCAGCGCCGCGAGCAGCAGTGGATTGCGACCGAGCGGCTCGCAATAGCTGCCGATGACGAAGCCGCCCTCGCGTTCGATGCGCTCGGCGACTTCGGCTGCTTCCTGCGGCAGATTTTCCAGACGACATTCGGCGGGCATCACGCCACGGGTGCGCGGAGCTGCCTTTTTCGGGGTCTTACGTTTGGCGGGAGCTCGCTTACGCTTCGCCGTCGTTTTGCTTTTGGTCGCCATACTACTCCGTGCAAAGTGTGCAGACGGATCGGTGTGTTCGGGCAGCCTTCTCTGTCACAAATCCTACGTGGAACCCGCCAGCAATTCATCGCGTTGTTTTTGCGGACCGGGCGGACGTCTTGCCTACAGTCCGCCCCACACTTGTCGAGTTCCGAGGAGGTCCCCAATGCGCAACGGCGCTTTCGAATCCCCCATCCGACATCTGCGCAGAGATTTGCAGAACGTCGCCCGTGACGCCGAGGAATTGCTGCGCGCCACGGCCGATGTTACCAACGATCGCGTTCAAGAAGCGCGCTCGCGTACTCAGAAAACCGTGCGGCAGGCGTTCGATCATCTGTACGACCGGCGGATGCAGCGTCGTGTCCGTAAATATGCCCGCTATACGGACGCGTATGTGCGCGATCACACCTGGGGCATCATCGGCGCGGTCGCCGGCGTTGCTCTGGTCGTGGGTCTGCTCGCTCGCCGCCAGTGAGAAGCGCGCATGAGCCAGACGCATGAAACCAAGGTGTGCGACGCCATCAGCGATCCGACTCGCGAATATCGCAAGCCCATCGACGTGGTTCGAGACAGTCAGCTCGACACCGAGGAGAAGCTGCGCATTCTGGAGTCCTGGAAGAAGGATGCCGAACTGCTGTCGCGAGCTCAGGACGAGAACATGGCCGGCGGCGAGCGGCCGCAGCTGCAGGATGTGATGCTCGCGATCCAGGAATTGGAACGCACGCGCGGCTCGATCAACTGAGCCCGCCACTGCTCATGTGACTGGGGACCTGCTCAGTTCTTACCGAGATTGAGCAGGTTCGCCGGCGAGTATTGATCGGTCAGGATGCGCGCGCTGCGCTCCCAATCCTGCTTGCGCGAGAACAGCGGCAGCAGCTTGCTCGTGCTCATCCCGAAAGCATCGAACGCGCCCTCGAAGCGCTTGCTGTTGGCCTGCAACTGCTCCGCGTTCGGCAACGGCCCGTTGGCCGCGATGATCACGCGGTTCTCCTTCTTCAGATTGAAGAACTCCGGAAACACCGACGCATACGTCGTCGACTCGTGATCGTACAGGCGACTGGAGGAGAACGTGTTGGCCGCGAGCACTCCGCCCGGCGCGAGCAACGCCTTTACTTCTTTCAGGAACTCCTGCGTCAGCAAGTGCTCGGGAATGTATTCGTGGTCGAAGGCGTCGAGCATGATCAGGTCGTAGCTCTTCCGCTCGCGCAACGCCCGCTTCACCTGCACGCGACCGTCCGCTTCGATTACGTTCAGATCGCTGCTGTCGCCCAGATCGAAATACCGGCGCGCCACTTTGACGACCGCCGGATCGATTTCGACCACATCGATGCGCGCCTGTGGCACGAGTTCATGCAGCGCGCGCGGAATGGTGCCGCCGCCGAGCCCGATGATCAGCACCGACTTCGGCTCGGGCTTCACGAACAGCGAGCCGAGCATCATCTGCGGATAGTTCATGACGATGCGGTCGGGATGCTTCGTATCCTGACAGGTCTGCCGACCGATGCGGCAGAAGCGCGTGAAGCAGATACAACGCACGTCGCCCGTCTCGTAGACGAGCACTTCACGATACAGCGAACGTTCGGAGTGCAATAACTTCATGTTGTCGGCGGCCGCCGCACCGACCAGCAGCTGGCCCGCGCCCAACAATAGCAATGCCCGCCAACTATTGCGCATTCGCTTCTCCGCGTACCAGACAGGCGGCCCCGCCTATCAGGCCTGAAATCGTCATCAGCGCGATCAGGATGTGATTCACCTCCATGATCAGCACCAGGTAGAAGGACGTGAGCAGCGTGCCGGCGGCGCTGCCAAAAGTCGACACGAAATACAACTGACCGGCGTGGCGGCCCGAGCTCGACCGGTCCGGCACGATCAAGCGCACGGCGTACGGCGAAATCATTCCGGAGAACACCGTGGGAATGAAGAACAGCACCGTCGCGCCGACCAGTGAGCCGAAGCGCGGATCGGGAATGGCGTTGGCGACCGCATCCAGCAGCGGCACTGCGAATAGCAACAATGGCAACACGGTGAGCGCGGCGACGATGAGGATCAGCCCGAGATTACGCACCGACGGCGCATTCATCGACAGACGCCCGCCGGCCAGATATCCGATGGACAGCGCCAGCATGAACACCGTGATGATGGCGCCCCAGACGTAGATGCTGCTGCCGAAGGTCGGTGCCAGCAAGCGCCCGCCGAGCAGTTCCACGGCCATGACGAAAAAACCCGACCAGCCCGCGATCAAATAGCTCAATACCAGCTGCATACCCGCTGTCTTCTTGTTGGAGATCAACGATCCGCTGTGCCGGCGCGCGGCGGAAGCTCACCCGAGGCGGCCACGACCTCGAAGGAGTCCTTGATCGTGCCTCGCGCGCCGGGGGCGGCGCCTCGCATCCACACCGAGCTGGAAAAATCGCGCGCCTCTCCCGGAGGAATGGCGATCGAGATCCAGTGCTTGTCCTGCCACAACACCGTGCAGCCGCTCGGATCCAGCGCGCCTTCGAAGCAATCGCGCCGCGTGACCAGCAGCGTGACGGACTTCAGCAACGCATCCGATCTGTTCTCGATCCGACCTCGCAGCTCGAATGGCGCGCCACCACCGGACATTTTCACGTTGTCCATTTGCACCTCGTTGGGCGCGATGATCTGTAATGCGGCCGCGGGCGATGTCGGTCGTCCGCGCTGCTGCACCTGAGGCTGAACGTCGTCCGGCGGCGCGCGTAACCGCTGAATGACACCCCAGGTCAGCATCGAGCCCAGCAGTACGCAACCGACGATGCCGACCGGCCGATAGCGCGGCAGGGCCAGCGCGATGACGATGAAAATTGTAGCGAGTATCCAGTACACACTGAGAGCATACCTCGTCCCCCTCCCTTCTGATGCACGACCCGTGCGCGGAACCTCGATCACCGATGGACGTTTACCTCGCAGTCGAGTTGACGCACCGGAGGACTGTACTCATGGGAACACAGCGAAACGAAGGCGAAGGCAATAAGACGGCCGATCGCAACTATCGCAAGGCGACCAGGGAGTTCGTGGAGTCCGAGCGGGGTCAACGCGAGATCGAGAATGCCGGCAACGTCTCGCCGAGCGAGGAGCAGGATATTCGCCGAGCCGAGCAGCAAGCCAAGCAACGCGCCAAGGATCACGACCCGGCCGAGGTCAGCGAGCGCAGCGACGCGACCACGCGCGAAGGCACCAGCCGGGATGATTCGTCTCGGACGGATGCGTCTCGGACGGATTCGTCTCGAAATTCACGACCCGCCCATTGAGGCGACGGATGGGTATGACTCCGTCGGCCTGAGC
>JAEWAF010000032.1 GCA_023391815.1 Pseudomonadota bacterium
GTGTTCAACCTGACTGATGGCGACTCGGGCGGTAAGCGCCCGGTGCTGGCGGACGGCGATTTCGGCGGCAAGCGCCCTGTGTTCAACCTGACTGACGGCGACTCCGGCGGCAAGCGCCCGGTGCTGGCCGACGGCGACTCGGGCGGCAAGCGTCCGGTGCTCGCCTAACAAACGAATTCATCGCAACCGTTTTGCAATTTGAATTGAGTTGGAGAGACAAATGAAAAAGCGTATCGCCGTTGGCGCCGCCATGTTGCTCACCCTCGGCACGGCCGTCGCCGGCACGTTTCTGTACGGCCACGAGCAGGCCGGCAGCCAGCAGACGGTCGAGCAGCAGATCACGCTGCCGTCGGACAATCAGTCATCCTCGCAGAGCGTGACGCCGGAAATGATCGCGATGTGGAAGGCGACCGCGGCGTCGACCGACTTCGAAGCTCCGAAAGCGCCGATCTGATCGACCGGCGCGATGCGGGCGTGGCCGGATCCCTCCCTCCGGCCGCGCCCCGCTTCCGATCCATTCATTCCGGAGGGAAGGCTGTCAGTCGTCTGTGTACGGATTCAGGCGCCGATGCTGTTGTCGTCGCCTACCGACAGACTTTTGAAATGTGCGGCAAGTCACAGGCCCGTCGCGGTTTTGCGCCGCTGGCATCACACTTCGTTCGTTGACATATTTGCGCCGCGTATAGCACCCTAGCTGGCGTTGTCGGAGGTGTTGCCACGCTCGTGTCAGGGGCCACCTCAAGCAAGGGCAAACTCACCGAAAGGTGGGGACGCAAAGCCACCGGTCTAAGGGAATTTTCCTAGGGCAGCGGGGTTGCCAGCGCCGGCCTCTCGTGCATCGTGGAGGCGCCGATCGGCTGCCTCACGCGTGTCCGGCGACGAACAAAAATTTGATGTCACAGTCCTCACAAGCTCGTCTGCCGCTCCGGGCTTCCGCACGGTTGCCACGCTTTGCATTGCTGGCACTGTTGCTGCTCGGGCCCGCCGTGTGTGTGCCCGCCGGCGCGCTGCTCGGTCAGCGCGCCCCCGATTTCGCGTTGCGCTCATGGGACGGCGCCAACATGCGCCTGTCCGAGCATTCCGGCGAAGTGGTGCTGATCAATTTCTGGGCGACCTGGTGCGGCCCGTGTCGCCAGGAAATGCCGCTGCTCGATGAAATCTACGGCAAGTATCGCCGCGCCGGTCTGGTGCTGTTCAGCGTCAACCTCGACGAGGAAAGCAATCTGGAGGCGGCGCGCGAAATGGCCAAGACGCTGCGCGTCAGCTATCCGGTGCTGTTCGACGCTCGCAAAGAAGTGAGCCGCGCTTATCAGGCGAGCACCATGCCACTGACGGTGTTGATCGATCGCGAAGGTGTGGTGCGCTACGTATCCGAGGGCTACAAGGTCGGTTATGAAGCGCGCTACACCGAAAAGTTGCGTGAACTGCTGAACGAGTGACTCGCGCTGCGACTCACCGGACCCGAACTCATCGAACTCTCGAGCACCATCCACGGATTTATTCCCGGACACTTCCATGCTGCGTCAGAGCCTTCTGAAAATCATCGTTACGCTGCTGCCCCTGCTGTTGATGGCCGGGCAGTCCACTGCGCAGGACGCGCCGGCTGCCACCACCACGCCTCTGGTCGACAGCAGCACGCCGGCACCGGCCGCGGCCGCTGGCGGCGACAGCTTCAAGAGCCTCGACGAAGAAGTGCAGGCGCTGAAAAAAGAAGTGCTCGACCTGAACCGCGAGCTGTTCGTCCTCGAGGAAGAGCTGCTGTTCCCGGCGAACACGCAGATCGCCGTGTTCGTGTCGATGGACGTCGGCGAGTTCTTCGCGCTCGATTCGGTGACCTTGAAGCTCGACAACAAGGAAGTCGCCAATTATCTGTACACCGAGCGCGAGGCGCAGGCGCTGCTCAAGGGCGGCGTGCATCGCGTGTTCATCGGCAATCTCAAAGCGGGCGAGCACGAGCTGATCGCGCTGTTCACCGGCCAGGGCCCCAATCAGCGTGACTATCGACGGGGCGCGACCATCAAGCTGGAAAAGGGCGTCGGCGCGAAGTACGTCGAGCTGAAGATCAGCGACAAGGCGCTCAAGGCGCAGCCCGAGTTCATCGTCAAGGAATGGGAATAACCCGTGACGGGCCGATGTAACAAATTGCTCGTCGCCGTCCTGCTCGCGCTCGGCGTGAGTAGCGCGACGGCCAAGGAGAAGAAGCCTCCGGAGCCGCGACCGCTGGTCGGCACGCCGCAGGTCGTGCGCGATCTGCATTGGGGCGACGTGCTGTTCTATTTCTATCAGGACGATTATCTGCAGGCGCTGACTCGCGTCGGCGCCGCGCAGGAGTTCAATCGCGTGGGTCATCACGCGGTCGAGGCCGAGCTGCTCAAGGGCGGTTTGTATCTTTCGCTCGGACAGCACGAGGAAGCGGGGCGCATCTTCAAGGCGCTGTTGAACGACAACGTGCCGCTCGACGTGCGCAATCGCGCCTGGTTCTATCTCGCGAAAGTCTGGTACCAGCGCAACTATCTGGAAGACTCGGCCACCGCGCTCGCTTCGATTCGCGGCGCGCTGCCCGGCGATCTGGAGCCGGAGCGACATCTGCTCGAAGCGCAGGTGTTGATGTATCTCAACCGTTATGACGAGGCGATTCGCGCCTTGGAGCGGTGGCAGCCGGTCGGCGATCGCAGCGATGTCTGGTCTGCCTATGCGCGCTTCAACATCGGTGTCGCGCTGGTCCGCCAGGAACGCGTCGAGGAAGCGGCCGAGCTGCTGAACGAAGTCGGCCAGATCGCGACGCCCACCGAAGAGCTCGCGGCGTTACGCGACAAAGCGAATCTGGCACTGGGTTTCGCCTGGCTCAAGGCCAATCGTCCCGAAGACGCGAAGAAAGTATTGCAGCGAGTCCGGCTCGAAGGTCCGCAGTCGAACAAGGCGCTGCTGGCGGTCGGTTGGGCAGACTCGGCCGAGAAGAAGTTCAACAAAGCCCTCGCGCCGTGGCTGGAGCTGCGTGATCGCGACATGCTCGACGCAGCGGTGCAGGAGTCGTATCTCGCCATTCCCTATGCGTACGCGCAGCTCGCCGCCAACGGTCAGGCGGCGGAACAGTATGTAAACGCGGTCGAAGCGTTCGCGGCCGAGTCGAAGCGCATCGATCAATCCATTCAGGCCATTCGCGACGGCAAGCTGCTCGATGCGATCGTCGAGAACGACAAAGCCGATCAGGTCGGCTGGTACTGGCAGTTGCAGAATCTGCCGGATGCGCCGGAGACCCGTTATCTATACCACCTGCTGGCCACGCACGAATTTCAGGAAGGCTTGAAGAACTATCGCGACCTGCGACTCATGCAACGCAATCTCGCCACCTGGGCGCTGAGCGTCCAGGCGTTCGAAGACATGGTGGAAACGCGTCGCCATGCATACGAGCAGCGCCTGCCGGGTTTGCAGAAAACGCTCGATACCGTCGATCTCGACGCGATGGAAGCTCACAAGAACGAGCTCGAATCCCGATTGGCCGCGAGCGAGCGCGACAACGACGTGACCGCGCTGGCTACCTCGCGCGAACAGGAACAATGGGCGAAGGTGCAACAGATCGAAGCGGTGCTGGCGAAGGCCGACCAGAACGATCCGATGGTGCAGGAGATGCGCGAGAAGGCGCGTCTGATCCGCGGCAAGCTGTTGTGGGATTTCAACGGCAGCTACAAGGCGCGCTTGTGGCGCGCTCGAAAGGAATTGCGTGAGCTGGATGTCGCTTACAAAGAAGCGCGTCGCCGCTCGGTGCTGGTCGAGCGCGCTCGGGGCGATTATCCCGCTCGCACTGAAGAGTTTGCGCGCCGGGTGGCCACGCTGCCGCCGCGCATCGAAGGCTTGACGGCGCGACTGGAAGCCACCGCTCAGGCACAGAATCGATATCTCGCTGCCGTGGCCATCAAGGAACTGGAATCGCAGAAGCAGCGCCTGGCCGCGTATTCGTTGCAGGCGCGCTTCGCGCTGGCCTCGATCTATGACAAGGCGGCGACGGGCGGGAGCGCGAGCGGCGAAGGCGGCAGCGTTGACAAGGGAGGCGCGCAATGAGCGCTTCGGTCACCAGATCTCACAAGCTACGCATGCTGATCGCGCTCACGTTGTCGAGCGCGCTTGCCACGCCGACGTTCGTCGCGGCACAAACCGCGTCCAAGCCGGCGGCCAGAACCATCCGCGATCTGGACAAGAAAGAAGTCAAGGTCAATCCCGATCCGCCCAGCGACGTGAAGGCGCAGCAGGCGATCGAGCAGTACCGCCGCTTTCTCGAAATGGAATCGCAGAACGAGAAGATGCGAGCCGAAGCGATGCGTCGTCTGGGCGACTTGCAGGTTGAGGTCGACGAAAACGCGCGCGCCGGCGAAGGCGAGTTCGGCGGCCTCGGCGTGGACGAGGCCGTGCAGTTGTACGAAGGCCTGCTCAAGTCCTATCCGAACTACGAGCGCAACGACGTCGTGATGTATCAGCTGGCGCGCGCCTATGAAGCGAAAGCGCAGCCGGAGAAGGCGCTAGCCGTGCTCGACAAGCTGGTGACCACCTATCCGCGCAGTCAGTGGTTCATCGAATCGCAATTCCGCCGCGGCGAGATCCTGTTCAGCCTGGGTCGTTATCGCGACGCCGAGAATGCATATGTCGCCGTGACTACGCCGGGCGCGGACACCGGCTTCTTCGAGCAAGGCCTGTACAAGCTGGGCTGGTCGCTGTTCAAACAAACGCGCGGCGACGAGAGCGTCTCGGCGTTCCTGCGCCTGCTCGATCGTGTACTGGTTCAGGACGGACGCTTGCGTGCTCGCGATTCGCTGAGTCGTCCCGAGCGCGAATTGACCGACGACGCGCTGCGCGCGATCGCCATCACGTATTCCGATCTCGATGGGCCGGAGTCGCTGGATGCAGCCCTGGCGCAGCGAGGCGATCCGCCGTACGCGCATCAGTTGTACGAGGCGCTCGGCAATTTCTATATCGAGAAGGAACGTTACCAGGACGCGGCGGTGGCATTCGAAGCATTCGCCAAGCGCCGTCCCGACGATCGTTTCGCGCCGTCGCTCCAGATGCGCACTATCGAGGCGTACGCGAAGGGCGGCTTCGCCGCGCTGGTCATCGAAGGCAAGAAATCGTTCGTCGAGCGCTACGCGTTCGGCTCCGCTTTCTGGCGTGAGCGCACGGTCGCCGACGCGCCCGAAGTGGCTGCTCAGCTGAAGGCCAACCAGAAAGATCTGGCCGAGTACTACTACGCGCTGGCGCAGAAGAACAAGAAGCCCGAGGACTATACGTCCGCGGCGCGCTGGTATCGCGCCATGCTCGATTCATTCCCGCAGGATCCGGAAGCGCCGACCAATCGCTTCACGCTCGGTGAAGTGCTGTTCGAGTCGGGACGCTTCGCCGAAGCGGCGAAGGAATACGAGACGGCCGCTTACGACTATCCGGCGCATCCCAAGTCCTCGGCGGCGGGTTATGCGGCGCTGGTGTCCTATCAAAAGCATGAGCCGTCGTTGCAGGGTCAGTCCAAGGCGCTGTGGCATCAGCAGGGCATCGAGAGCGCGCTGATGTTCGCGACCAGCTTTCCCGAACATCCCGAATCGGCGCGTGTGCAGACCAAGGCGGATGAAGACCTGTTCACTTTGAACGATTTCGAGCGCGTGATCGAAGTGTCGACCGCGATTCTCGAGCGCAATCCGCCGGTCGATCGCAAATTTCAGCGCACCGCGACCACCTTGCTGGCGCACTCGCTGTTCGATCGCGGTCGTTTCGGCGAGGCTGAAGCGGCGTACGTGAAGGTGCAGAGCTTCCTGCCCGCGAACGATCCGGATCGCGCCAACATCGAAGAGCGCATCGCGGCTTCGATTTACAAACAAGCGGAAGCGAAGCGCACGGCGGGCGATTCGACCGGCGCGGTCGATGACTTCCTGCGGGTTGCCGCGCTGGCGCCGAACTCGAAGGCGCGCTCCAACGCCGAATACGACGCCGCCAGCATCCTGTTACAGAACAAGCAATGGGAGCGCGCGGCGCAAGTCTTGGAAACGTTCCGTCGCAACTATCCCAATCACGAGCTGGTGCCGGATGCGACGCGCTCGCTCGCGGTTGCGTATCTCGAACTGGGTCGCGGCACGCAAGCCGCCGCCGAGCTGGAGCGCGTGGCAGCGCGCGACGAGGAGCCTGTCGAAGTCCGGCGCGCCGCGCTGTGGCAGGCCGCTGAACTCTATGACAAGGCGGCGTCGCCGACCAACGCGGCGCGTTTGTATGCGAGCTACGTGAAGCAGTATCCGTCGCCGCTCGACCCGGCAATGGATGCACGCCAGAAGCTCGCGGACATGGCCAAGGCGCAAAACGACGTGAAAGTTCGGGCGCAATGGCTTGACGAGATCATTCGTGCGGATAAATCGGCCGGCGCGGCGCGCACCGATCGCAGTAAATATCTGGCCGCCAAGGCGACCATTGAAACCGCCGACGGGCCCGTGGCGTTGTTCAATTCGATCAAGCTGACCGCACCGCTGAACAAATCGTTGAAGACCAAACGCGATGCCATGGAAAAGACCCTCGCTGTGTACGGCCAGGCGCTCGACTATGGGGTCGCCGAGGTCACGACGCAGGCCACCTACGGCATGGCGGAGTTGTATCGGCGGCTGGGCGCGGACCTGATGGCTTCGGAGCGGCCGAAGAATCTGGACGCGGACGCCAAGGAACAATACGACGTGCTGCTCGAGGAACAGGCGTTTCCGTTCGAGGAAAAGGCCATCGAGCTGCACGAGACCAATGCCCGGCGCACCGGCGACGGCATTTACGATGAATGGATCCAGCGCAGCTTCGATGTGCTGGCGAAGCTGAAGCCGGCGCGTTACGCCAAGACCGAGATCAGTGAAGACTATGTGCCGACGTTGCCTTAACAGCGCCTGCTCGGAACGTCACGGCGTGCGCGGCCTGCTGGTCAGCGCGCTGCTCGGTCTTTTGTTATCGGGCTGCGGCTCCGCGCCGACCGGCTCGGATACGAAGCAAGAGAAGATTGCCTCGGAGGCGGCCGCAGCAGGGCCCGTCGAGCCGGTGTTGCCACCCGAGGCGGTGCAACAGTTCGATCGCGCGGTGAGCGCGATGAGCTCCGGCGATCTCGCCGCGGCCGAGCAGGGGTTCCGCTCGCTCGCGACTGCGTATCCATCGTATTCCGGACCGCTGCTCAACCTTGGCATTCTGCACGCCAAAGCCGGCAAGCTGGACGAGGCGGAGAAAGCCGTTCGCGACGCCATCGCGCGCAATGGCAACAACGCCGCGGCGTTCAATCAACTCGGCATCATCCAGCGCAAGCAGGGCAAGTTCAAAGATGCCAACGATGCTTATACGCGCGCGGTGCAGATCGATCCGAATTACGCGCTGGCGTGGTTGAATCTCGGCGTGCTGTGCGATCTGTATTTGCAGGAGCCGCAGCGCGCGCTGGAAGCGTATGAGCGTTACCTCGCGACGGCCAGCTCGCCGGACGCGAAGGTCAACGGCTGGGTGACCGAGCTCAAGAAACGGATCGGCACCGAGCCGCGAAGTGCCCGGACCGGCGAATGAGCCCATAGATATCGAAATGGGATGAGCACCATGCGCTTCACGTTGCCCTTGCTACTGGTCCTGACTGCCACTATCGCGCACGCGGCGGAGGAGTCGGGTGCGTTGTCGAAAGAAGCGGCCCAGGCGGGCCCCGCCGTCGACACGAGCAAGACGAATGTAACTCCTTCGTCACCTGCGACCGCCGAAGCTGCGAAGCCGGCTGCGCAGCCGACCACGACGTCACAACGCGCCGGCGGTCCGCAAGCGGTCGTTCGCAACGATCGTTTGAACCTGGACACCACGGTCATCACGGGCAATCGCGAGCTGCCCAAGGTGCTCTACATCGTGCCCTGGAAAAAATCCGATCTCGGCGATCTGCCCGCGCAGCCGTTCAACACCCTGCTCGACGAGGCTTTGACTCCAGTCGATCGTGACGTTTTTCGTCGTGAAGTGACCTACTACGGTGCAATGCATGGCGGCGCCGACGCGCCGGCTCAGCAACCTCAGCGCACTGAGAAGTAGGTCGCAGCACGTTCGGTTTATGTAAGGCGATAAAGCGCGCCTTGCACGTATTCAAGCATTCGAGTCCGCACCGCATAGGAGTCCTACGACGATGGAATTGATACATTTCATAGTGAATTTCTTCCGCGAGGGAGGATTCTTCCTGTATCCGCTCGCCGCCATCTTCGTGATCGGCGTCGCCATCACCATCGAACGTTTCATCTACCTGACCAACGAGACCACGCAGAACCGTCGTCTCTGGGCGCAGGTCGTGCCATTGATCAACAGCGGTAACTTCAAGCAGGTGGTGGCCATCACCTCGAAGTCCAAGGCCTCGATCGCGACCGTGCTGAACTACGGCATCGCCCGGCTCGCGAGCGCGCGTCGTCGCGACGACGTGGAGAAGGCGATGGACGAGAGCTTGCTCGAAATCATCCCGCGCGCCGAGAAGCGCACTCACTATCTTTCGGCGCTGGCCAACATCGGCATGCTCACCGGTCTGCTCGGCACCGTGATCGGCTTGATCGCGGCGTTCGCTTCGATCGCGCAGGCCAACCCGGCGGAAAAGGCCAGCCTGCTGGCGGCCAGCATCTCGGTGGCCATGAACAACACCGCTTCGGGTCTGTTCGTCGCCATCACGCTGTTGCTGGCTCACATGTTCCTGGAAGCCAAGACCACCAAGATGATCGACAGCCTGGAGATCGCCTCGGTGAAGTTCATGAACTCGGTGGTGGAGCGTCGTCAGGACGTCGAAGTCGGCGGCGACGATCTCGCCGCGGCTCAGCCCCGCGGCCGCGCCGCTCACGGTGTCGCCTGAAGTTTCGGAACGACACAGCGGTCCGTTAAAGGGATAGACAATGGCTCAGTCCAAGGCACAGCGGCGGGTGATGCGCAATCATGCGCGCTACCGCGGCCGGCACGAGATCAACGTCGTGCCGATGATCGACATGATGATCATCCTGGTGTTCTTCCTGATCTTCACCGCGGTGTTCACCAAGACGAATATTCTGGAGCTCAACCTGCCGGGCGCCGACAGTGCGGTGCCGGACCTGCCCGAGGGGTTGAATCTGGAAGTGATCATTCGCAAGGACAAGATCGAGATCGCCGATCGTGGCACCGGCTTGCTCAAGACCGTGCCCGCCACCGGCGGCGGCTACGATCTGGTCGGGCTGCAGGACTACCTGAAGCTGGTGAAGACCAAATATCCCGATGAGACCGACGCCACCATTCTGCTCGAGCAGGATATTGCCTATGACACGCTGGTGCAGGTGATGGACACGGTGCGTGTCTTCAGCGTGGCCGAGAACAGCTGGACCTATGGCGAGCTGTTTCCGGATGTGTCCGTGGGAGACGCGCCGACATGATCAATCGAATCAAACGACATCGCAGTCGTAAGCGTGGCGGCGGCGCCGAGGCGGCCGGCCACATGACGCTGGTGCCGTTCATCGACATGCTGATGATCCTCACGGTGTTCCTGCTCGTGCACAACTCCGATGTGGACATCCTGCCGAACACCAAGTCGATCGCCATCCCGCAATCGCTCTCGGACAAGAAGCCGCGGCCGAGCGTGGTGGTGATGATTACGAAGGAAGATCTGCTGGTGGACGGCAAGGCCATTGCCAAAGTCAGCGATGTCATCAATTCGCAGGACGCGGTGATCCAGCCGCTCAAGCTGGCGTTGCAGGGCCAGGCCGACACCGTGCTGGTGGATGCCGCCAAGCAGGAGATCAAGGATCGCGAAGTCACCATCATGGGTGACAAGAACACGCCCTACAGCGTGCTCCGTAAGATCATGGCGACTTGCACCGATGCGGACTACGGCAAGGTCTCGCTGGCGGTCGTGGAGCGCGAGGGCGCGGGTCCGAAGATCGGGCCGAACGCGAGCGCGCGCGCCGCTTCGTTCACCGGCGCGGTGGGTAGCTGAGGAGCGCGGTCATGAGCACACTCGCCCCTTACTATCGTTTATACGATCTGCCCTGGTCGCCGACCGAGGAGGTCGAGGCCCGCTTCCGGAAGGTGGTGCGCAACGCGTTCATAGTGTTCGCCATCCTGGCGATCTTGATTCCTTTGATCCCGGTCCCGGAAAAGTCGTTGGTGAAAGCGCCTGAGATTCCCGATCGCATCGTCAAGCTGGTGATCGAGAAGAAGGTGCCGCCGCCACCGCCGCCCCCGCCCAAGATCGAGGAGAAGAAGCCCGAGCCGATCAAGCCGGTGGAGCAGCCGAAACCCGAGCCCAAGCCGCAGCCGACCGCTCGCGAGCGCGCGCAGAAGCAGATGGCGAATGTGGTGGATCAACTCGCGGATCTGCGTGACATGGCGGTGGTCGACAAAGCCGCGCAGACCAAGAACCTGACGGGCAAGGTCGGAGAATCGACGCGCTCCGAGCGTTCGTTGCTGACGTCGAAGGTCGGCGCGAGCAGCGGCGGTATCAACACTGCCGCGCTGAGCCGCGGATATGGTGGCGGTCAGGGCGCGCTGGAAGGTCATACGACGACGCAAGTGACATCGGCCGTGCTTACTCAGCAAGCGCAGGACAAAGTGCAGCGTGGTGCCGGCAGCGGCAAGGCGACGCGGAGCGAAGAGGAGATCGCGCTGGTCTTCGATCGCAACAAGAGCGCCATCTACGCGCTGTACACGCGCGCGCTTCGTGACAAGCCGGATCTGCAAGGCAAGGTCGTACTCGAGTTGACGATCGGCGCCGACGGCTCGGTGCAGCGCTGCGAAGTTGTTTCCAGCGAGCTCAACGATCCGGAACTGGAGCGCAAGCTGGTCGCCCGCGTGAAGTCGTTCCGCTTCGAAGCGAAGGACGTCGGTACGATCACGGTGACCAAGCCCATCGATTTCTTCCCGGCCTGAGCCTGGTAGATTCTCTGCAGGCCCCGGTCGGTGACGGCCGGGGCCTTCAGTCATTTCAGGACCAGTGAAAAGAAGCGGGTGCCGGGCAGATAGTTGTCGTTGTAGGGTGGTATCTCGACGAAGCCGAGCTTGCGATATAGGCCCTGGGCCGGAGTCATGCTCGGCAAGGTGTCCAGGCGCAGGTGCTGAAGCTGCGCCTGCCTGGCAGCTTCGATCACGGCATTCACCAACCGATCCCCCAGCCCGACGCCGCGGTAGTCGGGGCGCACATACAAGCGCTTCATTTCTCCCGCACCGTCGCCGAGCGGCCGGAGCGCGGCGCAGCCGGCCACTTCACTATCCACGTATGCAATGAACAACGCGCCCAGCGGAGCTACATACGGCGCGGGCAACGCCCCGAGCTCGGCGGCAAATCCTTGATATTCGAGATCGGTGCCGATCGCTTGCGCGTATTCTTTGAATAAATCGCGCGCGGTCCGGACGAGTTCCGGGCTGTCGGCCCGCACAAGTACGATGGTGCAAGAGTGCATGCTTGCCGGAATCTATGCTCCATGTATATGTCTTAGGGTAAGAGAACGATGCGGCGGCCGGGTAGATACACAACACGGCCGGCGTGGGCATGACAGCGGCGAGGGGTAGGCGAGGGATCTTATTTCCGCTCGTGACGTTTCTAGCTACGAAGGTTCGATATCGACCTGCATGAGCAACGACCACCGAAATCCGCCTCCACCCGTGATCGACGCGGCACGCGTCGTGTCGTATGCCTTCGTGGACGACATTCCTTATTGCCACGCCGGCTCGCTGTTCACGGAAGAGGCGATGGTTGCGCAGGTGCCGAGGCTGGCGATCGCGGTCGGCTTGGGGGCGCAGCCGGCGCCGCTGGTGTTCCATTGCGATGAGGATTGGATCTCGCTCGCCATCTCCGATGCCGAGACCGTCGAACAGGCGAAGCTGGCCATCGAGCGCAATTACCCGGGCGTGAGCGAGCGCTGGATTGATACTCACGTCACGATCGAAGAAGCGCTGGCGTATTACGACTCCGAAACGGCGGGCCTGAAATGTTCCTTCTGCGGCAAGCGTCCGTTCGAAGTCGAAGGCCTGATCGAAGCGCCGGCGGCGACCATCTGTCGCAGCTGCGTGGAAGAGTTCTACGGCGATTTCCAGACCGACGCCGAGGACGAGGTCGGCAACTGATCCCGATAGTGTGCCTGCGCCCGCGCTGGCGACCGCCTGTCCGGAGCGATAAACCGTTCAACGCCTGCCCTTGCCTGGCTGAAACGGGACAGATCTAATTTCGCCGGTGAGGATGGAATCGGTCTGCGTCGGGAGGACGTATGAACATCGAATCGGAGATTCGTAACTTTTCCGGGTTGTCGGCCAACGAACAGGCGCGCTTCATGACCCGGTTCATGTACGAGCTCACCCTGGAAGCGCGCAATTTCTACTCGCCCGGCGGCCTGCAACAGATCGATGCGATCAAGCTCCGATTCATCAACGAGATCCAGCACCGGGTGACGCGCTTCATCGAGCAGATCCTGATCGACGATCCGTCGCGCCCCTCCGACGATGTCACGTTGCGCTTGTTGCTCGCGCCCCGTGCCGAGAAAGCCATCGAAGGCCTGATGCACGCCGCCTACGTTCGTACCATTCAAGCGGTCGCCTGAGTCCGCTCCCGCTCCGTATCGGTCGAATCGCCGCCGCGGACGTCTTCTTCGAACAGTCCTTCCAGCTCCCTCGCGGCCTGTTGCGAGGTCTGAATCAACTTCTGCTCGTCGTCGCCCGCCTGTCGTTGCTGTTCCAGCAGCTTGCGGTCGTGAGCATCGAAGCGCCGGATGCTCTCCGCCGCTTCGGCGCGCGAGAGCCCCAATGCTTCGAGCGTGTTCTGCGCCATGTCCAGGCTGGAGTAGTACGTCTCGCGCATGAAGTAACGCACGCCCAGGTCCATCAGCCGGATCGCGTGCTGACGGTTGCGGGCGCGAGCGAACACTTTGAGATGGGGGAAATGTTTCTGGATCAGCTCGGCGGTGCGCACCGACGCTTCGATATCGTCCATCGCGAGCACGAAGATCTCGGCGCGTCCGGCGCCGGCCGCTTGTAACAGCTCCAGTCGCGACGGGTCGCCGTAATAAACTTTGTTACCGAAGCGGCGCACGAAGTCGACCTGCGCGACGCTCGATTCCAGCGCGGTGAACGAGATACGTCGCATGCGGAGCACACGGGCGACGACCTGTCCGACGCGGCCGAACCCGGCGATGAGCACCCGGCTGTTCGGATCGTCGACGGTGTCGAAGTCTCGAGACGGCTCGCTCTTGAGGTATAGCGGCTCGATGAAGGCCGAGTGCAGCTTGATGAGCAGCGGTGTCATCGCCATCGAGAGAGTCACGACGATCACGAGCATCTGCGCCAGGTCGCGGTCCATGACGCCATCGCCAACGGCGAGCGCGAACAGCACGAAGCCGAACTCGCCGCCTTGTGCCAGCGACACCGCGAGCGGCGACGCATGGCGCGCCGGAATTCCCCCGATGCGCGCCAGGGCCCACAACACCAATGCTTTGATAGCGATCAGGCCGAGGACCAGGCTCGCGATCAGCACCGGCCGCTCCAGCAGCAGGCTGATGTTGGTGGTCATGCCTACCGAAATGAAGAACAAGCCGAGCAGCAGGCCTTTGAACGGCTCGATGTCCGCTTCCAGTTCGTGCCGATATTCGCTTTCGGCCAGCAGCAGACCGGCGACGAACGCACCCAGCGCCATCGACATTCCGACCGCATTCACCAGCAACGCGGTGCCGATCACCACCAGCAACGCCGCCGCCGTGAATACTTCGGAGACTTTGGTTTCGGCGACGAATCGCAATAACGGACGCAACACATAGCGTCCGCCGAACACCAGCAGCGCGAGCACGCCGAGTGCTTTGGCGGTGCCGAGCAGAGTCGCGCTGAGCGACTGCGTGGCACCGGTCGTGCCGAGCATCGGTAGCACCGCCAGGATCGGCATCACCGCGATGTCTTGAAACAGCAAGATGGCGAACGCCGGGCGGCCGTGCTGAGTGTTCAATTCATGACGCTCGGCCAACAATTGCAACACCAGCGGCGTGGACGAAAGCGACAGCGCGAAGCCGGTGACGAAGGCCGCATTCATCGACAACCCCAAGAAATAGGCGATCGCTGTGAGCGCGGCCGTCGTGCTCGCCACTTGCAACACGCCCAGCCCGAAGATGGAGCGGCGTAGCGCTCGCAGGCGTGAGGGCTGCAACTCCAGCCCGATCACGAATAACAACAGCACGACGCCGAACTCGGCGAGGTGCATGACACCTTCGATGTCATCGATCACCGCCAGTCCGAATGGCCCGATGGCGACGCCGGCGGCCAGATACGCCAGGATCGAGCTCAGCCGCAGGCGACGAAACATCGGTACGGCCAGCACCGTGGCGCCCAGAAATACCGCGATTTGTCCTGTTAACGTCATGTACTTCTCGTCATAAAGCGTGCGCTCCGTGCGAGGCGTCGATCAGGCGGCGGCGGCACGGATTCGGTTTCAAGTGGCGATCGTATCAGTCGCATACCGCGCTCGGGCGGGGGCGGCATTCAGGGGCAACCTCATGGGCCGCTTCTGACAGCGGGCCGATGATGTGGTCGGTCACGACGGCGTTTCGTCCACCGTCATCTGCCCGCCGCCGTGACTGTCTATGGCCAACGATCTGGCGGATCCCCGCCCCGTGTACACCATCGATGCGCTGGACCGCATCGTGTTCGTCAATCCCGCCTGGAGCCAATTCATGGCACCGGCGCGCGGTGTCGGACCGAGCCTGTCCGAAGTGATCGGTCGCCCGATCTGGGATCGAATCCCGGAGGGTGTCGTGCGCCAGCTGTGGGAATTGCTTTACGGTCGGGTGCGCGCCGTCGGCGGCAGTGTATTCGTGCCGACCCGCGTCGATCGGGTCGACGAGCGCCGGCTGATCGATATCGAGCTGACGCCGCTGGCTGATGGCTCGATCCGTCATGTCTGCGAGCCGGTGTGGCGCGAGGCCCGCCCCGCCGTCGCGCTGCTCGACCCCTCTTATCCGCGCGACGAGCGCAGCCTGCGCTGTTGCATGTGGTGCCGTCGGATTCAGGTCCGTCTGGGCGCATGGGAGGAAATCGAGGACGCGCAGCGAACCCTCCCAATCCCGGCGGATGTGACCCTCCCGCGCCTCGAGCCCGCCGCGTGCACCACTTGTAAGCAGTCGCTGCTGAAGACTTTTCCCGCGCGGGTAGCCTGATACAGACACGGTTCGAGGCCGGTGCCCGGGGGCACTCTGCTAAACTCCGCGCCCCTTATGTCTCGCTCCGACATTAGCTTTCCGCAAAAAGACGCCGAGCTGCGGGAAGACGTACACATGCTCGGCGCGCTGGTCGGCCAGGTCATTCGCGAGCAGGGCGGCGACGCGCTGTTCGAAACGGTCGAAAACGACCGGCAAGCGGCCATCGCACGCCGGGACGGCGATACCGCCAGCGGTCGTGAGCTCACCGAGCGCACCCGCAACGTGCCGCCGGAGCAGGCACGCGACCTGGTCCGCGCGTTCTCGACCTGGTTCGAGATGGTCAACATGGCGGAGAAGGTGCACCGCATCCGCCGGCGCCGCCAATATCTCAACGAAGGCAAGACCCAGCCCAGCGGCATCATCGAGGCGGTCAACAAGCTCAAGGCGCAGGGGCTGTCCCTCGAGGATGTATGGCGGCTCATGCTCCAGATGTGGATCGAGCCGGTGTTCACCGCGCATCCCACTGAGTCCACCCGCCGCACCATCCTGCGCAAGCAGCAGAAAATCGCGCAGCTGTTGTTGAAAAGAATCGGCCTGCCGCGCTCGGCCAACGAAACGCGCGTGCTGTGGGACCGGATTCGCAACGAGATCACTTCGGGCTGGCAGACGGCCGAGAATTCGCGCGAGCGCCTGACGGTCGCCGATGAAAGAGAGCACGTGCTGTTCTTCATCGCCGAAGTGCTCTACAAAATCGTGCCGACGTTTTATGAAGAGATCCAGGCGGCGCTCGAGGAGGCGTACGGCCCGGAAGCCCGCGAACGGGAGTTGCCGGAGATCCTGCGCTTCGGCTCCTGGGTCGGCGGCGACATGGACGGCAATCCCGACGTGCATGCCAAGACCTTGCGCGAGACCCTGGCGCGTCATCAGCAGATCATCGTCAACAACTATTTCATCGAGTGCAAAACGCTCGCGGAGTCGCTTTCACAGAGCGCGTCCCGGGTCGGGGTCACGCCGGAGCTCGCGGCGCGTATGGATCAGTATTCGGTGCTGCTGCGTTCGGGCGGCAGCCTGTCGCCGGCCCGGCACGACCGCATGCCCTATCGCGTATTTCTGGGGCAGGTGATGGAGCGGTTGCGCTCGACCTACGAAGGCCGCGCCAATCACTACGAGGATGTGAACGAATTTCTCGGCGACATCAATCTGATCGCCGACAGCCTGCGCGCCAACAAGGGCGAGCACGCCGGTTTGTTTCAAGTGCGGCGGCTGATCCGCCGTATTCGAACATTCGGTTTCCATCTGGCGACGCTGGATCTGCGGCAAAACGCGGCCGCCCATCGCGCCGTTATCGGCCAGGGGTTCAACGATCCGGGCTGGTCGAGTCGCACCAGCGCCGAGCGTACCGATCGTTTGCGAGACGCGCTGGAGCGCGACGAAGGCCCGAGCAACGTGCTCGACGCCACCGGCAAGCGCAGCCTGTGGGTGCTCGAAGCGCTGGCGCACTGTCGCCACCGCTATGGCGACGATGCGATCGGCGCTTACGTGGTGAGCTCGACGCAAGGTGTCGACGACGTGCTGTCGCTGTTGTTGCTGGCTCGCTGGGCCGACACCGCCGACCGGCGCACCGGGGACGTGCCTACCGACGTGGCGCCGATGTTTGAATCGGCCGAGTCGCTGCAACGCTGCGGCGAGATGATGAAACAGCTGTTCGAAGAGCCGGTTTACAAACGTCACCTCCAGGGACGCGCCAATCACCAGTACGTGATGATCGGTTATTCGGCCAGCAACAAAGAAAGCGGCATCGTACGCGCACGCTGGCTGATTCGTGAGGCGCAGGAGTCGTTGTTTGCTGCCGCGGACGCGGCTGAAGTCGATTTGACACTTTTCCACGGCCAGGCCGACGGCATCGATCGGGGCGGTGGTCGCACTGAGGTGTTGGTCAGAAGCGCTCCGAACGGCGCGCGCCGAGGCCGGTTGCGCATCACCGAGCAGGGCGAGCTGGTCAACGAGAAATATGGTTTGCGCCCGATCGCGCTTCGCGTGTTCGAGCAGGCTTTCAATGCATTGTCGTTGTCGCGGGCCGGGGTAATGCCGCCGGAACGCGTCGAGCCCGCCTGGCGTGAGGCAATGGAGCTGATGAGCAAGGAAAGCTCGCGCGTCTACCGCGGCATGGTCTTCGACGATCCCGAATTCCACGATTTCTTCTGTCAACTCACGCCCATCGACGTGATCGAGCGTATGCAGCTCGGCTCGCGTCCGGTGTCCCGGCTGGATCGGGTCGGCATCGGTGCCATCCGTTCCATTCCCTGGTGGCATGCGTGGTCCCAGTGTCGCTACATGATGCCCGGCTGGTTCGGCGCCGGCTCGGCGCTGGCGCTGGCGTCGCGCACGCTCGGTGACGCTGTCCTGCGCGACATGCACGAGAACTGGTATTTCTTCACCAATCTCATCGACGACATCGAGCTGTCGCTGGCCCGCGCGGACCTGGACATCGCGCGCGTATACGAACAATTGGTGGATGAAAAATATCGCCGTTTCATTCCCATCCTGCGCGGCGAATACGAGCTGGCCCGGCAGCAGGTGCTGAAGATCCGCTGTTGTCAGCAGTTGCTGGAGGGCGCCTCGACGGTCCAACGCTCCATCGTATTGCGTAACCCGTACATCGATCCCATGCATCTGACGCAAGTGGACCTGCTGCGACGCTGGCGCGCCGGCAAGCGGGAAGACCGCGAGCTGTTGTCGGGGCTGCTGGCGACGGTGAGCGGGATCAGCCAGGCGCTGCAGGGCGCCTGATCGAGATCAATTGGTCTGCCGGTTCAGATACGGCAACAACCATTCGACGATCACGTCGTGATCGACTTTGTCGCGCCCGGGGTTGCGCGCGAACATCTCCGGCCGGTCACGTAACAACCTGAACGCGAACACGACCGCGTCGGTCGCATGCAACCGGCGCGATTCCGGTAACCGGAACCACTCTTCTATGACGCGGGCTTGGGCTTCCAGTTGTGGCATGAAGCGCTCCACGGAGCGCGCCGGAACATAGCAGTCCGTTTTTATCGCCGCATCAGTTTTTTTGCTCCGGCCCCGCGATGGCTGCGTGGTCGAGAAACGTCACTTGCGTTTCGCGGCGTGCAAACAGGCAGATACACTGTGGCGTGTAACAAATCGACAAAATTTGTCAGCGACCGGCGCGATCGATTGTCTCGGGCCAAACCAGAAAACACGGCAAATTCTCGCGCGGAAACATCGGCGTGCCGTTCAGCATGGGCGCTGATTGCATAACGCATGAAACTGTCGAGAACCGCATGTTTACAACTTTGTTAGCTGCGATGTTCTATTCAAGCGCGATTGCTTACGGCAGAATCCGCGTCCTCCTCAACAACTCTTCGGCTCGCGCCGAATTGGCACGTAAGTGAAAGCTCCGCAGAAGAAGCCGCGACAGCGGTCAACGACCAAAACATCCTCGCCCTGGACGGCGGTGTCGCGCAGCGGCTCGCATCTGAACGTGGAGGACTTCCTGACCTTTCGATTGACGCGCTTGTCGAATTCCCTGCGCACCAATCTCACCAAGCCCTATCTGGAGCAGTTCGATCTGAGCTTGCCGGAGTGGCGCTTGCTGGCCCTGGTGGCGCGCTTCGCACCGATGCGCTTCTCGGAAGTCACGGTCCGCAGCGGCATGGATAAAGGCCAGGTGAGCCGGACCTTGCGCGTGATGGCAACGCGCGGTCTCACCAAGACCAAGGCGATCAAGGATCGGGGCTCGCGCTCGGCCGAAGCGCTGGCCGCGCCGGTGATGGTTTCGATCACACCGAAAGGCATCGGTTTGTACAAAGCCGTGTTGCCAGTGGCACGCAAACGTCAGGCGGATATGTTGCTGACGCTGAGCGAGTCGGAGCGCTCCTCGCTCTATTCCATCATCGACAAGCTGTCCGCCACGATCGGCGAGAGCGCCGGCGACGCGGAATAGTTCTTTTACACGGTCCCTTACGGATCAGGAAATGCGCGGCGTCCGGCCGCGCACTCCATTAGCGCGCGATTAATCGACGCCGATCAGCGGGCCGAGCTCGCCCGCTCGCGAACGGATCGCTGCGTTCACGGTGTTCATCAGCAGGCATGCGATGGTCATCGGCCCGACCCCGCCCGGCACCGGCGTGATTGCACCGGCACGAGCCACTGCCGCGTCGAAATCGACATCGCCCACCAGCTTGTTCTTACCGTCCGCGCCGGCGATCCGATTGATGCCGACGTCGATGACGATCGCGCCTGGCCGGATCCAATCTCCGGCGAGGGCCTTCGGTCGGCCGATGGCCGCGACCAGGATCTCAGCCTCGCCACACAGCTGTGGCAAATCGCGCGTCCGCGAGTGAGCGATGGTGACCGTGCAGTCGTTTTGTAACAGCAGCTGCGCCATCGGCTTGCCCACGATGTTGGAGCGGCCGACGACGAGGGCGCGCTTGCCGGCGAGATCGCGCGTCACTTCGCGAATCAGGATCAAACAGCCGAGCGGGGTGCACGGCACGGTTGCATCCTGGCCGAGCGCCAGCCGCCCGGCATTGACGGCGTGGAAACCGTCCACATCCTTGGCCGGATCGATGGCGGCCAGCACCGCCGCGCTGTCCACGCCGGGCGGCAGCGGTAGCTGCACCAGAATCCCGTGAACGTCCTGGCGGGCATTCAATTGTTCCACCAGTGCAATCAGCTCCGAGGTGCCGGTGGTGGCAGGCAGGCGATGATCGAAATGTTTCAGGCCGGCGGCGGCAGCTTGTTTGGTCTTGCTGCCGACATACACCTGGCTCGCCGGATCCTCGCCCACCAGCACCACCGCAAGGCCGGGAACGACCCCGTGTTTTGCCAGCTCGGCGGTGCGGGCGGCGACGCGTTCGCGCAGTCGTTCGGCGACGGCGCGGCCGTCGATCAGGGTGGCGGTCATTTGAAGTTTTCCTGGTTGTTGGGGCCGGATTATTTATAGAGGTCGCCATAGCGCTCGCGCAGGGCGCTCTTTTGCACTTTGCCCATGGTGTTCCTGGGCAGTTCGTCGACGAACAGGATGCGCTTGGGCACCTTGAATTTCGCCAGCCGTTGCTCGAGCGCGCTCCGAATGCTCGCTTCGTCCAGCGCCGCGTTTTTGTTGAGGACCACCACGGCCGTGACGCCTTCGCCGAAATCCGCATGCGGCACGCCGATCACGGCACTCTCGTTCACGCCGGGCAGCGCATCGATCTCCAGCTCGACCTCGATGGGATAGACGTTGTAGCCGCCAGTGATGATCAGGTCTTTGCCGCGGCCGACGATGTACACATAGCCGTGCGCGTCGCGCTTGCCCAGATCGCCGGTGATGAAAAATCCATCCTTGCGAAACTCGGCCGCGGTTTTCTCCGGCATGCGCCAGTACCCCGAGAAAACATTGGGCCCGCGCACTTCGATCATGCCGATGGCCTCGGGCTCGACCAGCGGCCCGCCGTTCTCCGGATCGGCGATGCGCAGCTCGACTCCCGGCAGCGCCGGCCCGACCGAACCGGGGATGCGCAGACCATCATAGGGATTGGACGTATTCATCAACGTCTCGCTCATGCCATACCGCTCGAGGATGGCGTGACCGGTGCGTGACTGGAACTCCCGATGCGTCTCGGCCAACAGCGGCGCCGAGCCCGAAATAAACAAGCGTACGTTGCGGACCGTGTCCCGGTTCAACCCCGTATGTTGTAACAGTCGCGTGTAGAAGGTCGGAACGCCCATCATCACGCTCGCTCGGGGCAGCAGCCGGATGACTTCGTCGGCGTCGAACTTCGACAGAAACAGCATCGAGCTGCCCGAGGCCAACACCGTGTTGATGGCGACGAACAGGCCATGCACGTGAAAGATGGGCAGGGCATGCAACAACACATCGTGCGAGCTGAAACGCCAGGCCTGCGCCAGTGTGGTCGCATTGGATGACAGGTTCGCGCGTGTGAGCATCGCTCCCTTGGAGCGGCCGGTCGTGCCGGAGGTATAAAGCAGTGCTGCCAGCGCCGTCGGCGCATGCACCGGGCTTTGCGGTTCGACACCTGCGACCTCCAGCAGCGAGCCCCCGCCACGATCGTCCAATGTTTCCACATGCCTGACCCCGCATGCCGCGGCGATCGGTTGTACGTGCTCTCGATCGGCTGGGCGTACCACGGCGACACTCGGGGCGGCATCGCCGAGGAAATATTCGAGCTCGGCGAAGGTGTAAGCCGTGTTGAGAGGAACGAAGGTAGCGCCGAGGTGCAGGCAGGCGAGATACAGCGCCACCGCCTCGGGAGATTTTTCGATCTGGGCGACGACGCGATCGCCGGGCTTTACGGCCAGCGTCGCGAGCGATCCGGCGAGCCGGCGGGTGAGCGCGGCCATTTGACCATAATTGAAACGTCGTCCACCGCCGGTTTCCAGCAGCGGGCGTTCGGGGTCTTCAGCGGCGACGGCTTCGAGCCACCGGGACGGGTCGTCGGTGGCGGCGGCGTTCGACATCGGCAAGTCTCATGAGGCGTGATCGGCCTCCATGATACCGCCGCAAGCGCGGCGAGAGCTTCAGGCGCGGTGGGAGACGGCGCGCTTTTCTTCGTACATGGCGGCGTCGGCGCGGGCGAGCAGCGACTCCAGGTCTTCTTCGGTGGGGATGTCCACCAGGGTCATGCCGACGCTGATGTTGAGCGGGTAGGGGCGGCGATGGGTCTGATTGAAGATCTGCAGATGCTCGCGCAGCCGGCCGGCCAGCGCGTGCAGGTCCTGAGTGGAATGCACGTGCGCCATCGCGACGAACTCGTCGCCACCGATGCGCGCCAGGATGTCCGAGCTGCGAAATGTATCGCGCAGGACTTCGGCGGTATCGCGCAACGCCTGGTCGCCCGCCTGGTGACCGAGCGTGTCGTTGATGCGCTTCAGGCCATTCAAGTCCATGAAGAACACGCCCATCGCATAGTGCTCGCGCTGGGCCACTTTCAGCGCCTGCTGAGCCAGCTCGAAAAAGCCGCGTCGATTGCGCAGCTGAGTGAGCTCGTCGATGAGCGAGAGGTTCTGCAACAGCTCGGCGCTCCGACGCAGCTCTTCCTCGCGCTCGCGCACCTGTTGCTCGGCCCGGTGCTTGTGAATCGCGACCTCGATCGCACAGCGCAGCTCGTCTTCCTGGAACGGCTTGATCAGATAACCGAGCGGCCCGGTCGTCACCGCGCGCTGTAGCGTCTGGCTGTCACGATGACCGGTCAGGAAGATGATGGGCACATGCGACTGCTCCTGCATCATGCGCGCCGCCTGAATGCCATCGATCTCGCCTCGCAGGCTGACATCCATGACCACCAGCTCGGGCTGCAGCTGCGTGGCCATTGCCACCGCCTGCGCGCCTTCGCTGGCGACGCCACTGATCCGATAGCCGAGGCGGGTGAGCGCTTCCATCAGATCCTGAGCGACGATGCCCTCGTCCTCGACGATGAGGATGGAAGCCGGTTCTCGCGCACGCGACAGACGGGCATCCTGCCCGGCCGCCGGATGGGCCTCGGCGCCGGCACCGGGCAGGTCGTCGTCTGCTGGCGACGACTCCTGCCGGATCGAGCGATCGAATAGGTTGCGAGGCTGCACGTTGATCAATCCGTCACTCCCCTGGGCGGACCCCGCCTTGGATGCACCGTAACGCTTGAACCGACCTACGGGTTCACCCGGTAATTCATCCGTTGGACCCGCGGGGTGGCCCACGCGGGCCGGCTGCCAGGGCTACAATCCCGCCCGCTCGCGAAAGCGACGTCGCCAGTCGCCGACGAGCGGGCTGCCTATACTCCCAACAATTCTGGCGGATCGAGGAGAACGACGCTTTGACTCAGCATGCACAGGCCGGTGGACGGGCTCTGATCTGCGGCTCGGTGGCCTTCGACACCATCATGGTGTTCGAGGATCGCTTCCGGAATCACATCCTGCCCGACAAGATTCACATGCTGAACGTGTCGTTCCTGGTGCCGCAGATGCGCCGCGAATACGGCGGCTGCGGCGGCAACATCGCCTATAACCTCAAGCTGCTGGGCGACACTGGATACCTCATGGCGACGGTCGGCCGCGATGCCGGCTTATACTTGGACTGGATGCACCAGAACGGTATTCCCACGGATTACGTCCGTGTGCTGGAGAGCGAGCACACCGCCCAGGGCTTCGTGACCACGGACCTGGACGACAATCAGATCTGGGCCTTTCATCCGGGCGCCATGCAGCACTCCCATGTCAATCATGTTTCGCAAGCTGTTACGCAGGCGGAGCAGGCCATCAAAGTCGGCATCGTCGCCCCGGACGGTCGCGAGGGCATGATCCAGCACGCCGCGCAGTTCGCCGCCGCCGGCATTCCGTTTATTTTCGATCTGGGTCAGGCCATGCCGCTGTTCGATGGCGAGCACTTGAAGAACTTCATCCGCCAGGCCACCTATGTGACGTTGAACGATTACGAGTGGCAGGTGGTCCAGCAGCGCACCGGTTGGAATGAATCCCAAATACTCAACCACGTGCAGGCATTGATCGTCACGCGCGGCGCGGAAGGGTCCGAGATTCATACTCGCGAAGGCAAGATCCTAATCCCGGCGGCGAAACCCACGGCCGTGGTCGATCCGACCGGCTGTGGCGACGCCTATCGCGCGGGTCTGCTGCACGGTCTGCTCCACGGTCGGGACTGGGAGACGACGGGGCGGATCGCCTCGTTGCTGGGCGCGATAAAGATCGAGTCTCGCGGCACGCAGAACCATCGTTTCACCCGCGACGAATTTGCTACCCGCTATCGGGAAAATTTTGGTACCCCGCTGTAACCGCCGGCGAGTTAGCATTCGAATTCAAGTCAAAGGACCTCTTCTAATGAGCAGCAGCAGCTTTCTGTTTACCTCCGAATCCGTCTCGGAAGGCCATCCGGACAAAGTCGCGGATCAGATTTCCGACGCCGTGCTGGACGCCATCCTGGCGCAGGACAAGTACTCGCGCGTCGCCGCCGAAACCTTGTGCAGCACCGGTCTGGTCGTGCTCGCCGGTGAGATCACCACCGGCGCCGTCGTCGATTTTCAGACGGTCGCGCGCGACACGATTCAGCGCATCGGCTACGACAACACCGATTACGGCATCGACTACAAAGGCTGCTCGGTGCTGGTGGCTTACGGCAAACAGTCGCAGGACATCGCGCAGGGTGTCGATGAAGGTCGCGGTATCGATCTGGATCAGGGCGCCGGCGATCAGGGCCTGATGTTCGGTTACGCGTGCGATGAAACGCCCAGCCTGATGCCGCTGCCGATCTATCTGTCGCATCGTCTGGTCGAGCGCCAGGCGCAGCTGCGCAAGAACGGCAAGCTGCCCTGGCTGCGCCCGGATGCGAAGTCGCAGGTCACGATTCGTTACATCGACGGCAAGCCCAAAGAGATCGACACCGTCGTGCTCTCGACCCAGCATCACCCGGACATCGAGCACAAGCAGCTGTCCGAGGCGGTGATCGAGGAGATCGTGAAGCCGGTGCTGCCGAAGGAAATGATCGGCAAGAAAGTGAACTATCTGATCAATCCCACCGGCCGCTTCGTGGTCGGCGGTCCGCAGGGCGATGCCGGCCTGACCGGTCGCAAGATCATCGTCGATACTTACGGCGGCGCCGCTCCTCACGGCGGTGGCGCGTTCTCCGGCAAGGATCCGTCGAAGGTCGATCGCTCGGCCGCTTACGCCGCGCGCTATGTCGCCAAGAACATCGTCGCCTCGGGCCTGGCCACCAAGGCGCAGGTGCAGGTGTCGTACGCGATCGGCGTGGCCAAGCCCACCAGCATCATGGTGACGACCTTCGGCACCGGCAAAGTGTCCGATGAGCGGCTCGAAGAGCTGGTCGCGAAACATTTCGACCTGCGCCCGAAGGGCATCATCCAGATGCTCGACCTGCTCCGGCCCATTTACCAGAAGACCGCCGCGTACGGCCATTTCGGTCGCAGCGAGCCGGAGTTCACCTGGGAAAAGACTGACAAGGCGGAGTTGCTGGCGTCGGAAGCGGGCGCGAAGCGCGCTGCCAACGCCTGAGGCCAGCGCCGATAAATCCTGTCCGAAGTCCAACCCCGGCGCACCCCGCCGGGGGTGGCGTTTCTGCTAGAATCGCGACTCCGCGATCCGAGGGGCGCTGCAGCAGCTCGAGGCGTTCCGCCCATGACTGCCAGGCTCGGCTCGCAAGCCTTTAGGCAACGGCGCCCTCCAACCCAGACGGAGTTCTATATGAGCGCAGTCGCCAAGCCTGCTTCCCGGGGCGATTTTCACGTTGCCGACCTGAAGTTGGCCGATTGGGGTCGCAAGGAGATCCTGATCGCCGAGACCGAGATGCCCGGCCTGATGGCCATCCGTGAAGAGTTCGCGAAATCCCAGCCTCTGAAAGGAGCCCGCATCACCGGCTCCCTGCACATGACCATTCAGACCGCGGTGCTGATCGAGACGCTTCAGGCGCTCGGCGCCCAGGTCCGTTGGGCGTCGTGCAACGTGTTCTCGACGCAAGATCACGCCGCCGCGGCGATCGCGGTGAAAGGCACGCCCGTGTTTGCTTATAAGGGCGAGACGCTGGACGAGTATTGGGATTACACCCACCGCATTTTCGAATGGCCGGACGGCGGCTACTCGAACATGATTCTGGATGACGGCGGCGACGCGACGCTGCTGTTGCATCTGGGCACGCGCGCCGAGAGCGACGCCAGCGTGCTCGACAACCCGGGCAGCGAAGAAGAAACCTGCCTGTTCAACGCCATCAAGGCCAAGCTCAAGGTCGATCCGAAGTGGTATTCCGCGCGCCTGAAACAGGTGAAGGGCGTGACCGAGGAGACCACCACCGGCGTGAAGCGTCTGTATCAGATGGCGAAGGAAGGCAAGCTCGCGTTCCCGGCCATCAATGTCAACGACTCGGTCACCAAGAGCAAGTTCGACAATCTGTACGGGTGTCGTGAATCGCTCGTCGACGGCATCAAGCGCGCGACCGACGTGATGATCGCGGGCAAGGTCGCGGTCGTGTGCGGTTACGGTGACGTGGGCAAGGGCTCGGCGCAGGCGCTGCGTGCGTTGTCCGCGACCGTGCTGATCACCGAGATCGATCCGATCTGCGCCCTGCAGGCGGCGATGGAAGGCTATCGCGTGGTGACCATGGAAGACGCCGCCGCGCTCGGCGATATCTTCGTCACCACCACCGGCAACTTCCATGTGATCACCCACGAGCACATGAAGCAGATGAAGAACAACGCCATCGTCTGCAACATCGGTCACTTCGACAACGAAATCGACGTGGCATCGCTCAAGCAATACAAGTGGGAGAACATCAAGCCCCAGGTCGACCACGTCATCTTCCCGGACGGCAAGCGCATCATCCTGCTGGCCGAAGGTCGGCTGGTCAACCTGGGTTGCGCCACCGGTCATCCCTCGTACGTGATGAGCTCGTCGTTCGCCAACCAGACCCTGGCGCAGATCGAGCTGTTCGCGAATACGGCGAAGTATCCGATCGGCGTCTATGTGCTGCCCAAGCATCTGGACGAGAAGGTCGCCCGACTGCAACTGGCGAAGCTCGGCGTCAAGCTCACCACGCTGACCGACGAGCAGGCCCGGTACATCGGCGTCGACAAGGCCGGACCGTACAAGCCGGATCATTACCGCTATTGATGAAGTGACGACCATGTCCGACGGCTCGACCTCTGCCCACTTCAACACGCTGTCGCGCGCGGTAGCGCCCACGGGCAGTTCCGGAAGAGGTGCAGGGGTGGCGAGGGCCCCGAGCATGGTCCTGACCACGGCCTGTCCCGACACCACCGGTGTCGTGGCGGCCGTGGCCGGTTTTCTCGCCGCCAACAACTGCCTCATTACCGAGGCTCAGCATTACGACGATCCGGACTCGGACACGTCGTTCATGCGTACCGTGTTTCATGACAACGGCCACGGCGCGCCCTCGTTGCAAAAGCTCGACGAGGCGTTCTCGAGCTCAGTGGCGCAGCGCTTCGGCATGCGCTGGAAATTTCACGAGGCGCAACGCAAGTGTCGCGCGGTGCTGGCTGTCTCCAAGCATGGGCATTGCTTGAACAGCATGCTCCATCGCTGGAGTACGGGCACGCTGCCCATTGAAGTGGTCGCGGTCGTCTCCAATCATCAGGACATGCGCAGCCTGAGCGAGTGGCACGGCGTGCCGTATCACTACCTGCCCGTGCTCGACGGGCGCAAGGCCGAGCAGGAACAGCGCCTGATCGAGCTGTTCGAGAAGGTCGATGGTGAGTTGCTGGTGCTGGCGCGCTACATGCAGATTCTGACGCCGCGGGCCTGCGAATATTTCGCCGGCCGGGCCATCAATATCCATCATTCGTTCCTGCCCGGGTTCAAGGGCGCCAAGGCTTATCACCAGGCGCACGCGCGCGGCGTGAAGCTGATCGGTGCGACCGCGCACTACGTGACGACGGATCTGGATGAAGGTCCGATCATCGAGCAGGAAGTGGCGCGCGTCGATCACACGATGACGCCGGAGGAGCTGGTCAGCATCGGCTCGGATCTGGAAAGCGTGGTGTTGAATCGCGCCGTGAAGTGGCACGCCGAGCGTCGGGTGTTTGCCAACGGCAGCAAGACGGTGGTGTTGAAGTGACTGCGAAGATCATCGATGGCAAGGCGATCGCGAAGAAGCTCCGGGCGGAATATCACGCGCGTGTCGATGTCCTGAGGTCACGTTATAACGTGACGCCGGCACTGGTGGTCATTCTGGTCGGCGACAACCCGGCATCGCAGTCTTACGTTCGCGGCAAGATCGCCGGCTGCAAGGAAGTCGGCATTCGCTCCGATCTGATCGAGCTGCCGGCGAGCACCACCGAAGAGCAACTGCTCGAACACATCGAGCGCCTCAACAACGACGCCACGGTGCACGGCATCCTCGTGCAGTTGCCATTGCCGGCGCATATCCGCGTGTCGAGCGTGCTGGAAAAGATTTCCGTCGAGAAGGACGTCGACGGCTTCCATTTGTACAACATGGGTGGCCTGGTCACCGGCAACACCGTGTTCTCGCCGTGCACCCCGTACGGTGTGCAGAAGATCCTCGAGCACGAAAACATTCGGGTCGAAGGTCAGAACGTGGTCGTGGTCGGCGCGAGCAATATCGTTGGCAAGCCCACCGCGCTGATGTTGATGCAACAGGACGCGACCGTCGTCATCTGTCACAAGAAGACGCGCGATCTCGGGCATTTCACCTTGCTCGCGGACATTCTGGTGGTCGCGGCCGGCGTGCCGAATCTGATCGTGCCGCAGATCGTGAAGACCGGCGCGGTGGTGATCGACGTGGGCTTCAATCGCTTGCCGGACGGTCGCATCGTCGGCGACGTCGATTTCGAGGGCGTGAAGGAGAAGGCTTCGTACATCACGCCGGTGCCTGGTGGCGTGGGTCAGATGACGGTCACCATGCTCTTGCACAACACGATTCTTTCCGCCGAGCGCGCCGCGACCGCCACGACCTCACCGTTTCGTCGACGCGCTTAGGTCTCAGGCGATTTGAGCGACGCGGCGAAATAACATCGCCGCCAGTTGCGAGCCCATGCCGCTCGCGACATACACCATTCGTTTGTTATCGGTGAGCTTGCGCAGCCAGTCGAAGGCGCCCCCGTCGAACAGCGGCACCCCGTTACCGTCCGGTGTGCCCGCATCGAGCATGAACCGCAAGCCGTCGTAATACTTGTGTTCCAGCGGCGCCAGAGTCGCGGGAATCTCCGGTATCGCATCGGCAATGCGCTTCGCGAGATGTGAACGCTCCGGCGTGCTGAGTAATCGCAGCTGGCGGTCGGGGAAACGATAGCCATGTTGCTCCAGCCGATCGAGCGCGGCGATGTGAGTGCGGATGTGCTCGATCAGCGCTTCGGTGACGAAGCCGTGATCCTTGCGCTCGTGCGCGGCCGAGGCGAGACAGAAGATTCGGAAGTGGGCCGCGAATCCCGGCCGCTTCGGTATCGCTTGCGCTCGGACACAGCGATGGCTGGTCGTGAGTTTGATGACCGCGTCCGGCGCTTGTCGCAACCGTCTGGCGCATTCCAACGCCAGCACGTTGGTTGGGTCGGAAACGACCTCCGTGCCGCGCGCGGTGGAAACAATCCTGTTCTGGCTCGTAAGCGCGACCGCCGCGCAGCTCGCGAGCGGCGCGAGCGGCGATAATTCGAGCGCCTCGAAACCATCGGCGGCTGCGAGCAGGTGGGAGTCCAGCTCGTTCAGCGTCCGCTGATCGATCGTGCAGGGCTGCACGAACCGATCCGTTTCCCATTGCTGACGGACCATCGAAGGCGAGCGCTGCGCGGCTCGCTGTTCCAGCACCGAGAGCAACAGCGACCACAACTCGGTCGCGGCCATCCCTTGCGCCAACGCCTGGCGCAGCATTGCATCGATGTTCACGTGATCCGTGCGGCTCATGATCGCCCGAGAGTACACGAATTGGCCCGGCATCAGTGCCGGCCGGGCCAAGGTTAAGTCGGTGCCCCGCCGCTGGCGCCCGGGCGACGCATCGCTGACAATTGGTGCATCGAAAGCTTCGAGACGGGGATATGCGATTCGCAGTGATTGCTTCGAAGAGGATCGTGCTCGCGGCCGTCGCGCTGACGGCGCTCCCGCTCGGCTCGGCATTCGCGGACTGCACGCGGCCGGACTTCAAGGTCAGCATCCCGGACGGCGCGTCGGCGACCGAAGCGGAAATGAAGGCAGCCACCCAGACGCTGCTGAAGCTCGATCAGGAAATGGGCGAGTACCTGCGCTGTATCAAGGGCGCCGCGAGCCAGTCGACGGTCGGCAAGGACGAGGCCACCCGGCAGAAGCTGTTGCAGGCCTACGTCGACTCGCATAACTCGACCACCGACGAGCTGGCGGGGCTCGCGGCCTGCTTCAACGCCCAGGTGGAGGTGTTCCAGAAGACCAAGGGCGGCGCCGGCGGCAAGTCGGCGGACTGCTCTTCCCACATGGCCGCCGCGAAGAACCGGACGCCGGCGCCAGCGCCCGGCGGAACGCCCATGCCGAGCAACATCGTCAAGGAAGCGGACGGCTATTCCTTCGAGCTGCAAGGCGGCTCCTGGAGCTACACGCTGATCCGCGACGACACGCCGCGTTACTGCGGCGAGAAAGGGGACAAGCACTGTGTGAGGCGCACGGTGTTCGTCACCAACGGTTCCGACCAGGAGCTGGAGTGCAAGGCCTATATCAAATACGACGGCACGGACGCGAAGGGCAACCCGCAACCCGAGGCGCAGGCCGTGGTGCTCAAGAAGTCCATTCGCGCGGTCGTCGCGAGCATGGCGCAGGAGGGCGTGAACGCCGGGACCTTCGAAGCGACTTGCAAGCCGCGGCCGCCATTGCCGCCGCTCAAGACCGAAGCGAACTGCAAATATGAAGTGGTGAAGCCGGTGAATATCTCCGACTTCTATCCGCCCGAGGCGCGCCAACTCGACGAGCAGGGGCCGGTGGTCGTCGAATTCACGGTGCCCGGCAAGGCTGCGAGCCCCACGGACATCAAGGTGGTCGCGAGCAGTTTGTTACCTCGCCTGGATGAGGGCGCGGTGCAGGCCGTGGGCGCGATGATCATGAGCAGCCCGTGCAAGAACCAGCGCTATCGACTGCGCTTGAATTTCCAGCTCGAGGAATAGCTCAAGCCATTGCGAACCACCACGCGACGGCAATCGTCGCGAGCGTGAATAGGCCGGCAGCCCATTGGAGGCCGCGCGAATCGAAACGGCGCTCGGGAATTTTACCGCGCGCGCCCCCGCGCAGACAACCGCGCGCGCATCCAGG